>JBFLYO010000004.1:0-158217 GCA_040756745.1 Bacteroidota bacterium
TCACTGCCGTCCCGAGCTTCGACCAGTGGGACGGGTTCCGCGTGATCATGGAACAGCGCGACGCGCGGAACGGCGACTCGGTCCTCTTCAAGCGCCGGTTCACGTTCCACGTCGATACGAACGGCACCGCCCGCCGCGAGGAGGACCTCAGCAGAGCGACCGGCTGGGATTCGCTCGCCCAGGTGGTCACGGTGGTCTTGGCCCTTAAGGGGGGGACGACGATCGATACAGTCGGCACCTCACCCGATTCGGGATATTCAGCGGAGATGAAAATCATTCTCACAGGCATGGGGTACCCTGCGGGACGCGGCGATGGCGTCCTGTTCCTCGGCGCGACGCACTTTGACGGGGACATTTTCCCTACCGGCAAGTACGGCACGCGCACCTGGTTCATGCGTGAAGGGGATTGGGATGACGGCGCGGCATGGATGTACATGGATCCGGGCACTCCTGTGAGCGTGGACGAAGGTGCGACGACGCTCCCGACGGAGTTCGCGCTGCTCGGGAACTACCCGAACCCGTTCAACCCGTCAACGACGATCAAGTTCACGATGGCGCGCTCCAGCGAGGTACGGCTCGATGTGTACGATGTCCTCGGTCGCCTGGTCGCGTCGGAGTCGCTCGGGGTCCGCACTCCCGGGACTCATGCCGTGAAGTTTAACGCGGCGAACCTTGCCTCGGGCTCGTACTTCTACCGTCTCACGATGGCAGCTACCGGTGCCACCCAGGTGGGCAAGATGATGCTCTTGAAGTAAGCTGTGCTCATGACCCCGCCTCCGCCGGTGCGCGGAGGCGGGGTGTCTTGTACGCTCCATACCTTTCCCTCTTCCTCAGGGAGCCGTTCCACTGCACTCGGGAAAACGTGACATGGCCTCTCCACCCCTCACGCCGATCGCCCTCGCCCTCACGGTGCTGGGAGTCATACTGAGCCAACCGTCCGCTCCGGCATTCGCAGGGACGACGGGCAAACTAGCTGGCCGGGTCATCGACCAGAAAAAGGAACCTCTTCCGAGCGCCAACATCGTGATCCTCGGCACCATGCTCGGCGCCGTCACGGACATCGACGGGTACTACACAGTCCTGAACATCCCGCCCGGCACGTACGACGTGCAGGTCCGGCTGATCGGCTACCGGGCGTTCACCAGCAAAGGGGTGGAGGTGTCCACCGACCAGACGACAAAGCTCGATGCAACGCTGGAGGACGAATCAATAACAACCGAAGCGGTTGTCGTCACCGCGCAGAGACCGGTTGTGGAGGTCGGTCTCACAAGCACCGTTGCAACCGTCACCGATAAAGAGATCAAGGCGCTCCCCGTGCAGGAGCTGCAGGATATCGTCAACCTGCAAGCGGGAGTGGTCAATGGCCACTTCCGCGGGGGACGCTCCGGCGAAGTGCAATACCAGGTGAACGGCGTGTCGGTGAACAACGTCTTTGACAATTCCTCCACGGTGCGAGTAGACCGATCCCTGATCCAGGAGGTGCAGGTGATCACGGGGACCTTCGACGCCGAATACGGCCAGGCGATGAGCGGCGTCGTAAACACCGTGTTGAAATCCGGAAGCGAGACATTTACTCTTGACGCCGAGGTGTTGAGCGGGGGCTTCCTCTACCCGAACGGCGGCAAACGGGGGCTCGATTTCGAGCTGAGACCGTCGTCGACCCAGAACTACCAGGCAAGTATCAGCGGGCCGACGGGCCTGCCGGAGACGTTCTTCCTCCTGAATGCGCGGCGATACGTCTTTGACGATTACCTGGTGGGCGCACGGAGGTTTCGTCCCACGGATACATCGAATTTTGAGTCACAGACCCCGCGTCCCACGGGGGACGGTTCGGAGGTGCCGCTCGCCTACAGCCGCGAATGGTCCGGCCTGGCCAAGATCACGAACAGGTCGATCCCCGCGGTGGAAATCAGTTACCAGGCGCTGTTCAACGTGATCGAGGGCCGCCGACTGGGCGGAGCGTTTTCCTGGCGGCTGAATCCCGACGGGAGAACGATCCAGAAGACGACGTCGTATGTGCATGGCATCGACTGGACCCACACGGTCTCGGCGTCGATGTTTTACACGCTGAGCGTCCGGCAGAATTACTTCGATTACCATGATTGGCTGTACGACGACCTGTACGACGCGCGATACGACTCTGCCGGCGCACCGCGGTCATTCAATCTCCTGCTCGACGGCGCGGTGGTGCAGGGGGCCGAGTTCTCCCGCTACCGCCAAAAGACCAACACGTTTCTTATTAAAGGATCCGTGACGGACCAGGTCACGCAGTCGTATCAGCTGAAGATCGGTGGCGAATACATGGTCTCGAAGATGGAGTTCGGCACTCCGGGCGTGATCGCAGCCGAGCTGCAGCGCAGCGGAACGCAAGTCACCGAGGTTTTGGTCCGCCATGTGAACGAACCTCCCACGTATCCCGGCGTCCAGACATACAAACCTATCTCCGGCGCAGGGTTTGTTCACAACCAGATTGAATGGAACGACCTCACGGTGCGCGCTGGAGTCCGATTCGAGTACTTTGCCCCCAAGGCGGTCGTGCCCGGTGACCTTGCCAACCCGGCCAACTCCATCCAGGGTGCGCCGCCACGGCCAGCGGTCAAAGCCACGCGCAAATACTCGCTTGCCCCACGGTTCGGGCTTTCGTATCCAATTACTACCCGATCATCGATTTTCTTCTCCTACGGGCATTTCTACCAGCTCCCCAAGCTGGGGGACATGTACGCGAACGCCGATTACAGTCGGCTCGCCCTTCTCCAGGCATCGGTCCCCGACTACGGGGTCATGGGGAATCCGGATGTCAAGCCGGAGAAGACCGTGCAGTATGAATTTGGATATAAGAACGCCGTTACCGACTTCCTGGGTATTTCGGTCAACCTCTTCTATAAGGATATCCGGGATCTGCTCGGTGTGGCGTTCATCAAGACGTACACCGGGGCCCAGTACAGCCGCCTGGACAACATCGATTTTGGGAACGTCACCGGCTTCACGCTCAGCATCGACCAGCGCCGCATTGGCATTGTGAGTACAACCCTCGACTACACCTGGCAGATGGCCCAGGGAAACTCGAGCGAACCCCAGGAAGCCGCCAACCTCGCACAGGCGGGCTTCGATCCCCGTCCCCAGCAGGTCCCCTTTAACTGGGACCAGCGGCACACAATTAACGCGACGATACAGCTCTCGGAGCCGGACAACTACGCCGTGTCCGCGATCCTCCGGTTCGGGGGCGGTCAGCCATACACACCCTCGCTCGGCTCGGGGTTCGGTTCGCAGATCGAGCGGAACTCGGGGCGGAAGCCCGACGGCTTCCTCGTCGACCTGCGCTTCGAAAAGTATTTCACTCTTGCAGGATGGAATCTCAGTACGTTCGCCCGCGTGTTCAATCTCCTGAACGCAACGTACTTCAACGGCTTTGTCTTCCAGAACACGGGAAGTCCCGACTACTCGCTGACCGCGGTAACAGACAAGAATCAGCTGCTCGATCCCACCAGGTACTATGCCCCCCGGAGGATCGAAATCGGGCTGACGCTGAGTTCTTCACAGTGAAGCGACTACGGAGAGTGAACGGATGAATCGAATGAAACTGTTCCTTGTGGCGCTGGCCGTCGTCGCTCTGAGCGGTGATGCAGCGGCGCAGGTCGTTCCCAAAAACCTCCGCGGCACGTCGGATGCCGAGCGCATCGGCCAGCATGACGCGAACAACCTCCGGACCCGGTTCTGGAACTACGGGATGGTGGGAGACTATCCGAGCGACCCCATCAACGTCGACCTCCGGACCTTCCACTCCATGGAAGCGCCGAAGGGGTCGGGCGTCAATTATAGTGATGGCACAACGCCATTCGTCCTTTCAAAGATCAGGGATCTCGACGGGTTTGACTCGTACATCATGGAAACTGGTTACCGCGAACGGCAGGCGCAGCGCTCCAATGGGCAGCAGATGCGGTTCGAGCCGCGTCCGGGGTACTTCCAGGCCGACGTGAACATCAACCTGGCACTCTCTCCCGCAATCAGCAGCGACCCGCGGACGTGGCCGCCGACGTGGCCTGACAAGGACGCGAGCTGGAACGGCGCATGGAACGGCTACTTCGGGAAGCGCCCCGCCGCCGACCAGGAAAGCTTCACCGTGATGGATGATGATTATTATGATGCCTGGACGCGGTACTTTCCCGACACGCGCGATATCACCCGCCGTGGTCTCGGGATGCGCGTCGAGGTTAGGGGATTCCAGTGGTCCAACCCGCAATCGAGCAACGTGATCTTCTGGCACTACGACATTACCAATGAAGGGACGGTCAGCTATCCCGAAAACGGGCAGAGCGAGAACATCATCTTCGGTCTCTACATGGACTCGGGGGTCGGCGGCTCCTCGATCTCCTGCGACGGCATTGCGGAGTCGGACGATGACAACGCCTTCTGGGACCGCTCCTATGCAGGCCTCAACCTGGTGTACACCTGGGACGTCTACGGGCACGGCGCAGGCATCGGGACAAACTGCTATCCGTCAGGTTACCTTGGCTACGCATATCTTGAGACGCCGGGGAAGCCGTATAATGGCGTCGATGATGACGACGACGGCATTACTGACGAAGTGCGGAACGGCGGGCCAGGGACGCTGATCCAGGGGCAGACGACGATCAGAGACTACGTCGCGACCCATTACAACCTCGCCAAATTCGAAACCTTCTACGGGCCGCTGGACGACAGGCCTGCGTTCAAGGCGGCGCGCTGGTGGACCGGTGACGAGGATCTCGGTTGGACGGCAGAATACGACGATGTGGGCGCCGACGGGCTTCCCAACACCGGAGACGCAGGCGAAGCAGACGGGATTCCGACCGCGGGAGAAACACACTTCGACCAGACCGATCCCAATGAATCCGACCAGATTGGTCTGACCGGCTTCAAGATGAACAGGATCCGCGTCGGTGCGGGGAACCCTTCAACGGAGGTAGACAACATCATTTTCTTCACCGATGCCGCCCGGTGGCCACAGCGACTGTACGAAAAGTTTACTTCGCCCGACCCTCCCAGCCGGTTCGACAACGCCGTCGCGGCGAACTACAACATCGGATTCGTCTTCGCCTCGGGACCGTTCACGTTGAAGGCTGGCGACAAGCAGCGGTTCAGTCTTGCGCTTGCCTTCGGATCGGACCTGCAGGAACTGAAGCGCACGATCTCCGTCGTGCAGGCCATCTACAACGCGAACTACCAGTTCTCCGTTCCGCCCCCGATGCCTACCGTCAAAGGAGAGGCCGGTGACGGCTACATCCAGCTTACATGGGACGATGTTGCGGAGCGTGCAACCAACCCGATCATCGGGACGAATGTTTTTGAAGGGTACCGGGTCTATCGGTCCACCGATCCGGATTTCCTGGACCCAAAGGTCATCCTGACAGCACGCGGCACCACGACGATCGGCAACGGGAAGCCGATCGCACAATTCGACCTGAAGGACAACAAGAGCGGGTTTACCGAAGTGACCGTCGAGGGGATTGCGTATTATCTCGGCAGCGAAACCGGGCTGGCTCACTCCTTCCGTGACACGACGGTGAAGAACGGACAGCTCTATTACTATGCTGTCTGTTCGTATGACTATGGACCGACGCTTGCTCGCGGCACTACGAATTTCACGTATTATCCGTCGGAGAGTCCGATCACCGTTACCGGCACGCTGCGCGGCGGGTTTGTTCTCCCGCAAAACGTCGTGGCCGTCCGCCCGAACCCGAAGGTTCTCGGATATTCGCCGGCGGGCGTCTCTACGGTGACGCGTCTCTCCGGTACCGGCACAGGAACGGTTGGAGTGAAGGTCATCAGGTCCTCCGAGGTTCCGCACAACCATGTTTTGACCATCACGTTCGAAAACGATCCCGACAGAGTGCACGCGCGTTCGTACACCCTGAAGGACAGCACCACCGGGGAGGTCATCTTCAGCAGCGGCGACATCTTCGACGGATCGCTGAACGGGCAGGTCGGGGCAGGTTTGCTCCCAATCGTGTATACGCCCGACGTGATTTCCATCGATTCATCGAGCGGATTCCTTCCGGGCAGTGCGACCAACGCGACGCTTGAGGCAATCTACAGAGATGAATCTCAGGGGGGGATGCCAATCATCCTGCGGCGTATTGGGTTTCCGGACGACATTTCGGTGATTTTCTCTGATGTCCCGATCGATACATCCGTGGACTTCTTCCCCTACCCCGCGGCGCCGGTCAAGTTCACCGTCATCGCTCATTCTCCCACGGGGGACGTGAAGCTCCCCTTCCTGTTCTTTGACCTTGACGGCGACTCGACGTTGAGCCACCTTGCCGCAAACAGGGAAGCGATCCTCGTCCTGACAGGTTCTGCATCGACCTCAATCATGACGCGCATCACCTGGACGATCCAGATGAAAGGGGACAACGCTTCGACCATCAATCCGACGCGCGGCGACGTCTACGCGCTGAAGCTGCAGCGGCCATTTGCCTCCGGCGACACATTCATGTTTACCACACAGGGCGAAGTCGTTGCGAGCGAGACAGCGAAGAAGCTCTTCGAGGGGTCGCCGTACGTCGTACCCAATCCGTACGTCGGTGCGGCGAGCTTTGAGCCGGATCCCTTCGGAGTCTTTGGGCGCGGTGACCGGAGGATGGAATTCCGCGGGCTCCCTCAGTCCTGCACCATCAGGATCTATACGGTCCGCGGTGATTTGGTGCAGACACTGGTGCACGACGGGTCGACCAACGGATTTGTTGCCTGGAACCTGCGCTCGAAAGACAACCTCGATGTCGCTCCCGGACTCTATATTTACCATGTCGATGCCGGCACTACGGGGACATCCATCGGCAAGTTCGCTATTATTAAATGAGGAACCCGGCCATGAAACGACATATCGCGCTGCTCGCCGGAGCGTCGCTCATTGCAGCGGGCTCCGTGGCAGGCCAGACAAAGACCGGGACGGCGGTCGGCCAGTTCCTCCTGATTGAACCGAGCGCCAGGATTTCCGCGATGGGGAATGCAGGCGTGACCGTGTCCGGTGAAATCCAGGCGGCCTACTTCAACCCGGCAGCGATCGGGCTTCTTGAGGGGAGCGGGGCGCAATTCACGCACAGCCCCTGGCTTGCCGACATCACGTACGACTATGTGGGGGCAGCCCTTTCGCTCGGGGATTTCGGCAACCTGTTCGCCAGCGTGACTTCATTGAATTCAGGTGAAATCGACGTAACCACGGTCGAGCAGCCGCTGGGGACGGGTGAACGGTACACGGTGTCCGACCTCGCATTTGGTCTCGGGTACGGGAGAAGAATTTCCGACAGGTTCTCGCTCGGCCTCCAGTTCACCTACCTGCAGGAAACCATCTGGCATAGCTCCATGGCCGCGTTTGCCGTAAATGTCGGTACGCTGTACAGGATCTCCGAGGACGGCTTGCGCATCGGGGCCAGCATTTCCAACTGGGGGACCCGCGGCAAGTATGATGGACGAGATCTTCGCATCCTGTATGATCAGAATCCCGAGATTTTCGGGGACAACCGTTCGCTGCCGGCAGAGCTGTTCACCAACGATTTTCCGCTTCCTATATTGTTTCGTGTCGGCGTCGGGTTACCGGTCCAGCTCACCGAGGACCATCAGGTGTTCGTGGCCGTCGACGCCTTCCACCCGAGCGACAACACCGAAAGCGTAAGCTTCGGGGCGGAATGGCTCTTCATGAACACCTTTGCGGTCCGCGGCGGGTACCAGCATCTCTTCCAGCAGGATTCGGAAGTCGGCCTCACCCTCGGTGCCGGGCTGCACTACGCCGTGAACGACATCGTCCTGACCTTTGACTACGGCTGGGCCGATTACGGGAGACTGGAGAACACCCAGCGAATGACGCTCGGGGTGAGATTCTGAGCGATGCTGCAATTGATGCTGTTGTCACCTCGATGAAGGGATTGCGTACGCGGTTCGGACGTTTTTCGCCGGACGGCAGAGAATACGTTATCACGACACCCCGCACCCCCCGGCCGTGGATCAATGTCATCAGCAACGGCGAATACGGCACGGTGGTCTCGCAGACGGGGAGTGGTTACAGCTGGCGGACCCATGCTCAACTCAACCGGCTGACGCGTTGGGAGCAGGACCTGGTGAGGGACGACTGGGGGAAGTACGTTTACCTGCGGGATGACCGAGGCGAGGTCTGGTCGGCCGGCTGGAAGCCCGTGTGCGTGCGGCCGGAACGCTACCGGTGCAGACACGGGATCGGATACACGGTCATTGAGTCCTCGAATCACGGGATCGACACCGCGCTGACCACGTTCGTGGCCGCGGAGGATCCCGTGGAAGTGTGGATCCTGCGCATGCGAAACAGGTCGCGCAGACGGCGTGTCATCGATCTCTACACCTACCTCGAATGGGGGCTCGGTCAGGCGCCCGACTGGCACCGCGAATTCCACAAGAGCTTCATCACGACAACCTACGACTCCCGTTCAGGGGCGGTCATGGCCACGAAGCGCCTCTGGGAGGTGCCGGCTGAACGGGGTCACTGGAACACGCAGTGGCCGTACGTTGCGTTCCACTCCGCCTCGTCTCACCCGCTGTCCTTCGATACGGACAAAGAATCCTTCCTGGGTCCGTACGGCCATCCTGCCGCTCCCCACGGAGTGTCAGGCAAGAAACTTGCCCGGCGGACAGGAAAAGGCCTTGACCATTGTGCGAGTCTGCATCACCGTATGAGGATTGCACCGAACGATGAGACGGTAGTAGTATACGTTCTCGGATGCGCTGACTCGGAGGCGCACGCACGCGCCCTTGCCGCCAGGTACCGGACTCCGGCCAAGGCCGAAGCCGCCCTGGCCGCCGTCTCCGCACGGTGGGATGCGCTGCTGGACACCATGAAGGTTGCGACACCCGATCCCGCGATGGACCTGATGGAAAACGTCTGGCTGAAGTACCAGGCGATCTCCGGACGCATGTGGGGGCGATCGGCCTACTATCAAACCGGTGGGGCATACGGCTTCCGCGACCAGCTTCAGGACAGCATGCTCTGGCTGTCGGTCGACCCGGTGCGAACGAGGAGCCAGCTGCTCCTCCATGCACGACACCAGTTCGCCGATGGCACGGTATACCACTGGTGGCACCCCCTGACGGAGACCGGACTCCAGAACCGAATATCCGACAATCTTCTCTGGCTCCCATACGTCCTGCATGCGTACCTTGAGGAAACTGCAGATGACGCAATCCTTGATGTTCAGGAACCCTTCGCTGACGATCCTTCGGGCGCGACGCTGTATGAGCATGGCGCGCGAGCGATCGAGAAAGCCCTTGAACGGTTCAGCCCCCGCGGGCTTCCGCTCATCGGCGAGGGGGATTGGAACGACGGTCTCAGTGCGGTGGGGCTCGACGGCAGGGGAGAATCGGTGTGGCTCGGCCAATTCCTACACAGGATTCTGATCGACTTTGCCGGTATTGCTGCGCGACGAGATGACAGCGGGCGCTCGGACCGCTATGGCGCACGAGCCGCAGCACTCAGGGAGGCGCTCAACACAGCAGCATGGGACGGCGGCTACTACTTCGGGGCAACGAAGGACACTGGCGAAGTCCTGGGTGGCGCAGGATGCCGCGAAGGCACCGTGTGGCTTAACCCGCAAACGTGGGCGGTGATCGGCGGCGTCGCGGATCGTGAGAGGGCAGAGCAGGTCTTTACAGTGGTCGAACAAAAACTGGAGAAGGATATCGGCCCGCTGCTGCTGTCGCCGGCCTACCGGACTCCCGATGAACACATCGGCTACCTGACCCGGTACAGCCCCGGGATGCGGGAGAACGGTGGGGTGTACACGCATGCGGCGACCTGGACGGTCATTGCGGCTGCAATGCTCGGGAAGGGGAGTGCCGCACATCGCATCTATGCAAAGATCAACCCGGTCAACCGCAGCACAGACCCGCGGCGGTATTGTGCGGAACCCTACGCGACCGCCGGAAACATCGAGGGACCCGATTCCCCGTTCTTCGGACGCGGCGGATGGACGTGGTACACTGGATCGGCAGCGTGGTTGTATCGGGTCGGTCTCGAATGGATTCTCGGAATTCGGCCGACGCGGGAAGGTCTCCTCATTGACCCATGTATTCCACCATCCTGGAAGAGCTTCCGGGTTCAACGGAGATTCCGCGGTGCGGTGTATGACATCGAAGTCCGGAATCCCTCGAGAAGGGAGTATGGAGTTGCAGAGGTGTACATCGACGGCAAGCTCCACGGCGAATCCCTGGCTCCCCGTGCGAAGATCCTTCCGGTGTTCTCATCCGGCGAACGCCACTCTGTTGTTGTTGTCATGGGGGGTGAGTAACTTCCGTCATCCGACCTCCGACGGCTCCTGAGCCGGAGGTCGCGGTTTTCCACAATCGAGAACAAGGAAAGCATCATGCGGCGACTCAGCTTTATTGTCCCGTTTCTGGTGGTCTCGCTCCAGGCGCACGCCCAGCTCTCCGAGGATGCGATCCTGGACACCATCCAGCATACGGCACTCAATTTCTTCTGGCAGGAAGCGAATCCCCTCAACGGCCTGATCCGCGACCGCAGCAGATCCGATGCGCCTTCCAGCATTGCATCGGTCGGCTTCGGTCTCAGTGCGATCTGCATCGGGGTCGATCACGGGTGGGTCTCTCGTGCGGTGGCAGCCGACCGGGTACAGACAACGCTCCAGACATTCTGGCGTGGTCCTCAGGGCTCCGGCAACGGGTACATCGGTCAGTATGGCCTGTTTTATCATTTTCTTGATATGAATACCGCCACACGCGTGTGGGACAGCGAACTCTCGACGATCGATACGGGCCTGCTCCTCGCAGGCATCGTCGATGCAAAACAGTACTTCACAGGAGCCGACCCCGTTGAGACGCACATACGCGCGCTGGCCGACTCGATCTACGAGAGAATGAATTGGGACCTCATGCGGAACTACAACACCGGCATCATGATGGGGTGGATGCCCGGGACGGGATTTGCGGGCTACGGGCAGTGGACCGGCTATAATGAAGCGATGATCATGTACATCCTCGCTATGGGGTCGCCGACCTACCCTGTGGGGGCCGACGGATGGACGAAGTGGACCTTTGGTTACCGCTGGGTGAACTACTACGGGTTCCAGCACGTCGGGTTCGCGCCCCTCTTCGGTCATCAGTACTCGCATTGCTGGATCGACTTCCGCGGGATCGAAGACGCCTACATGCGGGACAAGGGGATTGACTATTTTGAGAATTCCCGGCGTGCAACCTACGCGCAGCGGGCCTACTGCATTGAAAACCCGCATGGGTATGCCGGATACAACGACTCTCTCTGGGGGATCACGGCAAGCGACACGCCCACGGGGTACAAGGCACGTGGAGCGCCGCCCGATGAAGGGGATGACGGAACGCTTGTCCCCACCGCCCCCGTGAGCTCAATCCCGTTCGCGCCCGAGATCGTCATGCCGGTCATCAGGAACATGTGGAACAACTACCGGACGCAACTCTGGACGCCGTACGGCTTCCGTGATGCATTCAATATCGGACTGAACTGGTGGGATACTGACATCATCGGCATCGACCAGGGGCCGATGATTATT
This sequence comes from Bacteroidota bacterium, assembly GCA_040756745.1. Classification (GTDB taxonomy): domain Bacteria; phylum Bacteroidota; class Ignavibacteria; order UBA10030; family UBA6906; genus JBFLYO01. The sequence goes on from JBFLYO010000004.1 coordinate 11,544, forward strand.
ATGATCGAAAATTACAGGACCGGGAAAGTATGGGAGCGGTTCATGAGGAGCGCGGAAGTCCAGCGCGGCCTCCAGGCCGCAGGGTTTGCACCGGTCACGGCGGTTGACGATAAGCCCGTCCCACTCTCGTACCGCCTGGAGCAGAACTTCCCGAATCCGTTCAATCCTGTTACAACAATCCGCTACGAGGTCCCTTCGCAGTCGATAGTCACGCTTGCCGTCTACGATTTGCTCGGTCGCGAGGTGGCACTGCTGCTCGACGGGGAGCAGACGGCAGGTGTTCATCGTGCGACATTCGACGCAACAGGGCTTGCCAGCGGCGTCTATGTGTACCGCATCCGTGCCGGGGTCTTTACGGCCTCTCGCACCATGGTTCTACTGAAGTGATTGCATGAAGACGGGTGTTTGCGTCCTCCTCTCCTGCCTCGCGATCTGCCTTTCGGGCGCCCACGAGAAGCCTCGGCCATGGGATCCCCTGCTCGATACACTGCAGGCGAGAACGATCACCTGGTTCCTTGAGACGACTGATCCCAACACGGGCATGACGCCAGACCGCTCGCCGACTCCCGCTCCTGCCAGCATGGCGGCGGTTGGTTTCGCGCTCACTACGTATCCTGTGGCCGCGGAGCGTGGGATCATCACGCGCCCGCAGGCCGCGGAACGCGTGCTCAACACGCTCCGGCACCTGTACACGCTGCCGCAAGGGAATCAGCCCCAGGGAGTCGCCGGCTACCGCGGGTTCTTCTACCACTGGCTACGGCTGTCGGACAACGCACGGGAGTGGAACTGTGAGCTGTCGACGATCGACACGGGTCTGCTGATGGCCGGCGTTTTGTTTTGCCAGTCGTATTTTGACCGCGCAAACAGGAACGAAAAGGAAATCCGCCGCCTCGCCGACACGCTCTACCGCCGCGTGGACTGGTCCTGGCTGAGTGAGGGCCGCGAAGGGCTGGCATTTTCGTGGTATCCCGAGCGGGGAATGTCCAGGGAGTCATGGTGGGGATATAACGAATCGATGATCATGTATATCCTCGCGTTCGGATCGCCGACTCACCCCGCCCCTCCCGTCGGCTGGAACCACTGGACGTCACGGTACGTGTGGGGAACGTTTTACGGGCAGGACTTCGTCAACTTCGGACCCCTCTTCGGCCACCAGTACTCCCACTGCTGGATCGATTTCCGCGGGATACAGGACGCATATATGAAAGAGAAGGGTCTCGATTACTTTGAGAACTCCCGCCGCGCCACGATCACCCACCGCCTGTACGCGATCGAGAATCCGCTCAGCTTCACCGGTTATGCGGACACGGTGTGGGGGCTTACGGCGTGCGACGGGCCGCGCGACACTACGTTCTTTGTGCTTGAAAGAGAACGGAAATTTCATACGTACAGCGCGCGCGGCGTATCGTGTGATTGGTCGCTCGATGACGGAACCATCGCGCCGACGGCCGCCGCATCATCGGTCCCCTTTGCGCCGGAGATTTGCATCGCCGCGATCCGCGGCATGCGGAACCGGTATGGCACGGCCCTCTGGCGTGAGCACGGATTCGCCGATGCCTTCAACCCCACGTTTATCACGCCTCATACTCCGTACGGATGGTTCGACCACGATTACGTCGGCATCGATCAGGGGCCGATCGTACTGATGATCGAGAACTACCGCACCGGACTCATCTGGAAGGTCATGAAGAAGAACCCTTACGTGATCGAAGGGCTGAGGAAGGCGGGGTTCTCGGGGGGGTGGCTTGACTCCGCCCGCCATTGAGACCCTTCTCTCTTCAACATTCCAGAATTTGCATTACCGAGATTCCCCCATCATGAACTCCCGTCTCGTCTCACTCCTGATGCCCCTCCTCGTCTGCCAGGCGGGGCCGGCCCAGACCAGGATGCTCGACGACTTTGATCGATTCGGAGGATGGACCACCGTCGTCTCCGAAGGCGCACGCCTCCAGGTCACGAGGGGAACATGCGCGACCGGAGGGTGTCTTGTGATGGACTTCGACCTGAGCACCGTCCGCGGCTATGTGTGCGCGCAGAAGAGCTTCAGCATCGATCTCCCCGCCGACTACCAGTTCGCCTTTGACATGAAGGCGGAGGCACAGGTCAATAACTTCGAATTCAAGCTGTACGACGACAAGAACAACGTCTTCTGGATCAAGAAGCTCAATATTGTCTATCCAAAGGAGTGGACGCGTCAGCGGATCGCGAAGCGGCAGATCACATTCGCATGGGGGCCATCACGGGCAGAGACCATCCGCACCGTCCGGAAGATCGAATTTGTCGTCTCCTGCGGGTCGGGTGGGAAGGGAAAGGTGTTTATCGACAATCTCCGGCTGCAGCAGCTGGAAGGGGTAACGGCAGTCGCCGCTCCGCCTTCGGTGTCCGTCTCGAGTGCTGCGGGCGATCATGCCCCCCGCATCGATTCGTCGGGATCCACTGTCTCGGGCTGGTGGAGCGCGGGAGCTGGTAGTCAGTGGCTCACGGTGGACTTCCACCGGCTGAGGGATGTCGGCGGGCTGGTGATCGACTGGGACACCGCGGCATACTCGACGGCGTACGACGTCCTCTTCTCCGATGACGGCAGCGATTGGATCACCGGTTACTCGGTACGTCACGGCAACGGCGGCCGCGATATCGTGCCGACGCAAGAGGGACAGGGGCGATGGATGAAACTGGCGCTGCGTGAGGGGGTCGGACAGAGAGGCTATCGCATACGTTCAATCGTGATCAAACCCCCGACCTTTTCGGCGTCTGACAACGATCTGTATCATGCGCTGGCGGCGGAGTCGCCTTCGGGATACTACCCGAAGTACTTCAGCGACAGGCAGTCGTACTGGAACGTCATGGGCGTGAACGGCGACAGCAAGGAGGCGCTCATCAATCAGCAGGGCCAGATCGAAGTGGACAAGACGAGGTTCTCGCTCGAGCCCTTCCTGTTCGTCGAGGGGCGGCTGGTCACATGGAGCAACGTCACCACCACGCAGGAACTTCTTGCCGGCTATCTTCCCATTCCCGCAGTCACCTGGAATTACCGTGACCTCTGGACGTTACGGATCGAGGGAACAGCAGCCGGAGTGCCCGGGAATTCACTGCTCGGCATCCGGTACACACTCGGGTGCAAGAGCACGAACGGCAGTGCGAAATTGTTCGTTGCGATCAGGCCGTTTCAGGTCAATCCACCCTGGCAGAGTCTGAATGAGAATGGAGGGGTGGCGCGCATCGACAGCATCGTTGTCCGCGGGGGGATGATCGAAGCAGATGGCATCACCATCGTGCCGATGACCGCGCCAAGCCGGTTTGGCGCGACGGAGTTCGACCGCGGGGACATCACAGCCTATCTCGCGCAAGGCGCGGTGCCGCCGGAGCAGTCGGCGCACGATCACGCCGGCTACGCCTCCGCGGCGCTCGAGTACGACGTGAGACTCGGCACAGGGCAGACCGCCGATTTCTACCTGGCCGTTCCATTCCACGGCTGGCGCCGGAGTCCCACCCCCGGCATGGGACCTGATGCCGGCGTGTACTATGAGCTGATGCAATCGCAGACCGTCGGAGTCTGGGAAGGGCTCCTGAATCGCGTGCGATTCACGCTCCCCCCCACTGGAGGGGACGTCGCCCGGACCATCCGCTCGAACCTTGCCTACATTCTCATAAACCGTGACGGACCAGGCATCCAGCCCGGCTCGCGGAGCTACGAGCGTTCATGGATCCGCGACGGTTCGCTGACCGCCAGCGCGCTGCTGCGGTTGGGGCATGCCGACGTGGTGCGACAGTTCATCGACTGGTATGCCGGTGGACAGTTCCCGAGCGGCAAGATACCTTGCGTCATGGATACCCGCGGCCCCGATGCGGTGCCGGAGCATGACAGCCATGGAGAGTTCCTCATGGCGGTCTATCAGTATTTTCTCTTCTCCCGGGACACGGTCTGGCTTCGGGGCAAGTTCGAGGTCGTGGAGAAGGCGGTTCGCTACATCCAGTCGCTCCGCACTGAAAGGAAGACCGACGCTTACAAGAACGGCACACCCCAACAACGCGCCCTCTACGGCCTCGTTCCCGAATCGATAAGCCATGAGGGATACTGGGACGTCCCACGGCATTCCTACTGGGACGATTTTTTTGTGCTGCGGGGACTGAAAGATGCGACCGCGATTGCTGCCGCCCTGAAGGATGATTCGCTTGCAACAGCGTGGGCCTCGGAGCGCGATAGTTTCCGGAAGGACTTCTATGCCTCCGTCCGTCAGGCGGTGAAGAACACCGGGATCGACTACGTCCCAGGGTGCGCGGAGCTGGGGGATTTCGATGCGACATCGACGACGATCGGAGTTATCCCCGGTGGCGAGCTCGGCAAGATTCCTGAGCCGCTGCTCCATAACACATTCGACAGGTATTACAGATTCTTTAAGGACCGCGTGACGAAGGGAGAGTACGTGAATTATACCCCGTACGAGACCCGTGTCATCGGGACATTCGTCGCCCTCGGCCAGCGTGACCGGGCCGCGGAGGCGCTCACGTTCTTCATGAACGACCGCCGTCCTCCCGCCTGGAACCATTGGGCGGAAGTGGTCTGGCGCGACCCGTCAGCCCCGAAGTATATCGGCGACATGCCGCACACCTGGGTCGGTTCCGATTTCATCAGATCCGTCCTTACCATGTTTGCGTATGAGCGTGAAAGCGATAATGCAATTGTGCTGGCCGCGGGAATTCCCGAAGCCTGGGTCAGAGACACCTCCGGTGTTGGCGTCACAGGCCTCCTCACGCCCGCGGGAGCGGTGAACTACCTGCTCCGCATGAAGGGGAAGTCCGTCGTGGCGGACATCGCTCCTGGCTTAAACCTGAACGCTTCGACCATTGTCATGCCATCTCCCCTCATGGAGCGCCCGCGTTTCGTCACGCTGAATGGGAAAAAGATGCCGCTCCCGCCAACAGGCGAAATACAGCTCAGATCTCTCCCGGCGCGTATTGAATTCCACTATCGGTAATGAAGGGATCAGGCCGCCACACACAATCGCTGAACGGCACATGGCAACTTGCCCCAGGCGGAGAAGGTATCCCGACGAGCGGCTGGACTCACAGTGTGCCGGTCCCCTCCCTGGTGGACGCCGCGTCTCCTGACTATTCCTGGCGTGATCACGAGTATCACTGGTATCGACTGAAATTCACCGTTGACTCCTCCGTTGAACGCGAAACGGCGCTTCTCCGTCTCGAACAGGCGATGTACGGTACAGCGGTCTATCTGAACGGCACTCGTATCGGGAGCGACATTGCCTGCTATACCTCTCAGGAATACGATGTACGCCGGCAGATCCGTTACGCAGAAGAGAACGAACTTCTTGTCCGCGTCGGACAGAGGAAGACTCTCCCTCCCGAGAGCGCCGTGGGGAACGATCAGGAGCGGAAGGAGTTTGTGCCGGGGATCTGGGGGGATGTGGAGCTTGTTTGCTGCGGCAATCCCCGCATTCGGCTTGTTCAGATCATCCCACAGATTGCGTCGGGAATAGCTGAGGCGAAGCTGTGGATTGAGAACTCAAGCTCGTCTGTCGTCACCGTCGCTGTTACCGCGCGCGTCGTTAAAAAGAAATCGGGCTCACCCGCATCCCACCCAGTTCAGAAAGCGATTTCTGTTCCGGCGAAAGGTGCATGCGTTGAAACACTCGAGACACACATCGACCGCCCGTTGCTCTGGTCGCCGGAACGTCCGTTTCTCTACGTGCTCGAGGCATCGGTTAAAGTGGAGGGAGTGGCTGTCGACTACTCCCGTACAACATTCGGGATGCGCGAGTTTTCGATCAAGGGAGGAGATTTTCTTTTCAACGGCCGCAAGGTCCGTCTCCGCGGCGGGAACATCGCCCTGCACCGGTTCTTCGCCGACCCCGACCGTGGAACGCTCCCCTGGGACATGGACTGGGTGAAGAGAGTCCTTATCGACATTCCGCGCGAGCATAACTTCAATTTCTTCCGCAGCCATTTGGGGCAGTTATACAACCGCTGGTACGACATTGCAGACGAGCATGGGATGCTCATCCAGAACGAGTGGCCATTCTGGAGGACCAGCGGGACGAAGGAACAGATCCGGAAAGAATTCACACGCTGGCTTCAGGACAACTGGAACCATCCGAGCATCATCATCTGGGACGCCCTCAACGAATGCAGCGACGACATCGTCCAGCGCGAAATCGTGCCTGAGATGAAGCGTCTCGACCCGACACGCCCCTGGGAGTCAGTCGATATCCACGAACAACATCCATACATCTACTCGCTGGGACCCGTGCTGAATGAGGGGCGGTTCGGATTCACGCGGGGCCTTTCGGAGATCGAGCACTCCTCCACGCCCTCGATGGTCAACGAATTCCTCTGGTGGTGGCTTAACCGGGACGGCAATCCGACTTCGCTGACGCAGGAGGTCATCGAACGGTGGCTGGGAAAACACCATACCAAAGAGGATGTCATCCAGTGGCAATCGTTTCTCGCCAGTGAGCTTGTCGAACTGTTCCGTCGAATGAACGTCGACGCGATCCAGCCCTTCGTCTATCTGAGTAACAAGGACGGCCCCACGGGCGACTGGTTCCTCGGCGATATCAAGGAGCTGAAGCCAAAACCGGTGATGCAGGCCCTCCGCAATGCCTTCGCCCCGTTCGGCCTCAGTCTAGAGCTGTGGGACCGTCATTTTTTTTCGGGAGAGAAGCGAACGATCCGCGTGTTCGTGTTCAACGACACTCAAAAGACGGCGAAGGGAACGATTTGCTGGGGAGTTGCGTCAAGTGACGACACCTGGATTTGGCGGAACGAGCGAAAGATCACCGTCCCGCCCGTGGACACACTCATTCTTCCTCTTGACATCTCGATCCCCGTCGAAACGGGGGCTTTTGAAATCCGAGCCGAGCTCAATCGGGATGGCGAACGGTGCGCCGTGTCGCGCAAATCGGCGTACGTTATGGACGGGCTGGCGATGCCTCCGTCACTGGCCGGTAAGCAGATCGCGGTGCTCGCGCAAGAGCGTGAGGTAATGGACTTCCTGCTTCATCACGGAGTGAAAGCGGTGAACCTCCGGGAGACCGATCTCAGATTCTGTGACGCCCTTATCGTGGGTGAGGGGATGGTGCAGACCCGCAGTTATCAGCCGCGCCTGGGCGCGGTCACGAAGTTCCTGCAGGGCGGCAAATCGATCGTATTGCTCGAACCGGAATACGGAATTACCGAGAAGGAGTCATTTGATGCCGCCCTTGGGGTAGAACTTGTCATCGAGCGGAGGGAGGATGCAGACAGGGGAGGGTATGATTCGTATCTGTTCGCAGAGGACATCGATCATCCTCTCTGGGATGGGCTGAGCGCCGACCATTTGAAGATGTTTAACGGCGGATATGGGGGCGAGGTGGTGTCGCAGCACAATGTCCTCCCCAACGTGCCGTACAGTGTCTTGGCGCGGTGCGGCCTCCACCTCGCCGTTTCGGCGGTCTGGGAATGTCACGTCGGCGCGGGCAGGTTGATCGTTTCGCGGCTGCAACTCCGGGGAAGGCTGATGCGCCGCGACTCAGAAGACGGACTTTTCAGCCGGCGGGCAGACCCTGTGGCTCAACGCTACCTGCTCAATCTCGCAGCGTACGCATCAGGGATACGCTGACCGATGAACGCCTCAGGCTTGCACAATCGGAAAGTCAACGTTTTCGTCGTCACGCTTTGGGGTATTGCGCTTGCCGGCTCCGGATGCGCATCGCGTCCGGACAGCGAAGTGGTGTTCTGGGCTCTGGGGGTCGAGGGGGAGCAGGTCGCGAAGCTCATCCCCGCGTTCGAACAACGGAACCCCGGCGTCCTGGTGCGCGTGCAGATGATCCCCTGGAACGCCGCCCACGAGAAACTCCTCACCGCGTATGCCAGCAATTCGCTCCCCGATCTCTTCCAGATCGGCAATACCTGGGTCCCTGAATTCCAGATGCTTGACGCGTTGGAGAACCTGAATCCATGGCTCGCGCGCTCCTCCACTCTCCGCGAGACAAGCTATTTCCGGGGGATCTGGAACACCAACGTCATCGATTCATCGCTCTACGGCGTTCCCTGGTACGTCGACACGAAGGTGCTCTTCTACCGCAAGGACCTTCTTGCTGCCGCGGGGTATCTTCGCCCGCCAGAGACCTGGAATGAATGGTTCGATGTGTGCCGAAAGATCGTGGATCGGAGGATCGCGGAGTACGGGGTGTTCTTCTCGACGAACAACGAATGGGTGCCACAGGTGGTGCTGGCACTGCAGAACGGCTCCGCGTTGCTGAAGGAGAACAACATGTACGGTGACTTCAGCGACCCCCGATTCCGCGACGCCATGCACACGTTCCAGCGCTTTTTCACCGAGGGGCTTGCGCCGGTGAAGACGGCACAGGTGGTGAATATCTATCAGGGGATGAAGGACAGGGCGTTTGCCATGTTCATCTCGGGCCCCTGGAGCATCGGTGAATTCCAGAAACGGATGCCGGACAGTCTGAAGGACTTCTGGATGACTGCCCCGCTCCCGGGTCCCGATCTCGATATGAGGATATCGCTTGCAGGAGGGGCCAGCCTGGCGATATCCCGCACCTCAAGCAGGAAGACGAAGGTGTGGAAACTCATCGAGTATCTCTCTGAACCTGATGTCCAGGCCGAATTCTACCGGGTCACGGGAGATCTCCCGGCGCGCATTGAGGCATGGAACTCTCCGTTGCTGGCAAACAACAGGTACGCTGCGGCCTTCTTCGAGCAGCTGACTCGAGTTGTCGCAACGCCGAAGATCCCCGAGTGGGAGCAAATCGCGCAGAAGGTCCGGGAACTGACCGAGCTGATCACGATGGGAACGATGAGCGTGGACAACGCTACGGCGGAGCTGGACCGTGCCGTGAACCTGATCCTCGAAAAACGTCGATGGATGGCGGCCCATGCGCACTAGCACACCGGCCCGCGCCGCCGTCCTGTTTCTCGCCCCCGCCCTGATCGCCATCGGCGTATTCTTCTTCCTACCGGTGATCGCCGCGCTGGGGCTCAGCTTCACGGACTTCGACATCTATTCGCTTGCGAACTGGCGCTATGCCCGGTTTGTCGGTGCGAAGAATTACACTGATCTTGTTGCAGATCCGCTCTTCTGGAAGGCCCTGCGCAATACGCTCTACTTCCTTGTTGTCGGCGGGCCCCTCTCGATCCTGGTCTCGCTTGGAACGGCCCTGCTCCTCCAGTCGAAACTGGGCCGATTCAAGGGCCTCTTCCGCACCGCCTACTTCGCCCCCGTGGTCACCACGCTCGTTGCCGTGGCGGTGGTATGGCGGTTCGTCTACCATCCGCGCTTCGGGGTGCTGAACTACGCGCTGTCGTTCCTGGGCATCGGGCCGGTCGACTGGCTGGGCGATCCCGGGTGGGCGATGCCTGCGATCATCCTTCTTGCGGTGTGGAAAAACTTCGGCTACAACATGATCATCTTCATCGCGGGACTCCAGAACATCCCGCAGGAGCTTTATGAGGCGGCGGATATCGACGGTGCGGGGCGGTGGCAGAAGTTTACGACGATTACTCTTCCCCTCCTTGCCCCAACGACCCTGTTCATCAGCATCATCACGGTGATCGGCTATCTCCAGCTCTTCGCCGAGCCCTACGTGATGACACAGGGGGGGCCGCTCGACGCAACATTGAGTCTCGTGCTGATGATGTACGAGCAGGGCTTCCGCTGGTGGAACATGGGGTATTCGGCGGCCGTGGCGTTCATCCTGTTCGGGCTCATTCTGATCCCCTCGTTCATTCAGACGAGACTACGACGGGAGGGGCGACAGGCATGAAGGTCCTCCGCACCGTTGTGCTGCATGTCGTGTTGATCGTCATCGCGGGGATCGCGCTGACCCCGCTCCTCTGGATGGTCGCCGCTTCACTGATGCCGAGCGGAGAGGCAAGCAGTTTTCCCCCGCCCTTCTTCCCAAGGGTTGTGACCTTCGAGCATTATATCGGCCTTCTTACGCGGCTCAATCTGGGGCGCTATCTCTTCAACAGCGCATTCCTCTCGGTCGCGGTGACGGTGATTGCGCTGATCGTCAACTCGATGGCAGGATACGCCTTCGCCAAGTTCCGCTTCCGCGGGAGGGACCCTCTCTTCAAGCTGCTCCTCTCCTCAATGGTGATCCCTGCACAGGTAACAATGCTCCCCCTGTTCCTGATGCTGAACAAGATGGGGTTCATTAATTCCTACGTCGGGGTGATCATCCCCGGCATGGCGAGCGTATTCGGCATATTCCTCTTCCGGCAGTTCGCACGCTCCATCTCGGACAGCCTGATTGAGGCGGCGCGCATGGACGGCGCCGGCGACCTCAGAATTTACGTTTCGCTCATTTTGCCTCTCTGCAAGCCCATCCTCATCACCCTCGGCATCATCACGTTCATGGGAACCTGGAACGACTTCCTCTGGCCTCTGATCGTGATGACCGACGACACGATGTACACCCTTCCCGTGGCGATCGCCAACCTGTCGCTCGAGCATGTGCAGGACGTGGAGCTGATGATGGCGGGGTCGGTGATCACCGTGGCGCCGGTGCTGATCCTCTTCGCCGTGGTGCAGAAGTACTACATCGGCGGGATTATGGCGGGAGGGGTGAAGGGGGAGTAGCACGTGAAACCATCGCAATGCAACATTCTTCATTGTCATTTGTTATAATCACAATAGAGCGTCAATCAGAGCTCTTGTACTCATGGCGACAATGTCATCAGTGAAAGGAATCACACCATGAACATCGGCATACTCGGAACGGGCGTAGTCGGTCAGGCGCTTGCCGGTAAGCTCTCTGCACTCGGCAACAACGTCGTCGTCGGGACGAGAAACGTCGCCGGGACACTCGCGAACACCAGCCCGAATCAGTATGGCATGCCACCATATAGCGCTTGGCAGAAGGATCATCCGCGGGTGCGGCTCGCGACATTTGCGGAAGCCGCGGCGCATGGTGAACTGGTCGTCAATTGTATATCGGGAACGGCCTCCCTTGAGGCCTTACACACGGCGGGCCAGAAGAACCTGGACGGCAAGATCCTCGTCGACGTCTCCAATCCTCTCGATTTCTCGAAGGGTTTCCCCCCATCGCTCAGTGTCTGCAATACCGATTCCATCGGCGAACAGATTCAGCGCGCCTATCCGAAAACGAGAGTTGTCAAGACGCTCAACACAACAAATGCCTTTGTCATGGTCAATCCGGCAGCTGTCCCGGGTGACCACGACCTTTTTCTGAGCGGGAACGACGAGGGAGCGAAAGCAGACGTCAAACGCCTCCTTGTCTCGTTGGGTTGGAAGGAATCGAACATTATTGATCTGGGCGACATTACGACGGCGCGTGGGGTTGAAATGCTGTTGCCGCTCTGGGTTCGAGTATTCGGCCGACTGCAGAATCCGATGTTCAATTTTCATGTGGTCGTTGCGCCACCGCCGAACAAGTAGGTGCACATGACATCGTCACACTCGGATCAAGAGGCCAGAATGAACATCGGTGCCTACGTAACCTGGATCACCATTGTTCTTGTCGTTCTCGGCGTGGGCTACGCCTATATCGGCTGGCGGCTCATCATTCCCGCGAAGCTCATGATGCCGTGGAGGCTCTGCGCCTGGATCGCAGTTGCTCTTCTGTTCCTCCTTCCGTTCGGCTCAACGTTTCTCATGCGCTACAATGAGCGGCTGACTGAGCCACTCTCATGGGTATCCTACGTCGGGCTCGGGTTCCTCTCGTTCGTTTTGACTCTGTTGCTGGCACGCGACATCTTCTACGTTGGGTCACTCGGCGTGGAAAAGCTCCTCAGCTTCGTTCGTTTGACCGATCCGTCTTCCGGTCCCTCTCGAAGAGAATTCCTGATGCAGATATCGGGCCTCGGCGTTCTCGGTATCGCTGCATCGCTGACCGCATACGGCGTGTACGAAGCACGCAGGAGACCCGGCATTGTCAAAATCACTGTTCCGCTGCGTGGTCTGCCTGCAGAGTTCGAGGGCTTTAGAATCGCACAGATCACCGACATCCATGCCGGGTTAACGGTGAAGAGAGACTGGATCGAAACAATTGTGAGGGAAGTACTGGAGCTCAATCCGGATCTGATTGCATTCACCGGTGACCTTGCCGACGGGTCTGTGCCTCATCTCCGCGAGGATGTGTCTCCGTTCGCCGACTTGCAGGCTCCGTTTGGCAAGTTCTTCGTTACCGGCAACCACGAATATTACTCCGGTGTGGAACCGTGGGTGGAGGAAGCCCGACAGCTCGGGTACGATGTCCTGAATAACGAGCATCGGATCATTGAGCGAAACGGCGCCTCGTTCGTGCTCGCCGGTGTGACCGACTACTCCGGCGGACAGTTCCTCGCCAGCCACACATCGGACCCCGCGGCTGCCGTGAAGGGTACACCGTCGAACATGTTGAAGGTCCTCCTTGCGCATCAGCCGCGTACGCTGTACCAAGCGAGTGGCCTGGGGGTCGACCTGATACTCTCAGGGCACACCCACGGCGGGCAGTTCTTTCCGTGGAATCTTGTGGCGACCATCGGACAGCCGTTCATCAAGGGGTTGCACAAAGTGAACGGCACGTGGGTCTATGTAAGCAAAGGGACGGGCTACTGGGGCCCGCCAGTGCGGTTGGGCGCGCGGTCCGAGATCACGGTTGTTTCATTGACCAGTGAGCCCAATGCATGATGGCGTGCGAGGATCCCCGTTTGCGCCAGCAACTGTCACCAGTGCGTTGGTCGAATCCTCCTGGTGGTATGGGATCTAGAAACTAAAGTGTATTGACATTCGTTTAGGATTTCAGTATTTATGTCAGAGCCGACAGAGACCTTTCCCAGAACTGCGGAAGTTGTAAAGTCGGGAGGAAGCTACGCCCTCAGCGTACGCCCCTTTCGGGTGGGAAACGGAAGATGTCGAAGTCATTGCAGAATGGCACAAGAGTTGTGGAACATCCCTAAAATGAGTCTCAGTAGCCGGCATATGCTGTTCTGGGGTCGCCTGTTCCTGGTGGTCTTTTTCTTCGCCAATACAGGGGTTACGGTCGTCCTCCGGCACTGCACTATGGCCGTGATGGATTGCTGCGCGGGTGACGACAATTGCGCCGCGGCATCATGCGAATACACTCATTCTGAGGCCGCTGTGAAGACCGAGGTGGTGACCTCGACTTCTAGCTGTCAGGTGCCCAGCATACTGGGTGGGTACCGGACAGAACCGACCATTGTCACAAAAGATACTTCTCCTCTTCAACCCAAGATTGAACTCCTCGGCGCTGTGACGATTCCTGCAGTATTGCAGGCCGCGCCCGCTCAACAGTTTTCAGCCCTTCCAACCCTCGGGAGATCTCCGTTTCCGCCCCCGGTGGAGACGTACGTCCTCAACGCAACACTCCTGATTTAACACACTTCGTTAGGCCTTAGCGCACCCACGCCATGGGCGATCTCCGCCCGGACGTTGCTGCGTTCACGGTATTTCTGCGTTTTATCAGCCCGTTCAGGGGCAATCTCCGTCGACCGATACGCAAGGAGCATCGCCATATGCTGAAATCAATTTTCCGGTTTCTGTCCGTTGCCCTGTGCAGCGTCCCCGTTCTCGTCCACGCCCAGGGATCCCCCGTCCTGAAGCTCGACGATCTCGTTGCCGAAGCGGTTCTTAACAATCCACAGCTCAGGGCCGCACGTCATCAGACAAATGCGGCATTGACGAGAGTGGACCAGGTGACATCCTGGGAAGCGCCTCAGGTTGGTGTCGAGGCATACCAGACTCCGGTTCGCTCGTTCCCCAATCCGCTGAAGGACGGAATGGAAACCGATTACTTCATTCAGCAGATGATTCCGTTCCCGGGCAAGCTCTCAAATATGGGAAAGGCAGCGGAGAGCAACGCCGGCATGGCCGACCAGAACTATAAGGCGCTCGAACGAAAGATCATTCGGGATCTGAAATCGGCCTACTACGAGCTGTACCTCGTGGAACGCAAACTCGAGATCAATGCGGAGAACCAGGAACTGATGAGAAAGTTCGTCGCCATTGCCTCCAAGCAGTATGAAGTAGGCATGGGGAAGCAACCGGATATCCTCCGCGCCCAGACCGAGCTCTCGACACTGATCACCGACGGCCTGAATATCCAGCAGCAGAAGACGGCCGTTGAGGCAATGATGAACACGATTCTTGGCCGGCAGGCAAACGCTCCCCTCGGGTACGTTCCGGAAATCGAATCCACGGTCCCCCCATGGACCTTCGAACAGCTTCGCCCCCTGGCGCTTGAAAACCGTCCGGAGGTCAAAGCGATGAATTTCAATATCGAGATGGCGAAATCCGAACTCTCCGCGTCGAAGCGAGAGCTCTTTCCCGATCTGATGGTGCGGGTCATGTATAAGGACATGGCGATGACGAGGGATGATTTCTGGTCGACGATGGTGGGCATCAGCATTCCCATTGCACCGTGGGCAGGCGGGAAGGTGACCTCAAAGGTGGATGAGAACGAGCTGAACGTCAGGAAGGCGGAGGAAGAATTCAACAACATGCGCAACATGACATCGTTTGAGCTGCAGGATGCGCTGGTCAAGGTCCAGACATACCAGAACATCCTCCTACTCTACAAGACCACCGTTGTCCCGCAGGCGGAGCAGACGCTGCAATCAACACTGGCGGCGTATCAGACAGGGAAAACCGAGTTCCTCATGCTGATCGACGCCTACCGGATGCTGCTGATGGCCCGTCTCGATCGGTACATGGCAGTGATGAACCTGATGACGAGCCAGGCGCAACTTGAACAGGCCGTGGGTCTGGACGTTGCCGAGATTTCAAAACGAATTCCGTAAACCACGATCTCCGAAGGATGAAATCATGAAGAAGTCGGTCATTCTTGTTGGCCTCAGTCTCGTAGTTGGTCTTGGAGCTGGCTGGTTCTTGTTTTCCCCGTCGGCGCACGATTCCGGCGCGGGAAGGCGAAAGATCCTTTACTATCGTGACCCGATGAATCCGCAGAATACCTCGCCGGTCCCGAAGAAAGCACCAGACGGGATGGATTTCGTTCCTGTGTATGCCGAAAACCAGGGAACGACCGGTGAACGAAAAATCGCATACTACAAAGACCCAATGCACCCCTGGTACACGTCCGACAAGCCTGGCAAGGCCCCCGACTGCGGGATGGACCTTGTACCCGTGTACGAAGGGGAAAGCGATGCGAAGGGCATCAAGATTGACCCCGTCACCGTGCAGAACATCGGAGTGAAGGTGGAGGAGGTAACCAGGAAAAAGCTGAACAAAGTCATCCGTACGAACGGGAAGGTGGACTATGACGAGCGAAGGTTGTACTCGGTCAACACCAAGGTCATGGGGTGGGCGGAGAAGCTGTATGTCGACTATACCGGCAAAGTCGTGAAGAAGGGAGAGCCCCTCTTGGAGCTGTACAGTCCGGAGCTTGTCACAACGCAGGAGGAGTACCTTCAGGCGCTTGCGTATCGGAAGAAGCTGCAGGAGAGTGATCTGGCGGAAGCAAGGAAGGGCTCGGACGAGCTACTCGAGAGCGCTCGGCGCCGATTGATGTATTGGGACATACCAGAAAGCGAGATCAGGGCGCTCGAACAACGGGGGACACCGAAGAAGACGATGACATTCCATTCGCCCGCAGATGGCATCGTGACGGACAAGATGATCAAGGCCGGCCAGAATGTTATGGCGGGGATGGAGCTATTTCGGGTTGCCGATCTCTCGACGGTATGGGTCCTGGCGGATATTTACCAGTTCGAACTTCCCTGGGTGAAGCTTGGTCAGCGGGCGGAAATTGAACTGTCCTACCTTCCGGGCAAAACCTTCAAGGGGACCGTAACGTATGTCTATCCCTACCTGAGCGCGGAGACAAAGACAGCGAGAGTCCGGATCGAGGTGCGGAATTCGTCCGCATTTGAACTGAAGCCGGACATGTTCGCGCAGGTGAAGCTTGTCTCTCCCGTCTCTGTCGATGCCGTGGTCGTGCCTGATCAGGCGATTATCCGCTCGGGAGAACGGAACATAGCCGTAATTGCGCTCGGTGGGGGATACTTCGATCCGCGCGATGTTACACTTGGCGTCCAGTCGGAGGGCTATGTGCAGGTACTGGAGGGAATTCAGGACGGGGAAAAGATCGTCGTTTCATCCCAGTTTCTCATCGACTCTGAAAGCAACTTGAAGGCCGCAATCAGTCAGTTAGGGGCCCGCACCGACAGTTCATCGGGCACTCAGCATTCGATGCCGGGGCATGAGGGGATGGATATGAGCATGCCGGAGTCCGAGCCAGATTCTCACGAAGGACACGATATGCAGCAAATGGAGCATGGCAATTCACATGAAGGGCATGACATGGCGAAGCAGAAACCGGGCAAGAGGAGCGGGGGTGGCGCTGCTGGGAAAGGCACGAAGGCGCCGGAGAGCCATCCGGACAGCAGCCATCATCACATGATGGACATGAACTGAATCCTCAACCGGCCCCTGGAGATTCTCTATGCTGCAGAAAATCATTGAAGCCTCTGTCCGCAACAAGTTCATGGTCATCCTCGTGGTGGCCTTCCTGATCGGATGGGGCATCTATTCCATGCTGAACATTCCGGTGGATGCAATTCCGGATCTCAGCGACGTTCAAGTCATCATCTACAGTGAGTACCCGGGCCAATCGCCGCGGATCGTGGAGGACCAGGTGACGTATCCGTTGACGACGGCGATGGTCTCGGTCCCGGGCTCCAAGGTGGTCCGCGGGTACTCTTTCTTCGGATACTCGCTTGTCTATGTAATATTCGAAGACGGAACGGATCTGTACTGGGCGAGGAGCCGTGTGCTCGAGTACCTGAATTACGCGCAAAAGCGCCTTCCCCCGAAAGTGGTCCCCACGCTCGGGCCTGACGCGACAGGCGTCGGATGGGTATTCGAATACACGCTGACCTCCGACAAGCGATCCCTGCAAGAGCTCCGCTCGTACCAGGACTGGTACCTGAAATACGGCCTTACGTCAGTTGAGGGTGTGGCAGAGGTGGCGAGCATCGGGGGGTTCGTGAAGCAATATCAGGTCACGGTCGACCCCGCCAAGCTGCTTGCCTACAAGATTCCGCTCAACATGGTGGAGATGGCGATCAAGAATTCCAACAACGACGTCGGCGGCGAGGTCGTGGAGATGGGGGAGAAGGAATTCATGGTGCGCGGCCTCGGGTATGTCAAATCCGTCGACGACGTGAAGAACATTCCGGTGATGGTCGACAAGTTGAGCGGGACGCCGGTGTACGTCAAGGACGTTGGGGACGTCACCATTGGTCCGCTCATGCGACGTGGACTCGCAGAGAGCAACGGCGAGGGTGAAGTCGTTGGGGGGATCATTGTCATGCGGTACGATGAGAACGCACTTCAGGTGATCGAGAAAGTTAAGGAGAAACTCGAAATCCTAAAGCAGGGCCTTCCTGACGATGTGAAAATCAACATGGCATACGACAGGTCAGGGCTCATCATTCGTGCCATCGATACCCTGAAGGACAAGCTCACCGAGGAAATCATCATCGTCGCGGTCGTCTGCATCCTCTTCCTCCTGCACGCCCGGAGCGCGCTGGTGGCGATCTTCACGCTTCCTACCGCGATCCTGATCTCCTTCATCGTCATGAAGATGCAGGGAATCAACGCGAATATCATGTCGCTCAGCGGTATTGCCATTGCCATCGGAGCAATGGTGGATGCTGCGATTATCATGATCGAGAACGCTCACAAGCACATCGAGCATGAGGCGCTGAAACCGCCCGAGCAACGGCGGGATCACTGGCAGGTGATCCTGGATGCCGCCAAGGAAGTCGGACCGGCCCTCTTCTACTCCCTGCTGGTCATCACAGTGTCGTTCATCCCCGTGTTCACGCTGGAGGCGCAGGAAGGTCGTCTGTTCCGTCCGCTGGCCTTCACGAAGACGTATTCGATGGCGGCCGCGGCGATCCTGTCGATCACCATAGTCCCCATTCTCATGGGGTACTGGATTCGGGGGAAAGTCCTGCCGGAAGCGCGCAATCCGATCAACCGGTTTCTGATCAGAGTATACACACCGGTGGTGAACGTCGTCCTTCGCTGGAACAAGTGGGTCATCCTGGCCGCGGTGGCACTCATGGCGATCACGATCATTCCGTTCAACCGGATCGGATCGGAGTTCATGCCCCCTATGTATGAGGGAGATCTCCTCTATATGCCCACAACGCTTCCCGGCATGTCCATCACGAAGGCCCGGGAACTGCTGCAGCAGACCGACAAGATCATCCGTCAATTCCCCGAAGTCCACCATGTCTTTGGAAAGATCGGCCGGGCGGAGACTGCGACAGACCCTGCGGGACTGGATATGATTGAGACCACGATCATGCTGAAACCCGAGGAGGAGTGGCGACCGGGAATGACAGTCCAGAAACTCATCGATGAGATGGACCAGGCAATCCAATTTCCCGGGCTGACAAATGCCTGGACGATGCCGATTAAGACACGCACCGACATGCTCAGCACCGGCATCAAGACTCCGGTCGGCATCAAGATCGGGGGCCCGGATCTCCAGGTGCTTGAGGAGATTGGCCGGGAGGTCGAGGCGGTTGTCCGGACTGTTCCGGGAACCCTGAGCGCTTTTGCCGAGCGTGCCGTCGGGGGGAACTATCTGGATTTTGACATAAACCGGAAGGAAGCCGCACGCTACGGCCTCACGGTGGGTGACGTCGAGAGTGTGATCGAAACGGCCATGGGCGGGATGGCCGTGACAAACACGGTTGAAGGACTTGAGCGCTATACCATCAATTTGCGATACAGCCGTGAACTGCGGGACAACCTCGAAGCGCTCCAGCGAGTGTTGGTCCCGACACCAAGCGGCGAGCAGGTCCCGATGGGGCAGCTTGCGACGATCACTCCGCGCAACGGTCCGATGGTCGTCCGGAGCGAGGACACACGGCCCAACGCATGGGTGTACGTTGACATCAAGGACATCGACGTCGGCACCTACGTGCAGAATGCCAAGCGGACCGTCGCGGAGAAGGTCAAATTGCCGACGGGGTACACGATCATCTGGAGCGGTCAGTACGAGTACATGCAACACGCGGAGAAGCGGCTGATGTACGTCATCCCGATGACCCTCTTCATCATCTTCGTCATCATCTACCTGAACACGAGGTCCGTGACGAAGGTGGCGATCGTGTTTCTCGCCGTCCCCTTCTCGCTGATCGGGACGTTCTGGCTTCTCTATATCCTCGGGTACAACCTGAGCATTGCGGTCTGGGTAGGGATCATCGCGCTTGCCGGCCTCGATGCCGAAACCGGTGTCGTGATGTTGCTTTATCTGGATCATGCCTTCGACGATTGGAAACGCCGGGGACTGATGAGCTCATTGACACATCTGAAGGAGGCAATCCATCATGGCGCAGTACAACGTGTCCGCCCGAAAATCATGACGGCATCGGTGATCATCGCCGGTCTTGTCCCCATCATGTGGAGCCACGGGACGGGGGCCGATGTCATGAAACGGATCGCCGCCCCGATGGTGGGAGGGGTGGTGACGTCCGTGATGCTCGAGCTCCTCGTTTACCCCGTTATCTACTATCTCTGGAAAAGTCGGTCGCTAAGGAAGGAGCTGGGGGCACAAGGTCGCACTCTTGCACCCTGACAACAACAACTCACACACACACATCAACGGAGAACCCAATGAACGCGAAATCCATCATACTACCCGCAGTGATCACCCTTGCGCTCTGCGCCCCACTGTCGGCACAGCATCAACACGAGATGAAATCCGCCGCGAAGCCCGCCCCGCAGGACATGTCCGCCAGAATGGGGGAGCCGACGTTTCGACGATCGATTGACGGCCTGGAGGTGAAGGTGTGGCTGATCCCGCAGGAGGAGCACAGGAAAATGATGGCCGGCCACATGCAGGGGAAGGGCCACGGTCAGATGGCCGGCGGCATGATGCACGAGGGGATGGGGATGCACCATGGCACATCCTCCGGGACGGACGAGGATATGATGAAAGAGATGATGGCGGGCACACATCACATTGCTGTGGGATTGTCCGGCAAGAAGGCCGTTGACAGTGCCGCGGTCGATCTGCAGGTCGTCTCGCCTACCGGGGAAGCTTTCCCGGTGAAGCTGAGATCCATGCGTGGTCACTTCGGCGGAGGGATCACACTTGACAAGGAGGGAGAGTACATGATAGCCCTTCATGTAAAATCGGGTGAATCAACGTGGCATCTCGAGTTTCCTTACACCGTGGGTCACAAGCACAACTGAGGCGCGAACACTCAACCTAGGGGTCATGCTATGAATATCCTCAGCACCTCCCTCGCATTCGTCGGTGTTGCCCTCCTGATGGGAGCTGGCTGTTCGAAAGACTCCCTGAACCCTGCGGAAGCATCTGCAGTGCCGCTGGCCGTACAGCCAAATGACGGTGAGACGAATGTGCGTCTTGATGCCGCGATCCTCCTGCGTTTCGCCGGCCCCGTTGACCGTGCGGTCGTAGAGCGAAACGTTCACCTCATGAGTAAGGCCGGCATGGCGGACTCTCTCTGCCCCACGTCTACCTCGATGGGACACAGCAGCATGCAGGTCGCCATGATGGATTCATCGATGATGCGCCACCTCGCAGAACGCCACGCCACCAGCGGGCGCTTTTCATGGAGTGGGAATGACACGCAATGTTCATTCAGGCCGGATTCCATGATGACGCCGCGGACTCAGTACATGATCCACATGGCGCCCGAAATGATGCAGATGATCCGAAGTCGGATGGGTGACGCAGGTATAATGGCTGGACACGGGTTCGAGATGATGAAAGACGATATGATGTTTCATTTCGTCACCATGGATACCCTTGGCACGGGTGGGGGACACGGGCACCATTGAGTCGGTCATGAGTGGCAGGAGCTGAGGCGTGATCGTATTTGTGAGTCGGACAATCTCACGGTAGGCATGAGGGGATTTGCCCGGTGGAGCACAGGATGAAAAGGGTCACCGCATACGTAAGTACGACAAGGGTGCAGCAGTTAGCTGGAGAGCTCATCGCGGTGGGTGTCAAGGAGATCCGCGTGATCGAGCATTTTCTGCCGACGTCACAGATTTCCCGCCTGCAGCTCTGCTGCCGGGACGACCTTGTAGGCAGGGTGCGAGAGATCATCCGCTCCGTTGGAACGACCGGGAAACCGCCGGACTATGACCTTGTGGTATCCGATTTTGACCCTAATGCGCCCAGCCAGATCCCGCTCGGTAAGAGAATGAGCGCGTTGGAGGAGCCACAATTGGCGGCACGCATTCGCTCTCTCTTCAAAGGGGCAACAACAAGGCTGACCCTTGTGTTTCTGGCCATAACTCTCAGCATCGTTGCCGTTGGCGTCTTTACTCATATACGCCTCGTACAGTATCGAAGTGCGGTGAAAGAATCGGCCGAAAACGTGCGCTCGGTGATTGATGCTGCAGGCAGTATCCAGGTGGTCCATCTCGAGGAGTTACTGGCAGCTGAAAGGCTACACCGTGGGGAAGGTGAACGCGCCTTCCGGGATTTCAATGCTGCGCGCGAGCGTATGGGTGCCGCCGTTAGTGCTCTTCAACAATCGCGACTTATCAGCCAAGTGCCGATTGACTCACTGGTTGTAATCGAGGATCGGTTTCAGTCCATAACCGACGGGATGTTCGGGCTTCTTACACGGCTTTCAATACCCGCAGACACCCAGAATGCTCGGCAGCGAGCCAGGTTAACGCAAGCCCACGCTGACCTCATGGTCTCGCTTGATACGATCCATGAAAAGTGTATGGCATTGTTGGCTTCCCTTGAGAAAACAGCCGGAGAGGTTTCCCGCCGCAATGAGATTGAAAGTGACAAGGCCCTGAATGAAGTGCGATTGTCACTGACAATCCTTGCGGCAGCCGCCACCACGATCACGGCTCTCATGTGGCTCGTTACCAGGACGAAGGTGGCTGTACCTCTGCGCATCCTGGTCGAGGCAGCGAGGGCATTGGACGACGGAGAACTCAAATGAACGGTGGAACACACTCTCGGGCCGGGCGTGAGACACTGCTCTTGGGGTGTGCAGTGAACCACCAGTGGAAAAGGTGGTCCAGTCATCGAAACAACCGGGAAAGGAGGCTTTGCCATGGAAAAAGATCCGGTATGTGGAATGGGGGTGGAGATAGACAGCCCGGAGACTTGTTCCATGAACTATCATGGGACAATCTACCACTTCTGCAGCGTCGACTGCTTCCTGTTGTTCACCAGGGCGCCGAAAGCCTATCTCAATGTGGATACCACGCAGAGGCCATCGGCCAAAGACGTAGTCTGCGGAATGGACGTTGACATGAGCAATGCTCCGTACACGACCGGCTACGAGGGGACTGTGTACTATTTCTGTTCCGAAGCGTGCAGGAACGAATTCCTCTACGCTCCGGAGCAGTTCGCCAAGACGCTCTGATGTCCGGGATTGGAGGATAAGACGATGAAGACCCTGCTCTTGCTCCTCTCATCATTCAGTCTGTACTCTTGCATGCACCTCGGAATGATGGGAACCGGTGACACTCATCACTCAGGCGGGGCCGCTGAGATGCTGAATGATCCGGCACTTGAAAAAGAGGTCACAGTCGGCAACGTGAAGGCAATTGCGCTGTTCCCGCCGCTCAAGAGCGGAGAGGAGGTGACATTGACGCTGAGACTCATGGACGCAGAGACGGCCGCTCCAATTTCCGGAGCACAGGTTACGCTCCACGCAGCGTACAAACACCGCTTGCCGGGAGATGGCGCTCCTGACGACTCCACACGACAGGGGCAACGAGGAGAGCATGATATCCACCTCGAACGGGACGTGCCCGAAAGCGCGACACCTGGTCTCTACGCGATCACGTATGGGTCGTCGCAGACTGGTGAACATGTACTGATGTTTCATATCAGAGCCATCGGTAAACGTCAGCTCGAACCGGAAATGACAATCGAGGCGACAAGGACCATTCCTGCAGCGATTCACACGCATCAGAGCGGCATGATGCATGAGACAACCACCACAACGTATGTTGTTGTCGGTGCTGTTGTCATGGGGATTGTGATGATCGCGCTCATGGCCGGACGGACAGGAATGTTCTAGCGCCAACATGATGTTGAAAAGCTTATTTGAATTTGCGGTGGGTGACGAGGCAAGGAGAGGGTACTCCAATGAACTGCAATAGATGCAGTGCAATGAACAGGGATGACGCGGCCTTCTGTGCCGAGTGCGGGGCAAAGCTTGAGAAACCGGCGCATCCGGCTCATGGCAGATCCTGTCCCGAGTGCGGGTTTGATAATCCCGCTGAAAGTGCATTGTGTGCTCGGTGTGGAGTAAAGTTGCGGGGACTCCACTTGGGAATTCCGCATCATGATGGACAACATGTGCAACAGAAGCATCAGAAAAAGAAGAATCGCCCCGTAAGCACCAAGTTGAAATGGCACCCGGGCCTCGTTGCCATAGGTCTCCTTGCCGGGGTGTTTGTTGTCATTCTGAGCGTCGAACCGTTTGTCAGGAAAGGCCCGTCTCCCCAGCCACGGATCGTTGAAACGAGGAGCTCTGACTCCCGGCTGGAAGCAAAGGTGATGGACATCGCGTCGAAGTTTGTCTGCTCCTGCGGTTCATGTGGCGAGCAGCCCCTTGAGATCTGCACGTGCCCGACGGCAATTCAAGAACGACAGTTCATCCGTGACGCTGTTCAATCGGGGAAAGAAAATCATCAGATCGTTGCTGCCGTGAACACGACATACGGATGGTTGAAGCCTGATTCCGTCGCCCAGCAGAGTGACGCTGTTCGTACAAACGGATTACGGAAGGCGCTCCTCCCGCCAGCGACTTCTCCATTCTCTCTGGCTGACCCCGTTCGGGTCAATGGAACCGAAAAGAAGATCGCGATTTCAGCCGATCGGGACGAGATATTCTCGCATTTCCAGTGCCCGTGCGGACAGTGCGGTGTTGACGATCTGAAAACCTGCAGTTGCACTCATCCTCGCGGGGCGACTGAGGTGAAGGGCTTTGTCGACAGGCGAATAGCCGAAAATAACGCGACAGTCGCCCAGCTTGTCGACGAGGTTGAAGCAAGATATGGACACAGAGTGAATTGAAGGAAATCGTGGAGGATACCGCTCATGGCCAACTTCTGTTCTCAATGCGGTCAGCCGCTCGTGCACGGTGCGGAGTTCTGCACCTCCTGCGGTCATTCGATCAGCGGGAAGCCCGCCGCACGAGCTATTGCCACTCACAAGAGACAAAAGCTCCTTGTTGATCGACCCCGAGGAAGGCGCACGAAGACAGTATTGGCGTTAGCCGCCTTGGCTCTCGTCGGCCTTTTTGTGTATTCGATTCTTCCGTCGCCGGGGAACAAGCTGCTTCGTGAACAGCCGGTGGTTGCACAAGGTGCCAACTATCCCGCAAGCGGGCAGCAAATGAGTGAAGTCCCGGTCCAGATGTCGGACGGGAAAATTGCCGTCCCGCTTGACGTGGTTCTGCAGCGCAAATTTGTTGCGTTTTCGTACACGGACTCCCGCAACGCGGTTCCGCTTCTTGCCTACGTCTCGGGCGAAGGGAAAATCGTCACCGCGGTGAGTATGTGCGAACCATGCAACTCTCAAAGGTTTCACATGCGTGGCCAGGAACTCATCTGCAATACTTGTGGCACGACGTGGAATCTGAACACCATGGAGCCGCTCAAGGGCTCATGCGGCAGATATCCACCGGACGTGATTCCCAATACCGTCGTCGGCGACCAGATTCTTATCGATGCACAGACGGTTGCGGTGTGGCAGCGGAGGGTCTGACACCATGCGGCTCATCGATATTGCACTGAGGAACATCGGCCGACAGAAGGGAAAGACCGCCTTCCTTGTTCTTGGTCTTGCCATTGCTGTCAGCACGGTCGTCACGCTGCATTCTGTGTCTGAGCGGATGAACGCCGAGGTGTCGGCAAGTCTTGATGATTTTGGCGCGAATATCCTGATCCTTCCGAAATCGGACGACCTCGCATTGAGCTACGGCGGCATGTCCGTGTCGGACGTTGCTTTCGACGTCCGTACGCTCCGGGAGAAAGACATCCCCCTCATCCGCACGATCAAAAACAGCGACAACATCAGCATCGTTGCGCCAAAACTGATTACCGCGGCGGACCTGTGGGGCGTGCGCACTCTCGTCGTCGGAGTCGATTTCTCGCAGGAGAAACGTCTGAAGAGGTGGTGGTCGGTGAGGGGCGCGTTCCCCGACAAACCAACGGAGGCACTTGTGGGTTCAGACGTGTCGGCGAAGTTCGGGCTCACTCTCAATCGGCGAATGAGGCTGGCCGGCATGGACTTCGTTGTGAGCGGGATACTCGAACCCACCGGTTCGCAGGACGACGGGCTCGTCTTCATCGATCTTCGCGGGGCGCAGTTCATCTTTGACAAGCCGGATCAAATCAGCCTGATCGAAGTGGCCGCGCGGTGCTACGACTGTCCGATCGATGAGCTGGTACGGCAGATCTCGGCTGCACTCCCCGCTGCAAAGGTCACGGCGATAAAACAGGCCATCGAGTCGAAGATGGAAGCGATGCACAGATTTGAGGCGTTCTCCTTTGGTGTCTCGGGGATCGTGCTTGTCATAGGGTTGCTCGTCGTTTTCGCCAACATGACTGCCTCGGTGAACCAGCGCACCCGGGAGATCGGTATCTTCCGCGCCATTGGGTACAGGCAGCGAAATGTCATCACCATTATTCTCACGGAAGCTCTCGTCATCGGCACTCTTGGTGGACTGGTGGGGTTCCTGGTTGGTTCGGCTGCAAGCACTCTCGTCTCGCCAGTATTCGGACTCAAAGAGGCGGGTGGTCTTGTGGCTGGGCCGGTGCTGGGGCTATCGGTTGCGCTTGCGGTACTGGTGGGGCTGGCCGGGAGCATTTATCCTGCCGTCAAGGCCTCGCGACTTGATCCTGATGCGGCGTTGAGGGCCTTATAGGCGTATCATGCTACTTTTTTGAGGAATGCGTGCATGCACGAGATCGTGTTTGATCGGCTCAGCAAAACGTATGTGACAGGGGAAGAGGAAGTCCATGCTCTCAGGGGAATCTCGTTGACGATTGCGTTGGGAGAATTCGTTGCGGTGGTTGGACCTTCCGGATCGGGAAAGTCCACTTTGTTGTCGATCCTCGGTGGCCTCCGGCACCCCTCGGAAGGAACGCTGCTCGTAGAGGATATCGATGTGTATTCCCTGTCGGTGGAACGGCGAGCCGACTTTCGGAGAGAATTCATCGGTTTTGTCTTTCAGTCGTTTCAGCTTGTCCCCCACCTTACCGTGATCGAAAACGTTATACTCCCTCTTGCTGTCGCCGAAGTCGCAAAGAAAGCACAAAAAGAGAAGGCACGAGCGACTCTTGAGAGTGTGGGACTCCTTCGAAAGCAGGATCGCCTGCCCAATGCCCTGAGCGGCGGTGAACAGCAGCGTGCCGCAATTGCGAGGGCGCTTGTCAATGATCCGCCGATCGTTCTTGCGGACGAGCCCACGGGCAATCTTGACACCACGACGAGTCATGAGATTATGCAGCTCCTGCACCGCATCAATCGGGAAGGCCGGACGATCGTGATGGTCACCCATAATCCGGAAAACCTGAAATACGTCGGGCGGTGCATACGGATGCGGGACGGGGAGTTGCATTCAGGAGTCGACCCCGTCGTCAACGTGCCGTGGGAGCATCGTGCAGTGTCATAGAGGGTGCATATTCAATTCACAATCCAAGGGAGGTCGTTATGCGCGCAGTTGCGGTTCTGGTCGGGGCATTCCTTTTGGCATCGTCAGGAATTGCACAGGGTAAAAGTGCGGACACACTGACGGCAAGAGGGAAAATAGCAAGAGCGAGCGTGCTGCTGAAGGAAGCGAAGAAAGCCCTGATGGACCAGGGTGCTTACAACTGCTGCATCAAAGCGCCCGGGTGCGACAAGTGCGCGCTCGACCATCAGAGTTGCGATTGCGCTACGGACGTGAAGCAGGGGAAGGCTGTGTGCTCCGATTGTTACGCGGGCTGGAAGCGGGGCGACGGGATCGTGCCAGATGTGAATCCGAACAAGGTGAAGTTGAGCTCTCACGGGCACAAACACTGAATGGGCCCAGCCTGCCTCGGTCAGGACGCCTACGGCGCGCTCCGCCCTGCACGATCCCAGGCCTCATACCATTCCCAGAGATGGGGCAGGAGCGGCACAGCCGGGAGCGTCCCCCCGAAGCCGAGGTACCGGCGCGTCACCACATTGACCGGCAAGACCTTCAATTGCTTCACTCTCAGGAAATCGATTGTCACGCCGTACTTCGACGCAAGCCGGCCGATGTAGCGATTGAGGGGATCGTCGGGGCTGGTGTGCGGGGGCTCGACCGGAAGCTGGCCCGCGATCGTGTCGCGCATTCTGCGGGCCGAGAGTGAGTCGAGGAACCGACTCACAAGCTCGTTGGTCTGCGATGATTCGATCCAGGCCTGGAGATCGCGGCGGACGTCCGTGTGAGCGTTGTAGTGTTGTTGCATGGCGTGGGAGGAGACAAGCTCGGCTTCGGCGACAGTGATCATCGCGCTGTGCAGATCCTCCACAAACGTTTTCCATCCCAGCGATCGGAACTGGACCGGGTGGAACCGCATCGCCCCGACGGTCTGGCCCAGGGTGATGGTGTCGCCTCCATGAGTGATGAAAGGTTCATGGAGCCGCTGCCTGAACGAACGCAGCAGTCCTTCAACATCTTCCTCGAGCAGGCCGAATGCCGCTCCTTTCCGGTGTGCCTCCCTCTCCCGCCTGATCACTGCGAGCAACGTGTCTGCCACCCGCTGGAAGAGTAGCGAATCCATGCGCATCGGCGCTCCTGATGCCATCCGGACGAAGTACGCCGAGGCCAATGTGGCCTCCTTACGTTTTCTCAATGCTTTCTGCGCTGCGGCCTGGCGCTCCTCCATGTTCAAATTCAGAAAGTCTGAGTTCCGCTCCCTGTCAAGGAGCTGGAGTATCAGCCAGCCGGACGGCCGTGTGAACGAGGCGCGCGCCTCAAAAGGGTGCGACAAAGCGTACGCGATATCTTCGTGCGCCTCTGCAAGTTCTCCAAAGGTAATCGTCACAGTGTCCTGTTGCAGCACCGTGATCCGTGGTGCATCCGCGGTGCGTTTCCGGAGTTGGCGGACGAGGGCGTGTGCATCGGCTTCCGATCCAACAGCGAACAGGGCGAGGCGGAGCTTCGCTCCGAGCCGCTTCATCGCCAGGGCAATCTCTTCGTCATTCAATGCAACCCGCGCCGCCACTTCCTGCCGGTACAGTGCATCGCGCGCCAGGGCACGTTCAAGCGATTCAAACCTCTCCGTGCTCCCGCTGTCGAGACCGATCCCGATGCTGGTTGCCTCCAGCGAAAGCAGCTTCTCGGCCACCAGCGAAAGCGTCGCACGAATTGCGGCGGAGTCTCTGGAGCCGGGACGGTCCTTCCCGGGCCAGGGCATGAGGTCGATCCGTTCGAGAAGATCGCGCGCGGTAATGGATCGCGGACCAACACGCGCAATGACCGCAGACTCATCGACCTCAGATTCTGGCTGTGCCTGGACCTGGAGGAGAGGGATAATTGGTACAAGGAGGAGAAATTTCCAAAGCATGCTTGGGTGGAGGTTTGGCGAATGGAGCAACAAAATCTCCTATTTCCACTAACTCTTGAGATCGCGACGAATCTTCAGCGATAATATACGAAACGTTGTGCTCGCGTGCTGTCACCAGCCGGTTGCAATTGGATTTTTTTCTTGGTAGACTCTCCCCGCCTTTCCTCGAGAAGTCCTGTATGCCCACGTCGGTCGTCATCCCATTTGCGGTGTATCTCCTCGCGTTGGTTGTTGCAGCGGCATATTGGTTCGGTCGCATAGGCGCGGCGAATCCTTCCGCCTACTTCCTCGCGGGGCGCTCGCTTGGATCGGTCTCGCTGGGGTTGTCGCTCTTCGTGACCACGCTCTCCGCCGAGTGGGTGCTCGGGGCGGCGGGAGTCTCCGTGGAGATTGCGATGATCGCTGGCGGCGGCGTTGCCGTCGCCGTCTGGGTCCTGGCGCCGAAGCTTGTGGCATCGCGTCCCTTCACGTTGCCGCAATTTGTCGGGTGGAGATTCAATCAGCGTACCGGGTTGCTGCTCAGTGGAGGGGCGATTGTCTTTACCCTTGCCGTCCGGGTGCCGCTCGTCATCGTGACCGGTTCGTGGATGCTTCACCGGCTCACCGGATGCGACGTACTGCTTGCAGGGGTCCTGCTTGTCTTTGCATCAGGGGTGCTGGTCGTGGCGGGAGGATGCGCCGCCATGGTCGGGGGGCAGGCATTGCAGGGGATCGTAGCGTTCGCAGGGGCCGGCGGCCTTGCCGCCTGGATGACCACTGCGGGAGATGTTTCCCTCCGGTACATCCCGGCGAACACGCTGGGCGTGCCCGAACTTCCGTGGCCTGCTGCCGTCATTGGAGCATGCGTCGTTGCGCTCTGGTACTGGACGGGCGATCATTTTGTCGTCCAGCGGTTCCTTGCCGCACGCGACCTGAAGTCGATCAGGCACGGATCGTTCATTGCAGCGATCATGGTTCTCCTTGCAGCACCCTTTGTGTTCCCGCTTCCGCTTCAGGAGGCAGGGACGCAGCCGCTGCCGCCGGTCGCCGCAGGAGTGCTGGGCACCGTGATCAGCGCTGTTGTCATGGCAGCAATGGCGGGGTACTTCCACAGCGCGGCTGCACTCTTTACCATGGACTTTTACGTCGCACGACACTCCGCCGCAAGCGACCGGCGCCTCGTGAAGGTGGGACGGATGGCGACAGCGGGGTTCGTCGTGCTTGCCCTGATCCTGGTGTCATTCCTCGCCCTGACCGCCTCGTCCAATATAGTGCTGGTGCAGCGCCTGCAGATGTATCTTGCCGCCCCCGTCTCCGCCCTGATGATCGCGGTCCTGTTCAGCAAGCGGACGATCGCGCGCGGAGCCGCGATTGGTCTGGCCGCAGGTGGCACGGTGGAGGCGCTTCACGCCACGGCATGGCTGCTCAGTCCCGGTGGGACCCTGGACGGGCTTGCCGACATTGAGACAGCGTATGTCGCGTTTGCCGCATTTGTTGTCACGCTGTCGGTCGTTCTCCTGAGCGGCACTCCCGCCACGCCCGTCACACCTTCGGGCATCTCCGTCATCCCCAAACCGGACGGATCGTTGAGGATGGACAGCGGCTGGCGGCGAAGCGCCTGAGCGACACTGACACGCCAACTTCAACGTACACCTTCTGCCTGCCGCCTGCCTGCTGACAGAAAGGTCTGGCAGAATCGGTCCCTCGACTCTTGACGTAACTCTCCCCCTTAGCCCCCTCCCTTGAAAAGGGAGGGGGAGTTACCCCCCTTTCCCTTTTCAAGGGAAAGGGGACGGGGGATAGGGTTATGTTGAAGAGAGTGCGCTTGGTGGGCGAGTTGTATCGGTTGCAATTTTGACAATTTCTTGCTAATCTCTTTTTGTTGCCTCTGTGCACATGCCCTTCAGCATGACACGCTAATGTTCCCCGTTCTTCCCTCTGGCCGTAGTTCTTGAGGTACCCGCAGGCCAGATTCCCTGGTTGTGCCAGCCTGAGCGAGAGTTGAAGATGCGTGGCGCCGTCCCCTTTCTGATCCTTGGAGCCGTCCTGATCACCGCGCTGGCGGCGGTCCTGCTCTATTCTCCCGATCCGCCTGAGGGGGGGACCGTGCGCCGGGTCTATTTTGCCGACAACATTTCCCCTGCCCATCAGTTCGTGATCGACAGGTTCAACCGCGAGTATGCGGGGCGAATCGAAGTCGTGCCAGTGGATCTCCCCTTCAGAAAATTCAGCACGAATGAGCGGAAGGAGCTCCTTGCGCGATCGCTGAGGAACAAGAGTGACCGCATCGATATCTTCTCCGTCGATCAGATCTGGGTCCCGCGCTTCTCCCGCTGGAGCGAGCCGCTTGACCATTTGATCGCGAAAGACGAGGCCGGCCGCATTCTCTCGTATGCCCTTGAGTCGTGCGTGTTCGACAGCCATCTCGTTGCGATACCGCTGTACATCGACGTCGGGATGCTGTATTACCGCCGCGATCTTGTCCGGAGTCTTCCCGACGGCGCAGCGGTGGAGCATCGGCTGAAGGAATCGATCACCTGGGACGAGCTCCTCACCCTGGCGGGGCGGCTCGATCTCCGGGGGGCGCCGATGTATCTCTTCCAGGCGGACAACTTCGAGGGGCTCGTGTGCAACTATTTCGAACTCCTTGCCGGGCAGGACCGGAACGCATTTGCCGGGAATCGCGTCGATCTTTCCACGCCTGAGGCGCACCGCGCGCTGCAGATGCTTGTCGATTTCGTCCATCGTTATCGGATCAGTCCGCGCGAGGTTTCTCAATATGACGAAATTCAGAGCTACATCCGCATGCTCCGCTCCGGCGGCGCCTTCGTCCGCGGCTGGCCGAATTTCATCGAGAATTATACAACGTTCTATCATGAACCCGTCGACATCGAAAATATCGGCCGCGCTGCGCTTCCTCATTTTGCTGGCCATCAGCCCGTCTCCGTGTTCGGGGGATGGAACCTGATGATCTCGCGCCACTCGCCCAACAAGGAGGCCGCCCTGACCTTCGCGCGATTCCTGCAGCGCGAGGAAAGTCAGAAGGTTCTCTTCGATGTCGGCGGGTATATTCCGAGCAACGAGCAGGTGTACAGAGATTCGGCGTTCATGGCACGGCGGCCCGATCTGCAGTACTATCGCAAGCTCCTGGATCATGGTTTTCACCGCCCGCAGTTGATCGGGTACACACGGATCTCCGATATCATTGCGAACTACGCCCATCGTGCCATCAAGGGAGAGTTGACGGTCAGCGAGGCACTGCGCCGGGCGTCGCTCACCATCAGCAACGAGCGGGCATTCCACGAGTAGGGGGTGGATCATGGCATCACGGCTCCGGGAATTCCTCGGTCATCTGAAGACCTACCAGTTTCAGCTCAAGCACGTCACGGTGCTGCTGTTTGTAATTCTCGTGTTCCAGATCGCCGTGTCGTTCCTTCATAAGGCCTCGCTCGAAAAATTCCTCACGAACACGCAGGAGTGGTACCAGCAGGACTCAGCCGAGCGGCTCGCGAACCTGACGACCACATCGCTTGAGCTGCTGCTGGAGGAGCGCGCGACGCGGCAGTCCATGGATGAGCGGGAGGCGCGGAAGATGGTGCAGGGTCTCGACATCATCCTCAGCCAGCAGTTCCTGAGCCAGAACGTGAAAGAAATCTGCGTCCTGGTGCAGGCGGATTCGGGCATTGTCGCGATCGACGAAGGGAAGGTCCTGTACGCGCACATGTTCGAAGATCCCATGGGAACGGTGATCCCCGCCGCCTGGCGTCGCCCGCTGCAACCTGCCGCCCCGCACGTGGAGGCGGTTGCGATGTACCGGCGCTACGCGGAACAGATGCGACAGCAGGAGCAGATCCGGACCGTCGTTGAGGGTAAGCAGACGTTTCACGTGTTTGTGCCGTTCGTGCCGCGGGGCGAATTCGTCGGCGCGGTCTACATGCGGACTTCACCCGATTTCAGCTTCATCACCCGCAGCGTGATCTCCAGCTACGACGAAACCGCGGTCACGTTCTCGGCATTGATCCTGTTCGGACTTCTGGCGATGTACTACATCTCCTCCTACACGCTGGGGGCGCGCAACGAAGCCCAGCGCCAGCTGTTCGAGAAGGAGAAGGAGCGGCTCTCCGATCAGATCAACCACCAGAAGGAAATGCTCTTTACCAAGCGCATCTATCACACGCACCACAAGGCGGAAAAGATCATGGGCTTCATCAAAGAGGATCTGCGGATCCTCGGCGAGAGGAACATCGAGGAAGTGAAGGCGAGGGTGATGAAGTACTCCAACTTCATTGCCCGGGTGATCTACGACATGAAGTGGTACGACCCGCCGATGCACAGTTACCGCGGTGCGCTCTTCCAGACCAATCTGAACGACGTGCTCCGGTTCCTGGTCCGCGACGTGTTCGAACGGGTGTCGGGCAGCAGGCGGCAGGCGCGCTTCGAACTTGCCCTTGCACCGTCGCTCCCGGGTGTTGATGTGAACGAGTTCGTAGCGTGGGAGGCCTTCGAACCCATCATCCAGAACGCGGTCGAGCACGCGGGAGTACGCGACGTCACGGTCACGGTCCGCTCGGGATTCGACTCCGCGGCGGGGGAGATCACGGTGCAGATCTGCGACAACGGAGGCGGACTGCCCGCCGATCTGCTCGAAGCGGATGCACAGGGGGTCAAGCGCGTCTTTCAGGAAAGCGCCACCACGAAGAATATCTCCGACCGGCATGCGGGGTACGGGTGCTACATCGCCCATGAAATTGCGACGCAGCGCTGTGGCTGGCGGCTCGATGCGGCCAATGGCCCGGATGGAGGCGCCTGCTTCACGTTTACTATCCCGCGCGGGGCTGAGGCGGCCCATGGCTGATGGTGGCGTGATCCATGTGCTGCTGATCGAAGACGAAGAATTCGACGTCCGCCGCGTCCGGAACACCATTGCCCCGTTCCAGGAGAGCATCCTGATCCGCGATGTGGTGGCCGACGGCCACGCGGCCCTCGACCTGCTGCAACAGAATAAGGACGCCTACGATGTCGTCATCATGGATTTTCAGATCGCGGGCGGAGTCATGGGCGAGGACCTCATCCACGCGATCAAGCGGGTGGATCCCTCGGTGGAGATCATCATCGTTACAAAAATGACGATCAACATCTCGGACTTCGCCTTTGCGACGCGACTGCTCAACGCCGGCGCGTTCTGGTACTGCACCAAATACCCCGGTGATATCGAGAGCTTCATCTATCAGCCTACAGATTTTGTTCTGGGCATCTTCAACGCCCACCGGAAGAAGCAGTTGGAGAAGGAACGAACCAGTTCTCATCGTCGCCTGGCACGAAACGTCGAGACCCATCTCGAACAGAAGCGCATCCTCGGATCCTCCCCGGCCGTCAGGGAGGTGCACCGGCAGATCCAGAAATGTGCGGAAAGCAACGCCAATGTGCTGATCTCCGGTGCGTCGGGAACGGGGAAGGAATACATCGCGCTGAATATCCACTATCTCAGTCCGCGGCGGTTCGAGAATTTTGTCCCGATCAACTGCGGCAGCATCCCGGACGACCTGGTCGAAAGCGAACTGTTCGGCTATGAGAAGGGGGCGTTCACCGGCGCCAACGCCCGAAAGCTCGGCCTGTTCGAAGTGGCCAACCACGGGACGCTCTTTCTCGATGAGGTCGCGGAGCTCCCGCTGGCCGCCCAGGTGAAGCTCCTCAGAGTGCTGCAGGAAGGGGAGATCGAAAAGATCGGCCGGACGGGAAAGATCAAAGTCGATGCGCGCATCATCGCCGCCTCGAACCGGGATCTCCCCGAAGAGGTGGCCGCGGGCCGCTTCCGGGAGGACCTCTACTACCGCCTCAACGTGCTGCCGATCACCGTCCCGCTGCTGCGCGAGCGGCGCGAAGACATCCCTGAGTTCATCGGGTTCTTCCTCCGGGAGCTCTGCAACGACGTCAACCTGAACATCCCGGCAGTCGAGCCGGCGGCGATGAATGCATTGATGGAGTACTCCTGGCCGGGGAACGTGCGCGAACTGAAGAACGTTCTCCAGCGTATCCTCTTTGACGCCTCCGGGATCATCACGGCGGAACACGTCGATGCGGCCCTGCGCGGCCTCCGGCGCGTCGAGCTGGAACGGGGTGAGTTCGTCGTACGCTTCACGCCGGGAACGGCGCTGGGCACATGGCGCGCGATGGAACGCACGCTGCGCGAGAAGTATTTCCGCTTCGTCCGCGCGCACTCGGCGTCGGATGCAGAAGCGGCAAAGAAGCTGGGGCTCGCCCCGCCGAATTACCACAGGATGTGCAAGGAGCTTGGCATCAAATGAGCGGATCTGACGTTGAACGACTCACACGGAACAGATCATGAATGCGCGATGGTTCACTGCGGGACTCGTCATCCTCTCGATGTTCGGGAACGGTCGATTGCCGGCACAGAAGCCGTACCGTGGTGCTGAGTACCGGACGATCGCAACGATGACGTACGGCAGGTTCGAGGTGCGGATGAGGTCCGCCAATGTTTCGGGGATGCTCGCTTCGTTCTTCACCTATTACGATCCCGCTTCCCCCTGGAACGAGATCGACATCGAGTTGATGGGTCGATACAACGATGAGGCCCAGTTCAACACGATCGTGCCGACACAGGGGGACAATCATGTGTTCCGGCAGAAACTGGTCTTCAACCCGCACGCGGCGTTCCACGTGTATGCGATCGAGTGGACTCCGCACTATGTTGCATGGCTGGTTGACGGTGTCGAACGCTACCGCCAGACGGGAGCCCACGTCAGCCAGATTACCCGGCCTCAGAAGTTGATGATGAACGTCTGGCAGCCATCTGATGCGGGATGGGCGGGCACGTTCACTCCCTCTGCACTGCCGGTCTACGCGTATTACGACTGGGTCAGGTATTACGCGTATACGCCGGACAGCACCGATGAGTTTTCATTCCGGTGGAGCGACGATTTCAATGCATTCGACACCGGACGGTGGCAAAAGGCGACCCACACCTGGACGGGGAACAACGCACAGTTCGTTCAGGAGAATGACGTGTTCCAGGACGGCTACCTTATCCTGTGCCTTACCTCGAACTCGACGAGCGGTTACAGCGGCGCAGCAGTGACGGATGCTGACGTCGACGCGCCGATCCTGCTCTCGGCCCGGGCCTATGATGCGATGATACGGCTTCTCTTCTCAGAACCTCTGGAGAAAGCAACAGCCGAGGACCCGGCGCATTATAGCGCCGCTGTGGTCGCAGTTCAGCAGGCGACGCTGCTGCCTGGCGGACGTAGCGTCGACCTGCGTGTTTCGGGGGACATGTCGTTGCCGTTTTTCATCTTCGTACAGGGGATCAACGACACCGCGAGCGTGCCACACACGATGGGCCTGCAGTATGTCAAGGTCGTTCTCCCCCTGCAGTTCCCTGTGAACATCAACGTGGGTGGTCCGGCCACGGGGTCGTTCCTGGCCGACTCCGTCTGGAGTTTTGCGAAGGAGTACGGCGCGGTCGGCGGAACGGCCTACCAGCGCCCCTCTTCCCTGACGATCGACGGGACACAGCAGCCGGAGATTTACCGCTCCGGCCTCTCGGGACTTGCGGGATATAACATCCGCCTCGCCGACGGAGCGTACGACGTCACGCTCATGATGGCCGAAACGGAATCGACTTCCGCAGGCCAGCGCGTCTTCTCTGCTTCCGTGGAGGGAGTCCCGGTGTTCTCCAACCTCGACCTCGTGCAGGAATACGGAGTGCAACGGGCCGTTGACAAAACGGCATCGCACGTTGTTGTCAACGATGGTATTCTGACGATCCGATTCTCGGCCAGTGCGGGCATGCCGTTGCTCAGCGGCGTCAGTGTGAACAAGGTCATCTCGGGCGTTGGCATGCGACGCGACGCACAGCCCCGATTGCAGTTTGACGTTTTTCCCAATCCCTTCAACGCCTCCGCGACCGTCCTGTATGCTCTTCCCGGATCCGGCGCCGCGCGATTTTCAGTGTACGACATCCTGGGTAGAGAAGTGAGCAGCCGGCCACTCGATGGGAACGGGACAGGAGAACAGCGATACTTCTGGAACGCAACAGGACTTCCATCAGGGACCTACATTTGCCGTCTTGCACAGGGAGGACTTCAAATTTCAAAGAGGGTGGTGTTAGTGAAGTGATCCCGAGGTTGTTCCCTCCTGCTTCGATTATCGCTCTTGATAATGCAGAATTATCACAATAATAAGGAGATTGCAGGCCAACCCTTCCGCCTCCCGATTTTGTCCGTTTCGTGAGTGAATCCCCGTTCTTCTGGTGGCACGAAATGTGCCCCCTGTACAGAAATACTTCCGTTCCATTCCTGTTCCTCAATCATTTCGAGAAGAATCTCCTGTTCCCAGCATGATGTCGGGATCCTACGCCTGGCGTACTGTTCATCTGGTGTGTATTGCTATCCTCCTTGTGCTCTGCGGAGGCGGCAATGCAGCGCGGGCCCAAATTGCCTCACTCCCGTCGACGTTCTCGGTAAGGACCGTGGAGGGGATTGCCGTCCCGTTTCAGAGCGGGAAACCGGCGCCCCTCTTTGAAAAGCAGCGGCGAGTGACAGTGGGCCTCGGCGGTCTCTGGCGCAAACAGCGCTTCGCAGCCAACGACGTTCTGACGATGGGGCTGAGGGATTCCGCCGGGTACACGGGCATCGTCTCAGAGGCGGCGGGGCGCATCCTCCCGTCGTACGACGACGGCGGCTGGGCGACAAAGATAATACCCGGAGTAGAGAATACCCTCAACGGCTTCAACGTTCGCCCTGAGATCTACGAAGATGGCGTCTGGTACCGCCGATCCTTTGATCTCCCGGATACGCTGAACGGCCGCATGGCGCGTCTGATGTTCTACGCGGTCAACTATGTCGCAGACGTTTGGCTGAACGGCGTCTATCTCGGATATCATGAGGGCGGCTATACGCCCTTCGCGTTCGATGCAACGAGCGCGTTGCGGTTCGACACCACCAACGTCCTCGTGGTCCGAGTCGACAACCCCGCCTGGGGGTCGCGGAACGACATTGTGCCCTACGGAACCGTCTCGCACAGACCCGACTGGTTCAACTACACGGGGATCATCCATGACGTGTATCTGGAATTCGCGCAGCGCATGTCACTGGCCCGCGTCGAAGCCGTCCCGCTCGGAACGGACGGCTCTGTGCAACTGACTGCCGTCCTCTGGAACACCTCGGGGACGCCACAGACACCGTCGCTCGCGATCTCCATCCATGAGGCGATCGTCGACTCCACGACGGTGCAGTCGGAAGTCTCCGCGGCGCTGGCAGGTCAGGTCGTCGCGAGCGCGGCAAGCGGCCAGATTTCCGTCGCCCCCGATTCCGTGCGGGCCTGGCGGGAAACCGTGACGATCGCCGCACCAAAGCTCTGGTCGCCGAAACACCCTGAGCTCTACATCCTCCGGGCGGTGCTTTTGTCCGGGGCAGATACGCTGGATGAGCTCTGCACCCAATTCGGCATTCGGACGGTTGCCACGCAGGGGAACACGGTGCTTCTGAATGGGAAGCCGATGTTCTTTCCCGGCGTCGCGAGGCATGAGGACCATTACCTGTACGGGCGCAGCGTACCCGCGTCGGTAATCTTCAATGACCTGAACATCGTTCTCGGGCTGAATGCCACGTTCCTGCGGACAGCACACTATCCGAATCATCCCTACACATACCTCATCGCCGACCGGCTGGGCATCGCCGTGATGGAAGAGATCCCGGTCTGGTGGTTCGACGAATCGGATGCATGGTTAAAGCAGGACTTCCTTCGCCACATCCATGAACAGATGTGGCGCGAGATGCTCTTCCGCGACAGGAACAGGCCGAGCATCCTGTTCTGGAGCACATGCAACGAGTGTCTCGATCAGACGAACAGGAGGAACTTCATCCAGCGGTTGAACGCGGAACTCGACGCGCAGTACCCCGACGGGCGACTCGTGACGGAGTCCGCCGCGGCAGACCGCCCGGGCCCGGGAGACCCGACGCAACAGGCATGCGACGTGGCGGGGTGGACGATGTACTTCGGCATCTTCCATGGCGGCACCTATTACGGCGGGACGCGGCAGTTCCTCACCGATGCGAAGACAAGTAATCCGGGGAAGCCTATCCTGAATACGGAGTTCGGGTACTGGTCCACGGAGGATCTCTCCGAAGCGGCAAGGCAGGTCACGGTGTTTGACTCGACGTTCGCGGCGTTCAATGAATTCGTCGCCGTCGACAGCACGGGCGTCTACCATCCGGGGAATCCCCTGACAACCACGACCTGGTGGTGCGTGTTCGACTGGTTCACCGTCATCACGGGAAACCAGACGATGGGGCTGTACACCATGAATCACACCACGGCCAAGCCCGTGGCGAACCGGCTTCGTTCCACGTATTTCCCCTTCAAGCAGATGAGCGAGACTGCTCTCGTTGGCGTGGTGGATGACCGTCAGACCGTCCCGGGAGAATTCCGATTGCTGCAGAATTATCCCAACCCCTTCAACCCCGCGACGACGATTATTGCAGAATGGCCCACCGCCGGACCGGTGCGGCTGACGGTGTACGACATCCTCGGGCGCGAGGTTGCACGGTTGATCGACGGCAAGTTGCCCGCAGGCAGGAAGGTCGTGGAGTTTGACGCGCGACGGCTTGCGTCGGGAGTGTACTTCTACCGTCTGGTACATGCGGGGAGGGTCGCGACGAAACAGATGCTCCTCGTCCGCTGACCGATGTTCCCCGTTCCGCGCACGGAGCTGTTTATCGTCCTTCTCGCCGCGTTTGTGGCGATTGCGGGGGCCGGGGTTTATGCGATGCGTCAAGGGCATGGAGGCACCGTGGCAGGCTACTTCCTCGCGGGGCGTCTCATGGGCTGGCCGATCCTTGGAGGCTCTCTGTTTGTCACCATTGTCGGATCGCTGGCTGCGCTCTGGGTTGTGATGCCGTCGGCTTGGAGGCCGGAGCTCTGGATCCTCGTGTCAGGAATTGTCACGGGGATGCTGGTGATCGGACTGGTGTTCATGCCTCGCGTCCGGGATGCCGCCCCAGTGACGTTCCCCGGTTATGTCGCAGCGCGCTTCGGGAGACGCGTGGGGGTGGCCATGAGTCTCTCATCGATCCTCCTCACCGTTCTCGTCCGGATTCCGGTGGTGATCGTCCTCGGCGGCGCAGCGCTGCGGTCGCTCCTTGGATGGGATCTCACGATGACGGCGATTCTCGCGATCGTGGTCCCGGGGCTGTTTGCAGTCGCAGGGGGGTATTCGGCTGTCCTTGCTACCCAGGGCGTGGAGGCGGTGTTCGCCATCGGTGGAATTGCCGTCCTGGCTGTGCGGGGGAGCTGGATGAGCGAATTCGCCGGCGACGGATGGGGCGGAGTCCCTGGTCAGAGCGTTCCACTGCTCGCCGGAGCAGCGGCAGTGATGGGATTCTGGTACATCTGTGTCGATCAGTTCACTGTTCAGCGCTCCCTTGCGGCCCGCTCGACGCGGGAGGTGCGAGGTGGTGCGATCTCGGCTGCGGTCCTGACCGTGGCCGCCATCGTGCTCCTCGCAGCAGCATCCGGAACGACGTTGATGCCGGCACCCGCGGGGGCGCCGGAGCCGGATTTCGCTTCGGGACTGCTTGGAGCCGGAATCCTCTCGATCATCATGGCATATGTCTCAGGTCATTTCCTCAGCATGTCGGCGCTTTTCACCTCGGACGTCTTCGCTCTGATCCGCCCCGGCAAGGACGAGACTTCCCTCGTCCTGGTCGGACGGCTTTGCAGCAGTGTTGCGGCCATTCTGGCGATGCTCACTGCGCTCTCGACCTCGGTCCTTCCGTCGCCTCCCGCGCGCTGGTTTTCCGTCCCATATATCGTGCTCGCACCCCCCGTCGTGGCCATTACCGTCATCGGGATGCCGTGGCGGCGAATGCACGCGCGGGGAGCACGGTGGGGACTTGCGCTCGGATGGGTCGGGGGAGCGCTGTTTGCTGCCCTCCGGATGGGTGACGGTGCCCTACCAGAAGCATACCTGGAAGGCGTCCTCGTGTCGTTTCTTGTCGCGGCTCTTGTGTTGGTCGCGGTCAGTCTCGCGGCGGCACCGCTGACAGCGGGGGCCTCGGCCCCGGCGATGCTTGAACAGGGATGGGGAGGGCGAAAGGGGTGACACGTGAGGCGTGGATTGTTGCCGGATCGATGCTGGTCCTCGCGGGATGCGGGGCGCCGGATGCGCATCGTCAGGATATGGTGGCGCGCGTTGGAGGACGGGCAATCGATGTGAAGGAGCTCTCGCGCTCCTACGCCCTGCGTCCCCAGTGGAAACGCGGCGACAGGGTGATGCAATCGTATCTGCGCCAGCTGCAAGCCCTGATCACGGAAAAGATTTACGCGCAGGAGGCGGAGAAGCTCGGCATCGATCGCGATTCGTTGATGGCGCGGCACCTCGAGTTCCTGCGACAGAAGGAACTCATCAAGGCCCTCTACCGCCGTCACGTGACGGCCGCCGTCCGGATCAACGAGTCCGAGGAACACCGCCTCTATGCGTGGGCGAAGAAGAAGGTGGACTTCGAGTACATTCTGACGCGTGATTCGGTCCGGTCCGTTGCTCTGGCGGCAGCTCTCGCGCGTGGAGGAGTGAACTCCATTCCATCGGACCCGCTGGTCGTGAGGGGAATAAAGGCTGACGCCAAAATCGGCTCGGTCCCCCCTCCCCTCGAGGAACCGCTGTTCACGGCGCGACTCCACGAGGTTCGCGGGCCGCTCCGTACTCCGGACGGCTTTCTCTGCTTCAGAATCACAGGCGGTGAAGAGGTGAAATTCCTTTCGGAGAACGATTTCGCCGGTCAGCGGGAGAAGATCGACCGTCTGCTCCGCCAGCGGAAGGAGGACTCCCTTGCCTCCCTGTACGTCTACACGGTCATGCGGGACAAGGACCTCCGCCTGAACGGTCAGGTATTCTGGCGAGTAGCGGAATGGTTTGGCCGCCGTGTGCGTGAGGAGCACCTGGACCCGATGAACATCCAGAGTGTGCACGTCACGAGCGACGAAATCCGGCTTGTGGAGGCCGATCTTGCCGCCGATGGCGACGCGGTCATCGCCACGCACCGGGATGGGACGCTCAGCGTCCAGCAGTTGCTGTCCGCTCTTGCGAGCATGCCCGGCACGCTCCGGCCGAGGGTCAGGACCCCGCAGCAGCTGAAGGATGCGATCGGATGGATCGTACGGAACCAATACCTGACCCGGCAGGCCGAGGCGGAGGGACTGGAGAGCGACCAGGAATTCCGTCACGAGTACTCGCTCCAGCGCGACGAGGCCCTGGCGGAGGCCTATTACGAAGACCGGCTCTCGAGCGTCCGGGTCGCGCCGGAAGAGGTGGAAGCGTTCCGGCAAAAATCCCCGGTCGCCGAAGAGCAGGTACTCGTCAAGCTCGACATGGCGGCCCTGGCCCGCAATGCGAAAACCGACAGCCTTCTCCAGGGAGAGCTCCCCGCACTGACGAGCGCCTATGGCGTTGCGATCGATACCGCGCGCGTTCGGGAGATGACTTCCTCGCCCGATGCAATCCTGCGCGATGCTCCTCTGCGTATCGCGTACCGCGAGATATTCCAGTAATGGCGATGAGACACGCTTCACGTAACCCACAGCTGTTGTAGCCACATTCACATCAAGGAGGCTCCATATGCGTGTGCTCCTATCTCTTCTGTTTGTTGTCGGGTCGGCGCTGTCCGCCTACGGACAGACGCTGATCAACAACTTCGACAACCTGCGTCCGGACACAGCGTTCGTGTTCCTGGTCGAAGGGGGGTCACGGACGACGGCCGTGGCGGATACGATCGACAAGATCGGATCGACCGGGGCGTCGACGGAATTTTTCTCTTACCTGGCGTCGCTTCACTCCTGGGGGACATTCTCCCAGATTGGCGAATCGTACACCGCACCGCAAGACTGGAGCGGTAACGACACGCTGAATTTCTGGTTGAAGGTGAGCCAGGCCCCGGTGCATCCCGAGGCGATGGTGTTCCGCATCCACCTCGTCGACGATGTTGGGGGGAACGAGGAGGAGCTGCTCTACGAACATGCCACCATCATCGATACGATGGTGGGATGGGTGAACCTGCGGGTTCCGCTCTATGCTCGTCCGACGACTGGAGTCGAGGTGCCGGATACGACGGGCTTCATCCATGCTCCTTCAAACTGGGGCATGGCGACAAACGACGGAATCCTTGACAAGTCCAGAATCGTGGCCTGGAAGTTCGTGCCGGTGTCCACGACGATCGCCGAGGATTCTGTGAAGATCAAGTTCGACGGTTTCTATCGCACCGGCCATCTCGCCGTACCGATGGTGATTTTCACCGGCAAGGATTGGATGGGATACTTCTCGACCTGGGCGTGGGGACAGTCCTCGATCTCCGTCGAGCCGAACAAGGGTTACCTCCCCGGTCAGTCGGCAGTGAAGTGGGTGCAGGGTGATGAGTGGGGGAACGGGTGGACTGGTTGGGGAGGGGATGTCAATCCGACGTTCGATCTCGGCGGCGGTTGGGCGGTGGATTCACTGAAGTTCTACATGAAGTGCGACACCGGCGTCGGCCCAATCCGAGCCCAGTTTGAATCTGCGAATGGAAAGCGCGGGTCGGTGTTCCAGCCGTTCAACGACACGCTGTGGCATCAATACAAATTCCCGTTGCGTGAGATGGTGGTGCAGGACAATGCCCCGAATTTTGATTCCACAAAGATCAACAAATTCGGCATCATGGCGGAGGCCTCAGGGAAAGCCGGGAAGACCCTGTACATCACCGAAATCTGGACGGGGACTCCGACAATCGACGTTATTCCACCGAACGCTCCCACGGGCGTAGCTGGGAGCGGGACGAATTACCTCAACGTGATCACCTGGACGGACACGCCGGGCGAGGCGGGCGCGAAGTACAATGTTTATCTCGCTGACCACGCGTGGACCGACGTGGACGACCCGACCGTTGAAGACCTCCCGCCGTATAACCTGACCTCCGGCACCCAGATCGCCGAGCATGTCCTGCGGCATCCTGTGACAGATGCAAACATCACCTATTACTACGGGGTTACCGCAAAGGACGCGACGGGCAACGTGAGCGCTCCGGGCCTTGCGTCGTCGCCGACGACCACGCTTGCGAAAGGGGTTCCGACCATCTCGCTGAATCCGCCAACAACGTTCACGGCCGACGGCGATCTGACGGAGTGGTCGTCAATCACGCCAATCGAGCTGGCCATCAGCAAATTGACGGCACACGCGGCGACGAATACCACCATCTCGAGTGATGCGGACCTCTCCACGCTGTGCTATCTTGCGGTGGATGCCGATTACCTGTACGTGGCGTTCGATGTAGTGGACGACGTGTTCAGCGTCGACACGGCCGGCACGTCGTATCTGCAGGACAGCCCTGACCTCATGATCGGACTGTATGACTGGCGTGGCAAGCACCACACAGGGTACACCGGCGGACCGCGCCCGGAATATCACTTCCGGTTCGCTCTCAATGCGCTCATGATTGATAACTTCGGTGGGGCGAGGATCCTGGCGCCGGGAGCGAATTACTACTGGGCGCAGAAGCCGATCGAGCCGGGATATATCGTCGAAGCTAAGATCCCGCTCACGGCAATTGCCAACGCCAACCCGAGCCGTAACGACGTCAAGTTCACCCCCGTGGACGGGTATCGCATCCCGA
This sequence comes from Bacteroidota bacterium, assembly GCA_040756745.1. Lineage (GTDB taxonomy): Bacteria > Bacteroidota > Ignavibacteria > UBA10030 > UBA6906 > JBFLYO01. The sequence goes on from JBFLYO010000004.1 coordinate 55,737, forward strand.
TCGACTTCTCGATCAATGACAACGACACCCCGGGTGACCCCAATGCCCGTCAGGGTATACTCTGTTACTCGAGGCTGAACCAGGATAATTCATGGTCGGACCAGTTCTACTGGACCTACACGTGGGTTGGGACGAGGATGACGCCGACCGGCGTGGACGACAATGCGTCGACGCCATTGACGTATGCGCTCGCGCAGAACTATCCGAACCCCTTCAACCCGGTGACCCAGATCCGGTACAGCCTTGCCCAGGCGGGCAACGTCTCGATGAGGGTCTATGATATCCTGGGACGGGAGGTGGCGACACTCGTCAACGAATACCTCGGAGCGGGGGAGCATGTGGCGACGTTTAATCCGGCAGCTACCCGCGGCGGTCTCGCCAGCGGTGTCTATTTCTACCGGATCGAATCGGGCTCGTTCCGCGACGTCAAGAAGATGATGCTGTTGAAGTAAGCACGCAGATGACGGCAGGGGCACGCATGTGTGTGCCCCTGCTGTTCCTCCACCATCCGCAATTCAGAAAGGACACAGCCGTGAAGCAGATGCTTTCTGCATCCCGGACGATACCACTAGTGATTTTGCTGCTGGCGGCAGGTGCGCCGCTGCTCCGGGCAGGGACTACCGGCAAGATCGCCGGTCGGGTCACTGATGCGCAGACCCGTGAAGGGCTCCCGGGAACGAGCATCATCGTCGATGGAACGCACTTAGGAGCCGCTGCGGATGTGGACGGATATTACTACATCAATAATGTCCCTCCCGGGGAGTATACACTGAACATCTCCCTGGTGGGCTACCAGAAAGCGGTGGTCAAATCCGTCAGCGTCCGTATCGACCTGACCACGACGGTGGATGTGAAGCTGAACCCCACCACCATTGACGTCGGCGAAGTGGTCATCACCGCCGAACGCCCCCTCGTGCAGAAAGACCTGACCTCGTCGTCGGTCACCGTGTCGTCCGACGAGATCAAGCTCATGCCGGTCGAAAACATCAGCCAGGTGATCAATCTTCAGGCGGGGGTCATTGACGGCCACTTCAGAGGAGGGCGGAGCAACGAAGTGCTGTATCTGATCGACGGCGTATCAGTGACCGATCCGTACAACGGCGGCCTCGGGCTGACGGTCGAGAACGCCTCCGTGCGCCAGATGGAAGTGATCAGCGGGACCTTCAACGCGGAATACGGGCAGGTCATGTCCGGGGTGGTCAACATCGTTACGCAGGAGGGTTCGCCAGAGCTCCACGGCTCCCTCTCCGCGTATGTCGGCGATTTCTTCACCGGGCACAAAGAGACCTTCCCCCGTCTGGATGCCTACGGCGTTCCGCGCACCAGAAATGCGCAATTCACGCTGAGCGGACCGACATATCTCGTGGATGGGCTGACATTCTTCCTCACCGGCCGCTCCCTCGACCAGGAGGGGTACCTGTACGGAACTCGCGTCTACCGGACGACGGACAACAATCCCTACGCCCCCACGGGAGACGGGGCACCGGTTTCCATGAACCCGGGCCGGCGCCTCTCGGGGACCGGCAAATTGACATACGGGCTGGCGGGCACGAAGATCAGCATCTCCTCAAACTACGAGAAAGGCTGGAATAAGTACTACGATCATGGTTATTCGTGGGTCCCGGACGGCACGACGAACCACTACCATACGAGCCAGGTGCACAACGTGCAGATCACCCATACGTTTTCGCCGAGCACCTACTCCACGCTGAAATACTCCTACAGCTTTTTCGACTACCGCGGCTATGTCTATCAGGACCCGTTCGACCCACGGTATGTCGATCCCGACCGTGGCGATCCACAGTCCAATTACACCTTCCGCTCGGGGGGAAACCATTCCGGGCGGTATGAACGGAACACGCGTGGCAACATCGTCCAATGGTCGCTGTCGTCGCAGATTTCCAAAGAACACAAGGTCAGCGCGGGCATCGAGGGACAGTTCCACCGTCTGTACAGCCACGGGTACAATCTCAAGAATATCACCCCGAGTTTGTATGACAGCCTGGGGGTCCCCATCTTCACCGCCGGCTATGCCAATCCGGGGACGAGTGAAAACCAGAGTTACCTGAAAAAGGCCAAGCAGGTGTCGGCCTACCTGCAGGATAAAATCGAATACGAAATCATGATCATCAACGCGGGGGTCCGGTTCGACTGGTTCGACCCGGCGTCGCGTTATCCTGCCGACCTGCGCAATCCGTCGCACAATCCCGACTTCCCCGGGGCAGGGCAGCTGCAGCGCGCGTCAAAGAAATATCAGGTCAGCCCGCGGCTGGGCGTTTCATTCCCGATCACAGACCAGGGCATCATCCACTTCTCGTACGGGCACTTCTTCCAGATCCCGGCGTTCGACAACCTGTACACGAACGCGGACTACATCGTTCCGCAGAGCTCGTCATCGCTCTCCACGGTGACGGGCAATCCCGATCTGAACGCACAACGGACCGTCAGCTACGAGATCGGTCTCCAGCAGGTCCTGTTTGAAATCCTCGCCCTCGACGTCACCGCCTACTACCGCGACATCCGCGACTACCTGGGGATGGAGATCATCAGCACGTACGAGGGGACCCGATACGCGAGGTTTATTAATCGCGACTACGCGAACGTTCGGGGGTTCATCGTGTCGGCGGAGAAACGGTTCTCCAACTTCTTTGGAGCCAAACTCGACTACACGTTTCAGATCGCAGAAGGCAATTCCTCCGATCCCTACACTGTCTACAACAACAACCAGAGCGATCCACCCATTGAGACCCCAAAGACGGTGGTCCCCCTCAACTGGGACCAGCGGCAAACGCTCAATCTTTCCGTGACGGTGGGACGCCTGGGCGACTGGACGGCGAGCCTTATCGGCCAGTACGGTTCCGGCTACCCCTATACCGAGGATACGCGCGTCTCCCAGGGAATCAGGTTTGAGAACGGGGGGACACGGCCACCGTTCTACAATCTCGACCTTCGCGCAGAGAAGACCTTCCCTCTCTTCGGGCTGAATGTGAATGCATTCCTCTGGGTGTACAACCTTCTCGACATCAAGAACGAGTTCAACGTGAATGGCACCACCGGGCGGGCGAACATCGATCTGTATGCGCGCTACCCCTTCGCCGGGACCATCATCGGCCTGAACACGCTCGACCAGTACGTCAATGACCCGACTTCCTTCTCGGCACCCCGGGAAGTACGTCTCGGATTTTCCCTGGAGTTCTGAGGATTAGGAGACCATGGCTATGAAAGGATTTACCCTGTGCATACCCGCCCTGCTAATTGCATGCGCGCTTCCCGCTCATGGGCAGGTCGACCCCAAAACCCAGATGTACCGCGACGATGCCAAAGGCAATCTGCAGTACCAGCGCAAGGGGACAATGGACGGCAACCGCGTGCGGACACTGTATTGGAATACCGGGGAAGTTGCCCAGTGGAAAAACCCGCCGGCGGGCGAGTGGCCAAAGGGGACGGGACATAACTACATCGACGGTGTTACCGTGCTCATCGGCGCAAAGATCTATCTCCCCGGCGGACGCGTGATCACGCCGATCGAGGCCCATTACCGGGAAGAAACCGACAATGACCCCCTGGATAACAGAATCCAGTGGGGACTCGAGCCGGTCCCGGGCTACTCGAATCCCTCATCGACCAACCCCGCGATCAACGTGGATCCGAAATCGTGGCCTGTGCACTGGCCGGTCGCCCTTCGTGCCGACGGGAGGACGACACCGGACTGGGACGGATACTGGTACGGATACTTCGGCAGGGGTGTGATGAACTCGGATTTCGAAACTTTCTTCGTGGTCGATGATTCGAAGGACGCAGAATTCACCCGGCCGCCCTTTCTCTACTACCCGATTGCCGCCGACTCGTCGCGGGGAGGGCTGGGGCTCCGGGTGGAGGTTCGCGGGTTCCAGTGGTCGCACGTCCTCGCAGAGGATGTGATCTTCTGGCATTTCGACATCGTCAATATCTCCGACAGGCAGTACGACAGTTGTGCGTTCGGATTCCTCTCCGACCCGGGCGTCGGGGCGGCGGGCGACGGATCGGAGCCATCGAACAGTGCGTACTACAGCACCTCCCTTGATCTTTGCTACGCCTGGGCGCCCAGCGGCCTGGGCTATCCCAACAACTGGAAAACGGGGTACTACGGCTATGCGTATCTTGAGAGCCCGGGCAACGCCATCGACGGGCTCGATAACGACGAAGATGGAATCGTGGACGAGCGACGCGACAACGGGATAGACGACGACAATGACTGGACCCCCTTCACGGACCTCAATGGCAGCGGCGCCTGGGATGTCGGCGAACCGCTCAACGACGATCTCGGGGCCGACGGGGTGGGGCCCTTCGACCCCCAGTACAACGGTCCCGATGCCGGGGAGGGAGACGGCCTGCCAACGCACGGGGAGCCGAATTTCGACGAGACGGATAAAGACGAGTCGGACCAGATCGGTTTGACCGCCGTTGCTCTCAACGCACTCGGCGACAAAGGACCCACGGGCGTCTGGCCGAAGAATGATGACGTAGTCTGGAGAAGGATGAACAACGGATTTGTCGATACCCTGCTGCAGAATGCGAACATCACCATCGTCTTCTCGTCTGGACCTTTCCCGCTCATTAAAGACCGGCGCGAACGATTTTCGATGGCGTTGCTGTTCGGCAACGATCTGAACGCGCTCATTTTCAACAAGGTGACCGTCCAGAACATCTACAACGCGAACTACAACTTCTCCAAACCTCCTTACACGCCCCGACTGACCGCGGTTGCAGGAGACCGAAAAGTGTTTCTGTTTTGGGACGACCGTGCGGAGAAATCGCGCGATCCCTTCCTTGGCAACAAATTCGATTTTGAGGGGTACATGGTGTATCGCAGCACGGACGCGGAGTTCAACGACATCAAGCTGATCACCGACTCGCAGGGTAATCCACGGTACTGGAAGCCCCTGGCGCAGTTTGATCTGAAGGATTCAATTGTGGGGCCCGACCCGGTCGGGATCAATGGCGCACGGTTCTGGCGCGGCGATGATACCGGGCTGCAGCACGCATTCGTCGATACCACCGTGGTGAACGGCATGCGGTACTACTACGCGCTCGTGGCCTACGATCAGGGCGACCCCAACAAAGGGGTAACGGGGCTGCAACCCGCGGAAACGCCGAAGATCATCACCGAGGATTTCGCAGGAACGCTGAAATTCATCGACATCAACTGCGCGATCGTCACGCCGAACGCCGCTGCGGCCGGTTACGTTCCCCCGCAGATCGAAGGGAACACGACCAAGGTCACGCAGGGGATCGGCACTGGGCGGCTGAACATGCAGGTTCTGGATCCCACGGCGGTCCGTGAAGCGGCGTCGTACCGCGTGCTGTTCAATGCGGCGGGAAGCATCCCCCGGTACTCGACACGTTCGTACTCCATCATTCGGCTGCCGGCAGACACCATCCAAGTCAATGTCAGCGCTGCTGATTTCGGCCCTGCCAAGCTCAGTCCACCGTTCGACGGCCTCGCGTTCACGTTCACGAACGATACAACCGTGGCAGTTGATGTCACGGCCACCGGGTGGCTCGGAACCGCCCCGGGGGTGGTGATCACGGTCGCACCCGACCACCTGAACGCAGCAAGGGATGTTGCCTGGCCCGCTGATTACGAACTCGTGTGGTATGGCACGATCGTCGATACCTCGTTTTCCGTTTCTCCGGCAACCCGTTTCCCCCGCGTGCCGGTGAACTTCCACGTGACCAACACCACCAGCGGCTCGCCGGTGAAATTCATCATCGACGATGCCGACCGGTCAGCCACGCTCACCTTCGGTGACACGATCCGGATCGTCGACGGGTACGTGAGCCCGAGCAACTTCTGGCTGACGTATCAGCTTTCCTGGCTCCGCGGGCCGGGTCTGAATCCCCAGCCGCCGCAGGATGGCGACCGGTACGTGCTCCGGACAATGCGTCCGTTTGCCCAGGGGGACTATTTTGAATTCACGACGCGGGGAGCGAGAATGGACGCCGGAATGGCAAAGAACGATCTCAACCGCATCGCCGTTGTCCCCAATCCCTATATCGGCTCGGCGGCATGGGAACGTCGGTCGCTCTTCACAACGGGCCGCGGCGACAGGCGGATCGATTTCATCCACCTTCCTGCAGAATGCACGGTGCGGATCTACACCGTGGCGGGATATCTGGTCAAGACCCTCACCAAGAGTTCGACCGACGGCGCACTGTCGTGGGACCTGGTGACCGATGATGGAATGGATATCGCCTACGGGCTCTACGTGTATCACGTGGATGCCCCCGGGGTCGGCGAGCACGTCGGGAAATTTGCAGTCATCAAATAGTCAGGGGTGACAAGGAACATGAAAACGATTCTCCTGAGTATCCTGCTTCTCGTTGCTGGAGCGGGCGCGGCAACGGCCCAGATCTTCAAGAGCGACGTGTCAAAGAAAGGGACGACCGCAGCCTCGTTTCTCTCGATCGCGCAGGGAGCGCGTGCGTCGTCCATGGGCGGGGCATTCGTGGCCGTCGCCGACGACTGGTCCTCGCTCTACTGGAACCCCGCAGGCATCGCGTCGCTCGGAAACGGCGTGATGTTCGACCACACGATCTGGTTCGCCGACCTGGCCTATAACTATGTCGGGGCCACAGTGAGCCTCGGCGACCTCGGCACGCTGGGGATGAGCGTGACGGCGTCGAGCGTTGGCGACATGAAGGTGACGACGATTGCCGAGCCGGAGGGGACGGGGGAGGTGTACAACGTGTCGGATGTCGCCTTCGGCCTTGCCTACGGCATCAAGCTCACGAATGAGTTTTCCATCGGCTTCAACCCCAAGCTGGTTTATCAGCGGATCTGGAAGATGAGCGCGAGTGCCCTCGCCATCGATGTGGGGGTGAAATACATTACGCCTTTCAAGGGGATCACGCTCGGGATGGCCATCTCGAATTTCGGCCAGAAAATGCAGATGACCGGACAGAACGCAGTTGTCCTCTACGACAGCGACCCGTCGAGCAGCGGAAACAACAGCCGCATACCTGCAGAGCTTTCGACCGGCGAGTGGTCGCTCCCCCTCAACTTCCGCGTGGGTGTCGCGTATCATCCGCAGCTGGGGGACATGCACAAGATTACCCTGGCCGTGGACGCAATGCATCCGAGCGACGATTATGAGAGCGTGAACGTTGGGGGTGAGTACACGTTCAATGACTTCGTGTCGTTCCGCGGGGGATATAAGGCATTGTTCCTGAAGGATTCGGAAGAATCTCTTACGCTCGGAGTCGGCGTTCGCCAGCCCCTGCTGGGGAACGTGGTGCTGATGGCCGATTATGCCTACGCCGACTTCGGACGGCTCTCGTCGATTCACAAAATCACCATCGGGATGAGTTTCTAATGCTCCATCGCATGCAGCGCGTTGATCGTGTGAGGCGATTCCGTTCGCCACTCTCCATGGTTGCGGTCTGCCTGTCTGCAAGCGGGCTCCTGATTGCACAATCCCGCGATCAGGTGGCTCGGGACGAGGCGCGCGTTGCACGGGCGGTAGATTCCGTGCTCGCGGGACTGACGCTCGAAGAAAAAGTGGGCCAGCTCGTTCAGTATACTGGGGATTATGCGACCGGACCACAGGGGCGGACGGTGACTTCCTCCCAGCGCGAGATCGTCCGGCGGGGGATGACGGGATCGCTGCTGAATGTGTTCGGGAGCGACAACGTCCGAGAGCTTCAGCACGTTGCCGTCGAGGAGTCACGCGCCAAGATCCCGCTGTTGTTCGGCCTGGACGTCATTCACGGGTTTCGTACCGTTTTTCCCATTCCGCTTGCCGAGGCGGCGAGCTGGGATCCTGCACTCGTGGAGAACTCGGCACGCATCTCCGCAGTGGAGGCGGCGGCGGCCGGCATTCACTGGACGTTTGCCCCGATGGTCGACATCGCGCGCGATGCCCGATGGGGGCGCATCGCGGAGGGGGCCGGAGAAGATCCGTTGCTCGGATCGCTGATGGCGGCTGCAAAAGTCCGCGGGTTTCAAGGCGCGGGCCTATCCAATCCGTCCTCCATCGTGGCTTGCCCGAAACACTTCGCGGGCTACGGGGCTGCTGAAGGGGGGCGGGACTACAACACCGTCGAGTTGTCCGAGCGAACGCTGCGCGATGTCTACCTGCCTCCATTCAAAGCGGCGGTGGAGGCGGGAGCGGGGACGATCATGGCATCGTTCAATGAAGTCAACGGCGTGCCGAGCAGCGCCAACCGGTGGCTGCTGACGACGGTGCTTCGCGAGGAGTGGGGCTTTAAGGGACTTGTGGTCAGCGACTGGAATTCCATCGGCGAGCTGATCCCTCACGGAGTCGCGGCAACGGAAGGCGACGCCGCGCTGCTCTCGCTGGAGGCGGGGCTGGATATGGATATGATGTCGGGATGTTACCGCGACCAGCTCGTTGCCCTCGTGAAACGTGGAGCCGTCAGGGAATCAACGGTAGATGAAGCGGTTCGCCGGATTCTCAGGATAAAGTATCTCCTTGGACTCTTTGATGATCCTTACCGTGGGATCAGCCGGGAGCAGGAACACGCTCTCACCCTTCATCTGGATCACGTCGCCGCAGCGCGCGACGCGGCGCGGCGATCAATTGTCTTGCTGAAAAACGAGGGGAACATCCTTCCGTTGAAACCCTCACTCTCTTCCATCGCCGTAATCGGGCCGCTGGCCGACAATGTTCGCGATCCGCTTGGGCCATGGGCGGGGAACGGGCAGGCGCAAGATGTGGTGTCGGCCCTGCAGGGTCTCCGCTCGGCAGTCAGGAGTGGAACGGACATATTGTATGCCCCCGGATGCACCGTCAGCGGCGGGGACACCGGCGGCTTCACGCAGGCCGTGGCACTCGCACGCAAGGCCGATGTCGTGCTTGCATTCATGGGGGAGTCGTCCGATATGAGCGGCGAGGCGGCAAGCCGGTCCTCGCTCGGCCTCCCGGGCAGGCAGTCCGAGCTGCTGGCAGCGCTTCGGCAGACGGGGAAACCGCTTGTCCTCGTGCTTATGAACGGCCGTCCACTTGCAATACCGGAAGACGTCGCCCGGGCAACTGCGGTCGTCGAGGCATGGTTCCTCGGCGTGCAGGCGGGCCATGCGATTGCCGACGTCCTATTCGGATCGTACAATCCAACGGGCCGGCTTCCAGCGACGTTCCCGCGAAGCGCAGGACAAGAGCCCTACTATTATAATCACAAGAACACCGGCCGCCCCCCCGTCGATACCCTGAACTACACGTCGCGCTATATTGACCTTCCGTCGTCCCCCGTCTTTCCATTCGGATTCGGCCTGAGTTACACCACCTACGCCTATTCTGGGCTGGCCATCGCGAACCCGACCCTGGGAGTGGGCGACACGCTCCATGCAATCGTAACTGTGGCGAACACCGGCGGGCGCGAGGGGGGGGAGACCGTTCAGCTCTATGTGCGCGACGACGTCGGGAGCGTCACCCGGCCTGTTAAGGAATTGAAAGCCTTCCAGAAGGTCCGGCTCGGGCCCGGGGAGAAGACTGTTGTGCAGTTTGCCCTCCCGGTCGATGCACTTGCATTCACAGGGCTGGACATGCGCCGGCGGGTCGAGCCGGGGACATTCACGCTCTTCATCGGCCCGAACTCCGCTGAAGGGCTCCAGTCGGCATTCAGCGTCCGCGCCCCGGTCGAATCGCGGTAAACGTCTCGTGCAACGCCGGTTCCCTATATCCTTCGTAACGAATCTCCTTGGTGCTCATCTCTCACTCCTCCTTGCGGCCTGCTCATCATCTCCCAACGGCCCCTCGGAGACGCCCCGGCTTATCACGGGCAAGGTGACGACGCCGGAAGGAACACCCGTCGTGAACGCACGGGTGACGCTGGCGACGGTGACACGCGGAGAGGTGGTGTTCAGCGATAATGGCGGGGTCTTTACCCTCGATTCCATCCCTCCCGGCCAGCACACATTGAAGGTCGAGCGTGTCGGCTTCCAGCTCTACCTGGCGCCCGTGCCGGCTCCGGTGAATGGCGTGTCTGTCATGAACCCAATGCTCACAAGAATCTCCGGAAACGTGCCGGCAGTCAAGCCGCTCAGCGCCGGCCCGGTGCGCGTGCGTGGCAGGACTCTTGAGACCGACTTTGATCGGGACGGCGTGTACACCGCCTTCCTGGTGAAGGGAGCGGCATACTCCCCGGTGCCCATCAGCGGGAGTGTGACGCGACAGACCCACGAACGGAGCATGGTGTACCTGAGCCAGATGCACGCGAACACGATCCGCACGTACAGCGGAGCCGATCTCGGATTGCTGGATGTCGCCGTGCAGAACAATGTCCGGGTTATCGTCGGCTTCTGGGTGGATCTCAACGCCGATTTGTCCAATCCCGCCGTCCGCCAGCAGGTGAAAGAGCAATTCGGGACGATGGTGATCGAGCTGAAGGATTCCCCCGCCGTCCTCCTGTGGAACCTGGGGAACGAACAGAACTACGGGAATGGGAACAGCCCGTATTGGTACACGCTGGTGCAGGAGCTCGCGATCGTGGCGTACCAGACGGAGGGGGCGGGGTATCACCCGGTGTGCGCGAGCAACGGCGCCTTCACCAACATCGGGGACGCCGCGCTGAATGCCGACGACGCGTCGCTGACCTACATGGACCTCTGGGGATCCAATGCGTACGCGTACGACCTGGCGGCCGGGGTGAACGGCATCCGCGCGAAGACGGCGAAGCCGATCGTGCTCACCGAGTGGGGGATCGACGCGCTCGACAACCGGACCAGGACGGAGTACGAGGACGTGCAGGCGCAGTTCGACAGCACGAACTGGGCACAGATCCTCGCCGTGGGCGACGTGTGTGTCGGCGGCACGGTGTTCGAGTTTCTCGACGAGTGGTGGAAAGCCGGCAACAACCTGAGCCATGACTACGGAGGGTACCCAACAGGCGCGCACCCCGACGGGTATTCGAACGAGGAATGGTGGGGGCTGATCGCCGTAACGCCGGATGCGAATGGCGACGGGCTGGACGAGTGGCGACCCAGAAAAATCTGCTACACCTTTTCCCGTTTGTGGCAATGACTCCGTAATCCCCGGCCCGTCCTCTTAGGGAAACAACCGGTTACGGTATGACCATGTTGAAAATCGCAATGACTATCGTCGGGAGTCTCCTCCTGATCGGCGCGATGCGAGGAACCGATTCGACCGCAGCCGCGTCGCTCGACCGGAGGGTGCAGGATCTTCTCCGGCAGATGACGTTAGAGGAGAAGGTCGGGCAAATGACCCAGGTGACGATCGACGTGGTGTCGAAGGGGGTCGACGGTCGTCTCGAACCGCACGAGCTCGATTCCGCGAAACTCGATCGGGCCATCCTCCAGTACCATGTTGGTTCAATCCTGAACGTCGGCCCCGCCGGCTATTCGGTGGATCACTGGAACGAGGTCATCACCACGATTCAGGACGTCGCGACCAGGCGGACCAGGCTGAAGATCCCCATTCTCTACGGGATCGACGCGGTCCACGGAGCGAACTATACGCTTGGAGCCACACTGTTCCCCCAGCCCACCGCACTGGCGGCGACGTGGAACAGGGAACTGGCGTCGCGCACAGGGGAGATCACCGCGGTCGAAACGAGGGCCTCAGGCATTCCGTGGAATTTCTACCCGGTGATGGATATCGGCCGTCAGCCCCTATGGCCGCGTCTCTGGGAGACTTTTGGCGAAGACGTCTGCCTCACGAGCAGCATGGGGGGCGCGTACATCAAAGGGCTGCAGGGGGCCGACTTCGGCGCGCGCGACAAGGTGGCTGCCTGCCTCAAACACTACGCGGGATATGGCTTCCCGATGACGGGGAAGGACCGGACTGCGGCGTGGATTTCTGAACGCATGCTCCGGGAGTACTTCCTTCCGCCGTTCGAAGCAGGGATCCGGGCAGGGGCACCCACGGTGATGGTGAACTCCGCCGAAGTGGACGGCATCCCCGGCCACGCGAACCATCATTTGATCACCGAGGTACTCAAGGGGGAGCTCAAGTTCGATGGGTTCGTCGTGTCCGACTGGCAGGACGTGCAGCGCTTGCATACGCGTGATCGCGTCGCCAGCTCACCCAAGGAGGCCGTGCGGATGGCTATCATGGCGGGGGTGGACATGAGCATGGTCCCGCTTGATTTCACGTTCTTCGATCTCCTGCTCGAATGCGCGAAGGACGGCTCCGTCGCCGCGTCGAGGATCGACGACGCAGTGGGGCGCATCCTGAAGGTGAAGATCCGCATGGGACTGTTCGAGCGCCCTTACCCCGATCCCTCATTGAAGTCCCGGTTTGCGGAGGGATCTTCGGCACGACAGAATCTCCTCACGGCGCAGGAAGCGATCACGCTGCTCAAGAACCAAAACGGCGTGCTCCCTCTTGCGCGTACCGCCCGGGTACTTGTGACCGGCCCAACGGCGAATTCCCTCTCCGCGTTGAACAGCGGCTGGACGATCACCTGGCAGGGGAATGAGGAAGCGCGATATCCAAAAGACAAGCTCACCCTGCTCCGTGCCCTCCAGTCGAAAATCGGCGCGGAGCGGGTCACATATGTCCCGGGAACAACATTTGACAAACCGGTGGACATCGTTGCAGCCGTTGACGCCGCCCGGCGGGCTGATGCAATTGTTGCCTGTCTCGGCGAAAGGGCGTACTGCGAAACCCCCGGCAACATCGACGACCTGACACTCGACGATGTGCAACTGATCCTGGCCAATGCCATGATCAAAACGGGCAAGCCGGTGATCATCGTCCTGATCGAAGGGAGACCGAGAATCATCCGCCCCGTCGTCGATGGAGCTGCAGCGATCCTCATGGCGTACCTTCCCGGCATGGAAGGGGGGAACGCCATCGCGGACGTATTGGTCGGGGATGCGAACCCGAGCGGCAAACTCCCCATTACATATCCAAAATATCCGAACGCCCTGCAAACATACGACGCGAAGCCAGCCGATCTATACGACGGGAACACGTATGCACCTCAGTTCCCGTTCGGGTACGGGCTGAGCTACACAACCTTTTCCTACAGCGACATGACGATCGACCGGACTGCGATGGGACTGCGCGATACCGTTCACATCGCGATCACCGTGAAGAACACTGGTGCCCGCCCAGGGAAGGAGGTCGTCCAGCTCTATGTCCGGGACGATTATGGGTCGGTATCGCGTCCTGACCGGCAGCTCAAGGGGTTTGCCAAGGTCAGCCTCGAGCCCGGAGAGGGGACGAAGGTGTCGTTCGCACTGACGTCGTCCGATCTCTCGTTCGTCGGGATCCCCCATGCGCGCATCGTTGAGCCCGGCACATTCACCGCGATGATCGACCGGTTTGCCGTTCCGTTTACTCTGCTGAACAAAGCCAGCGTACCGATGACAGACGCAGGCGGGAAACGGTAACCCGCTCCCGCATTGCATTTTACGGCGTCAAGGGACATATTGCGGTACATCATCGGAAGGCAAAAATCATGGCGGCCACTGAGGTAACGCTCGGCATCGACATCGGCGGGACGTACACGAAGTTCGGATTCGTGGACCGGCAAGGGAACTGCGTGGGGGAATCCTCGATCCCTACCAACGCCGGAGAGCCGCCGGAGAAACTGGTCGCCCGCCTGCACCAAAACGTCGAGGCGACGCGCAAGGCGCTCGACGGCCGCTACCTGTTGAAAGGGATCGGTGTGGGCGCGCCCAACGCCAATTACTACCGGGGGACCGTCGAGAATCCGCCGAACCTGAAGTGGGGCGTCATCGTCCCCCTTGCCGCAATGCTGAAGAAACTGTACGACCTGCCCGTCGCAGTCACCAACGACGCCAACGCGGCAGCGCTCGGTGAAATGCTCTATGGCGCGGCGCGGGGGATGAAGGATTTCATTGTGATTACGCTCGGGACGGGGCTGGGGAGCGGCATCGTGGCCGGTGGCAATCTGATTTACGGCGCCGACGGGTTCGCGGGCGAGCTCGGCCACACGATCGTCGATCCGAACGGCCGCGAATGCGGCTGTGGACGCCGCGGCTGTCTCGAAACCTATGCCTCCGCAACGGGGATCTGCAGGACGGTGTTTCAGCTACTCGCCGACAGGCGGGATGAAAGCGAGCTCCGTGCCATCGTGCCGCAGGATCTGACGGCAAAGGCGATCGCGGAAGCTGCAGACCGTGGCGACATGCTGGCACGTGAGGCGTTCGAGCTGACGGGCCGGTATCTCGGCTTCAAGCTCGCCGATTCCGTTGCCCATCTCAGCCCGGAGGCGATCATCCTGTTCGGCGGCCTCGCCAATGCGGGTCCCCTCATCTTCGAGCCGACCAAGCGGCACATGGAGGCGAATTTGCTGAGCACCTTCAAGAACAAAGTGAAGATCATCCCCTCCGGCCTCAAGGAAGGCAATACCGCCGTGCTCGGCGCGAGCGCGCTCATCTGGAACGAATTGATGAAAACCTCCTGACCTCACGCCCGCTTCCGGCACATCTCCAGGTTACGCCAATGACAACACCGTCCAACACTATGATCGGCCTCGTCCTGGCCGTCATTGTCGCATTTCCACGTTCGAACGCGCAGGAACCCTCGTCGATTGAACTCCGATGAGACGCCCGACAACTGCCGGAGCGTCCTCGTTAGAATGCCTCCTTGATGGCCAGGTAAATGGCGTCGGTTCCACGCCCAATCCCGACGTCGAGACGTAGTGTGAGTTTCTCACGCGGGTCGAGCACGAATCTGAGACCGCCACCGCATGACGGCTTCAGTGTGCCCATGCCGAATGTGGAAAACGATGGGGCAACGTCCCCGGCGCCGATGAAAGCAACCGCACCGAACCGGGAGAACACCATCACACGGTATTCAATCTGGGCGGCCAGCAGGATGTTGTCCCTGTACCTACCCGTATAGTATCCCCGCATAATCATGTCGCCGCCGAGCGGTGCGAGCCGCCCGAAAGGGGCCGCGCCGCCGATTACCAATCCCACTCCCTGTGCTGCAAGAGTGTGGCGAGCGGCGAGCGAAATATACCAGCGAAGATCGATAAGCGTTCTCCGGAACTCATCGGTCGCACCCAGGAACCGGCCGTACACGGCGTACTCGATTTGATGGAAACTTCCGGAGGAAGGGAAAAACAGATTGTCGCGTGAGTCCCAGCTGACCGCAATCCCCATACCCGACGCGACTGTGCCGTCGCTTCCCCTGACGCTGCGGGAAACCAACCAGGGGTTCACCTCTTTCTCGGTGACCGTGCTCCGCTCGTATTCGTAGATCACGCCCGCTTTCAGCGATTTGAGGAGGAGGACCTGTGCGCGTGCCTGAATCCGCACAATGTTCTTGACGTATTCGGTGCTGTCGGAGTCCTCACTCCGCGGGCCAGACCCCCAGAAGCGGTCCACGATCCTCCCGACTTCGATCGATGTTGAGAGCAGGTAGCGGTTATCATCGAGATAGAGTTCCGGCGCGAGTGTCACCTTGTATTGTTTGCGGACAGTATAGTAGGCGTCGATCGTGATGCTGGAGGGATACAACGCAAGACTGTCGGTCAGGCGGAATGTTCCGACTGCGGTAGCACCGAATGCCCAATCGGTCTCCGGTGTGTAATAGATATAGGGGAGCCCATGAACGGCGAAGGGGGGAGGGAGGGAGTCAAGCTCACCTGCGTGAGACCAGGCGCCGAGAATGAGGTGAAGGATAAGGATGAGGTGAAGGTTGAGATCGAGATTGAGGTTGAGGGGAAAGTGAAGCGCGTTCGTGCGCATGGAGCCTCGTGGTGGCGAGGAGGGAATGCGATGGGCCAATATACCAAGACCGTGACCGCTGGTCAAGCAACGGAGTGGACGGGAACGAGTTCGGCGTAATTGACATATTCCTGTCGGGATTCTTCTGCTGTCTTGCCCATCGGAAGCCAATTCGCTATCTTTCGTCAGCACCATCCACTTCCGGAGGCATCCATGAATATCCTGATCACCGACGGCATCTCGGCGGAAGGAGCGAAGATCCTGACAGATGCCGGTCACACGATCACACAGCAGAGCATGAAACCGGACGAACTGGTCCGACGCATTGGAGAATTCGACTGCATCATCGTCCGGTCGGCAACCAAAGTGACGCGTGAGGTCATCGACGCCGGCACAAACCTGAAAGTCATCGCGCGCGGAGGCGTCGGTGTCGACAACATCGACGTGGCGCGCGCGCAGGAGAAGAACATCCCCGTGCTGAACACTCCCGTCGCCTCGGCGATCTCGGTCGCTGAGCTGACGATCGGCCACATGCTTGCCGTGAGCCGGTTCCTCCACCGGAGCACCGCAGAGATGAGAGAAGGCAGATGGCCGAAGAAGGAGTACGGCGCAGGCATCGAGCTGTACAGAAAAACGCTCGGCATCCTTGGACTGGGAAACATCGGCAAAGAAGTGGCGCGCCGGGCTCTCGGGTTCGGCATGACCGTCATGGCGTATGACCCCCCGTTTGCTCCCATGGACTTCATCGTCGAGATCACCACCAAGGAGCGGCTTCTGGCTGAAGCTGACTTCATCACCCTCCACCTCCCCCTCGACCCGGTGAAAGGGCCCGCGGTGGGAAGGAACGAAATCGCGATGATGAAGAAAGGGGTCTACATCATCAACTGCTCGCGCGGCGGCGTGGTGGATGAAGAGGCTCTGCTAGAAGGGCTCAACTCGGGGAAGGTAGCCGGTGCGGCGCTCGATGTGTTCGTGCATGAGCCGCCGACGTCGACCGATCTGGCCTTGCTTGGGCACCCGCGCGTCAGCGTGTCACCGCATATCGGGGGCTCCACCGTCGAAGCCCAGGACCGGATCGGTACCGAGATCGCCCTGAAGGTCCTCAAGGCGTTCAAAGGCGAGAGGCACTGATCCCGGCTGCCGGCCACGACATACAACACCTGCCGCTACAGCGTACGGCCATGACAAAGGAGAAGTTCGGCATAACCCGCGAAGGTCGTGAAGTCTACCAATACCGGCTCGTAAACCGGCACGGGATGGAGGTCTGCATCCTGACCTACGGGGGGATTATCTCCTCGCTCGTCGTTCCCGACAGGAAGGGCACACGGGAAGACGTCGTGCTTGGGTATGATACGCTCGACGGGTACCTTGGCGACAGGGCGTACATGGGTGCGATCATCGGGAGGTGTGCCAACCGCATCGCCGGAGGGAGATTCATGCTCGAGGGGGTCGAGTACACGGTGACGAGCAATGCAGGGCGGAATCACCTCCATGGCGGCGCCAGAGGGTTCGACAAGGTGCTGTGGGAGGTCGACGAGCGGGCCAGCGATGACGGGACATCCCTGGTCCTCCGATACAGGAGCCGTGACGGCGAGGAGGGATACCCGGGCAACCTCGCGGTCCGCGTCGCATACTCACTGACGGAGGAGAATGATTTGTTCATTGAATACGCCGCGGCGGCCGACCGGACGACGATTATCAACCTGACGCAACACTCGTACTTCAATCTTGCCGGGGCCGGGCGAGGCGACATCCTTGGGCATGAGCTGTTCATCGATGCCGATAAGTTTACGCCGATACGCGAAGATCTGATCCCGACCGGGGAGATCCGCGCTGTGAGCGGCACGCCGATGGATTTTAGGAAACCCTGTGCTATTGGCAAGCGGATGGGCTCCGGCGACGAACAGCTGGCCCTCGCCGGGGGCTATGACCTGAACTGGGTATTGAACCCGGGGAAATGGGAGATGCACCTGGCCGCGATTGCCCACGAGAAAACCTCGGGACGGTTCATGGGGGTATTCACGTCGGAGCCGGGGCTGCAGTTCTACACTGGGAACTTCCTCGACGGCACGGCGGTCGGGAAGGGAAGCGTCGCGTATGCGCGACATGCGGGGTTCTGTCTCGAAACGCAGCATTTTCCCGACTCCGCCAACCATGCCGGCTTCCCGCCGGTGACGCTCGAACGGGGCAGGACGTTCCAGTCAACGACGGTGTTCAGGTTCACGGTGCGCTGATCCCGCGCGATCAGAATCTTCCCCTCCGCGCTTTTGCGAACCGACACCTTCCTGTTCTCACCATCGCGCAGTCCATCCTGCGGCGACGATGGTCGCCATGTCAAGGAGCTGAGCGTCATGATTCAGATCCGTTCACAGTCCGCTGTTGCTATCGCCCTGCTCGTCGCGTTCTCGCACGGTCGCGGCATCATCGCACAAACGCTGGAGTCACGCATCGACACGTTGATCTCCTCCATGACCATCGCGGAGAAGATCAAGCAGCTTCACCATGAAGGGGGATTCAACACTGCGGACAACACGCGCCTGCAGATCCCGGGTTTTATCATGGCCGACGGGCCGCACGGGGTGCGCGACGGCCTTGCCACGTCGTTCCCGGTCAGCATCGGCATGGCGGCAACATGGGACCCTGCACTGATCGAGCGCGTGGGCGCAGCAATGGGAAGAGAGTTCCTGGGAAAGGGGAAGCACCAGATGCTCGGTCCCAGCATGGATCTCGACCGGGATCCGCGCAACGGACGAACGCCTGAAACGGGAGGAGAGGATCCATACCTCTGCGCCGCCATCACGACCGCGGTGATCAGGGGAGTGCAATCGACCGGCTGCCTGGCAACGGCAAAACACTACAACGGGAATGCCCGCGAGAACGGCCGGACAACCAACAACGTGATCGTGAGCCAGCAGCTCCTCGTCGGCCATTACGGCCTGCAGTTCCGGAGCGCCGTGCAGGAGGGGGGAGTGTTCAGCGTGATGAACGCTTACAATCTCATCAACGGCGAGAAGTGTGCGGAGAACCGGAACCTTCTCACGACGATCCTGCGCGACATGTGGGGGTATCCGTTCTACGTAGTATCGGACTGGGGTTCGATCTGGAGCGCACAGCGGGCCATTACCGCGGGCTGTGACGTATGCATGGGATCGGACGAATACCAGAATGATCTCCCCGGGCTTGTTTCCTCCGGCACGGTCACAGAGGCGACCATCGATACGGCAGTGCGGAGAGTGTTGCGCACAAAGATCGTCGCTGGAATGTTCGGTCGCTTCCCCCGCGGCAACCCCGAGGAGATCAACAGCACCGCCCATCAGGAGCTCTGCCGCGAAGCCGGGACGAAATCCATTGTGCTGCTGAGAAACGCCGGCAACCTGCTCCCCCTCAACGCCGACAGCATTCAACGCATCGCGGTCATCGGGCAGTCGGCCGCCGTCATGCCGGTCGACGGTTCAGGGAGCGCCTATGTGACGCCGTTCTACACCGTCTCCCCGCGGCAGGGGATCGAACGGATCGTCGGTGCTGCAAAAGTTGTGTATGTGAAAGGGTGCGATATCAACAGTGCGGACACGAGCGGTTTCAACGCGGCGACAACCGCTGCCGCGAGCGCGGATGTCGTCGTGTACGTCGGAGGGCTGGACGGAAGCCAGGAGGGGGAAGGATTCGACCGGGCGGGGGGATCCATCGATCTCCCCGGGAAGCAACAGGATCTGATCAATCGGCTGGCCGCGGTCAACAGAAAGCTCGTTGTCGTGCTGATCAGTGGCGGCGTCTGCGGGCTCCAGCGCTGCATCGCCAATATCCCGGCACTGGTGCAGGGATTCTATCCGGGACAGGAGGGAGGCAATGCCGTTGCAGATGTGCTCTTCGGCGTATACAATCCTGGCGGAAAGTTGCCGGTCACCTGGCCGGTCTCCGATGCACAGCTCCCTGCCTGGAATGACGACTTCAACGACGACGCAGGTTGCGGCTACAGGTGGTTCGATGCCATGCAGCGTGTTCCCCTGTTCGCCTTCGGCCACGGCTTTAGCTACACAACGTTCGGGTATGCCAACCTACAAATCGCCCCGGGCAGCGCCGCAGTGGGGACGCCTGTGCAGGTGAGCGTCGATGTGACGAATACCGGGACGCGCGCCGGAGACGAAGTGGTACAACTCTATCTGTCGAATCCCCCGTCGATCCTCCCGATGCCGGTGAAACAGCTCCGGGGCTTCAAGCGGATAACGCTGGCACCGGCGCAGACGACGACGGTGACGATCACGCTCACCCCGGAGGAGTTATGGTATTTCGACGAAGGACTCCGCCGCTTCGAGGTTGATCCCGGAGTCTACACGGTCCGTGTGGGTGGTTCGTCGGAAAACCTGCCGCTTTCGGGCACGTTCGAGGTCTTGGGCGGTACGCGAAAGCCGGATCTCCGGATCACCCTCGTCAGGTCCATACCGCCTTTCCCCGTGCCCGGTGATTCCGTGCTCTTTGCGGCCATGATCAAGAATGTGGGGGCTGGATCAAGCCCCGCCGGAACCGCGCACAAGATCCTCTTCAGTGTCAACGGTCAGCCAGTCAGCGTGTCCGACGATGCGCTTGCTGCAATCCCACCAGGCGGGGCCGCACTGATCACCGCTAACTCCGGAGTCCCACCCGGGACAAACCGATGGGTCGCGGGGGATGTGGGCACGTATACAGTGAGTGCGGTCGTTGATCCCGACAACGAAATCGATGAAGGAGTTGAGTCGAACAACACCGCCCAGGCAGAAGTGCGCGTTGTTCCGACGCCGCCGGTCAATCTCGCACTTCACAGGCCGGTGACCGTCACCTCGGTTGAGAGTGCGTCACTCGCCGGAGAAAATGCGGTCGACGGCAACCTCGGTACGCGGTGGTCATCGACGTTCAGCGATCCGCAATCGATCACCGTCGACCTCGGCGCGGTCTATGTGCTGGAACGGATAACCCTTCGATGGGAAACGGCATACGGACGCACCTATTACATCCTTGTGTCGTCGGACGGGGCGACATTCACGCCGGTGTTTGTCGAGTCGAGCGGCGACGGCGGGCTGGACGACATTGTGCTGTCGGTGCCCGGCAGGTTCGTTCGCATGACGGGGACGTCGCGGGGGACGCAGTGGGGGTATTCCCTGTATGAGCTGCAAGTGTACGGTGCACTCCCGTCGGGAGTGGATCATGGGCGCACGCTCCCATCCTCCTTCGCGCTCCGGGGAAATTACCCGAACCCCTTCAATCTGACCACGACGATCGGGATAGACGTTCCTCGGGGGGGAGCCGTTTCACTCCGCATCTACGACCTGCTCGGGCGAGAGGTCGCTGTGCTCCTCGAAGGACCGACGGCGCCAGGTGGATACCGAATCGTCTGGAACGCGTCAGGGCTGGCCAGCGGAACGTACTTTTGCCGGCTGAGCGCAGAGGGATTCAGCGAAACAAAACGGCTGCTCCTGCAGAAATAGCACCAGGTTCTTGTCCGCCGATCACTATGAAAGGGACATGACATGAAACCCACACGGCTTTGCGCCTCGATCCTGCTCCTTCTGTCGCTCTTCGGTGGCTGCCTTGAAATCGAGACGACCACGACTGTGGGGACAGACGGCGTCATGCTGCGGACGGTGCAGTTTACCGCGGACAGCGGTTCAATCACATCGCAGAACCTCCCGATGTCGTTCGATAGCAGCTGGACCCTTACCACGCTCAAGGGGGAACGGGGGAAGACGGTCGTCAGAGCTGAGCGGCGGTTTTCATCGGACGAGGATCTTACGCGCTTTGCCGAACGCAAGGAGGGAAATCTCCTGCGAAGCCGCATCCGGTTGGAAAAAGGGTTTCGATGGTTTTACACGCAATACCAATACACGGAGACCATGCTGTCGTTCAATCCCTTTACGCTGGTGCCCATCGGCGACTACCTCTCCCCGCGGGAGCTGGATCTGTATCTCCGTCACGAAATTGAAAAGCAGCCCTTCGGCGAGCCGGCCGACAGTGTAGCCCTTGCAGGGGCGGGGGGGCGGTTTGAAGAGTGGAAGGCGAAGTCAATGTTTGAGTCGTACTACCGTGAGTTCCTGAAGGGAGCGTTGCGCTCCCCGCGTCCGGCGCTTGACAGCGCGCGTGTGGCGTCGATGAAGGCTGAACTCTTCAAAGCCAGCCGCCGGCACCTCGAAGCCGGTTCTCTTGAAGAGGCGGAACGTGAATTCGAACACCTCCTTGGGCGCGACCCGGTGCGCGAGGCTGTTGCTGCCAACGATTCGGGGTTCGCGGCGTTTCGCCAGGCGATGCGCGACCAGGAACGCATCCTCGCCAATTCCTACCGCTCGGCAGTTATCATGCCGGGCGTCATCGCCGAGACAAACGCGCCTGTCATCGAAGGCGACAGGGCCGTCTGGTCGGACTACGTATCCTATTGCTATGTGCGTGAGCTCCAGATGACCGCGGAATCTCGGGTGATGCACTGGTGGGCCGTGGTTCTCACTGCCGTCCTCCTGCTTGGATCGACTTACCTGGCGATACGCAGAGCGGCGCGGAGGCGGATTCCTACCCCAATTGCCTGACGCCGGGCGGCACACCCTTCACGCATTGACGACATTCCTTGGCGTTCCCTGGAGGAACGCCTTCACGTTCTCCACGGCCTCATGGAGCAGGCGCTCGCGGGCGGCGACGGTGGCCCAGCCGACGTGGGGCGTGATGAAGCAGTTGTTCGCCCGCAGGAGTGGATGGTCGGCGGGTGGAGGCTCCACAGAAAGAACATCAAGGCCCGCCCCCGCGATGCGTCGAGCGTTCAGCGCGTCGGCCAGCGCAGGTTCGTCGATGAGCGCCCCGCGGCTGGTATTGATGAGGCAGGCCGCCGGCTTCATCAACGCGAGCCGATCCCTGCTCACGAGATTCCTGGTGGCCGGTGTGAGCGGACAGTGAAGCGTAACGACATCACTCATTGCGAAGAGTTCATTCAGCGTCACCTCCTGGACACGGGGCGGAGGGTCCAGAGGCCGGTTGGAGCCCGCGGCAACCACCCTCATGCCAAATCCCAACGCAGCGTCAGCCACTGCCTGTCCGATCCGCCCCAATCCTACGACTCCCATCGTCAGCCCGCACACCTCAGTGAGGGGATAATCCGAGAACATGAAATCCTTCGCGGCCGACCATCGCCCTGCGCGTACGGCGTCTGTGTGGTGGCCGATGCGGTGCGTCAGGTTGAAGAGGTGCGCGAACACCAGCTGCGCCACGGACATCGTGCTGTAGGCGGGGACGTTGGTTACGGGGATTCTCATCGCACGCGCCGCCTCGATGTCCACAACATCGAATCCCGTGGCCAGCACGCCGATGTATCTCAGTGCGTGGAGCGCGGCGATCGTTTCTGCACGGAGAGGGGTCTTGTTGGTGAGGACGACGCCGGCCTCGATTGCCCGGGTGATGACATCCGCGGGTGCGGTTCTGTCAAAGATCGTGCAGTGCCCAAGGGATAGAAGGGGATCCCAGTGGAGGTCACCAGGGTTCAGTGTATACCCATCGAGAACAACGATGCGTATGGCAGACGTCATTGGTCCAAATCTGCGGAGAATTCCGGAAGGATCCAAATCGCGGAGGGCATTACTTCGGGAGGGTGTCCGAGAGTGAGCCGAACTCTTCAATCAGTGCGCGATGAGCCGACCAGGTCAGGTGCTCTCGCGAGGCGGTGTAGTCGCGAAGGACATGCAGCACCTCCTCGGTCGCACGCGGCAGGACGTGCTCCCGGCCCAGGACCACGAGGATGTGGTGCGCGCTCTCGAGGAACCAGACTGAATCGACGTGTCGGACAATCCCCGCCAGGAGGTGAGGCAACCCTTGCTCGCGAAGGGCGATCAATGCTTCGGCGGCGAGCCAGCGCACGCCGGGGACGGGGTCGGCAAGCGCATTCACCAGTGCCGGCGCCGCCGAGACATTGGGTATGTCTTTGAGCGCCTTGGCGGCCTCCCAGCGCACTATGTCGTCTACGTCCGAAAGACAGGAGATCAGAGGCGGGACGGCCTTCCGTCCCAGGCGCACGATCGCTCTTCGCGCCCGCTCGCGCTTTGCTCCCTCCCCCGACCTGAACGCGTCGATCAGCTCCTCGATCTGGAATCCCGGATGCTCATGGGGATCACCCGGCGCAGCCATGGGGGACACTTGCATATTGATCCTCGTCACGAGCGTTATACTATCCAATGGGTGCCCTTGTTCCCTTGAATCCGCATTTTCGCCTGAAAATTCCAGAATTTCCTTGTAATTTTTACAATTCTCAAAGTCATAGATTTCTGCGATGTCGTAAAATCACTCATGTAATCGCATTATCTTGCGCGTAATCACATCGCTGTGCGTCCCTTTACACTACATTGTGAACAAGATCAAAAGAGAGTAATCGAGTCACGGTTTCGTATGTGGGGAAATCATACAAGTAGGAAGTTCAAACATCAGCATCCCAACAAGCTCAGCGAGAAGACAATGACCACCGGTATGAGATTCAGGACCACGATGTTGCTCATCGGACTCACGGCTATGGTCGGGAGGATGGTCCAGGCGCAGGGGCGTTTTGAGAGCCAGGCGTCAGGGAGCTGGGGAACGGCGTCGACATGGACGCTTGCTGCAGGGTCCGATGCGGACGGAATTCCCGACGCGACCGACACGGTCATCGTCCAGTCGCCCCACGCAGTGTCAGTCGGAGGGTCAAACGTTGATTGTGCCCGGCTCTCCGTGGAAGCAGGGAGCACAGTGACCATCGGCGGTGCGGGAAATGTGCGCATCAATGCCAACCCCGGTTCTGTGTCGGTGTACGGCACAGTGACCATGAGCAGCAGCGGAACAATTCAGGAGAATGGAGCCGGAACCCGCTCGTTCACTCTCGGGAGCAGCGGCATAGTGACGATCAGCGGGACGGCGGCGTTCCCAGCGTTCGATAGCTACGCGCTGGATCCGGCGAGCACGGTGGAGTTCACCAGAAGCGGGGACCAGACGATCCGTTCAGGGATCGTGTTTGGCAACCTGACGCTCGGGGGGAGCGGGAGGAAGACCGTCTCTCCCGTCCCCGCTGACACGACATTCCGCTCCGAGGGGACGTTGACGATTGCGTCAGGTGTGACACTCGACGTTTCCACGAACATCCTCCATGTCTTTTTCGACGGAGACGTAATGAACAGCGGGACGCTTGACGCATCTGTCGGCATCGTGGTGGTCGTCTTCAGCGGCTCGCAGTTCGTCAATAACGGCACATTCCTCACCAGCAGCACGCCGGGGTACGGGTACACACCCTCCGTGACGTACGTGAATACGACGGTGAGCGGTTCTTCACCTCAGACGTACTATGATCTGGTTGTCGACGGTACCATGTCGCCCGGAGGGAACCTGACGGTGACAAGGCATCTGACGATCATGGCGGGAGGAGTCTTGAACGCCGGGACCGGCCTCACGCATACGGTGGGTGGGAATTGGACCAATGGCGGCGGGTTTAACTGCGGGACCTCCACAGTCCAGTTCCAGGGAAGCGCGCTGCAGGATATCGGTGCATCGACATTCTACAACGTCGTGGTGAACAATGCTGCCGGCGTGCGGCTGACCGGGAACCTCGATATCGCCGCAGGTGGGACCCTCACCCTGACCAGCGGCAACCTGACGACAGGCGCGAACACGCTCACCATGAATGGGACAGACCCGGCTTCGCTGGTCCTGGGATCCAACAGCATCACCGGGACTGTGGCACGGGCGATCGCACCCGGCTCCACGGGGACATACCGGTTCTTCAGCGCGAATGCCTACATCATCCCTGGCGGCACGGGGAATCCGACTTCAATCACCGCCACCGTGTTCCCGAACACCAATCCGCCAAACCTTGGCGCCGGGGCCGACACCAACGTGATTGTTAAACGGTACTACCGCATCGACGCAGTGGGGATGGGTCCGGGGTTCGGGTACAGCATCCGGCTCCCGTACAATCAATCCGAAGTCCGGGGGAACGAGTACAACTATACCTTGTGGGAGAACAGCGGTTCGGGATGGGTTGATGTCGGCGTTGCGTCTGCACCGGACACTGCGGCCAATTTTGCGGAGCAGAATGGTCTCACCGCGTTGTCCGACTGGACGCTTGCGGAGAATACCGCGGCGCTCCCCATCCAGCTCGGCAGCTTTCAGGGCGCGGTGGTGGGCACCTCCGCGGATGTCCGTTTGACCTGGACGACTGTTTCGGAGATCAATAACTACGGTTTTTACGTTCAGCGGTCTGCGTCGGCCGGTGGCCCTTTTGTAACGCTGCCGTCAAGCTTCGTTCCTGGCAACGGCACCACGCTGAGCCCGCAGCAGTACAGCTGGACCGACCGCAGTGTCGCGGCCGGGACGCACTATTACCGGCTCCAACAGGTTGATCTCGACGGCAGCACCTCGTTCAGCGAGGCGGTGAAAGTCATCGTTGCGACCGCGACGGGGGTGGAAGAGCAGGCTCGGCCCGAACGGTTCGCATTGGCGCAGAACTATCCGAATCCGTTCAATCCGGCGACGACGATCCGGTTCAGCGTCGCAACGACGGGGCATGCCACGCTGGTCGTCTACAATATCCTCGGCAACGAGCTTGCGACTCTCTTCGCGGGGACGGCGCAGGCGGGCAGAGAGTACACCGTAACATTCAACGGCGACGGCCTCGCTAACGGGGCGTATTTCTGCCGTCTCACCAGCGGCGAAAAGACCGAGCTGAGGAAGATGATTCTGCTGAAGTAAAGGGCGCATGGTGGTGGGGTTGCGCCTCGCAAACCCCCCGCGATCGCGGGGGGTGTTTTGTTTCAGGCGCTACGCGGAACGAAGGGTGGACAGTTGACATTCATCGAGCCAGTCAATACATTCCCGGTCAATCGTTGGAGTTTCTCCGCGTGACCGAGATCATGGCCGGGGCACACCTCACGCGAGCAACACGGGCGCGTTCCTTCCTTTTCCTCTGCAGTGTCCTCATCTCCGGCGTTGCCGCCGCGCAACAACCCGCAATGCCTCCGGAGTATCGCGATGTCCTTGCCGACCTGGGACTGACCGGAGATTACAGTGACGGTGTCCTCAAGATCACCCTCATGCGTCCCGACCTTTCAGTGTCGGTTGCCGGCCGGCGTGCGCCGGCGGCGTTCGGGTTCAGCGGATGGCTTGCCTTCGCCAAGGGAGACCGGAATGTGGATGTCATGATGGGAGACCTCGTGCTCCTGGAAGAAGAGGTCAACCCCGTCATCTCCGCCCTGCTCGCGAACGGTCTGGAAGTCACGGCACTGCACAATCATTTTCTCTTCGAAGACCCCCGCGTTATGTATATGCATATCCATGGCATGGGCGACGCGGGATCTCTAGCAAGTGATGTGAAGCCAGCGCTCGATCTCATCGGCCGCGTCCGCCGGCCGGACGCGCCTCCACCGAGGCCGGCCCTTCCCCTCCTCCGCGGCAACCTTAACGCAGACCGGCTCAACCGGATCATCGGCACCACGGGAACGATCATCCCCCCCGTGTACAAGGTGGTCGTGCCCCGCACCGACATTGAGGTACGGGACATGGGCGCGCTGATCAACGCGCGCATGGGACTCAACTCGTGGCTGGCGGTATTCGGGAGCGACGACACCGCAGCGGTCGCGGGAGACATTGCGATGCTCGAAGAAGAAGTGACGCCGGTGGTAAAAGCGTTGCGCGCCAACGACGTGGAGGTCGCAGCGATTCACCACCATATGACCGGGACGCGCCCCGTTATCATCTTCCTCCATTACTGGGGGATCGGGCCGGCTGAAGGCCTTGCAAAAGGATTCCGCGCCGCGCTTGATGAGCTCGGCAGTCACCGACCCTGAGACTCACCTCCCACCCTGTTTCCAGTCAGATCTGCTCCCAGGAGTGCCTCATACGCCGGCTGGTCGCCGGAGCCTGATGGCGGTTACGGTCGCAAGAGATACCGTTCATTCAGGACCGCGGTGTGGTGCCGCGCATGACCGACAATAATATAGGCAAGTGCGCGGGCTGTGACGGGGAATCCGTTGGCCGTTCCCTTTCGCAGCCACGATCCGCGCGACAAGTGCCGGAACATCAGCTCGTGGGATTCCCGCAGCGAGGCGAACTCGCGCTGCAGTTCTTCGAGCGGGGCTTCTTCCGCCGAAGAGGCGTCGGCGTACTGGGCTTCGTCGAAACCCGGGAGCGGCGATTGCTCACTCCTGGCAATGCTGAGCGCACGGTAGCCGAACACTCGCTCAGAGTCGATGACGTGCCCAATCACCTGACGGACACTCCACTTCCCCTCCGCGTAGCGGTACCCCACCAGGTTTGCAGGGATGCCTGAGAGAAGCGCGAGGAACTCTTCTTTCTCTTTGGCAAGTGTGGAGAGGATGTCTGTTTCGGGGACGCGGGCGACATATCGACTGAAGTCCGGCGCGTATTCGTCGGACGCGGGGCGGCCGATCTCCTGCTGGGACATGCTGCCTCCTTCGCTGATGATCTCAGGCTCTATCCCCGGACCCCTATCTGGTCGCAGGGGGTGACGAAACATGACCAACTTCTCACACTTTCTTCCGTCTATATAATGAAGGGAAGTAATGCGTCTCACGGCCATATCCCATGGCCGGAAGAGGTGCCAGTATGTGCGTACGGGAGATAGCATGAGAAGATTCGTCTGGGCCAGGCGGGGGAAAACGCCGCCGCATTACGAACTGCTCTTCAATGACGGCGTCCTCGGGTCCCTTGCCTGGGTTCAGGGCTCAAGAACGACGGCCGTTGCCGAGATGGCAGGTGGCGTCATGGTCTTCCGGAGGAAAGGCCTGCTGCACCGGCACTTTGTTATCGAAAACCTCAGGGAAGAAGCAGTCGCCAGCATCAGTTTATTCGCCCGGGGAAACTCTGGTGAATTGCAGCATCCCAGCGGGGCCACGTACGCTTTTGGTTTTGACGAAGCGCTCGAGTGGTCGGATGAACAGGGACGAATTCTCGCCCGAGTCGGGGAATCGGACCTCGGAGGAGGTTTTGTCACGGAGGAATCCACCCTTGGACAACCACTCCCCCTTTTGCTCGCCTTCGCCGGCTGGTACCTGTACCGGGCTCACGCTGCTGAGCAAGCTACTGGGAGACCATTCGACGTCAGTAACCTCCTTTCGATCGCTGGCACAGAAGTTGCTCGGTTGCCATTCAAGAAAATGACTTGACATTGGTAATTCCCTTCCGTACCATTGAAACGCTTCGATACTTCTCCACTTTCCTGCAGTAGATTCCAGACTAGATGCTATAACCGCAGAGTTTTTGCGGATTTCTCGATTCCCGATAGTAAAGCGTTTCGATAGCTGATTGGAATTCAGGAGCATGAGCGCCTGTTGTGCGCTGGGTTGATGATGAGGCATAGTGCTCCCTCTGCCGATGACGCTAATGCCGAATACCAGGCGATCTGGAAAAACCCCTCACCGAAGACCAACGATCAAGGACGTCGCACGGCAGGCAGGACTTTCGCTGTCAACGGTCTCGCTAGTCATCAACCAGAGCGGCTATGTCAGCGAAGAGACGCGCTCCCGTGTTCTCCGGGTCGTCAAGGAACTGGGATATCATCCCAGTCGTGTAGCAAGAGGTCTTGCCTCAAAGACGAGCGGGAATATCGGTTTCATTCTCTCCGACGATCACTTTTCCAGTGCCGAGCCGTTCTACACCAGGATCTTCCTCGGAACGGAGTTCGAGGCACGCAATCACAATTTCTATATCCTGCTGACGACTGTCGGCAACCAGTTCAGGGAAGACAGTTCGATCCCCCGGTTTCTTCTCGAAGGAAACGTCGACGGCGTCATCATAGCGGGAAAGATCAGCGCCCGGCTTGTGGAGTACATCGAAGGGATCGGTCTTCCCATTGTACTTGTCGATTATGAACTGCCGGGGAAGCGACTTTCATCTGTCCTCATTGACAACAGGAAGGGGGCGCATCTCGCAGTGGAGCACCTCGCGAGGCTGGGTCACAGACGCATTGGTTTCATCGGGGGCGACATGCAACACCCCAGCATCGCGGAACGCTACAAGGCATATCTGGAGACTCTTGACGATCTCGGTCTTCCGCGCGACGAGCGGCTGGCAGTGACCGACGAGCCCGACACACGGCGCGAGAACGGTGCAAGTGCCTTCAGGGTACTGCGCGCGAGGGGAGGGAGGCCCACCGCCATCTTTGCCGCCAATGACGCTATGGCGATTGGCTGCTTACAGGTGGCGCGGCAGCAGGGGATGAGGATTCCCGACGATCTTGCGATCGTCGGGTTCGACGATGTCGAATCGGCGACGCATGTGGACCCGCCCCTGACCACGATCCGTGTCTTCAAGGAGGAAATGGGGACCCTGGCCATGCAGCGCCTCGTGCACGCCGTCAAGACGAAAACGCAGACGATCGTCAACACCTACGTACCGGTGGAACTGATAGTTCGCGCATCGACAGTGAAACAGCAACCCGCTTCTCCCGAAGTTGCCGGCACGGCGGAGGGACTGGACTGAGAGATGCCGTGCGGGCGAAGGTCCAGCGCGAAGGGAGAGGCATGTTTACGTATCATCCATCAATCACAGTAAGGAGGTGTCCGATGAATCGAGACATACGCTTTCTGGTGCCGGCGGTGCTTCTCGTGTTCGTCGCAGCGCTCGCGTACGGCCAGGGGACGAATCTCGTTCCGAACGGCGGTTTTGAGAGCGGGAAGCCGTCGTTGTGGAATGCTGAGCCTGGGACGAGCGGAGCGACGCTGACGTGGGCGACGGACCAGGTGTACAACGGGACGCACTCGTTGAAGATCGCGAAGGCGACGACGGGAGGGATGGCGCGGTGGATTTCGGGGAACAACGTGCGGTACTGGGTGGACAATATTCCCGACGGGGTGGACATCAAGCTTGGGGCGTGGGTGAAGACCAGCGGGGTGAACACCAGCCCGGCGAACGATGCGGCCCGGTGGCAGCTGAAGTTCTGGTTTTACGACACGCTGGGGGCGTTGATTGGCGGTGTGCCGTTTGTGTTGAACGTCGACCAGTCGGCAGCGACACGCGACTGGTACGCGGACACCAACGGTGTGGGGACGGTGAACCTTCCGGTGAAGGCGTACCAGATGAAGATCTCGCTGGAGGGGGGCACCGATGCGACGGGGACGGTGTGGATGGACAACGTGATATTTGTGGGGCGTGCCAATGCCTGGGCAGGCCAGAACTGGAACGGGTTTGCGGACGCGGACTCGGGGTGGCAGTACTGGATCGCCCCTACGGGAGGCAACGACGGTGAGACCTACTTCCCGGGTTCAGGGGTGACGACCGAGCAGGCGCACTCGGGGAGCTACTCACTGAAGGTGGCGGCGCCGGTGGGACGTCAGACGGGCGAGCTGGTGTGGTTCACCGAGACGATGCCGATCCCGGCCAACAGTGCGGGGAAGAAGTATGTGCTGAGCTCATGGGTGAAGACCAGCGGGATCAAGAAGGACTCGGTGTTCAACGCCTCCTATGCGCTGGGGTTCACCTGGACGTGGCACAGGAAGATGTTTGTTGATGCGGGGGGCTGGGACGAGTTCGGGTCGGGTGAATACCGATTTGTGCTGAAGGATACCTCGACCAACTGGACGCAGTACCAGGTGATCATCGAGGTGCCGGACAACAGCGTCCGGGCGGTCTCCATCCGCCCCCGCGCCTTCAACCTCTGGACCGGCGTCGCATGGTATGACGATATGGCAATCAACCCGATCGACGCCGTCGGCACTGGGGTCGACGATCCGGGACCGATCCCTGGCAGTGGCGAGATACCGAACGCGTTCCGCCTGGAGCAAAACTATCCGAACCCGTTCAACCCGTCGACGACAATCGTCTTCGACCTCCCGGTCCGGTCGCCGTTGCGGCTCGAAGTCTATAACATCATCGGCCAGAAAGTGCGGACGCTGGTGGACGGCATCCAGCCGGCTGGACGGTGGACGATGGTCTGGAACGGACGCGATGATGCGGGCGCTCCGGCGGCCAGCGGTATCTACTTCTGCCGCATGGTAACGCCTGATCACGCGCTTACGACCAAGATGCTGCTGTTGAAGTGATGCACGTGGGGGCGCGGCGATAGGCCGCGCCCCTGCACGTTTTCGGCCTGAACCCCATTGTCGACCACGCCGAGGCGGTGTTCCATGACCCGACCATCCGTGTACCCCCTCCTCGCTTCGCTTGTGCTCCTCTTGTGTTGTGTGCATGATCTCCCCGCGGGCACGACGGGGAAAATCGCCGGTACTGTGACCGATGCCGCATCCAAGGACCCTCTCCCCGGCGTCAGCGTCCTCATCGAGGGGACAAAACTTGGCACCGCGACAGACATTAACGGCCGCTACGTCATCATCAATATCCCCCCGGGGACCTACACCCTGGCCACGTCGGCCGTCGGGTATCACCCCTCGAAGGTGACGAACGTCCAGGTGTCGGTCGATCTCACGACAACCATCGACTTCGCGCTGAAGGAGTCATCCGTCGCGCTGGGAGAAGAAGTGGTCGTGGTGGCGGAACGCCCGATGATCCAGAAAGACCTGACCTCATCGTCCGCCAAAGTCAGCGCCGACCAGATCAGGGCGTATCCCGTTGAGGACATCGCCACGCTGGTCAACCTCCAGGCCGGCGTTGTCGAAGGGCACTTCAGGGGAGGGCGGCTTGGGGAGGTGCTGTATATGATCGACGGTATCCCGGTCACCGACGCCTACTCGGGTCGATCGGGCGTATCGGCTGAGACCAACTCCATCCAGGAGCTCGAGGTCATCAGCGGGACTTTTAACGCGGAGTACGGCCAGGCCCTTTCGGGCGTGGTCAACCAGATCACCAAAGACGGCGGCGAGCGGTTCGCGGGCGAACTGTCGGTATACATGGGGGATTACATCAGCGCGCACACCGGACTGTTCCGGAACATCAACAAAGTCCGGCCGAACGATGTGTACAACATCGAGGGGAACTTCGGAGGTCCGGTGACGTTCCTTCCCGGCGTTTCCTTCTTCCTCTCGGGCCGTCACTATTATAATGATGGCTACCTCTATGGGGAGCGGACGTTCCTTCCCACCGACTCGTCGAACTTCACGTCGGACAATCCGGCGCAATGGTACATCGGCAAATCGGGGGACGGCAGTTTCGTGCCCTTGAATTACGATCGCCGGACGACACTTCAGGGGAAGCTGACGGTTTCACTCTTCGGGACCGACAAGCTCCGCCTCAACTTCCTGCACCAGCGCAACGATTCGCGAGCGTTCAACCATCTGTACATCTATAACCCCGATGGTATGTACCACAACTACGTGCGCGGGAACCTTGCCAGCCTGAGTTATACGAGCGTCTTCAGCGCTTCCACATACCTCGAAGCGAGCGGCGCCTGGTTCAGCAACCGGGAGGACTCGTACGTCTACGAGGATCCCTACGATCCGCGCTTCCCCCCCTATACGAGAAGGCTTGCCGTGAGCGGGCCTGCATTCTATACTGGCGGAGCCGAAGACCTCCACCTCCATCGTGAGTCTCGGTACCTTTCGGGCAAGATCGATCTGGTCAGCCAGGCAACCGATGAACACCAGTTCAAGGTCGGCGTCGAGGCGAAGATCCACAGGATCTGGATCCACAATTTCGGCATCCGGAACGACCAGAGCACAGGCTTCAAGCCACAACCCGTGGAGTTCGGACGGTCGGAGTTCGCCCATACGATCATCCGGCCCCAGCAATATGCAGCGTATGTCCAGGATAAGATGGAGTTCCGTGATTTCATCGTGAATGCAGGGGTGAGGTTCGATTATTTCAATCCGCGTGGTTATGTGCTGCTTGAGCAACTCCACCTCGGTCGAAGCCTCCGGCTTGCCCCCGCGGAGAAGGAGAGCCAAGTCAGCCCCCGCATCGGCATCTCGTATCCCATCACAGACCGGGGCGTCTTGCATCTCTCGTACGGCCACTTCTTCCAGGTCCCGCAGTTCGACCTGATGTTCCTCAACCCGTCGTATAACCTGAACGCGACCGAGGCGTTCCAGGTGGGGAACCCAGGGCTCAAGTCCCAACGTACCGTTGCCTATGAGCTCGGCCTGCAGCAGCAGCTCAGCGCTGACATCAAGATGGACGTGACCGGGTTCTACAAGGATTTCCGTAACCTCATCGGCACGGAGATCTTCGACATTGGGAACGGCAACAAGTATGCGCAGTATGTGAACCGGGACTACGGCAACGCCCGCGGGATCATCATCTCGCTGGAGAAGCGGCACACCCACGGGTTCTCGGCGACCCTGGACTATACGTTCCAGATCGCGCAGGGAAACGCATCGGATCCGAATTCGGTCTTTCTCGACAATCAAACCGATCCGCCGCGGCAGAGTCAGAAGCAGCTTGCGCCTCTCGATTGGGACCGGCGGCATTCGTTGAACGTGACGGCGACTATCGGAACGCTGAACGATTTCACTATCACGATCATCGGCAAGCTGGGCTCGGGGCTACCGTACACGCCCGAGTTCCAGAACCAGCGGACGGGGCTTGTCAACAGCGAGACGCGGCCGACCGTTGTCACGGTCGACCTGTATGCGACAAAATTCCTGGATTTCTTCGGCGCGCCGCTTAACATCTTTGCCAAGGTCTACAACCTGTTTGATGCGCGCAACGAGCTGGATGTCTTCACGGATACAGGACGGGCGGGATACAGCCTGTCCGCAATATACTCCGGCAAGCCCCGTGGCATCAATACAATAGACGAATTTTACATGCGTCCTGAATTTTACTCCGCTCCCCGGCAGGTCATCGTCGGCCTCGGGGTCACACTCTGAGTCGTGCATGAAAGGCACCGGTATGTCACGTTCGTTCCGCGCATGCAGGGCAGCCTGCGCGTTGTGGCTGCTTGTGATCCTGCCGATCATCGCGGAGGCACAGCGGTTCATCGATCCCAACAAGGGGAACATCATCCACACGAAGCGCGGGATCATGGACGGCAACAACGTGCGGACGATCTTCTTCAACCACGGGGAAGTCGCACACTGGCCCGATCAGCCGTCGGGAGAGTGGCCGAAGGGCACGGGACACACCTACGTGGACGGGATCGCCGTCATCGTCCAGGCAGAAACCCGCGACGCGACGGGTGCACTCATCCATCCGCTGGAGACCAACTACCGCGAGTTCATCCGCAAAGATCCCATCACGGGCATCCCCAGGGGATGGGCGCCTCTGCCCGGCTACGCCAACCCGACGCAGAACCTCCCGGCCATGAGCAACAAGCCGGAGACGTGGCCTTCGACCTGGCCCGATCGCTGGCTCGACTGGAATGGGTTGTGGAATGGCTTCTTCGGACGCGGAGTGCTGAATGCGGATATCGAAACGTATTTCCGGATGGACGATTCGCCCGACAAGCAGTACCGATATTACCCTGACCCGGTGGACACAACCCGAGGGGGGCTTGGCCTCCAGGTCGCCACACGCGGCTTTCAATGGTCTCAGGTCCTGGCCGCTGACGTGATCTTCTGGTACTACGAGATCACGAACATCGCGAAGCAGGACTACACGAGAACGGTGTTTGCTCAGTACGTTGACTGGGGGATCGGGGGGAACCAGGATTCAAGCGACGACCGCGGTCTTTTCGATACGGAGCTCGACATCGCTTATGCGTTCGACGGCGACGGCATCGGCCAGCCGGGGAACTGGGTGCCAGTGGGTTTTGCCGGATACGCATTCCTCGAGAGTCCGGGCATCGCGGTCAACGGCATCGATGACGATGCAGACGGGATCGTCGATGAGGTGCGTGACAACGACGCCGGGATGCTGGTCAGCGGGCCGCAAAACGTGATTGCTGCCATGCAGTCGCGTTACAACGTCCAAAAATTCCTGGCGTTCTACTCCTATGACGACGTGGACGAAATCCCCGCCGTGCAGCAGGGCTACTGGTGGACCGGCGACGAGAACATGAACTGGCGTGGATTCACCGACCTGAACAGCAACGGCGTCTGGGATGAGGGCGAGCCGTTGAATGACGACGTGGGCACCGACGGCCTCGGACTGTTTGATGCGGCGTACGACGGCCCCGATCCTGACGGTTCGCAGGGGGACGGGAAGCCAGAACAGGGGGAACCGGAGTTCGGCATCCTC
Source organism: Bacteroidota bacterium (assembly GCA_040756745.1). GTDB lineage: Bacteria > Bacteroidota > Ignavibacteria > UBA10030 > UBA6906 > JBFLYO01. The sequence continues at coordinate 91,453 of JBFLYO010000004.1, forward strand.
GACAAGGACGAGTCGGACCAGATCGGGCTGACCGGGTTCAACATCTTCCCAGTGCACTTTTACGAGCTGCACAACGACGAGCAGAACTGGGACGTGCTGACGACGCCGATTGATACCACGGGCTTCCAGCAGCTGAATGACGTCAATCTTGGCATGTATTTCTCCGCCGGCGCCCGGCAACAGGGGGGATTCCCGGGCAACCTCTTCCCGCTGCGGCAGGGGGCAACCGAACGGTTTTCGATGGCGTTGTTGTTCGGCAACGATCGTGACGATCTGGTGAGAAGGAAGAAAACGGTCCAGCAGATCTACAACGCCAACTACCGGTTTGCCAAACCTCCGGATCTTCCCCGGGTGACCGCGGTTCCAGGTGACCGCCGCGTGACGCTCTACTGGGACGACCGGGCGGAGGACTCCTATGACCCATTCCTGCGCGAACACGATTTCGAGGGGTACCGGGTATATAAGAGTACTGACCCGAATTTCCTCGAAGCCCTGGTCATCACCGACGCGTACGGCAAGAAGACGTACCGCAAGCCGATCGCACAATTCGATCTGAAGGACGGAAAGAAGGGGCTGCACCCGATCGACGTCAACGGGGTCAAGTTTGACATCGGTAACGACACCGGGCTGCGCCATACTTTTGTCGACACCGACGTGCAGAACGGACAACCCTATTACTACGCAATCGTCTCATATGACTACGGGCTGGTCACCCGAACCCCACAGGGGGAGCTGGATGGCATCGCGCCTTCGGAGTGTACCAGCATCCTGGATGTTGACATCAACGGAAATGTGAAAACCGACATCAACACGGCTGTTGCGATTCCGCGCGCACCTGCCGCGGGATACCTGGCACCGGGGATTGACGGAACGATCCTGCACTCCGGTCCCGGCACGGGGCGGCTCGATGTGACAGTGCTCAATCCGGATTCGTTGAAAGACGGCCACAGATACGGGATTGTGTTTGAGAACACCGGTCCATTCCAGAACGATCCCTCTCCGTCCTTTACGTTCACCGACGAGACTGCCGGTCGCGTGTTGATTGCAGGCAGAAAAGTCATCGCGGTCGGAGAGGAAACTCCGATTACCGATGGGTTGATCGGATACATTTACAACGACTCAACCGTCGACGTCAATCAGAACAGAACGCAGTGGAACGCCGGCGGCCCGAACCTCATCGCGAGAGTCGCGCTCGACCAGAGTGGAGGGTTCACGCTGCTGAACGTCCGTTATCCCGCGGACTTTGAGCTGCGGTTCACCGCGTCGCCTGCCGACACGTCGGTCGGGGGGCTCTTCTTCGGCTGCCCCCCGGCCAAGCCTGTGCCGTTCACGGTCTGGAACACAACGGAAAACAGAAAGGCGCCGTTCATCTTCTATGACACGGATAACGACGGCACGTTCAGCGTGGGTGACCGGGTGATCATGGCGTACGGCGACAGCCTGGGGAAACCGCCGGTTGCCGGGAATTACCGGAGCACGTGGAGCATCCGGCTCTTCGTGGACTCCACGGCCGGCACGCCGAAGGTTCCCGTCCCCGGCGATGTGTTGACGATCGTAACGACGAAACCCTTCCGGACCGGTGAGGCGTTTCAATTTACCGTGCGCGGCGCCGCGACCAGCACCGAAAAGGCCAGGTCGGACCTCGACAAGATCGCAGTGGTTCCGAATCCTTACGTCGGTGCGGCATCCTGGGAGCCCCCGACGCTGTTCCGGGCGGGGAGGGGGGACCGCCGGATCTACTTCACCAATCTTCCGGCGCGGTGCACCATCAGAATCTACACAGTGCGGGGATTCCTGGTGCAGACCCTGGAACATGACGCAACGGCGGCGAATGGGCAGGAACCGTGGAATCTCGTCAGCAAGGATGGGATGGACGTCGCCTACGGTGTCTACGTCTTCCACGTGGATGCACCGGGCATTGGCGAAAAGATCGGGCGTTTTGCGCTGATCAAATAATGCGTAAGGAGATACGGGCGTGACCAGGTCACTGGTGATGGCGTTCTGTGTGCTGACGCTCACCGCGCAGGCGGCGGGGCAATTCCTCGGCCGCAACGTATCGAAGGTCGGCACCACGGCCGCGACCTTCCTCGAGATCCCCGTTGGCGCACGTGCGCTTGGCATGGGGGGGGCGTTTGTCGGAACCTCCGACGACGTGACAAGTCTCTACTGGAATCCGGCGGGCATGGCCCGGCTGATTTACCGCGAAGCCGTGTTCACCCACACCAACTGGATCGCGGACATGAGATTCGATTATGCCGCGGTCGCGGTTCCTTTGGTGGAATTCGGCTCGCTTGGGCTCAGCTTTACCTCGCTCGCAATGGACGATATGCCCGTGACAACAGTGGACCGGCCGGAGGGAACGGGAGAGATGTTCAGCGCGGGAAGTTTCGCCGTCGGCGTTCACTACGCGCGAAACCTCTCCGAGAAGTTCTCCATCGGCTTCACGGCGAAGTATATCGCCGAACGTATCTGGGACATGAAATCGGAAGCGTTTGCGATCGACGTCGGGACGCTCTTCACGACCGAGTTCCTGAACGGAATGCGGATCGGGGCGTCGATTTCCAACTTTGGCACGGACATGCAACTGAGCGGGCGCGACACGCGGACGTTCCACTCGGTCGATCCCACCAAGCTTGGAAGCAACGATCAGATCCCGCAGAACATCGAAATGGACAGTTGGCATCTGCCGCTCAATTTCCAATTCGGTATCGCAATTGACGCTGTCAGATCGGAGGAACACCTGCTGACCATCGCGGCGGATGCCCTCCATCCGGCGGACAACTATGAGAGCATGAACGTGGGGATGGAATACGGTTTTCAGAACATCTTCTTTGTCCGTGCGGGGTATCAATCGCTCTTCCTGACGGACGGCGAGGGCGGGGTCTCGGCGGGCGGCGGGGTGCTTGCCGACCTGTTCGGGGGGGATATGAAAGCGCGGTTTGATTATGCCTACAGCGACTTCGGACGTCTTCAGGGGATCCATGTCTTTGCGGTTTCCGTTCTCTTCTGATCCATGAGGCGGGCGCTGCGGTGTGGTGCCCGGCTCGCGGCGGCGTGCATGCTGGCGTGGGGGTGTGGGGAGCGAAGGGGAATGCCGACAGCGGGCGGAGAGATCGAATTGACCTACTGGCCGGCCCCCAACCAGCAGGAGGTCCAGCTGGCCGATACACTCGTCAGTCTCTGGAACCTGCTCCACCCCGACATACGCGTCAGGATGCAGGCGATTCCCGTGAGCCAGTCCACGGAAGAGGTGCTTCTTGCCGCGATTGCGGGCAAAACCACGCCGGACATCTGCTCGAACATCTGGCCCGGCGCGCTTCACGAATACACGCAGGCCGGTGGACTCCTTCCGCTCGACCGTTTTCCGGGCTTCGACTCACTTGCGCGGCGGCGGATCCCTCCTGATCTCCTCGCCACATTTCGCAGCGGCGACGGCCACTGGTACCAGCTCCCCTGGAAGACCAACCCGGTGATGATGTTCTACAACCGCCGGCTCTTCGAAGAAGCCGGCGTCACCCAGGTCCCGAGGACGTACTCCGAGTATCTCGCCGCCGGGGCGAAGGTTTCCCGCGATACGAACAGCGACGGCCAGATCGATGTCTGGATGGGAGAGCGGGACATCAGGCCCCTTTGGTGGCAGCGGCTTTTTGATTTCTTCCCTTTCTATATTGCAGCTTCGGGAGGGAAGACGCTCCTGCAGGACAACAAGGTGTCGTTTGGCGATCGTCGCGCAGAGGAGGTCTTCGGCTTCTTCCAGCAGTGCTATGAGCGGCGGCTCTTTCCCCGGACGTACTTTCAGGGAGGGGATCCCTTTCTGCTCGAAAAGAAGGCCACCCATTTCGCCGGCCCATGGCAGATCGCCACTATGGAGAAGTTCGCACGGCATCTCCGGTACGGCATCAGCCCGCTGCCCGTCCCCGATGACTGCTCTGGACCAGTATACACGTCGGGGGACTACAAGAATATCGCGATCTTCAACACGACCGCGCATCCCGAAGCGGCGTGGGCGTTCGTCGCCTTCATGGTCAGCGCGGACCACGACAGGCTCCTCCTGGAATTGTGCAATCAGATCCCCGTGCGGGGCGACCTCCTTGAGAATCCGGTGTTCGCAGAGTACTTCCGCGGGAATCCGCTCATGGTTACCTTCGCTGAGCAGTCGCTGCACAGCCGGAGTGTCGATGCAGCCCCCGACCTCAAGGAGATCCTTGACGGGATCTCTCAGGAGTATGAGATGTGCGCGGTCTACGGGAAGAAATCGCCTGCTGAAGCGGTGCGCGACGCAGTGCGCCGGGCAGAGATGATCATCAGGTGGAACCAATGAGATTCGCCGTGGGAGGACATCGCGGCAGGAGGTCCGTTGCCGGGAATGGGTACCTCTTCTCGCTCCCGTACGTCGTCTTCTTCCTTGCCTTCGTGGCGTACCCTCTCACGTTCTCTTTCATCCTTGTGTTTCATCGCTGGAACATCGTCACGCCGATGGAGTGGATTGGGGTGGGGAACTTCGCCCGGCTCTTCCGCGATCCGCTGTTTTACAGGACGCTCGGGAACACGCTGCTGTTCCTGCTCATTCATATCCCGTTGCAACTGGTGATCGCCCTGGGGTTCGCGCTCCTCTTGAACACGCACGTCAGGTTCAGGGGATTCTTAAGGGCGCTCTACTTTCTTCCGGTGGTGGTGTCGGGGGTGGCGGTGACGATCCTCTGGCAGCAGCTCTATTCGTACGATTACGGGGTGTTGAACAGCATGCTGACCGCGCTCGGACTGCCGGCCGTCCCCTGGCTGGTCGATGCGGCATGGGCGATGCCCTCCATCGCGGTCATGGCGACCTGGAAGAATGCGGGAATTTACATCGTGCTCTTTCTCGTCGGCCTGCAAAACATCCCGGCGGAGCTGTACGAGGCGGCGAGTCTGGATGGCGCGGGCCGCAGGCGGCAGTTCTTGCACATTACGCTCCCACAGTTGAACTCCACGATTGTCATCATCGTCGTCCTGTCGACGATCGGGGGGTTCTCGCTGTTCATTGAGCCGTACGTGCTGACGGGCGGTGGACCAATGCAGAGCACACTTTCCGGGATGCTGTATATCTATAACCAGGCATTTTACTTCAACCATATGGGGTACGCGGCGACGCTCGGGTTCGCATTTGCGCTGGTGATCCTCGGCGTCGTGCTGGTCCAGCGGCGTCTCATTGCGACGGAGCAGGCATGATCGCGAAAACGGCAACATATGGGCTGCTCCTCATCGGGGCGGTTCTGTTCGCGTATCCGTTCCTCTGGATGATTGCAGGCTCGCTCAAGCCAGAAACGGCGATTGCCGGACTGTCGCTGATCGACCGCGGAATGGATCTCCACAGCTACAAGCAGGTTGTCGACAAGATCCCCATTGGCCGTGCGTTTGTGAACAGCATAATTGTCTCCGCTGCATGCACAGCATCCGTCGTCCTGTTCGGATCGCTGGTCGGCTATGCCCTGGCCAAGCTGGAGTTCCCGGGGAGGCAGGCGCTCTACGTCCTCATCCTCTTCACGATGATGATCCCCTTTCAGATTGTCCTGATACCTCAGTACATCCTGATGGTCAAGCTGGGGTGGATCGATACGTATCCCGCACTCGTCGCACCAACAATGATGAGCGCGTTCGGGATCGTATTGTTCCGGCAGTTCTTCATGGGCATCCCCGGGGCGCTGATCGATGCGGCGAGGATCGACGGCTGCTCGGAGCTGAGGATCCTGTACCGCGTAATCTGGCCGCTCTCCCGTCCGGTGATCATTACGGTGGGGATCCTCACGTTCATGACGAGCTGGAACGAGGTTCTCTGGCCGATCATGGTGATCCGCGAACGCTCGATGATGACGATGCCGCAGTTGGTGACGCTCTTTACGATCGGCGGCGAGGCGGAGTCGCAGCTCGGGGCCCTGCTTGCGGCCGCGACGCTGTTATCGCTTCCCGTGGTAATCGCCTATACGTTCTTCCAGCGCTACTTCATCGAGAGCATGGCATCCACCGGTCTGAAAGGGTGACAGGTGAGCAGTACGGCTCTGCTTTCGGGCTTGACAGCCTTCACCATTGCCGCAGGATCTGCGACAGCGCGTCCCGGCCCATATATTCCTCCTGCGCAGGTGGTGGCACGGGTCGACAGATTCGCGATCACCGCGGCGGATCTCCTGGAGAGCTATGAATTTGGCCCGGCGTTCATCAAGCGAGGCAGCGACCCGCTCCGGGAGCATCTCGAGTATATGATCAACGAACGCCTGCTTGCGCTGCATGCTGAAAGGGATCGCCTGGATTCAACGCACTTTGTGATGGCCAGGGTACATGCGATCGAAGAAGACCTTGCGGTGGATCAGTTGTACTACGACGACATCCTTGCACGCGTGCGGGTGTCGGATGCGGAAATCGACACCGCGTCGGAGAAGGCCCGCGTTCGCCTCGGGCTCACCTGGCTCTACGTGCGCACTTGGGATGGCGCGGAACGACTCTCACGCGCCCTCTCCCGGGGCGCCCCGTTCGATTCGTTGATGAAGACAATGGGCGAAGGGCTGCCGCCCGCTGAGCGGACGACCGAGACCACTCTCCTTGGACTGGAAACAAACACTCCGGAACTTGCCCAGAGCGTCGCCCGGCTGAAGACAGGGCAGATTTCTGCGCCGGTCCGGGGACCCGATGGCTACTACATCGTCCGTCTCGACAGGGTCTGGCGGAACCCGTTGGAGACGGAAAGCGAGCAGGCTCGCCTGCGCGGCGATGCAGGCCGGACATTACGTGATGCCCGCGCACGCATTCTGGGGGATGAATATGTCAAGACGATGATGAAGGCCGCCAACCCCGTCATCCGTGCAGGAGGGTTCAATATACTTCGCGCATATCTGGCGGAGCAAGGCCTCTCGCGCGATATGAGGCTGAAATGGAAGATCCCGGCGACGTTCATGACCGAAGCAGGCCCCCGCCCCATCAGCCGCGCAGGGGAGTTCCTTCATGCGACACTCGTGCAGTTTGCGGGCAGGACGATGACGGTCAAGGAGTACCTGGACTGGTTCGACATCAGACAGTTCCAGCTCCGACGCACTTCACTCGATGCGTTCAATTCCAGCGTGAAACAGACGGTCTGGAAGATGGTGCAGGACCGGTTGCTGAGCGAGCGGGCATACGAGCGCGGGCTCCAGAGACGCGACGCGGTGCATCGAGAGGCGGCCAGGTGGGATGCCAAGCTCTTGTATCTTGCGACCCGCGAACAGATCCGGCGGTCGGTTACCGTGAGCGATTCGCTGGTGAGACAGGAGTTCAAAAGTCACCGGGGGCGATACCGGGATACTGCCGGACGGCCAGCGGGGTTCGAGGCGGTGCGTTCCGATATCCGGCGCGAGCTCGCTGCCCAAAAGGAAAACGAGCTGCTCTTCCGCCTCCTTCGCCGGCTCCGGGACGAGTTTCCCGTCACGGTGGATGAGACCGCTGTTCGTTCGCTCGCCGCCGGCTTGCAACCGGATCGCCAGGCCATTGATGTCATGCTCTACAAACCGGGAGGGACATTCCCCCGGGTGGCATTCCCCTCGATCGATGAACGGTGGCAAAATCTCCCGTGAGGAAGGATGAAGCGACTGGAATACAGATACCGGGTCGGTGACCTCCATGCCGGGTCGAGCCTCGGAAACCGGTTCCTCTTCGCGCAGCTCGATGCGCATACGAATCTCCGGGGTCTCTGGTGCTCACTTGACAACCGGTTCTATGCCGGGGAATGGCTCGTCGACATTTCCGTGGACGACGACCGCCTTGAAGCGACCGAGACGATCTTTGCGCCGGAGTCCCAGACGACAGCGCTCCACGGGGTCAGATCGTCGGCTCGGAGGAGGTTCTTTCTTCCCTTCAGTTCCGACAAGGACTCGATTGACCCTGTTGAGCTCTTGGCCGGAATCTTCATCATTTCGCTGAACAACGACGGCCCGCGTGAGCTGACATTTTCCGTGCGCCATGTCCTCACGTTTCCCGCGGTTCCGTCCGATCACTTCACCAAAAAACCCCCCGCTGCCGATCAGCAGACGAAAGTCGGCACATGCATACGCGGCCTGGAATGGGACATCGTCACCACGGACAGGATGAACGAGGCGCGATGCTTCCGCGGGGTATCGGTGCCTTCAACATGGTCTGCAGATGATCGCACGCTCGCAGTGGAATACCATTATGTGGTCCCACCCGGCAGAACATTTGAAGCCCCCTTCCTCCTTGCGGTCTCACCGTCGGGTGCGGCGGGTGCGGCCGAAACAGCCGCCCGTCTTGGGGATGTCCCGGCCCTCCTTCTCCGGAGCGTCGAGCACTATGAGGAGCTTCTTTCTCGTACACGCATTGTCACTCCGGAGCCGGCGATTAACCGAGGGCTCCAGTGGGCGAAAGTGAACATTGCCCGCGTTCAGCACCGGTTCCGTGCTGGTGACGGGTTCACCAACGATCCGCCGCAGGACATTGTGGTGATCCGCGACGTGGGATGGTACGTATTTGGGTCTGATTACCTGACGCCGCAGTTTTCGCGGGCGATGCTCAATATGGTATCCGTGCATGCGGTACACGAGAGGGGAAAACTAACTGAATATATCCATGCGAATGAAGAATCACCGCAGTTGCACGACTACAATCTGAACATCAATGATGATACCCCCCTGTTCATCGTCGCCCTTGTGCATCACGCCGCCGTGTCAGGCGACGTGGCGTTCCTGCGGGCGAAGTACGCTGTCATGAAGGACGCAGGGGAATGGATCATTGCGCAGATCAGGGACGGGCTTGTCCGCTGCGACGCCACTGGGACCAATGTGTGGGGGATCTGCAGCTGGCGGAACATCATTGACGGTTACACGCTCTCCGGAGCGGTCACCGAAATCAACGCCGAATGCGCCTTCGCCCTCTCCCTTCTGGCGTCGGCTGCTTCAATGCTCGGGCTGCAGGCCGACGCGGAGCGGTACGACACCCGGGCGAAAGAGCTCGCGCGCGCGATCAACGACCGACTGGTGTCCGAAACAACCGGAATGTACCTGCTGAACATCGACACAGATGGCGTCCGGCACCATGACGTGACCGGCGACCTCATTTTTCCTGTGTTGTTTGGCATTGCTCCGCCCGAACGGAAGCGAAAGATTCTGGAGACGCTTACCGGACCGGAATTCTGGACGCCGTACGGCTCGCGCACAGTCAGTCCGCGGGAGGAAAAGTACGACCCGGACGCAGGATACCAGCTCATGGGAGGGGTGTGGCCAAACCTCACGGCGTGGGCGGGCTATTGCATTCGCGGTGACAACCCGGGGAAGTTGGCGGAGGCCATGGTCAACACGTACCGGCTCAGCGAAATCAGACGCCCCCTCGAGTTCGTCAATGTTGTTCCAGGAGAATTTCCAGAGCGCCTGCACGGTGAGTCCTTCGTTAGCAGGGGGATGACCATGAGCCCGTGGATGCCGCCGACCTACCTCTGGCTGGGTGTGGAGGGACTTCTCGGCGTGACGGCAGACCTCGGGGAGCTGCGGATCTCGCCCGCAATCCCCCCACACTGGCTCTGGATCGCGGTTCAGGATCTACTGGTCGGAGGGGAACGGCTCAATGCCTTTTTCTATGACGGGGTGCTCTACTCCTCCCGAAGGATAGGGAGCGCATTCCCCGTGCGGGTTGGCGTGTCCGTTCCGGTGCGTGTCGATCATGATGCGCTGTGTGCCATTGCGCTCGCCAATGGAAAGGAGATTACTCTCTTTGTCGCCGCTGAGGATGATGCGGAGGGAAACGTCACACTCCATGCGGGCGCTGTGGAGATCGCCAAGCGTGTGCAATTGACGGCGGGCGACGCCGTCCTCTTTCGTATTCCAGCAACCGGCGGGGAAGCGTCCCCGCGGATTCACTCGACTGTAACCCAATGAGACTCGCCGGGCAAATTGCATGCTGGGCTTGCGCAATGACCCAGGCCGTTCCGCTCGTGTCACAGGAGATTGACCACTTGCGCTACCGATTCACCGGCGGCTACGGTCAGGTGGAGGTGGGAGGCCCGTTTGCAGGAGCGGAATTTCATGAAAGCCGGTGTCTCCCGTCGCGCATCAGCTTGTTCTATCCTGTTGCGAACAGCATCGATGTCAGCACCGATTACTGGCGGCGGGGAGAGTCTCATCCCATGTCGGCCGGGATGCGGGTGAATGGAGGGGAACGGCGGAATCTCGGCACACCGGGATGGGTCTACTCCCTGAGTCCGCATACCGTGCGGTTCGAGAAAACGATTAACGGGATTGCGTGCGCGTTGAGCTACGAGTTTTGCGAGTCGCAGCCCGCCCTCGTGTTCCGTATGATCTTCAGAAATACGACACGTTCCGATGCCGCGATCGAGGCCTACACGCACCTCCGGCTTTCGCTCAGGTCCTGCCAAACATATGCTCGCTTTGATACGGCGTTGATGCAGTATGACCCCCATGGGGATGCTGTCGTCGCCCGATTTGACGCGCCAGAGCTTGACAGCGCAGCATGCTTTGTCATGAATGCCGGCGCACGGCCTTCAATGATCGAAGGAAACGCTTCCGATCTTGACATCGGTGACGACGGCTCATCGCGCTGGTTCTCGACGGGAGAGTTTCCAGAAGGCCCGGACGCGCGCGTTTCGGAGCGGGCTGTCCCCGCGGCCGCATTCCTGTATCAATTGACAGTCCTTCCCGACGACTCGATCGAAATCGTCCAGATCATCGGAAGCTGCGGTCAGGATGAGGTGCGTCCGACGGCAGACGTTCTTGCCCGCGAATGGGAACGCGAGGTGAGGGCGTCCGATGAACGGGTGAGGGCCTATGCACTGGGAGCCGGCAGGATTGTAACCGGAGACCCTGTCCTTGACCGCACCGCCGACTGGGCGAGCGGCATCCTTGCTGCAAACGCACATTATCTTGACGGTCGCATCGTCCCGATGCCCTGCCCGGCGGAATACAACTTCTTTTTCACGCACGATCTGCTCCTCACGGACCTCGGCGCTGTGCACCGGGATACGGAGAGAGTGAGGCGTGATCTGCTCTACCTCCGCTCTCTGGCGAAGGATTCCGTCATCCCGCATGCCTATTACTGGCGCGACGGACGGTTCGTGACGGAGCAATGCACTCCTGACAACTGGAACCATCTTTGGTTTGTGATCGTGGCAGGGAGCTACGTGCGCCATTCGCTTGACACGGCGACGGCCGGCATGCTGTATCCCCTTCTGACCAAAAGCATCAGTGAAGTCCTTCGTCAACGGAAGCCCGACAATCTGATGTACGGCTACAGGCCGGATTGGTGGGACATCGGCCATATCGAAGGTCCGCGCGCCTTTCTGACGATCCTGTCCATCAGGGCACTACGGGAATATGTCTCCCTGAGCGCGAGACTCGGGCGGGGACCTGCAGGCCTGCTCCGCCTTGAGTCGATGGCTGCGGTGATGCAACGCGCACTGGTCGATCAACTCTGGGACCGGCAGCGGGAGTACCTCATCGACCGGAATGAGGGAAAGGATGACACACACTACTACATGGGCCCGCTGCTCGCTACGGCGTTCGGACTGCTCGACAGCAGCCACGCGGCCGTGCTGGTGAGGACGGCGGAGCGAAAGCTTCTCGACAGGAATCTTGGTGTGAGAACCGTCGCACCGCCCGACTTCCATACCACCGAAGCGATTGCCTACTACAAATTTGCGGGAGAGGAAGCGGGACGCCCCTTTTACTATATTAATGGAGGCGTCTGGCCGCAAGGAAACGCATTCTACGCCGTATCGCTGGTTCGGCTCGGACGCGTCGAGGAAGCCCTGTCGTTTGTGAAGCGGACCATGACCCTCGACGGCATTGCCGGGACTCCGCTCGGCCATCCTGCGATGTTCGAGTATCGCTGTTCTGATACCGCCGAAGCGGCCTACGGGATGATCGACAAGCCGTCCTTCCTCTGGGCAGGCGGCTTCACCCTCTACACGTTGTACAGGATCTTCGGTATCGACGAGGATGAGTGGAATATCTCGCTTGGGGGAAACAGGCCCCGGACGTCCACCGAGGTCACGCTTTCGCTTGCATTCGGCAGTCGTAAGGAGGTGAGTATTCGCCCGGGTGCGCACACGACGGCCAACATCATTGCGGGCGGGAAGGCACTTCCAACCGTCATACTCCCGCTTTCGTTGCGGCCTGCACGATCAATCACTGTAACACCGGCCGCTGCAGGTCAGCCAGTGTTGCTGAACGCCAACGCGATTCTCCATGCCGTTGATGCGGCTGCCCGGCACGATGCGCTGAGTATCGCCGTCTCCTCCTATGCAGGACATCCGACGGTCCTTCACGTTTCCGGGGGAAGAGCTCCGTCGACTGTCACGGTGAACGGCAAAACCAGCGCATCGTACAGTTCCACGGCCGTAGAGGGGAGCCGGGTCATCACTGAAATCAGGTTCCTCGCATCCGCCGGTCATGATACGGTGACCGTGAACTATTGATAGACTGGCTGATGGCATCAACACCATGGCCAACTTGAACTCAAATGAAAGCCGCGCTCTTTGAAAAACCGCACGACCTGAAGGTCGTCGACAGACCCCTCCGCCTGCTTCAGAGCAGCGAGATCCTTCTGCAGGTCGATGCGTGCGGCATCTGCGGTACCGATGTGCATATTCTCGAGGGGACGTCGCGCGCTACTCCTCCGGTCGTCCTCGGGCATGAGTATGCCGGTGTCGTTGTCGATGTCGGGAAGGGTGTGCAGGGGTTTGCACCTGGCGACCGCGTTGCTGTCGATCCCAATATCGCCTGCGGGACATGCTACTACTGCCGGCGGGGGGAGGTCCACCTCTGTGCCCAACTCCGTGCGCTCGGCGTGGATATTGATGGCGGGATGGCGGAGCGCTGCATCGTGCCGTCCGCGCAGGCATACTCTCTCCCGCCCGGAATGGCCGCGGAACAGGCCGCGTTTATTGAACCGCTGTCGTGCGTCATCCATGGGATTGACCTTGCCGGAATCAGGGCCGGCGACACCGTCGTCATCCTCGGCGGGGGGACTATTGGCCTGATCATGCTGCAACTTGCCAGGCTCAACGGCGCATCCCGGCTCATAGTTGTTGAGCCGTTGAGCCACAAGCGCGCGATGGCCCGCTCCCTCGGGGCGGACACCATTATTGATCCTGGCACAGAGACAGCGCGCGACGCAATCTTCGACCTGACAAACGTCGGCGCCGACGTCGTCATCGAGTGTGCTGGACGGCCGGAGACGGCGACGCAGGCGGTCGACCTTGCCCGGCGCGGAGGGACGGTGGAATTCTTCGGCGTCTGCCCGGTCGGAGCGACGATTCCGCTTGAGCCCAACAAAGTATACTCCCGGGAGCTGAAGATTGTGGGCTCGTACGTCAATCCGCATACCTTTTCACGCTCGATCTCGTTGCTTGGCTCGCACACAGTACGCGTCGACCGGTTCCAGATCGACAAGTTCCCGCTTGCGAATGTGCATGAGGCGCTGCGGTTTCAACGTGAGGGACGCACCATCAAGAGTATCGTTCAACCAAACCTGTGAATCGCGTATCAATCGTCGTCGGTTTCCTGTTCCTGGCTTCCGGTTCTGCGACTGGGCAAGAGTCGCTGGTGAATTTCAGTCATCTGCGGCATCTTACTGAGCGCATAGCATTCGACGGCGATTCAGTCTCCGTCGTGCATGTGTATGCCAACTACCCGGACTATCATTGGACGGACGCGAAGGAATCCGGGCCGGAGGGGATCGCCTGTGTCGATGATGCGGCGCGTGCGGCTGTGCTGTATCTGCGGCACTTCGAAACCACAGGGGATGGGCGCAGCCTTGCCGCGGCAAAGGACCTGCTGGCATTTGTCCTGAAAATGCAGGCGGACGACGGGGAGTTCTACAATTTCATCAGGGCCGACCGGTCGGTCAACCGTGACGGGGAGACCAGCCGCAAATCATTTGGCTGGTGGGCGGCGCGCGGGGTATGGTCCATGGGGATTGGATACCGGATACTCCGAGACCGCGACCCGAAGTTTGCCGGTCGACTTCGGACGGGGATCGACCGCGCAATTCCGCACGTCACGACAATTCTTCAGCGGTACGGTGAAATGGACAGCATCGGGTCATATCGTGTCCCGCGATGGCTGTTGTATGAGTCTGCGGCCGACGCAACGAGCGAATTGGCCCTCGGCCTGATTGAAAGTTTCAGTGCCACCGAACATGCTGGCGTAAAGAAGGCGATAGAACAACTGGGCGATGGATTCGTCGTTATGCAGGACGGCGATGCGTCCGGCTTCCCCTATGGCATGCACCGCTCGTGGCGAACAATGTGGCATATGTGGGGGAACAGTCAGTCGAGCGTCCTTGCGTCTGCTGGAAGGCTTTTCCGCAACGCCCGCTTCCTCCGTTCCGCTGAGCGGGAAGCGGTGGGGTTCTATTCGCGACTACTCATTCAGGGGTACCGGAAGGAAATCGACGTCGCTGCCCCGGAAGATCAGAAGACCTTCGAGCAAATCGCCTACTGCGTCCGGCCTATGACCCTCGCGTTGATCGGGCTCTATGAAGCAACGAAGAAGCCGAAGTACCTTATCATGGCAGGGCTCTCTGCCTCGTGGCTGTTCGGCAACAATGCGGCCGGTGTGCCGATGTATGACCCGGTGACAGGACGCTGCTTCGACGGGATACAGGACTCCACGACAGTGAATAAGAACGCTGGAGCGGAGTCGACGATCGAGGCGCTTATGACACTGGTTGAGCTTGAGCGCTTTCCCCGGGCCGTGCGCGTTGCCCGATACAGGATAACAGGACGTGGAGAAACTGGGGATCTCCTCTACGGATTCTTCAACGCATCCGGCGAAGAAGAGATCGCGTTGGCCCTCGATATCAAAACGTCGACCCTGCGGGTCATGGAAGGGAAGGAGAGCGCACTCTTCAGGGAATCGCTGCGATGAGACGCATGGTGGAAATCCTGGGATTGGCCATGGCAGCGACGACGGTTGCCGCGTCCCAACAGATTACCGTCTCGCGGATCGAACAGATGCCGAACCTCCCTGCTCCCTATCAAATGCGTGACTGGAAGCGGGTGGCGCGAGGATACGACTCCCTTGTGTTCGATCTGAGCAGAACGGGAACGTATCTGCCACTCATCCGGGTCTATTCGAATACAATCAACTATCCGGGGCACAACAGCTTCGGCCTTCACACCGTGGTAGGGACGACGGCCCCGCTCTCCGCCGAAGCGATCAATTGTCTCCCTGCGGTGATCGGCGCAACCCTTGCAGGCATCGACAAGAGGAATCAGGCGGGCTACGACTGGGTGCTGATGGCAGAGGAATGGTTCAACCGGCGCCCGTCACAGAATGTGTACAAGAATCATCCCGTTGACGACAGCGGAGACGACTGGTGGTATGCGACAATGCCTAACGTGTTCTTTTACCAGTTGAATGACCTCTATCCGGGGACAGGCGATTTCAACTACCAGTTCTCAACGGTTGCCGATCGTTGGCTTCAGGCGGCGCGAGCGATGGGAGGAAGCACCATGCCATGGCGGGTGCCGAACATGAACCATCGTGGTTGGTATCTCAATACGATGACACCATACGATGCCGGTGTGCACGAGCCCGAGGCGGCGGGAGCCCTCGCCTGGATATTCTATAACGCACACCTCCGAACGGACAGCAGTGCGTACAGGATCGGGGCAGAGTGGGCGATGGAATTCCTCGACAGCTATGGAGCCAATCCGTCGTACGAGCTCCAGCTTCCGTACGGCGTCCTGACGGCTGCGAGGATGAACGCAGAGCTTGGGACCATGTACAACGTGGAGCGGATGCTCAACTGGTGCTTCGATGTCGGCCCGTTGCGATCCTGGGGGGCAATCGTTGGACAATGGGGTGGCAACGATTGCAGCGGCCTTATCGGCGAGGTGAACGGAAGCAACGACTACGCCTTCGTGATGAATACGTTTGAACAGATCGGTGCTCTGGTGCCACTGGTGCGCTACGATGACCGTTTCGCGCGCGCGGTCGGCAAATGGGTGCTGAACGCCGCCAACGCAGCGCGCCTCTTCTACCCGGCATACCTCCCGGCAGACCATCAGGACAACGCCGCCTGGGCGGCACAATACGATTCCGCATCGGTCATTGCGTACGAGGCATTGCGACAGCAGCTGAACGCTCAGACCCCCTATGGGACCGGTGATGCGATCACGGGGGGGTGGGGGGCGACCACTCTGACTCTCTACGGTTCATCCCATGTCGGGATACTCGCCGGGATCATTGATACCACCGACGTCTCGATGATCCTGGCACTGGATCTTCTGAAAACCGACTACTACCGTAAGAGCGCATACCCCTCATTCCTCTATTTCAATCCCTACGCCGTTCGGGAAACCGTGCATGTCGATCTTGGGCCGGGACTGCACGACGTCTATGACGCTGTCTCGAATTCGATTGTGCGGACAAACGTCTCTGGAGCGACAGCCCTCGATATTCCCGCCGACGGTGCGATCATTGCTGTGATTACTCCCGCCGGCGGGTCCGTGACATACGATCTCGATCGGATGCTCGTCAATGGCGTCGTTGTCGACTACCGGTCCGGCCTGTCGGTCGCAAACTACCCGCCGCGCATCAAAAGCCTTGCTGCGGAGTCGCACACCATCGTCCTCGGGGGAAGCGTGACGCTGTACAGTACCGCGACCGACCGGGACTCCGACACCCTTTCGTATTCGTGGAATGCATCCGGCGGAACGATACTGGGCGAAGGGACGAGCGTGCTCTGGGTCGCACCGTTAGTGGAGGGGACGTATCTCCTCCGGTGCCGCGTCGACGACGGGCACGGGGGGAGCGATTCCGCACAAACCGCGATCAACGTCGTTTCGCGCATCAATGCACTCCCGGTGATCAGCCGTATCACCGCGCTTCCGCGGAAGGTGAATATCGGCGCTGCATCGGACGTCCGCTGCACGGCACGAGACCCCGACGGAGACACGCTGACGTACAATTGGAGCGCGAGTGGAGGTGCGCTGTTGAACGTAGATTCCGTCGCTCAATGGACCGCCCCCCTCCAGCCGGGCAATTACGTCGTGCGGTGCAGAGTCTTCGACGGTTACGGTGGATCGGCGATCGACAGCGTTTCTCTCATGGTGAGGGATTTCTCACAGTCGATCACGGGAACACTGGTTGCGCACTATCCGTTCGACGGGAATGCGAACGATGTCACCGGACACGGCTACGACGGCGTCACTCATGGGGCAGTCCTGGCACCTGACCGGGCCGGGGCACCGGGCAAAGCATATGCGTTTGACGGCTTGACCAGCTACATCGGCGTGGCGAACAGTCCGGGTTTGAACATGCAGAAGGCGATCACGATAAATTTCTGGATGAAGGTCGGCGCGTTCTACTCCCGCGAACAATATCCGGTCTCGCACGGCAACTGGGAAAACCGGTGGAAGGTTTCCATCTCAAACGGCCGGCTCCGGTGGACCGTGAAGACGGGTAGCGGCGTGAAGGATCTGGACTCTGAGAGCTCCCTGGTCCTGGACTCAACGTATATGGTGACGGTGACCTACAACGGTGCCGACCTTGAACTCTGGCTGAATGGGGCGCTGGATGCGTTCACATCGTTCGGTGGCACGATCCTGCAGACCACCTATGACCTGACGATCGGTCAGGTGCTTCCCAACAATCAGGGTTACAACTTCAACGGAGTCCTGGACGATCTGCGGCTGTACGACTACGCGCTCTCCGTGCCGGAGATCGCCGGCCTCTTTGCGGGTACGACAGGCGCAGTCGCCGAGACGGGCGGCGTTCTCCCACGAGAATATTTCCTGCATCAGAATTTCCCAAACCCGTTCAATCCTTCCACGACGATCAGTTTTGAAATACCCGCCTCGAACGGCGGCGAGCAGATATCTCTCTCCGTGTTCGACCTCCTCGGGAGAAAGATCGGGACGCTGGTGGAGGGACGGCTGTCGCCAGGCGTCTACTCAATCCGGTGGCAGCCACACAACGCCGCCAGCGGGGTATACTTCTGTGTCTTTCAATCGTCCCAAATGTTACTGACGAGAACAATGCTCTTGATGCGCTGACGCATGGAATCACTTTCGTTAAATGGTGCCTGGGAATTCAAGGACGGCGGCGGTGATGGTCCGATGCCCGCTCCAGGGGATAAGGCACAAGAGTGGCTGCCCGCCACCGTCCCGGGCTGCGTGCACACCGACCTGATGGCCAATGGGGTCACCCCGGATCCGTTCTATGGTATGAATGAGCTCGACGTGCGGTGGGTGGAATCACGGCAGTGGGTATATCGGAAGAAGTTCCACGTTCCGCCGACGCTTCTCCAGCATCACGCCGTCACACTGGTCTGCGAGGGACTCGACACGTTCGCTGATATCCGGATCAATGGGCGCAGGGCGGGCACGACCGCCAATATGTTTATTGATCATCGACTCAACGTCAAACGATTTCTCAAGGAGGGGGAGAACAGCATCGAGATCTATTTCGATTCCCCGGTAACGCACGCGAAAGCGCTGGAGAAACGCGAAGGAGCGCTGCGCGTTGCTCTGGAGCCCCACCGCGTCTACGTGCGCAAGGCGCAGTATTCCTTCGGCTGGGATTGGGGACCGAAGCTGACCACATCGGGGATTTGGAGGTCAATCTTCATTGAGGCACATAACGTCGCACGAGTGGCACATCCTTTCTTCCGGCTGGTTTCAGTCGGGAAGGAGGGTGCGATTGTCGAGGTGACGGCAAATGTCGAACGGTTCAGGCAGGCCCGGCTCAATGCACGCATCTCAGTGGCCGGTCACGGGACGACGCTCGAGCGTACGATCCCCGTCCGTGGCACTCGCGTCCACTGCCGGCTCCATATCCAGGATCCGAAACTCTGGTGGCCCAACGGCTACGGCGATCAGCCGATGTACGAAGGCACGATCGTGCTCCTGAGGAAGAACGACCCTGTGTCCGAGATCTCGGTGTCTTTCGCCCTGCGCACCGTGAAGCTGATTCAGGAGAAGGATCAGGAAGGGCGAACGTTCATTATCAGCATCAATGGGAAGAAGATCTTCTGCAAAGGTGCCGACTGGATTCCGAACGATACATTTCTTCCCCGGGTCCAGAATTTTACGTACTCTCGCCTGCTCCGGCTGGCGGCTGACGCTCACATGAACATGCTGCGGGTCTGGGGCGGGGGCGTCTATGAAAGCGACCTTTTTTATGAGACGTGCGACCGCCTGGGGCTGATGGTGTGGCAGGACTTCATGTTCGCCTGCGGCGAGTATCCGGAGTCGCAGTGGTTTCTTACACAGGTTGATCAGGAGGTGGGGAAGACGCTCCGACGGCTCCGCAACCATCCCAGCATCGTGGTGTGGTGCGGTAACAACGAGTGCGAGTGGCTTTTCTGTAACGAGAACCCCGGAAAAACTCCGGATGACATGACGGGGGCACTCATTTTCGGTAAAATTCTCCCGCATCTTTGTCGCCGACTCGACAGGTCGCGGATCTATTGGAGGAGTTCCCCCTTCGGGGTGGGATTCCCCAACGATGAGTCGAACGGTACACGCCACCAGTGGCAGGTCTGGAGTTACTGGGAAGACTTCCACAAGTATGAACAAGACCGGGGACGGTTCGTTGCGGAGTTCGGCTTCCAGGCGCCTGCAAACCGGGCGACGCTTGAGGAGGCACTACACCCGGATCATCGCAGTCCACAAAGCCCGCAGATGGAGCACCACAACAAACAGGTCGAAGGGCCGGAACGACTCTACAGGTTTCAGGCGGCGCATCACCGTGTTGCCGTCGACTTCGGTGAATTCATCTACAAGGCTCAACTTGTGCAAGCCGAAGCCCTCAAGCGAGCGGTCGAGCATTGGCGCCGTAGGAAGTTCCTCACCGCCGGATCCATCTTCTGGCAGCTCAACGACTGCTGGCCCGTCAGCAGCTGGGCGATCATCGACAGCAAACTCCGCCCCAAAGCGGCCTACTTCTATGCCAAACGATTCTTTGCTCCGCTCCTCGTGAGTTTCAGGGCAGACAAGACTGCGCGCGAGGTCTGGCTGACAAGCGACATCGATGACCCCGTGAAGGGGGTGCTTCATCTCTCCTTGGATTCGTTTGAGGGAGAAACCAGATGGCAACGAGAGCACGCATGCGATTGTCCTCCGCACCGATCCGTGATGATTGCCGGCGTCCCCCCGACATCGCTTCAGGGGATTGACCCGGCGCGCCACTACCTCCGGGCTCAAATCGTGGTGCAGGGCACTGTCGTTGCAGAGAACAGGATGCTCCTTGCGGAGCCGAAGCACTGTGTGTTTCCCAAGCCAAGGATCGCCATTGATGTGAAGAATCCTGGTGGGAATACGTTTACTGTATGGGCGCGAAGTGCGACATTCGTCAAGGATCTCTGCGTCGGGCTTGCTGGACTCGACGGGATGTTCGAAGACAATTACTTCGATTTAGACGCGGGGGGGGCGAGAACAATTACCTGCCAGGCGGACACAACCCTTCGCACTTTCCGCCGCAGCCTGCGGATCACGAGCCTGGTCTGAATCTCGAATTCTGAAATACTCCAAACGGATTGATGTCAGCAACGCACATTCCGGCCGTCCACCGACTGTATGAGGGGCTGCCTCTTGTCACTCCTCTGTTGTCGCATCCGTGGGAAAACAGGGTGACATTCAACCCCGCATGCGTGTTGGTCAACGAGAAGGGTGAGATGGAGCGCATCATAAATGCTCTGCCGTTTGACCTTGAGGTCAAGCGAGCGCTCGAAGCTCTCCCCGCCTTCTGCGTGCTCCTATACAGAGCGCAGGGCAAGAAAACCGCGGCACACGACCACACGCGATCGACAATGGGGTTGGCGATCCTCTCCCCGGATTTGAAGGTCATTGCCCGGCACAGTGAGCCGGTCATAGCTCCGGAGTTTGAATTTGAAAACCTCGGAGTTGAGGATGGGCGGCTCTCAAAGGTGGGGGACAGATACGTATTGTTGTATACCGCGTACGGCTATGCCAAGCCCGAAAACACGATTCGCATTGCGCTTGCCTCGACGAGGGATTTCGTCCGGTGGGAAAAACATGGCCTGCTGAAAGGAGACCTGAACGGCGTCCACAACAAGAACGCGATGCTCTTCGAGGGGAAGACGGGAGGGAAGTATCTCATGCTTCACCGGCCCATGCAGGGGAGCTATGCGATGGCCGTCCATTGGGCGGAGGCAGACGACGTGTTCGGCGAGTGGAAGGGCCGCGGGGCGATCCTGAAGCCCCTCCAACGAGCCGGGTTTGTCGACACCTGGGTGGGAGGCGGTGCCCCCCCTTTGCTGACGTCCGGCGGGAGGCATCTTATGCTCTACCATCTTGGGAATCGCCGCGCTGACGGCTCGAGGGAATATGACCTCGGCATCGCGCTCCTCGATTGCACACGTCCGGATCCGGTGGTGAGACGCCATGAACCTCTCCTTCAGCCGTCGACCGAGCATGAAACCCTGGGAGACCCGGAGCTTGGTGTCAACAACGTCGTGTTCGTCTGCGGCGCCTACTTCTGGAACGGCGATCTCTGGTTTCCGTATGCAGGAGCGGACAGCGTGGTGCTGGGAGGGAAGATAGAGGGAAGCGAGGTTGGCAGGTTTATAGCCGGGTAAAGGCAGGGGAAGATCGAGACTGAGATCTAGATCGAGACCAAGATCGAGGACTCGATGAGGTCAAGGTTAAGGTCAAGGCTAAGGTCAAGGTTAAGGGGAGACCAGGTACTCAATCCTTAACCTGCTCCACCCCTTAACCTGCTTCACCCCTTAACCTGCTCCACCCCTTAACTTGCTCCACCCCTTAACCTGCTCCACCCCTTAACCTGCTCCACCCCTTGACCTCAATCTCGATCTCAATCTCAATCTCGATCTATCTCACCAGCTCCATCTTCACTGTACTCCTGTAGCTCCCCGCCTCCATCCTGCAGAAGTACACCCCGCTCGACATTCCCCGTGCATCCCACGTCGACGTGTAACGGCCGGGCGCGCGCTGGTCGTCCACAAGCACGGCGACGTCGCGTCCGAGAATATCGGTCACGACGATGCGCACCTTTGCCGCCGAGGCGAGCTCAAAGCGAACGGTGGTGGAGGGGTTGAAGGGATTCGGATAATTCTGATGGAGCGCAAACTCCGCCGGCAGGGCCGTGACCGATTCGACGTCTGTGGTGATTGGGCCGTTCCATGTCGCCCCGCCGACGGGGATCGTGCCGCTGGTCGGCGAAGAAGGATCTGTCGACACCTGCACCAATGCCCCATTGGCTGCCAGGAAGGAATACGTCACAATGGGAAATGTGATCCCCCCCGTCGTGATGCTGTCCAGCTCTCTGATCCGCAGGGCTTGATACACGGACCCGCCCGGAATGGTCATGGGACCGTAGGCGTCCACAAGAAACGACGCGCGGTGGATCGTCGTATCCTGGAGAAACGGGAACCCGAGCACCGTGACCAGCATGATCGAGGTGTAATTGGACGTCCACGTCGAGTTGTAGGTAAGTGGGAATGTGTACCAGACGTAGGCGGGGGTGTTCGTCGTGTGGAGCACGGCGGTGATGCCCGGAGAGACCTCGCCGGAGCCCATGTTCCCCATATCCGCAAAGCTGGTCCCCAGCACAAAGTACTCATACACCGTCCCCGTTATCCCCTCAAGCGTCTGCGTCGTCTGGAACGCGTGCGTGGCGCCCGGGAACTGGGCGGCATAAGGAGTCGTGCCAACCGTGACGCTCGTAAGCGCTGTCGTCGTGTGCGCGGCAAGTCCGCTGAAATCCCACGACGTCGAACCGGTCGAGCCGATGTCGACCGACGTGACGAGAGTGTCTTCCTTGCTGCTGAGCACGTGCCCCACCTGAATCTGATCCCCCACGTTGGTAGACGTGATAGTGATCTGCGCGCTGGCGGGGAGATACGCCGCCGCGAGCAGACAAACTGCGATGAAACGGGTAGCGAGTTGTAACATAGGCCCTCCCCAGATAATGTTGAGAAAAGGTTGAGGTTAGGATTGAGATTAAGATTGAGATTAAGATTGAGGTTAAGGTCAAGGGGACCAGGCACTCAATCCTTAACCTGCTTCACCCCTTGACCTGCTTCACCCCTTGACCTGCTTCACCCCTTACCCTGCTTCACCCCTTACCCTGCTTCACCCCTTACCCTGCTTCACCCCTTACCCTGCTTCACCCCTTACCCTGCACCACCCCTTAACCTCAATCTCGCATGCCCTATAGCTTCATCTCGAGCACCAGGACATACGTCCTCGGCGGCATCAGGTTGCCAATCAGCTCCACGTAGTTGCGCTGGAACGCGTTATTGACGTTCACAGTCATGGTCAGGGGCAGGCCAAGCGCCGACAGATCCGCCCCCAAACGGAAATCCGCCATCAGGACATCCTGCCGCTCGTCACCATCCGGCACGATTCCCACTTCCACCAGCTCCTCGTCGATCCTGTCCACGCGGCTGACAAAGCGAAAATCGCCGCCGGCGGTGAAGTCCCAGAAGTGCAGGAGCAGGTTGGAGTAGAACAGGTGCCGCGGTCGGTATTTGAGCAGGTCGTGTTGCGTCACGTCTTCCGGGTAGACGTAGGTATAGCCCAGGTTGACCTGTGTCGCTCCGTCGAACAACCCAAACTTCAGAGAGGTTTCGAACCCCTGGACGCGCGCCTTTGTCACATTCCGCCACTGAATCTGCGGTTGATTGGAGGAGGTCACGATCAAACCTGCCTCGATCAGATTGTCATAATCCGACAGGAACGCGGCAACATCGCAGGTGCCCCAGTCACCGATCCCCTGCGAGACTCCGAACTCATACGACGAGCTCTTTTCCGCCTTCAGGTCGCTGTTAGGAATAACCGCGAGGTTGCTGACCTCGCCCGTCAGGAACGCTTCCGCGACCGAAGGGATGCGGAACCCCCGGCCGTATGAAGCGCGGACCGTGGTGCCTGCGACCGGCGTGTATGCCAACGCCGCCTTGGGATTGAGCTGGGCTCCTGCTTCGGTGATGCCGATCGACTGGAGATCGAGACGCGCCCCCAGGGTCAGAGTAAACTCATCGGAGAGTTTCAGTTCGTCCTGCGCGAAGAGTGCTCCCCCGCCGCCGGTGCGGTTGCCGAAGAAATCCGAATTGACGATATCGAAGTGCCCGTTCAGCCCCGCAGTGAGCGTGTGTCCCTTCTCAAACATGATCGTGGAAAGCAGCTCCACGTTGATGTCGTCCGATATCGATTCGTTTCGCCCGATCTGATGGATCGCCTCGAACCCCCAGTCGTTGTGATACCAGATCGCCTTCGCGGTGAAGAGAACGTTGTCGGCGATGATGTCATTGTACACTCCACTCGTGTAGTACCGGATCGACTTCACGTTGTCCGATTCCTGAAGGACAGGCGGAACAAGCGCCGAGTCGAGACTCCGCCAATACAAAAACTGTCCTCGGTACTGGTACAGCAGACTGAAGGTCAGGTTCAAGGTTTGCGAAGGGGAGAGCTCCTCGTGCGATCTCAGATACAGGTTGTACCGGCGCAAGTAGTCGTTCTGACGATAGCCGTCGTCGATCTGCCGCGACACGAAGAGGGCCATGCCGATGTCGCCTGACCGGCGTGCATGGCTGATGGACTCGCCGTTGAACCATCGACGCTTGTCAGACCAGCGCCACTGTGCGTACGACGGCCAGTTGTAGAACCCGCCGTATGTACGGATCACGGTCTCGGGGGTCTCCGGGATCGGTTTCGTGATGATGTTGATCACGCCGCCGAGCGCGTTGGAACCGTACAGTGCCGAACTTGCTCCTTTCACCACCTCGATCCTGTCCACCTGACCGACGGGGATCGATTCAAAGTTCAGTTCTCCCGTGTCGCCGGTAATGAATGGAACGCCGTCCACCAGCATCAATACCCGGCTGCCTGCGCCGCGGCTGTATCCGCTCGAGCCGCGGACGTTGACCTGGAAGCCGGTTATGTTGACGCCCGGGATGTACCGCAGGGCGTCATCGATGGTCAGAGCATTCCGCTGCTTCAGTTCGGCGGCATCGAGGACGGAAATGCTGACAGGCACCTCCTGCAACGACTGTTCCCGTTTGCTGGCGGTGACGACGATTTGTTCTGTCGGGATGGCCGTCTGGATCATTGTCACGTTCAGCGTCGTCTCTTTCCCCTCCTCCACCGCAACGTCGGGGCGTGTTTCCCGTTGATAGCCGACCATAGAGAACATCAGCGTGTGAACCCCTGCCGGTACGTCGATCAGCCGGAACTCGCCTCGGATGTTTGTCGACGTCCCCCGCACCGTTCCCTGCAGGAGTACCGTCACGCCGGCAAGCGGTTCCTTCTCGGCGGCCGTCACGACGCGCCCGACAATCGTTCCTCCCGCGGCAAAAGCAGCCACGGTCGTACACCAGGTCATCGATGTCAGGAGCGCCAGCCTGCCTATCGCCATGGTTTCGGCGGGGGGTTGCGGAAATCAACCATGATATCGATGCTCGGAACGATCCGGTGCAGCAGAATTCTCAGTGGCGCGGGGACGAACGAATCTCCTCCTGCAGTGTACACACCTGCAGGTTTCCAGTCGGCGAAGAAGTTCGGCCCGTAGCGCTGAGCGACCACGAGGTAGTCGTATTTCTTGACCTGCAGGCTGGACTTCTGCGTGGTCCAGGTGTACGTTATGGAATCTCTGAATCGGGCCAGCGTTGAGTCACCGACGGGGGGATAGATCACGGCCTTTCCTGAGACCAGTGAAAGAAGAATGCTTGAGCTGTCGCTCGGGTACGTCTCGAAGGCCACCAGTCTCAGTTCCCGCACGCTGTCGGGGGGCGGCCAGTTGCGGAAACGGATGATACCGGTGAACCCCGACGGTTCGTCAAGTGGAGAAAGACCTGTGTCGCATCCGGCACACACGACGACGCATGCCAGGAGGATCGCCGGAACGGGGCGCATGTGGACCTGAGCTATGGGAGATTCTTCTCCCGCAAGATACGTCAGGAGTCAAGTGAAAAGCAAGGATGCGCGCCGGAACCCCCAAGTGTTTACTATATGAAGGGATAGGTTGCGCAGGCACCGCCGTATCTGTATCTTCTCCCTTGTCATGGCTGGGTTGCAGGATCGGACATCGAAGCATAGGGGGCTTTATTCATGAAGACCAAAACGAACAATCGTCGTCCATCTACCCCCCGGCGACAAACAACTACCACGCTTCACATCCGAAACATGGTCTGCAACCGGTGCATCATGGTCGTGCGGGATGGGCTGCAGCGGATCGGCCTGGATGTTCGGAGCATCAGCCTTGGCGAGGCCGTTGTCGGCGGAGACGTAAAGGGGGAGATGAGCGGCCGGGTCAAGCAGGCGCTGGAGCGGAACGGCTTCGAGCTGATCGAGGATCGAAGGATCCGGACGATCGAACAGATTAAGCATGCAGTCCTCAAGCTTGTGCGCAGTGACGTCGAGAGGGAAGCGTCCGCGAGGAAACACTCCGAGTACATTGCGAAGGAACTTGGGCAGGATTACCGGTCGCTCAGCACCCTCTTTTCGTCGATGGAAAGCATCACGATCGAACGGTATATCATCCTTCAGCGTATCGAGCGTGTGAAGGAACTCTTGAAATATGGGGAGCAAACGCTCAGTGAGATCTCCTTCATGTTGGGCTACAGCAGCGTGGCGCATCTCTCGAACCAATTCAAGAAAGTCACCGGTTTGACGCCGAGCGGGTTCAAGGCGATGGTGGAGAATACGAGGAGGCCGTTGGATAAACTCACCCCCCCACCCCCCTCTCGTTGAAAAAAGAGAGGGGGGAGCGATGGGGGTGAGTTTGTTGCAACATTTTCTCCAGATTCTGTAACATCCCCGAGGGTTGGACTTCTTATATTACTTGTGAAAGGGATTGAGCATTCAGAGGAGGTTACCATGAGGCGCGAAGAGCTTCGTATCGAAGGCATGTCCTGCGGCCACTGCGTGATGAGCGTGAAGAAGGAGCTTGCGAAGATCACAGGGCTCCAGGTTGAGGATGTCCAGATCGGGAAGGCGACGGTGCAGTATGACGAGTCGCGCATATCGCCCCAGGATCTCATGCGGGCTGTCGAGGCCGCCGGCTATCGACTCATTGCGCCATGACGACTGCGCAGCAGAGGGCGGCAGGGCTTCAAACACTGTCGATCCCAGTTGAAGGGATGACGTGTGCGAGTTGCGTTCTCCGGGTGGAAAAGGCGCTCAAAGGGGTGGAAGGAGTCACAGAAGCCGCGGTGAACCTGGCAACGGAGAAGGCGAGCGTGTCGTTCGATCCGGCACAAGTGTCGCTTGACCAGCTCCAGAAAGCAGTTGAGGAGTCGGGATACTCGCTCGTCCTGCCGCAGGAGGCCGGGACTCCGACATCTGTCCAGGATGCGGATGCAGCACGGAAGGACGCTGCGTTCCGGCGGCTGCGGAACGATTTCATCCTGAGCGCGGCGCTCAGCCTGCCCGTGATGATCCTGAGCATGGTCAGCATGACCGACTGGTACATGCGATGGTCTCCGCTTTCGATGGCTGAAACCAATGCGGTCCTGCTTCTGCTCACCACCCCGGTGATGTTCTCGCCGGGAAGGAGATTCTTTGCCGGGCTGTGGAACGCCCTGCGGCATCTTGCGTTCGACATGAACACGCTGGTGGCGGTCGGCACCGGGTCGGCCTACGCTTACAGCGCCACCGTTGTTCTGTTCCCCGGCCTCATGGGGGGAGAAGAAGCGGTTCCGCACGTCTATTTTGACACGGCGGCAACCATTATCACGCTGATCCTCCTCGGCAAGCTGTTGGAGGGGTCGGCAAAGCGGAAGGCATCAGACGCGATCAGCAAGCTGCTCGGCCTGCAGCCAAAGACTGCGCACGTCACGCGCAACGGCATCGCGATGGATGTCCCTGTCGGATCGGTTCGGCCAGGCGACATTGTCGTCGTCCGCCCGGGTGAACGGATCCCCGTCGATGGCGAGATCACCTCGGGGATCACGACCGTCGATGAATCGATGGTGACGGGAGAGAGTCTCCCGGTCGAAAAGAAGGCAGGAGACGCGGTAATCGGCGGGACGATCAACGCCAATGGGAGCATTGAGTTCAGCGCGACAGCGGTGGGTAACGACACCTTGCTTGCCCGGATTGTCAGGACGGTTGAGGAGGCTCAGGGTTCGAAGGCCCCCATCCAGAATCTTGCCGACCGGATCGCCTCGGTTTTTGTCCCCGCAGTGATCGGTGCGGCGGCCGTGACGTTTATCCTCTGGTACACTGTCGGCGGCGCGACCTTCACCCAGTCGCTGGTGAATTTCATCGCGGTGCTCATCATTGCGTGTCCCTGTGCCCTCGGTCTTGCGACGCCGACCGCCGTTATGGTGGGGACCGGCGTGGGCGCACGCATGGGGGTCCTGATCAGGAATGCGGAAGATCTTGAGCGGACCCGGAATATCAATGTCGTGGTGCTCGACAAGACGGGGACCATCACCGAGGGGAAGCCGGTGGTGACGGACGTGGTAGCATTGAACGGAGACGGCGTGGAGAGGGTTCTTGCCCACGCGTCGGCGATCGAACGGCGATCGGAGCATCCCCTCGGCGCAGCAATCGTCCGGCATGCGCAGAAGCAGGGATCGACCGTTCCAGATGCAGAGGCGTTTCAGTCCATCCCCGGTCTTGGCGTGGCTGGCAGCGTTGCGGGCATTCCCGTCATCGCAGGGAATCTGCTGCTCCTACAGGAGTATGCGGTGAGTGCGGGGGAGGCCGCGAGCACCGTCGAGCGGTTTGCGGCGGAGGGAAAGACCTCGGTGGTTGTGGCCATCGGGGGAAGCGCCGCCGGTGTCGTTGCAATCGCCGACACCGTGAAACCCAGCTCGCCTGCCGCCATCCGGAAGCTCAAAGCGATGGGGATCACAACCGTAATGCTGACGGGAGACAACGAACGGGCGGCCCACTTCATAGCCGCGCAGGCGGGGGTCGACCGGGTGATCGCCGGGGTCCTGCCCGATGAGAAAGCGGGTCACATTAGAGCATTGCAGCAGGAGGGAGACGTGGTTGCAATGGCCGGCGACGGGATCAATGATGCGCCCGCGCTGGCGCAGGCGGACGTTGGCATTGCCATGGGGACCGGGACCGATATCGCAATGGAAGCCGCGGGTGTGACAGTCATGAACGGCGACCTGAGCGGCGTCGTTCAGGCCATTACACTCTCCTCCCGCACGCTCCGGACCATACGGCAGAATCTCTTCTGGGCGTTCCTCTACAACGTGATCGGCATCCCGCTGGCCGCCCTGGGTATGCTCAACCCGACGATTGCCGCGGCGGCCATGGCGTTCAGCTCAGTGAGCGTGGTGAGTAATTCGCTGAGGTTGAGGAGGTTCCGGGGGTAACCCCCACAGTCATCGCGAGCCCCGACAGGGTCGGGACAATGAAGGCCGCCTTCCGGATCCGCCCTCCACGTCGTGCTTCATGGAGTGAAGCGTTGTTCAAACCAGTTGATGAGGCGTTCCCTCGAGGGAAAGGTGAATAAGGAGTACGCCAGCATGAGGAGGAGAGAGAGCAGATTGAACCAGAAGAGGGGCTGGACGGCAAACACTCCATTCATGATGCCGATCAGGCACACTGCGACGCCCATGAAGGCCGCACCCTCTAGTACGGCGAGGCGCAGGATAATCGCCGATCGCTGCAGCCCGACACACCGCGCCGCGATCAGCTCGGCGGGCTCGTCGATCCGGGGATTGAAGAGACGTTTTGGGTCAAATGTCACGAGGTACAGATATGGAGCGAAAAGATACGCAAGGACCGTGACGATGGCATGGACAAGTGTGAGTGTTCGCACTGTCTCCATCGGCCCCGGGCCGGAGGCATGGGGTTGATCACTCAGTCCTACCGCGGCGATCGCAATGAGCGCCACCACGGGCCCGGCCATCAGGGCGCCCTGGATGATCTGAGTCATCTGCAGCGCGGCAGGCGTCAGTGCCTCCTCGAATTGCGCGCGCGTGAGCGGCTGCTGTGGCGACATGTCGAGCCTCTGGTGTGCCGTGGGACCTGGATATACGACGGCCTCCCCGTGCTTGCGGAAGGGAGGCCTGTGTCAATGAGATGAATCCGTCACGTTCAAGTATAGCTCATTGCGCCGAAACATGCAAACCCCCTGAGCGGTGCGCCGCCACGTCCCTTCAACGCTGATCCACCTCTTGCTTCGCGGCAGGCACGCGCCGCAAGAGATCCCTCAACTCGCCGAGGCCGCGGACCGCAACGACGGCCGCAATTCCAAAAAACAACAGCGTTGACACACCGAACAGCACGAGCCAAACGATCACCCCGCCGCTCATTGCCGTGACTCCTGAGCCATGACCCGTGGCGGGGAAAGACGCTGGGTCGCAAGTGATCCCACGACGATCCCCAACGCTGAGAGAAAGAAACTGAGAAGTCCTGCGACATTGACGTCGGTGATTGAGTGCAGCCATGCCGGCAGAGCGTCACGGGATTTTTCAAGGAGCAGGAAGCCTGCGGGGGCAATCGCTCCGAGAATCAGCGCCGCGTAGGCCCCCACGTTGTTCGCCTTCCGCCAGTACAGGCCGGCGGCGACGCATCCGAGCGCCCCCGACATGTACATGGTGCCGGTGAGATAGAGATACTGGAACGCGGTGTCGGGGATCGCATACCAGAGCCCGAAGACCAACAGGAATACCCCGATGATCCCGGCAGCGATCCTTGTCATTGCCACAGTCGTCTGCTCGGGAAAGTCTGTCCTGCGCAGGCACGCGATGACGTCGCGGGTCAAGACGGAGCTCCAGGCGAGCAGGTAGGCACTGTACGTTGACATGGAGGCGGCAAGGAGCCCGGCAACGAGAAGCCCGAGGAATCCCGAGGGAACGATCGTGCCCATCAGCTTCGGCATAGCCGAGGCCGTGGGCTGGCCCGGTCCGAAGTAGGCCAGCGCGGCAACACCCCAGAGCATGGGAATCATCGCCCGCCCCGCAAAGGTGAGCCCCGTCCAGAAGAACATCCTCTTGGCGACTGCCGGGCTCTCCGAAGAGAGCGCTTTCGACGTGCCCGGCTGCCAGAGCGAGCCCGCTGCGAGGCTGCTGATCAGGATCCATACTACAAAAGTCCATCCGAACCTTGGGTTCGCGATGGGATCGACCCCTGCCTCGCCGAGCGTTGCATTGACCGCGCTGCTCATCTGTTCCGGACCGACATGAAGAAACGTCGCCACGGTCGCGACGAGCATTCCCGCGGCGAGCACGACGAATTGCATGTAGTCAGTAATGACGATGGAGACCATCCCCCCGAGGATGGTATACGCGATGACCACGAGGAGCATGACCACCATGACCAGGGCAAGCGCGTCAGGCCCAAACCCCATCACCTCCGAGAGAAATATGCCGTCGAACTTCAGGAAGATTCCCATATTCAGGACTCCCCCCAGAAAAAGAAGTCCCCCCCCGACGAGCCGCACCTTCCTGGAGTACCGGTATTCGTAAAACTCGGGAATGGTCATGACTCCCCGCCGCCGGAGCCCTTCGATGATGAAGCCGGACCGCCCGACTGTCGAATAGGCGACCATGGCAAGGATGCCGATGATGAATCCTGAGAACCCTGCCACGTAGCCCAGTTCGCCGAAGTACACGAATGTCACCGTCCCCAATTCCGTTGCGACGAATGTCGCGATGCCGAGCGAAAGTTTCACTCTTCTGCCTGCCACCATGTAGCCGGCGAGATCTTCGACGTACTTCTTTACCCAGATGCCGAGGGTGACGCTGACGGCGAGGTATGAGGCCGTCACAACCCAGTCAAGGAGGCCGAAGTTCATGAAGCAAACACCTTTGCCCAGAACCGGGGATAGTGTTTCCACTTCATGAAGTTGATCCCCCAGTGCGGACTCGCGCCCGTAGTCCAGCAGGTCACGCGGCCGGCGCCGTGGGGGCGTGAGGCGAGAAGGGGATACCACGTATATTGATCCCGGATCTCGAGGATCGTCTCGCTTCCGGGTCGGGCCCCTGTTTCATTGAAGCCAAGAAGGGGAGGGAGGGTGGACCAATCGATGCCCTGCGCCAGCGGATGCTCGGGGTTGGAGCAGCGGACTTCAAAGCCGGACGTCGATTCGATCAAATCATCATGCGGGAGGCAGATGACCGGGAACAGGTCGTGCATGCGTGACCGTCCCCAGCCCCCTTTGCCGAGCTCGCCGCCGAAACTATACCAGCCACCATTCATGTGAAAGTGCCCTCCGCCGGCAATCCATTTGCGCAGGATGTCGAACCGGTCGGGAAGCGTCAGCTGGCGGTCGCCCCATGCCGACCGCCGGAAGAAATCGGGATGCAGCATCAGGCACTTCGTTTCGACGTCGGCGAACACTATGGCCGTCGCCCACCGAAGCCGCTCGTCGAATGCTTCCGGGGAGAGGTGATACAACTCCCATGACGGCTGAGAGATCACTTCTGCGCCGGTAATCGACTTGAGGGCATCGACAAACGGTTGCGCGTAGTTCAGCATCTCGACGTCTTTTTTCTCGGACTTGAACGGCGATTCGATGTAGGTCTGTCCGATCTGGATGCACCAGTTGCCGACATGCCAGATGCGCAGTGGCCGTGGGGGGGTCATTGCCGTATGCGGTTGCGGGGGAGCGATTTGATGGCGACGAAGCGGTCGAGACGGGTGTTCTCCGCTTTGTACCCGATGCCCATGCCGCCGCGACCCGGCTCCTCGAGGATGCGGTAATGCGACACGAGCTTGCCGATCATCGCACGGTCTCCTCGTGTGGGGTTGGGCCGAAGGGGAAGGTCATGGAGTTTCCCAGGGGATGCCGTGAAGAGAGCATTCGCGCTGCTGAACGTACAGGCGCGGTCAAAATACGCCGGTGGATTGGCAAAGTCAACAGTGTGGCCGGCGTACGTCACCAGTATCACCCCGCGTCATTCGGTAGTGAGGGTGTGGTTGTTTTTATCGCCCGAACTCAGTACATAGAAACGGTCTCCAGCCGTGGTTTGGCACGGGGACGTGCGCTCATCGGTTTTTTCACAAGAAGTAAGGTCGGCGTTTTTTTCCGCAGAGGGCCTTGCTTTTCGCTTTTTCACCCGGTTATCGGAAGTAGCCCGGAGGGTCCTCTCCCCCACAGAGATCGTCATGAAACCGATCACACTCACCCTGCTCTGCTGGCTGCTCATTCACGATTCTTTCGCACAATCGTACAAAGGATCGATCGTTGGGCTCGTGGTCGATGCGTCGACGCAGGAGCCACTGGTCGGAGCGACTGTCACCGTCATGGAACGGACGGGCGTCGGCACGTCGACCGATATCGGCGGCCGGTTCACGATCGGCATGCTGGATGTCGGCACGTACAGCCTGAGGGTTTCCCTGGTTGGCTACAACCCGCAGGTCCTCACCAACGTTGTCGTCTCAACCGGCCGCCATACCCCCGTGCGGGTGGAGATGAGGGAATCCATCATCAAGACGGAAGAAGTGACCGTTCAGGCGGACTACTTCAGGCGAAGCCAGCAGGTCTCCCCTGTCAGTGCGAACGTCCTTGGACGCTCTGAGGTCCTCCGGTCGCCGGGCGGGATTCAGGATGTGCAGCGCGTAGTGCAGGCCCTCCCCGGGGTGGCAAGCTCCACGGATAACATCAACGAGCTGATAGTGAGGGGCGGCGCACCGTTTGAGAATCTTACAGTCGTGGACGGCATGGAGGTGCCTTCGATCAACCATTACTCCAATCAACACAACTCTGCCGGTCCGATCAACATGCTGAATGCGGACATGATACAGGATGTGCAGTTTTCGGCAGGGGGCTTCCCGGTGCGCTTCGGCGACAAGTCGTCGTCGGTTATGAATATTTCGGTGCGGGAGGGAAATCGCGACAGAGCCTTTTCCTCAAGCTCCGGCTTCAATATGGCAGGATACGGTGCGCTCCTGGAGGGAGCAATAGACGGCGGGAGGAGCTCGTACATTGTGTCCGCCCGTCAGAGCCTCCTTCAACTCATCGACAAGATTGTTGGCCTCTCGAAGCTGTCCCTTACCGCCGTGCCGAGGTACTGGGATACGCATTCCAAGATCGTATACGATCTGTCGCCGAGTCAGCGACTGAAGTTCAATTTCCTGTACGGGGAAAGCAGGATCGACATCGAGGGGGATCCGAAAGAAGAGGATACGCAGAGGAGGAACGTCACGGATTCCTCCAGCGTCGAGCGTATCTATCCGTTCAACAGACAACTTGTTGCAGGATTGAACTGGCAGACCCTCTGGGGAAAGGCCGGGTATTCGATGCTGACACTCTACAGCGTGAGTTCCACGTACAATGTCAATGTGTACTCCGATTATACGAGATTTACCCGTGGCCCCCGGGGAGAAGTGCTCGACTTTCAAAAATTGAACTCACGCCCGATTTTCACCAACAGATCCGAAGAAGCGTACGTGGCGGCGAAGTACGAGGTGCTGCTCCAGCCGTATCCTCGCCATGAAGTGAATGCGGGGCTTCAGGTTCAGACCTCCCGGCGATGGGAAAACGTCTTTGTTGTCGAAGGGGATACCACCCGGTACGACCGTGATCGTGACGGCACTTTTGAGACAGGCCCTGTGATCGTGCCTCAGGCTCTTTTCTCGCAATCGCTGGGATTTGGTGCGGCATCGAAATACTTTGCGTTCATCGGGGATCGATTCAGCATCACGCCCGACCTGGCAATGACCCTTGGCGTCCGGTACGATCATTTTACGTATTCTGGCCGCGGAGCTTTCTCAACGAGGGCAAGCCTTTCCTACACCCTCGTGCAGCCCTCAACGACCCTGTCGCTGGCCTTTGGGCGTTACCCCCAGACGCATCCGTTGCCGTACTACGGGGATCGCCGCGACATCGGCTACAACAGACACCTCGCGCACATGTATGCGGATCACGCAGTGATCGGCCTTGGGCACATTCTGGAAGACGGGCTCAAGATGAGCATCGAAGCATATGTGAAGAGTTACTCGGGCGTTGCGGTAAGTGAGGATTTCGTTCACTCGGCGATCGATACATTCTGGTCCGATCGAAACCTGACCGTCGGCAAGCGGCGATCATATGGTGCGGAGATCTTTCTTGAGAAGAAGCAGGTCCACGATTTCTTCGGGACTCTCAGCATCTCGTTTTCAAAGACGGAGGACGCCGATCCGCGAATCCCCAGGCGTGTAGAGTACTACCCGTCCGATTTCGATTACCGGTGGATCGTGACAGCGCTTGGCGGTCATATCGTGCGGGGAATCCGTGACGCGCTTGACGATACGCCGTTCTTCATCAAATACCCTTCATACCTCCTCCCCCTTTCCAACGAGGTCGAGATCAGCTTCAAGTATCGCTTTCAGAGCGGCAGGCCGTACACGCCGAAGATGTTTGTCACATGGCAGCAGGCGCGAGAGGGGGGGATCACCTGGTCCAAAGGCGCCTGGGTCGAGTCCGACAGGATCAACTCCACGCGGTATCCGAACTACAGCCGCCTGGACATCCAGTGGATCAGTCGATTCTATTTCGAGAAGTGGAACATCAATGTCTTCGTTGCCCTGCAAAATGTCCTCAACACGAAGAACGTCTTTTTCGAAAGCCATCGGAGCGACGGGACCGTAGAGACGGTCCACCAGTTTGCCTTCTTCCCGGTCGCCGGCGTGGAGGTAGAGTTCTGACTACCCCATTTGAACTCACTGAATCTCATTCCACCAATCCCACGTCTTTGAGCGTCCCCGTTCCCCGTGCCTCCTCCGCGCGAAATGCCATCAGATGGCTCTCCATCGAGCGCTCGATCGTCGTGGGGAGGATGGATGGGTCTCTGCGATTGACTGCCTGCAGCCAGTTGCGCACAAGACCGAAATCTCCGCCGCCATGACCTGAAGTGATCTGGGCGCTTTCCTTGACGTTCCACTTCACGGTTTCGCCGGTCGTGAAATCCGAAAACGTCAGGTTTTCCTCGTCGCCGACGATATCACCGTTGGTGAACATGATCCTGATCCGCCTGCCGGCGTAGCTCGTGTGTGCTTCCATGTTGAAGTTGGCCGTGATGTTGTCCTCGAACTGCATCATCACCACCTGGTGGTCCACGACGTCGTTATCACAGCGATAGACGCAGCGGCCGTAGGGTCCGGTCTTCAGATGCTCAAGGATCGCCGGCCCTTTGTCTCCTTCCTCCGGCAGGTCCATGTGATGCAGCCATGTCCGGTTGCGATAATAGATCTTCAGGGCTGAGTAAGGGCAGGTCGATTCGACGGCGCAGCCATCCGTGCAGCGCGCGGTGCTTCCCTTTGGCGCATTCTCCGGTTTAAACCAGGTGAGTGACCCAAACGAGCTGATCTTCGTGCAGTGCTTATCGGTGTACCACAGCAGGAGATCGAGGTCATGGCAGGATTTCGCGAGAAGCATCGGGTTGGATTCTTTTGTATTCCTCCAGTTCCCCCGTACGAACGAATGGGACATGTGGACATGCTCCACGGGCTCCATCAGCTGGATGCTGACCATCCTGCCGAGGGTGCCCGAATCGATGACCTCCTTGATCTTCCTGAAGAAGGGCGCGTACCTCAGGACATGGCAGATCACCACGATGCGGTTCTTCGCTTTCGCGAGATTCATAATCTCCGAACACTGCTGCCATGTCTGCGCTATCGGCTTCTCGAGGACGAGGTCATAGCCCATGTTGAGGGCGGCAATCGCAGGGCCGTAGTGGAGGGCATCGGGGGTGGTGATGATCACCGCGTCCGCGAATTTCGGCACATTAAAAATGTGCTCCCATGTGGTGAAGCGGTGCTCAGTCGGGATCGCATATTTCTTAGCGAACCGGTCATTCCTGAACGGGATCGGTTCCGCTACGCCGACAATCTTAAGGTCGGTGGGAAACTGCAGCGCGTACGAAGAATAGACGTTTCCACGGTTGCCCGCCCCGGCAACGATAGCCGTGATTGGTCCCTCGGCTGGTTTCAGGGCAGGGGGTTCCGGGAACACCACCGGCTCGTGAACAAGATTTGCAAGTGCCGACCGGCCGAATGCAATTCCTGCCGATGAGACACCGAGGGCTTTCAGGATTTCGCGTCTGGACCATGAGGTATGCATAAGGGCCATCCTTGGAAGCGAATTGTTACAGGAGTGGAGGGAACGTAACGAGATTGTGAGGCGAAAGGAATGTAGCGTCGCGACAAGAGAAATGCAACCAGTCGCGCTCCCCTCCGACCTTGAAATTCACTTGTTGCCCAGCTACCTTGATCCAGTCAATCCCATTCCCCTGCATTTCCTTATGGGTACCCCATGAATCACTTAGCAGTACTTCTGCTGATCCCGTTGTGTGCGACGTCCATGCTGAATGCCCAACAAAATTCGGAGACTGTATTCATCAATGGGACCGTCTGGACGGTCGACCACTCCCGCCCGACTGCCGAGGCGGTTGCGGTCTCGGGTGACAGAATTCTCGCGGTGGGCTCCAATGAGGAGATTCTGAAGCTGGCAGGCCCCACAACATCAATCATCGATTTACAGGGGAAGCTCATGCTTCCCGGCTTCATCGACAATCACACCCACTTCAGCTCAGGGGGATTTCAACTGCAGAATGTCGACCTCCGTTACACGAAAGGCGAGGCGGAGTTCGCTGCGAAGATCGGAGAGCGGGCAAAGAAATCGCCGGGGCGATGGATCACCGGAGGGGACTGGGACCATGACAACTGGCCGGGGGGGAAGTTGCCTACGAAGGAGCTTATCGACCGTTTCACGGCCGAGACTCCCGTGTTCGTCAACAGATATGACGGCCACATGGCGCTGGCGAACAGCCTTGCGTTGAAGCGCGCGGGTGTAACAAAGGACACGCAAGATCCTCCGGGCGGCACGATCGTCAGAGATCCTCGGACGGGAGAACCGACCGGAATACTGAAGGATGAAGCGATGGCCATGGTGTATCGCGTCATTCCGGACGCCTCGAACGAAGAACTGAAGGAGGCGATCAAACTCGCCCTGGCCGAGGCAAGGAGGTTCGGCGTGACGAGCATTCAGGATGTCTCATCTTCCGCCGACGTGCGCACCTATCAGGCACTGAAAAGGATGGGGGACCTGACAGCGCGGATGTACTGCCGGCTCCCGATTTCACAATGGAAGCAGCTTGCCGGGACCGGGATCCAGGCTCCATTCGGCGACGAGTGGGTGCGCGTCGGTTCCCTGAAAGCGTTTGCGGATGGTTCGCTCGGATCGTCGACGGCGTTGTTCTTTGAGCCATTCACATCAGATCCCACGACTCACGGTCTCCCCAGTGACATCCTGCTTGACGGTCGACTCAGGGAATGGGCGCTTGCTGCCGACAAGGCGCGCCTGCAGCTTTCCATCCATGCGATCGGAGACAGTGCGAACAGCAGGGTCCTGGATATTTTCGAGGAGGCAGTGAAGGTGAATCCGGGCTGGGATCGGCGTTTCAGGATCGAGCATGCCCAACACATTCACCCGAAGGACTTCAAGAGGCTTGCGCGTCTCGGGGTGATTGCCTCGGTGCAGCCCTATCATGCTATCGATGACGGCAGGTGGGCTGAGAAGCGGATCGGCCGTGAGCGGTGCAAGACATCGTATCCGTTCAGGACGTTTCTCGACAACAACGTGCGGCTCTGCTTTGGCAGCGATTGGACAGTTGCGCCGCTCAACCCATTGTTGGGGATCTATGCCGCGGTGACGCGTCGGACGATCGACGGTGCGAACCCGGGGGGATGGTTTCCGGAGCAGAGGATTTCGGTGCAGGAAGCGATCAAGGCGTACACGATCAATAATGCGTATGCCGCATTTGAAGAAGGGGAGAAGGGATCAATCAGTGTGGGAAAACTTGCTGACCTGGTTGTGCTCACCGAGAACATCCTGAGCATTGGCCCGGTCATTATTGAGAAGACAGGAGTTGCGATGACGATTCTCGGCGGGAAGGTGGTCTATCGGGGTGGGAAGTAAATTCAGGCACCGTTGGAGCTGGGGAAGGACGCAGAAGCATTTGCTCCGTGCTATGCCGGAGAATGCGGCAAGGAGTGGGCGGAGGCGGCAGGCGTGTAGCCAAACCTCCTGCTCCTGTCATACGGAATCACGTCGAACACCTCCCCGCTCCGGACGCGCTCCATCAGCGCATTCCAGAACTCCAGCGTGTAGAGATCGCCGTGGGTTGAGGCAAACACCGCTTTCAGCGGCCGGGGGATGCCCGAGTAGCGGTCGATCTCGTCCATGAAAAAATCCTCGTCGGAGGCGATGATCCAGTTCTCCTCCGGCTCATTCTCCTGCGCTTCGTCGTGCGGCATCGGCTTCTCGCGGAACCGTATTCGCTCGATGGGCATCACGTCGTCGTAGTCGTACAACACTACCCTCCCCCATGGCGTAACCCCGTAGTTCCACGTGTTGAAGAGATCGCAAGGGAAGACGCCGCTTGCGGCGATGTCCTTGAGAAAATAGCCGAAGTCGATGAGGATCCGCCGGATCCCCTCCGGGTCTTTCTCGCTCTCAAAGAACATCGGCAGCGGGAGGACCTTGCGCTGGACGTAGAGATGTCGGATGATCACGTACTCCTCGGTGATCGAGACGGCATCCTTTGCTGCCTCCGCGAATTCCCACAGAAGCTGTGGATCGAAGCGCTTCCTCCGGAACCGGAGATTTTCGAACTCCTGCGTGTCCACCATCCTCCCGGCCGGGTCACGACGGGAGACGAAGTCGTACTGGAAACGGACTTTCTCCTTCGTGATCGTCTTGGAGGTCTCCCAGCGCGAGCGGAGGAAGCGGGGGCGGTCCTTGATCACTTTGAAGACGAAGTCGTAGTGCGCGAGGGTGAATGCGATCATCACAGCGCCTTCGATTCCCGGCGCGATGATAAATTGCTCGCGTGAGACGTGCACGAAACGATGCAGGTCCCGGTAGAATTCCGTCTTGCCGTGCCTGTCGTAGCCGAACGAGGTGTAGAGTTCCGCCGGCTTGGCATCCGGCATGATGGAGGTCAGGAACCTGATCAGCGCTCCGTACCGCTCGACGTCGACGAAAAAGGGGGCGTATGCGAAACTGAAGACTACCTTGGCGTCCGATTCAAGCAACAGGACCGTGTCGGCATACACTCCTCCCGGCCCGTTGTACAGGGGGATGATCAGGGGGATCAGGCGGCGATCGAGGACAATTCGGCCGACGATGTATGCGACTTTATTTCGGAAGAAGAGAGAATAGATCGTCTCGACGCTGTAACGGAATTCGCGCTCCAGGATGGGCCACAGACGAAGGTCGATCTCCTGAGCGATGCGGTTTGCATCACGGTTGCTATCCTGAAACGCGGCACCAAGGGGAAACGCGTCGAGCAGGGATCTTACCAGTGCGGCCGTGTCGCCGCCATAGACGAATTGCTGGCAGATGGCTGTCTCAGGTGCGGATGGCGGAGGGGCAGGGTGCAGGTGGAAGAACTCGATCTCCCGATTGAGACCCACCGTTTGCATCATCTTGCGGGTAACCGAGTTGAAAAACGTCTCCGCCCTATCGATGTCGTACCGCTGTTCAACGAGCAGGGCATAGCGTTCCTTTGCGGCGACCCAGAAGGGCTGTTCACGCGCCCGCTGACCGAAGGAGAACTCAAGCTGGCTTACCAGTTCGTTGAGCGCCGTCTCGTACGCGTCCATCCGCTCGGCGGCGTCGCGGCGTCCTCCCTGCCAGTCGCATTGCTCAAAGCGATGCTGTGCCCTCCGTGTGATCGAGCGGAAGGCGGCGTTGAAGCCGTCGAAGGCATCCAGGGTGAGGCGGGCGGCGTGGTCGGCGACGTCGGTGATGGTCATGCAATGTTCAGCAAGTACACGAGATCTTCCCCGTGGTATCTACCTCAGCAAGAGCATTTTTCCCACTCCTGCCGAGGATGGTGTTGAGACACGGTAGAAGTAAACGCCCGAGGCGACGTTCCTGCCCCAACTGTTCTTCCCCCCCCAGAATGCATAGTTGATCCCTGCATCTCTCTCCTCGTCGACCAGGACAGCGACCTCAGCTCCAAGAAGGTTGTACACGACAACCTTTACGACGGTTTCTTGCGGGAGGAAGAACTTGATGGTCGTCGTCGGATTGAAGGGATTCGGGAAGTTGGCAAACACTTCGAGGGCATCGTGTGGCGGAAGGGTCGCTACCGTAGGACGGATGACATACAGATCCTGCGGAGTTGGGGCGATCGACGGATAGATCCTCAGGACCGTACCACTCTCAGGCCATCCAAAGCGCCCTCGGGCGGTCGGCTTAAACATCACAGTGAGATCTCCATATCCCTCCGGGTCTGAGCGAAACGAATCAGGCGGCGTTTCACTGTAGGACGAGAAGAGTACAGTGGTGAGAATCTCGTTCGGCGACAGATGGCTATCGCGGTCGGTGTCACGAACGACAATTATCATCCGCTCGTCATCCGAAGCATCGTCCGGGGTTCCCTTGAGATTCCAGAGTTCAAATGGAATGCGGTCGGCTGCAAGATGGACGGTGTCGCCATACTGCAGCCCGGTGAAGTACCGGCTGCCACGAGGAGATACTCGGAGTTCGTATGTAATGTTCGGGCGCAGATAACCTCCGACAGCAACCGAATACGTGTTTAATGAGCTAGAACGTCCTTCCGTCAGATCTCTTCCCAATCGCTGGCTCTGTTCGTGTGGTTCGGATTCAATCTGAGCGCCACCGGGTCCCTTGAATTCGCGAATCTCGAAATACGTTCTGCCGATATTCCCGGGGAGTATCTTGAATCCATCGATGACCATTCGGGAAATGTCATTGAGAGGAGGAAGGTTCCAGGGAAATGGCTCGATCGGCTGGTTCTGTATCAACGTATCCCCGGCATTCAGATCCACTACTGAAGCTGAGAGAGTGGAAGGAAAGAGTATCCCATATTGATGATCTCTCCATGCTGACGGATCAACGAGCCGAATCTTCGGCGTCCGGGTCGCGTTTCCTCGTACATGGACAGGAAACACCTCCTGCGGTGCATATCGGAAGGGATAGACGGGTATTCGGAGTGTGTCGTTCCAGCGATTGAACCATGTATGGTCCTTGAGCACATACGGCACCAATGAAACTCCGGACTCTCCCGCCGTAGCATCCACCGTCGCTGCTATACGCTGGGAAATGGAACTCTCCTCCCCGGTGAGCACGTCTCGGAAAAACCCTCCATTGAGAATCTTCGTTGGAGCAACAAATGACGGCTCGAATGTAAGTGAGTCAAATGACCACGGCGTTCGATTGAACACTGTGAGCATGAATTCGATCTGTTCGCCAGGATTGGCCAACGAATCCCCATTGACCTGATCGTGGGCAATCCTGAGCCGGCGTTGCTCCGGCCGTGCCGCGGTTGAAAGTCTGTTGCATGCACCTCGATATCGAAGTTCTTGCCCTTGTACGGTCCGAAGCACGATATCAGCGAAGCCCGGTACAAGAGCAGGAGGCAGCTCCACCGCCGTTGAGAACTCAGGAGCCCCGGTCATTGATGAGGTGAATAACCCCTGCCCCGTGCCGTCAAAAAACTCGGCCGAGCACGATTGAACTCCGGTGGTGCTGACTCTAATCTGCGCCTTTGGTAGAGATCCCGACAGGTATTCCATGCTCCAGGAGGGGCGTGCCAAAATCGAAGGAGCGGCTGAGTGACGAAATGCATCGAGCATCCGCTCGGCGTCGAATCGCAATTGGGCAACACTTCCCAGCCTGTCCTGACCCTGTACCATGCTCAGCGCGATAGTTACAGTCACGGTGTCGCTCGGTGCCAGCCGCGATGGCCCTGAACTCCCCATCATGCGAAAATCCTCGGGGACGAGGTTCGAGTGTCTCGGGAGCCATCCCAATCCCGTTGCAGGGTCTCCGGTCACAGCATGTGTGGACGTCTGCCCGGTCGTCGGGTCAACGATTGTTTGGCCGTCGTATCCGAGACCGCGGAGATAGTTGTACATGTGAAGATGAAAACCCTCGCCGTTCGCATACACGTCATGAAAGCGTGGGTCCCTCAAGCTTCGTTGGATCGGCACGAAGCGAAAGCCGCTTTCCTCCGCCTGCGCCCCCGAGCGCCGAACGTCGAGGAACTGAAACCCAGCACTTGGAGGGGACGTTCCGTACACGGTGCGTTCTTGCTCGAGATTGTTATACGCGTACCACATACTCAACGTCGTATCGCAACCTACCAGATCGTCGTGATACCCGTCTCCGAGGTCCGGATCCGACCACACGCCAATGTATACGCTGTCGTATGTGAAGATGCTCTTGTTGATGATTTGGAATCGAAAGAAAAAGACGTTCGAATACAGAGGGACAGTATCGTCCCACCACCCGAGAACCCGCACTTCCACTCCAAGTGGCAGCCCATTCGGTTGCCGACTCGCGGTCGCCAAATCGTTGTAAACATAGAAGAATTGCTGCGTACCCATGAGTTGCGGCTTCCCGTCTTCACCGACGGGTGCCCCTTGCCCCACCGGCCATTCATCATAATCGGGGTTTTGCCCTCCAAGGCTGTCACTTTCCTGGATCACATAAACGTGAAATCGTGGATCATGAGGATTAGCGGCGGTCGAAGTGTCTCCCTGGTATGTTGCGGTCATCACGCCAGGTTGGTTTTCATTGTCTATGTATGGCCCGCCCATCGAGGTGTGAAGCGCGCCCGAAGTCTGTTCCTTTCCCGCGATCATCAAGCCGGCACCCGTGACGAGATTCGATCCCTTGTACGTTACGCCGTTGTACCAGGACGAGAGGAAATTCCCTCGGTTGTTAATATCTAGACGGAATGGGCCGCGAGCAATTGTTCGTATCTGAAGAGTAGAACTCTTGTCCCTTGCGGGCCTGTCCTCACCGGCCTGCAGTGAAGGGGAAAGTGCAGCTGCGTGAATCAGGAGGGCGAGTACGAAGATTTTCCCGTGGCCCGGGGAATAGGCGTGAAACATAACATCCCCCTTCGATGATAGTGCTGACCAT
This sequence comes from Bacteroidota bacterium, assembly GCA_040756745.1. Lineage (GTDB taxonomy): Bacteria > Bacteroidota > Ignavibacteria > UBA10030 > UBA6906 > JBFLYO01. The sequence continues at coordinate 135,258 of JBFLYO010000004.1, forward strand.
AAAGTACCTCTCACTCCTGTGAACTTCAAGTTTCAGGCCGCCGAGAGTGTGCGATGTGTATGCTGAGATCCACCCGCGGCCGGCGTGGGGCAAGAAAAAAATCTATGAATCTTAATTCTTTTCTTCGTAGATTGCTCCGGTTTGTGCCAGCCTAGCGCTCTCTCGCGATCCTTTTCCGATTCGTTCCGGTCCATGTGATGCTACCACGCAAGCCCACCCTGACACATGCCATCTTCATCGGCATGGCCATCGGGCTGACGATCGGGTGGCTGTTTCCCGATGTGGCCATAGAACTCCGTCCCCTGAGCACGATCTTCATCCGGCTGATCAAGAGCCTGATCGCGCCGCTGATCTTCTCCACCCTCGTGGTCGGAATCGCGGGCCACGGGAACCTGCGCCAGGTGGGACGGATGGGCGTGAAGTCCATCGTCTACTTTGAAGTGGTCACGACCCTCGCTCTCGTCGTCGGACTGGTTGCGGTGAACCTCACGAAGCCGGGCGTCGGCGTGAACCTCCAGGTTGCCGAGCATGCGGGCGACGTCGTTGCGAAGGGGCAGTCGCTCTCCGAGGTGATCGCGCATATTGTCCCGCAGAGTATCGTCCAGGCTGCGGCGGAAGGGGAAGTCCTGCAGATCGTTGTGTTCGCTGTCCTCTTCAGCATGGGGCTCGCTGCGCTCCCCGAGGCGAAGAAGAAAACTATCGTGGGACTGTGCGATGCGCTGGCGGAAACGATGTTCAAAGTGACCGGCATCGTGATGCGCTACGCGCCGATCGGCGTCGGCGCAGCCATCGCGGTGACCGTCGGACATCGGGGACTTTCCGTGCTCATCAACCTCGGACTCCTGATCCTGACGCTCTATGGCGCACTTGCAGCGTTTGTCCTATTCGTCCTCCTGCCAATTGCGTACTTTTCAGGGGTTCCGATCAGAAAGTTTTTCAGTGCCGTCAAGGAGCCTGCCCTGATTGCCTTCTCGACCACAAGCTCCGAAGCTGCGCTCCCCAAGGCCTTCGAAGTGCTGGAAGGCATGGGGGTGCCCCGGAGGATCGTTTCCTTCGTCCTGCCGACCGGATACAGTTTCAATCTCGATGGCAGCACGCTCTACCTGTCGCTGGCATCGATCTTCGTTGCACAGGCGGCCGGGATCGACATGCCGATTGGCGCGCAGATCCTGATGATGCTGACCCTTATGCTCACGAGCAAAGGGGTGGCCGGGGTTCCGCGGGCGGCACTTGTCATCCTGGCCGGCACGCTGGCGAGCTTCGGCCTGCCGCTCGAGGGGGTCGCGGTGATCCTGGGGGTCGACGAGATCCTGGACATGGGGCGTACCACAATCAACGTTGTTGGCAACTGCCTCGCCACGGTGGTCATCGCGCGCTGGGAAAAGGAATATCCCCCTTCCGAGCCCGCTGCCACGTGAGGGAGGAAAAACCGCTCAACTCCAAACCCCATCTCACCCAACATGGACGTTGCCTCGCTGCTTCGCGGAGTGATTGGACTTGCCGTCGTGACGGCCCTCGCCGTTGTCTTCTCATCCGATCGCCGCTCCATCAACTGGAAGCTCGTCGTCATCGGAATCGCTCTCCAGTTTGCCTTTGCATTTCTCGTGCTCCGGGTTGCCGTCGGGCGGGATGTCTTCGGCTGGCTGAGCCGCGCGTTTGTGTTCTTCTTCAGCTTTGCGACCGAGGGCGCTGCGTTCGTGTTCGGCAACCTTGCACGTGGCCCGGGGGCAAAGGACAGTCTCGGCTTCTTCTTTGCGTTTCAGGTCCTTCCCACGATCATTTTCTTCGCCTCGTTCATGGCGATCCTCTATCATCTCGGCATTATGCAGCGGGTAGTGCAGGGGATGGCCTGGGTTATGCTCCGTTTGTTGCGGACCAGCGGCGCAGAGACGCTCTGCGTATCGGCTAACACGTTTATCGGACAGACAGAGGCGCCGCTGGTGATCCGTCCTTACATCGCGTCGATGACCGAGTCGGAGCTCTTCACGATGATGACGAGCGGCATGGCGCACATTGCGGGGGGCGTAATGGCCGCGTATGTCGCGATGCTCGGGGCCGCGTATGCGGGCGCATTCGGGACGGCAGGGGACACTGCACAGGTCTACTTTGCCGGGCATCTCCTGGCAGCATGCATCATGGCGGCGCCTGCGACGATCGTGATTGCCAAGATACTCCGGCCAGAGAAGGGGGAGCCGGTCACGATGGGGACCGTGAAGATTGCCATCCAGAAACAGCATGGTAACGTGATCGAGGCGGCGGCAGCCGGGGCGGGGGACGGACTGCGACTCGCGCTCAATGTGGCCGGCATGCTGCTCGCCTTCATTGCGATTATTGCGCTCTTCAACGCCTTTCTTCAAGGGCTGGGGAATGCCACCGGCCTGAACACCATCTGCCAGACCCAGTTCGGCAAACCCCTCTCGCTTGAGCTATTATTCGGACTCGTGTTCCAGTTCGTGGCATACGGCATCGGCGTTCCGTGGGAAGATGCGCTGAATGTGGGGAGTCTCATGGGGATCAAGCTGGTCGTGAACGAGTTCGTCGCATACCTCAAGATGGCCGACGCGATCACGGCGCACCAGCTTTCGGAAAAGTCGATCGTCATCGCAACCTACGCGTTGTGCGGGTTTGCCAACTTCTCATCCATCGCGATCCAGATCGGCGGCATCAGTCCGCTGGCCGAGAACCGACGGAGCGATATCGCCCGTCTCGGGCTCAGAGCAGTCCTTGGCGGCACGATTGCCACCTGGATGACCGCCTGCATCGCCGGCCTCTTTGTTTGAAGCCACCACCACCGGGATCCATCACATGCGCGAACAATCCACCTCGTACCGCTGGTTCGCCCTTGGCGACCTGAACGGCTTTTTTGGCCTGATGTTCGACAACCTGACGGTCCTCTCGTTCCTGTCGGGCATCCTCATCTTTGCTTTCGACTTCCCCGCCGACATCATTTATACCAGGATGCTCCCCGGAACCGCCTTCGGCGTGCTGTTCGGAGACATCGTGTACACCTGGATGGCGTTCCGGCTTGCGAAAAAGACCGGGAACAGGGAGGTCACCGCCATGCCTCTCGGCCTGGATACGCCTTCCACGATCGGGATCGCGCTTGTCGTCCTTGGCCCCTGCTTCGTCGCCATGAAAGCCAAAGGGATGTCCGTGCACGACGCGGCGATGATGACCTGGTATGTCGGAATGGCGACGATGGTGATCATCGGCGTCCTCAAGGTGGCGCTCTCGTTCGTCGGCGGCTGGATTCAGAAAATCGTCCCGCAGGCCGGATTGCTCGGCTCGCTCGCCGGCATCGGTCTTGCGCTGATCGGAATGATCCCGCTTGTCGATATCTTCGGCATGCCCATCGTGGGACTCATGTCGCTGGGGATCATCCTCTATACGCTCGTTGCGGAGATCCATCTACCCAAGAAGATTCCCGGTGTCTTCGCAGCCGTCGCTCTTGGGACACTCGTCTATTACGTTGTTGGTCCAACAGGCATTATTGGCGGAACGTTCGCGGGCCTGCCGAAGGCCGGGTTCACATTTGGCTTTCCCATCCCGACGCTCTCATTCATCGACGGCATCGTGCCGGCGCTTACATACCTGCCGATCGCCATTCCGTTCGGAATTCTGACGGTGGTTGGCGGGATAAACGTGACGGAGAGCGCGCGGGTGGCGGGAGATGACTTCAAAACCCGGGATATCCTGCTGACGGAGGCAGTCGCCACGTTGTTGGCTGGAGTGACGGGCGGCGTTGCGCAGTCGACGCCATACATCGGTCAGCCCGCATACAAGCGGATGGGATCAAGGGCGGGGTACACGCTGCTCACCGGTCTCTTTATCGGCGCGGGCGGGATGCTTGGTCTGGTCTCGTTCATCATCGAGCTCATCCCCCGTGCTGTCCTTGCCCCGATACTTGTCTTTGTTGCCCTCGACATCATCGTGCAGTCGTTCCAGGCAAGCCCCGTCCGTCATGCCCCCGCGGTGGCGTTCGCGTTTTTCCCGACGGTGGCCCGGCTGCTTGCGATCAAGTTCGGGAATCCTGAACTGGTGCCGCCGGAGAATTTTTCGAAGCTCATGGAAGCGGGAGGGAAGGGACTGCCCGAGCTTCTTGTGACCGTCGCACTCGGCAACGGATTCATCGTGACGGGGATGCTGTGGGGAGCGTTCCTTGCCAAGCTGATCGACAGGAACCTCCGGTCGGCGGCACTGTATCTGACGATCCTGGCGGTCTTCACGTTCTTCGGCGTAATCCACTCCGCATCGCCCGATGGGCTCATGTATCTTCCCTGGACCCTCATCGGACTCGCGCGGCAGATCCCTTTCCAGTTTGCAGGAGCGTATCTGCTGTTCGCTGCAATGGTATATATGTTTTCATTCACATCGCAAGGCAAGGAGACCCCACTTCACGCCTAGATCATGCATCAAGCTTGACATTATGGGCGATTAGACGTAGCTTGATCGAGGTTTTTCTGTTCTTTTCATTTGAATTCTGCGAAGCATTGAACCTGCCACTGCGAGGAGTGCCACTATGCTCAAAGCCCGGGAGCGTCGGCTTACTGTCTTTCTCAGGATCCTCTCGGCGCTCTTCGGGCTCGCGGTCCTTGGTTACCTCATCCCTGCCCTCGGCGGTCCGCTCCAATCGTTTTACGTCAATCTCCCCTTCGTCACAAATTCCGTCGTCAAAGTCGGTGTGCTTGCTTTGCTTGCGTTCTTCGCGTCGGGCGACGTCCGGCGCCACCGTCATATGATCGACCTTATCATTCTGGCTCACCTGATCTCGATTCTGGCCACAATCATTGTTCTGCTCTGGGGTAACACCGATTATCTCGTGAGCATCGCCGGCTGGGTCTCGCCTCTTTCCCGCATTCTCCTTGGATCCGTCGTGCTGGACGGAGTCATCGTGGTTATGCTCGCCTGGTTCTTTCTTACTGCGCAACGAGAGGAATACGGGCTCGCGTATCTTTCGCCTCAGCAGTACCGTGCTCTGGCTGCGCTTGCAGAAGTCATTGTCGCCAGGGAACCCGCACTGCTGACTGCCGAGGAAGTGGCGAGGAACGTGGACCGCTATCTTGCGGGCTTCCGGGCGAAAACAAAATGGATCATGAAGCTGGTCCTCACGGGCATGGAGGTTTATCCCCTCCTTTCCCTTCGTCCCCCCCTCTCCACCATGGAGTCATCACAGCGTCTCCGGTTCCTGCGTCGCCGTTTCTACCAGGATGTCACATTGCGTCTTGTCCCGGAATTATGGCGCACAGTTGTGCAGGGGATGATCCGGATGTCGAAACAACTGGCGTACCTGGGCTATTACAGCGACCCACGGACCTTTGCCTCCGTCGGATACGTCCCGTTCTCACAGCGGAGCGATTCGGCAAAGCGCCTGAGGAAGAGTCCCGAAGGAAAGCATCTCCCATTGAAGGTAATGACCGCTTCAGAGATCACGGGGGAACGATTGAGGGGGGATGTGGTGATTGTGGGTTCCGGGGCAGCTGCCTCTGTACTCGCCCATGGACTCGCCACATCTGGCCGACAAGTCCTGATGCTGGAACGGGGGGAGTATGTTGATCCGTCGCAGTTCACCGAGGATGAAGTGGAAATGATCTCCCGGCTGTATGCGGATGGAGCGCTGCAGCTTAGTCGGGATTTCAGATTCCAGGTATTGCAGGGGAGCTGTGTCGGCGGGACGACGGTCGTCAATAACGCGGTGTGTTTCGACATTCCGGACGATGTGCTCAACCACTGGAACGATCGCGATTCGCTGAATGCCGGAATCGACAAACCCGGACTGATGAAATCGTTCAAGGAAGTGCGCCAACTGCTCGGTGTCGAACGGCAGGGGGTGAATCTCAACCATGGCGCGCCCGAGTTTCTCGACGGCACGAAGCGGTTGAAGCTCAATGCTGCACCGGACAGATTTGGGGCAATCGAGGCGAACATCGAGGGGTGTCTCGGTTGCGGCTACTGCAACATCGGCTGCAGGTATGGCAAGAAGCTCTCCATGCTCGACACACTGCTTCCGATGACCCAGCGCGAGTGCGGGATGGAGGCGCTGAGGATCGCTGCCGGATGCGAGGCCCGGAAGCTCATCGGCAGGGGAACAACTGTGACAGCCGTGCGGTGCCGGCTGTCGGATGGTCGGGTGATCGACGTCGAGGGGAAGACGATCGTCCTTTCCGCCGGAGCGATTTCATCGAGTCTTCTGCTTCTCCGCTCCGGTGTGGCCGCAGAACGGGCAGGAAAGCGGCTGTCGTTCAACCTGGGGTCACCCATGACCGCAGTGTTTGACAGGGTACTGAATTCATACGACGGGCTTCAGATCTCACATTACCTCGAACCTCGGCCCTCCCGCGGGTTTGTCATTGAAACGTGGTTCAATCCCCCCGTCGCTCAGGCCCTCACCATGCCCGGATGGTTTGACGATCATTTCAAGAACATGCTCCGGTACAACCGGATGACCTGCACAGGCGTGCTCGTCGGAACCGAATCCAACGGCGTTGCCCGGCTCGCTGGTCTGACAGGGAGGGAGGTTGACTTCACGCCGACGCGAGGCGATCTTGACAAGCTGCTTGCCGGCCTCACGCTGTCGGGCGAGATTTTCCTTGAAGCAGGGGCGACATGCGTTATCCCCAATACATTCCGCTATATGGAGTTCACGGCGGCCGATGAGCTGCGGCGGCTTCCCGAGCTGATCAGGGACTCAAGCGACATCACGCTCGGCACAGGTCACCCGCAGGGGGGAAATGTCATGAGCGGAGATTCTTCACTTGGCGTCGTGAACCCGGAATTCAGGGTGTATGGGTACGACAATCTTTACGTTTGCGATGCGAGCGTGTTTCCCTCAAGTATCGGCGTGAACCCGCAGCTCACCGTCATGGCACTGGCGCAGTATGCGGTGCCTTTCGTTGCCGGACCGAGAGGGTGAGTGCATGGAATCGATTCTCGGTCCCGGTAACGGCATGTTCGAGTACCTCCTGGTCCTCATTGTGTATGCTGCCCTCTTTATTCTTATGCGCTATGCGCACCCGGCCGTAGAGCTGAATTTCCGGGTTTCATTCTGGGTGCTCTATTTCGGGTGGGGAATCGGAGTGTTTATTGGCAATTACCTTTTTTCTTTGCTCGGTATCATGAGTTTTCTCCCCTGGCTGAACAACGCGTTTCACACGCTCGTTTGGATCGGGCTCTGTCTTGGGTTCTTGTATGCCGGCTGCCGTCGCAACCCGATGTGGGAGCAATTCCTGCTGTTCTTCACCTTCAGCTTCATCGTCAAATGGGCCGAGCGGACGATACTGGGCACATGGGAGATGGATCATTTCCTGATGATTCCCGGAAACATCGCTTACATTCTCGGGTGGAGTCTGATCGACGGGGTGTATCCGATGATATCGCAAGCGGGCCTCAGGCTTGCCGGAAGGTATTTTGAAGGTGTTGTTAGTTAATGACCAAATCTCAAGCACCAAATCACAAACAATACTAGAATTCCAAATCCCAATCTTTCTGACTACTGACTTCTGACTACTGAATTCTCTAAGCTCTTCAAAGATTTCTCCCTACTCCTTACTCCCTACTGACTTCTCCCGGCTCTCCCATGCCAAGACGCCGCTCACGCGCAACCCCGACCCCCCCGCCACGCAAGACCCGCCCCCTCCAGCACCTGCACAAGCGCCCCATGCGGAGTGCCGGGCAGGCGCTGGCGCAGTCCTACATCGATCCGCCCCCGCGGAAGGCGAAGGATTTTCTGACGAAGGCGACGTTCACATGGATCATCAACTACCTCAAGGTGATCTTCACGCCGCGCGTCCCATTCCCCGAGTATCGTGCCCCCCTCGCCGATCGGCCAGGCATATTTCCGCTTGCGCGTCGATGCAAGGTTGCGCTCGTGGGCGATTGGGGGAGTGGGACGAAAAGTGCGTATAAGGTGATGGATGACATCCGGAAAAGTCAAAAGCCCGACGTGACAATCCACCTGGGCGACATCTATTATTCGGGACAGGTTAACGAGGTGGAGGAATACTTCCTCGGAAAGGACGACTGGTACCGGGCGAAGCAATCCTTTGCGCTGAACGGCAATCATGAGATGTACTCGGGTGGAGAGGGGTATTTCGATCATGTACTCCCCGCGTTAAATCAGGAAACGAGTTACTTCTGTCTTGAAAACGAACATTGGCGGATCATCGGGCTCGACACGGGATACTACTCGAAGGTCTTCCCGCTCCTCGAGTTGTTTCTCGGGACGAAGCTTCCCGACGCGATCATGAAATGGCTGAAAAGGGTTGTGTTTGCTGATGGAGACGACAGGAGACCCGTTCTCCTCCTGACGCACCATCAGTGGTTCAGCGCGTTCGACACGCAGTATCCCACGATCGGCAGGCAGCTTGAGCCCTACCTCGGGAAGGCCGCGCTCTGGATCTGGGGACATGAGCATCGGTTCGCGGGATATGCACGGCATGCGCTCAGCGGCGGGACGGCCGTTCGGGCGCGTTGCATTGGCCACGGCGGGATGCCGGTAGAGCTGGAGAAGCCAAAGCGGGAGTCGGCGCTGGTGTTCTATGACAGCCGTGTCGCAGCGACCGTGGAGGGCGACCCGATCGGCTACTGCGGCAACGGGTTGCTGGAGTTCGACGGCCAGCGGCTGGTGATCCGCTACATCGACGAGATGGGAACCGAGCTTTTGGTCGAAGAGTGGAAAAGCGGGGGAAGGGCCGGAGGCGCGACGGGGAAGATACGCAAGGCGGCGAAGGAGATGACGTGGGTGAGGGAGGCAGCGGAACTGGTGAGATAACTGCTCTCACCGGCAGATTCGCAATTAATGGTTCACCGTTAATCGGATACGAGATTAAGAATCAACGGTCAATGCCTAAGATCCTATCCGATTAACGGCGAACCATTACTTGTGAACTTACTGAGTGGCAGCCGTGGGGCCCCACGAGCGAATATATGCCACCAGATCCCCGAGTTCCTCTTCGCTCAGTGTCTTCCCGAACCCCGGCATCTTGAGATCGATCTTGCCGGTCATGATGAATTCCTTCAGGTCCGCGTCGTCGAGCGACGGGGCCACTTCGGCAAGTTTCACGTTCGTCGAGGGGGCGCCCCTTCCTTCCTGCCCGTGACATGCCTGGCAGCGCCCCTGAAAAATCAGCTTCCCGCGCTCGGTCCCGCTCGCGCTGCGGTATCCGTCGGTAAAGTCCGGCGGCGGGGTCGTCCGGCGATGTGACGGAAGACCCGTCAGGAACTGATAGATTGCTTTCAGGTCTTCGCCAGTCATGAACTTGTACGAGGCATAGGGCATCTCAGCAGGAATAAGGACTGTTCCATCCGGCCTGACACCGGTCGTGACGGCAGTGATGAACTGCTCCTCTGTCCAGCTGCCGATGCCCGTCTCTCTGTCCGGCGTGATGTTCCGTGCAAATGCCCCCGCCATCGTCCCCGGTTCACCCCCGAAGGCGAACGAGCTCCCCGCTCCTAGGCTGTCGAGATAGAATTTGCCATCCTGCACATTCCGCGGCGTGTGGCACTCCATGCATCCTGCCAGATTGCTGGCAACGTACCGGCCATACTCGACAGTCTCCCCCGGCTCAGGAAATGCGACCAGCGCCTTCAGCTCCTCCTTCGGCTTAAGGACGCCGAACGCAAACAACGCCTTCGCAAAGAAGGAGGGCTTGTGTGCCGGGACGGTATTCTTCACAGGCGGTATGCTGCGAAGGTATGCGACGAGCGCCAGGATGTCCCGGTCCGAGATCCCATGGTACCAGTCGACGGGCATGAGGGGGAACATCGCTGTCCGGTCTTTCCGCACACCCTCGCGTATCCCTTGAATGATCTCGCCATCGGTCCAAGCGCCGATCCCCGTTTCGACGTCGGGCGTTATGTTCCGGCTGTACCAGAACCCGAAGCCCGGCCCCGTCTCTGTCAGGTCAAACTGCCTTCCCCCGCTTGGGGCCGACGTTGCATCGGCCGGTCCTGCGGCGTGGCAGGTCCAGCATTGCGCCTGATATTTGAAGATATACTCACCGCGGGCGACGCTCGCCGAGTCGCGGGGCGCCGCAAGATCGGGCGCCCGGCGATCGACCTTCGCGTCCCAACGGATCAGGACATACAGGGCGATGACGATCACCACTCCTGCGAGAATGCCAACTGCCCAGAGGGCAACTTTGAGGATGCGGCTGGAAGCGGGACTCATGAATTGTACTCTTCTCGTTGAGTGAATGTTATGTGATTTGTATGAAGATCGATTCGTAGGGGCGGAGATTCAGGGACACATCTGCCAAACCATCAGTGGTTCGCTCGTGACGCACTCCGTGTCCCTCGCCGGTTGATGGATCGAAGATCGTGGTCGTTCCCTCAGCCCGGAATACCCCTCTGCCGGCGTATACCGCGGGGGAGACATTGGTCAGAAAAATCGCCGGCCCTTCATTCCTCCCGATCGTCGCGCACACGATGTCAGGCGACGCGGGTGTGAGCTCACATACTGCCGGAACGCGAGCCCTGACAAGGTAGCCAATGGGCGGCGATCCAGGTGCGGAGCCGACAAGCGAGCCTGCTGCACGGAGCTTCTTGACCGTGTCCGTTATCCGGTGATCAGCATCTGGCCCGTCGGCTGCGTACCTTGGGAGCCGCTCGTGCGCCATCACTGACCCTCCCGCCTCGGCAAACCGGCCGATGACTTCCATCGTCGAGAGCCGGACCGTGTCGATGGGCGGGAGTAATACCACCTCATACCTTCGTTGGCCTAACACAAGTCCCTTATTCTTGACCTCCGCAGTTGCCATGCTCCTCTCATCGACGATATCGTAATCGATCTGCTGCTGGAGGAGCGTGCGGCAGAGCCGGGTGAACGACTCGTCAAGCGCGCGGACATCCTCGTTGGGGTGCGGCTCGTACATTGACCGGTGGGAGGGGGTGAAGTGCGACCAGATAGAGGTGAGTGGATAGAGCACGGCGACACGCGATGCGATGGTTCCGCCCGTGAACATCGCATTCAGGCGGGCGACAAACTCCGCGTACTTCTTGTATTCCCCTGGGGGGATGTCCATCTCCTTCAACTCATGCGGGGGCGCAAAGGAGAGGGGATAGTATGAGCAGAGGTCTGTCACTCCGCACGAAAACAGGATCCCGGCGGTGCATTTCATCTGTTCGGTTGTAGCGGGCCGCTTGTCCATCATTCCGAAGAAGTCGCTGATCTCGCACATGAGCCGCCGCTTTCCCTGCAGCCGCGTGGCGGAGCCGGCGATCTTGGGGACCATGAAATAGTCCTTTGCCATGATCTTCTCCGGGTCGGACAGGATCATGTCGATCCCTGGAATGTCGAACTTGCGGTAACAGGTAAACGGATCGCCGTCAAAGTCCGTCTGCCAGACCATGGTCTCCTCTCCCAGGAGGTGCCCGCTGGAAGCGACATGATGGTTCCGGCACCACTCCTGCAATCCCCCGAAATAGGTCTCCGCACAGAGATCGGCGATTACCTCATAGAAGTCGCACCGGATTTTCCTGTCGATCTCTCCCGTATCGACGAACAGGCTGTCGCGGTGAGGAAGGAGGTCGTACCCTTTCCTGCTGAGGAACTCCTCCGGCACGCGGGAGTGCCATGGAAGCGTCTGCGGGTAATCCCGATCTTTTGGAATGTACGCCGAGATCAGCGACGGCTCGTCGGTGAAAAACGCCTCGACGTATTTATCGATGGGTTCAAGGACGCGGGCATAGTGATCGTGCGTCACGTTGAGAAAAGTCGCGACTGCACGCGGATCGAGGATGTTGGGATAGTGGCGCTTCTTGTAGAAATTCTCCGTGGCGTGGGTTGCGTCGTAGAGCGTGATCACGTCGTACCTGACGCTGCCGTCGGCTTCAACAACGCGGATGAGCCCCTGGGCCTCCACCGACGGTTCCCGCTCGAGCACGAGCCCGCCCGCAGCGGCGCTCGGGTATCCTTCTTCGTCGTAGATCCAGACCCTGAGCCCTTCCTCATGGGCGATTTGCACGCCGCGCCGGAGGATCTGCCAGGAAGTCTCGTCGCGCAGATAATTCTTGAGACTCACATTCGTAACGAGACCGCCCAGCCCGGTGTTCTTCAGGTCCCGTATGCGTCCGCGAATTCCGTCGTCAGTTGTCCCCGCCCAGTCCTCGAACGGAGGGATGATCTGGAGCATGCGGCAGGAGTTGGGCAAAGGAGAAGGCATGGTTGGATTTCGGAATGCGGATTTCGGATTGCGGAATGGGGGATATGGTTAGGAGATCTTTCTGACTTCCGACTGCTGATTTCTGACTTCTGCCTACTGACTTCTGACTACTCCAGGCCCTCACTCGATCGCCGCCGGCCTGCGCATTGAGCCAAGCCCCGGGTTGGCCTTCAGTGCACGGTAGGTCGTGATTCGGTACCGTGGGTTCCGGACCAGCTCTTGAAACGGTTGTGACAGCAGCGCATCGAGCTCTGCCTGACGGTACTTGCTCATTTCAGGGAGTCCGAAGGCGTTCAAGTCGCTAAGAGCGCTCATCTCGGGGGTGTCAATGCCGAGATGGAAAACGAGAAGGTTGACCGAGTCCGGCGGCAGGTTCCGCGTCAATGCGATCAGCGTATCGCGCTTCCGGTCGGGCGGCGTAGCATAAAATCCGTCCACATCCCTCTCCCCGAAATAGCGGGAGATGCCGAGATGATACTCCGATGCGAGTCGTTCAACGATCGCCCGCGTCTCAGGGGTCTGCACCGCGGTTCCCATGTGGTAGTCGACGTAATCGATCTGAAGGCCGGAATGGACTGCCCGTTCAATCTGTGCAAGGAGCTCACGCTCAATTTCATCCAGTTTCGGATTGTGGGAGAAGAACAGATCCCGCGAAGGGAAAAAGTAGCCTAGGCTGTCGACGAGTGATGGCACCGCGGATGCACCCGAGACCGGTCCCCAACGGTAATTCTTCCACTCGGCGTTAAGGGTCAGGTGGATGCCGACAGAAACATCGGGATGACCTTTGAGCAAATCTACGATCTCCTGATACCAGGGGCAGGCGAACATAACGGAGGCCGAGATCGGGATTCCGCTTTCCATCGCGCGCTTTGCCGCCATGTTGACGGCGTGACACATCCCCCAGTCGTCGCAGCGGATGAGAAGGGTGATCGGTCTGGCTGCGTCTGCGCCCGGAGCGCTACCCGAAATCTGCGAGATTGCGACAGGTGGGAGACACAATACCGCCAGCAAAGCGAGGACCGTGGTGAGTCTCATCGGGAGAGCCTGTTGGACCTGGGATCCAAGAAGACGATGGGGGGCATGCGCGGGGAAGATAGGAAAGACTGGGAGCAGAATCAATCCACAATTGTCAATCCACAATCCACAATTGTCTTACCCCCCGTTCCTCCCAACATACCGCAGCGACAGCACCGTAATATCATCCGACTGCGGCGCGCTGCCGGTGTGCTTCTTCAAATCCGCGATGCTCCCCTGGACAATCTCGCGGATCGGCTTTGCGCCCGTCGACTTGAGATACGTTTCCAGGCGCTCCTCGTTGTACTGGTTCATGTCCTTGTCCATCGCTTCGCTCACGCCATCTGTGTAGACGAAGACCGAATCGCCGTGCGCAAGCTTTACTCGTTTCGTCTCATAGTCCACGTTCTCAATTTTCCCGAGCAGCATGCCATCTGTCATCGGTAGTTGTTCCACTTCGCCGGAGGAGCGGACCACATATGGCGCATTGTGCCCCCCGTTGCTGAATTGCACCTCACCCGTACGCACGTTCATCACACCGAAGAAGACCGTCACGAACATCGCTTCTTCGCTCTCGGGGATCAGCAACGTATTGAGCTTCCGCAGGACTTCCCCAGGATTTACCACCTGGTGAGCGACCGCCTTCAGGAGCGTGCGGCTCACTGCCATGTAGATCGCTGCGGGAATCCCCTTGCCCGAAACGTCCCCCACTGCAAACGCCAGCCGGTCTTCGTCGATGAAGTAGAAGTCGTAGAAATCTCCCCCCACCTCTTTCGCCGTCAGCATCTCGGCATAGACGTCGATCTCCGGCCGGCTGGGGAATGGAGGAAAGGTCTTGGGGAGGAGCGACTGCTGGATCCGCGACGCCGTGCTCAGGTCGCGCTGCACCGCCACCAGATCGTCGCGTGCTTTGAGTGCAAGCTTGATGACTTCCAGTTGCTGCACGGTCTTTTGGACCGTGACTTCAAGGTCCGCGAAATCGATCGGTTTCGTCAGGAAATCGAACGCCCCCCTGTTCATCGCGGTCCGGATGTTCTCCATGTCGCCATAGGCAGAAATGATCACGGACTTGATGGCCGGGTTGTTCCTCTCGCTTACCTTTTCCAGCAGGGTGAGGCCGTCCATCTCCGGCATGTTGATGTCGGAGAGGATCACCGTGATGTCCGGGTGGTCGTCGATCTTCTGCAGCGCCTGCACGCCGTTCTGCGCAAACTCGAACCGGATGTCGTCGTCGCGGATCTGCCTGCGGAATCGCTGGCGAATCAGCAATTCGAGGTCGGGCTCGTCATCGACCACGAGGATCTTATGCGGCATCACCCCGCTCCAGCACGTTCTTCTTCACCTGATCGAAGTCGATCGGTTTGGTGAAATAATGTTCCGCTCCGGTTGACATGGCGGTCTTGAAATTGTTTTCGTCCCCGTACGCTGTGATCATTGAGACCCGGATGCCGGGGTACTTTTCCTTTACCGCCTTGAGCAGCTCCAGACCCGTGATACCGGGCATGTTGATGTCCGAGAGGATCCAGACCACATCGGGCGGCTCGGTCGAATGGAGGTAGTCCAGCGCTTCCTCGCCGGAAAACGCGTAGCATAACTCCACCTTTCCCTCCTTCACTTCTCTCCTGAACTGTTGTCGAAACAGAATCTCGACATCATGTTCATCGTCCACGATCATGATCTTCATGCGGCGTTGCCTTTCTCCATGTCGGGGTTTCTGGGGATCGTGATCACGAACTCCGTGAACTCTCCTTCCCTGGTATTCACACTGATCTCTCCTCGGTGTTCCTGCGTGATGATGTCGTAGGACAGCGACAGGCCGAGACCCGTCCCGCTGCCCGCCGGTTTCGTAGTGAAGAACGGATTGAAAATCTTCTCCCGGATCGAGTCCGGTATTCCGTTCCCGTTGTCACGGATGCGGATCTCAATGGAACCGGCAATGTTCCTGGCGCTGACGCGCACGACAGGGTTGAAACCGTTGCTGGCCGTTCTCCGCTTGTCGTTCGCGGCGTAGCAGGCGTTGTTTACGATGTTCAGGAATGCCCGGCTCAAGTCCTGGGGCACGACGCTCACTTTGCCGATGGCGGGGTCGAGATCGGTTTCGATCTTCACATTGAACGACTGATCCTGTGCCCTCATCCCGTGGTACGCGAGATTGGTATATTCCGCCAGGAGAGCATTCAGGTCGGTCTCCTGGCGCTCCCCGGCCTTGCCGCGCGAATGCAGGAGCATGCCCCGGACGATACTGTCGGCGCGCTTCCCATGTTCGTTGATCTTGTTGACGTTCTGCTCAAGATCGTTCAGCAAGCTCTCGATTTCCTGCGCACGCTGTGGATCGACGCGGGTCCGCTCGGCCTGGAGCTCCTTGCGGAGGTCTTTGGTCAGGTCATGCGACAGGACGGAGAAGTTTGTGATGAAGTTCAGAGGGTTTTTGATTTCGTGTGCGATGCCTGCCGTCAGTTGACCGAGCGAGGCCATCTTCTCCGACAGCACGAGCTGGTTCTGCATTTCCTTCAGGTTGTTCAGCGTCTTTTGCAGCTCACCCGTCCGCTCCTGCACGAGCCGTTCCAATTCCTCGCGCCGCCTCTTCATGCTCCGCATGCGGTAAAGATAGTATGAGGGGCCCGAGGTCAGAAAGATGAGAGCCACGAGCCCGATGAACCAGGCGGTCTGATAGAAGTGCGGGAGGAGGACAAAGCTCACTGAAGCCCCGGTGTGATTCCAGACTCCGTCGCTGTTGGCGGCGATGACACGGAATGTATATTCGCCCGGGTCAAGATTGGTGAAAAACGCCTCGCGGCGCGAACCCGCATCGACCCATGACTCGTCGAGCCCTTCCAGCTTGTATCGATACCGCACTTTCTGGGAACCGACGAAGCTGATTCCCGCGTATTGGAATTCAAACCGTGACTTGCCTGCCGGGACGCGAACCTGTCCGCCCCCCTGCTGGAGCTCCCCTTCCACCAGGAAACGGTTAATCACCACGGGTGGCGGAACCTCGTTGATCCTGATATCGGCGGGATTGACGATGGTAACGCCCTTGACGGTGGAGAAGCAAAGACGTCCGTCGCTGAGTCGCCATCCCGCCGGAGCATATCCGCCGTTGCACTCGCGGCTCTCCATTCCGTCCGCACTGCCGTAGCTGTTGCACGTGACCGTCGATGCCTTGCCGTCGGCGACGTCGTCCAGCTCCTGTTTCTTGACGCGATAAACCCCCTTGTTGCAGGACATCCAGAGGTAACCGAAGGCATCGGGAAGGATCGTGTAGACATTGTAGTCGAACAGGCCTTCACGGGGTGATATGCTTGAGAACTTGCCATCCTTATATCTGAAGATCCCGGCGTTTCCCGTTCCGACCCACATCGTGCCGTCGGGATCTTCGTAAAAGGACATTCCCCAGTTCGCCCTGTATCCCAGTTCAGGGCTGACACTCTCCAAGGTTCCGTCCCTGTACCAGTAGAGCCCCCCCTGCGTGCCGACCCATATCGTCCCGTCGCGGGCTTCGATCATTCCGGAGATGAAATCCCTGTTGAGTGTTGAGTGCGCGCGGGTTTCCGCAAGCTCTGTGAACTTTCCGGATTTGAAGGAAAGTAACTTCGTCCGAGAGCCCACGAGCCACTCCCCCGATTTCCTGAGGAGGAAGGCATCCCCTTCGAGGTCGGGCACGCCGTTTGTCAGTTTTGAAACGGTGACGATCGAACCGTTCCTCATGGTGTAGAGCCCGCGCCGGGATCCAATCCAGAGCGTGCCTTCCCCGTCTTCGCCCAGCGCGCGTACATCTACCAGATGAGGCTCTTTCGGAGTGTCAAAGTGCGTGATCTTCCCGTCCTTGACCCGGTTCAGCGGGCCGAAGCTTGTTCCCACCCAGATCGCCCCGCTGCGGTCCTGCATCAAGGCCTCTACGTTGTCATCACTGAGACCGACGAGCGTGGAATAGGTGACGAACTTTTCGTCGCGGAACCGGTCAATTCCCCCGCCAAATGTGCTGACCCAAATGCTTCCCTCACGATCAATGAGAATGTCCTGTATGTTATTATCCGAGAGCCCGTCGGATTTCTGAAACTTCTCAAATTTCCCGTCGGCGAACCGCACGACTCCCTTGTTCGTTCCAAGCCAGAGGCTTCCCTCCCGGTCCTCCCGGATCGCGAAAATGCTGTTTTCATCCTCGTCGGCTGATACATGGTATTTTGTGAACTTGCCATCTGCGTAGGAAGTGAGTCCCGACGCGGTGCTGAGCCACAGCGTGCCCCTCGCATCCTGATGCACTCCCCTGACCGCGGGGTCTGAGAGGGCCGATTTCTTCTCGAAGCGTTGAGCCTTTCCGTCGCGATAGGCCAGCAGATGGGTTGGTGATGAAAACCAGAGTGTGCCCTGCCTGTCTTCGTAACAGCAGGCGAGGACGTTCACATTATTAAAGAGAGCGTCCGGGAATTCCTCCCGACCGGTCATGATTTCGAATGTGCCGTCAGTGAGGCGGGCGAGACCGCGCTGGGTGCTGATCCAGAGGTTGCCCTTACTGTCGAATTTGAGTCCCCGGATGGTGTCGGAGGGGAGCCCGTCGGCAACCCTGTACATCCTGGAGTTCCCCGCGAAGAATTCCCAGAGTCCACCTTGCGTGCCGATCCACATCGCGCCTCGCCTGTCGACTTCCCAGGTCGTCGGTGTGCCGTTCGGGAGGCCGTTGCTCGTGTCGAAGTGGGTGAAGTTGCCGTTGGCCAACCGTGTGATCCCCTGCCCGAATCCCACCGGCCGCATCCAGATCGCGCCCGAGCTGTCTTCCTTCAAACGGACCATCCAGGACGAAGGGAGCTCCTTCGTGTTCGTCCTGTCGTAGACAGTAAACTCCATTCCGTCGAACCTCGCAACTCCTTCCTGCGTCGCAAACCAGATATATCCGTCGCGCGTCTGAATGATTTGCGAGGCGGAGTTCTGCGGCAGGCCCTGCTCGGCAGTGAAGATCTGGTGGACGTATTGCTTGATGGATTTGGTTTGGCTGAAGAGAGGGGAAGAGATGAAGAGCAGGGTAAGGACAAGATTGAGATTAAGATTGAGGTTGAGGGGGAGATGCGTTGTGACGGGAACCGGCAATAGCCTTCGGGGGAGCGCAGACAATCTCCTCATGAGGTTGTGTCCCTTCTGGATTGTGGGTCTGACGGGGTGTGTTGATACGGTGAAGCGGGCGGAGCGATGATGCCCGGGGATGGAGGGAGCATACTGGGTGTGACCAGCGGTGCCGGGCATCGAACAGAAGAATCCTGGATAGGAAGAGAAAGAACAGTGAAAGACCGAATAACGAAAGACCGGAGTGCTATATACACAAAGTGGGTGCCACTGTCAAGCGTAGCGGGCCGTGGACCAAGCGCGGAGCGTTCGTGCCACCGGTGAAACGCGACGGAAGCTTGACACTTTCCGGCTATTTGTCGATTATTCGCTCGACAAATCAGAGGGACCGCAACCGGCCGGTCCCACCGACAGACTGCGGTCTTCCCTCATCTCCTCCGTTCTTCTTCAGCAACTCCCGTTAGCGGCCCGCGAGGTTTCCGAGGCTCTTCCCGCTCCAGTTTCGAAGAATCAACGTGTCGTGGGTCGCTGCAATCCGGCGGGCGGCGTTTCCGGTCCGCACAGTTAGCTTCAGCAAGCGAGGTACGCTATGCGTGTGGCACGTGCACTTCTCCTCTTCGCCCTTCTTGTTCTCATTCATTGCTCCACTCAAGCCCAATGGCAGCAGTGCAATGGCCCGCACACCGGAGATGTACGATGTTTCGTCCAGCATGGAACCTGGGTCTTTCTCGGGACGATGGAAGGGGGGGTGTACCGTTCGAGCGACAACGGTGCAAGCTGGCAGCCGATGAACAACCTTCTGACGGATCCCCATATTCATTCTCTGGCAAGTTTTGGCACCTTTCTTTATGCAGCGACAAGTGCCGGCGTGTTCGTGTCGAGAGACGACGGAGGGAGCTGGTACCCGTCGAGCCGGGGAATCACCGACACGCTGATTCAGGCCATCACGGTCAAGGACACGATCCTGTTTGCCGGCACGTACAGCGACGGCGTGTTTCGTTCAACGGATGCAGGCGCACATTGGGAGCCGGCGAGCAATGGGATAGGGAGCTCAAACGTGCGTGCGTTCGCAGTGCTCGGCACAGATATCTTCGCGGGGACAACAAACGGCGTTTACCGGTCAACAGACGATGGGGCGAACTGGGCTCTCGCGAGCAATGGACTGACAAACGTGTTTGTCTCCACGCTGTACCTCAGCGGCTCCACTCTGTACGCGGGTTCGACAAATCTGCCAACTGGCGGTGTATCCCGTTCGACCGACGGCGGGGCAAATTGGACTGTTGCCGGCTTGCAGTCGTATCAAGTCTTCGCTATTGCAGCATACAACAACGTATTGCTTGCGGGTACCAATCTCGGCATCTACGCTTCCACGGATGAAGGCGCAAACTGGTATGTCGCCGAGGGGGGGAGATTCTATAATTATGTGTACGCACTTTCACTGTTCGGCGCGAACTTCCTGGCTGGGACATACCGTGGAGTACTTGTGTCGACGAATTTGGGGACAACCTGGAATGCCTCCAACAACGGCCTCTCCAATGGTTGGGTAACGGGATTTGTCAAGCATGGATCAATGCTCTTCGCCGGGACATACGGTGGCGGTGTCTTCCTTTCGCCTGACGACGGCACGACGTTTGCTGCGAGGAACGGCGGACTCGAGCGCACATACATTAATGCTCTTGCCCTGAGTGGGGAGTACATATTCGCCGGAGTGGAGGTTGGGGCATATCTATCACTCGACGATGCCAGCAGTTGGACAAAGGCACTCGGGGGGCTTCCAGACGCTGAAGTGTATTCACTTGGCGTTTTTGGAGGCAATATCTTCGCCGGAGTATTCAGCGGGTTCGGCGAGCGGGGGGTCTATCGTTCCACGAATAATGGCACGACATGGGCGAATGTCACTGGGTCCCTCCCCCAGAATGGCGTCCCAAAATCCTTTGCTTCGATCGGCGGTGCGGTGTACGTGGTCATCTCCGGCAGAGGTGTGTATTCCACGACGGACAACGGTGGCTCCTGGAATTCCACAAGCGCGACTCTCCCAAGCGCTCTCCCTCGGATCGCAGTGTCCGTGGGGAGTAATCTCTTCGTCGGGACCTCGGGTGATGGAGTCTTCCTCACGACGGACAACGGCGTGACGTGGAGCGCCGCAAGCGGTGGGCTGGGCAACGCGTTCATCAATGCTCTCTTCGCGCAAGGCAATTGCGTGTTTGCAGCCACCGAAGGCGGGATTTTCCGCTCGAGCGACAACGGCAATTCATGGGCAGATGTCAGTTCCGGTCTTGCAACATCGTCAATGATATCCCTGTGGGGTGACAACAGTCTCCTCTTTGCCGGGTCTCGAAGCGCCTCGGCCTGGAGGCGCCCCCTGACGGACCTCGGCTTCCCTGTGGTCTTCACAGAGTCTGCAAGCCCCGTCGGATATGACAATGCGACGCTGAATGGCAGTGTCAATCCGAATGGATCGCCAACCAACTACTGGTTCGAGTATGGCCTGACCCCGTCATACGGAGTCTCCACGACGGTTCAGAGCGCAGGGTCTGGCAATACACTGAATGCGGCGTCAGCGCCGGTGACCGGTCTTACGAGCGGGGCCGTCTACCACTTCCGGCTCGTCGCCGAGAATAGCCTCGGAAGGATGTTCGGAGATGACGCTACGTTCGTTCCGGGTGCACTGCCACCAACAGTAGTGACGGATGGCGCAACGCTTATCACCTCCGACAGCGCGCAATTCAACGGAACAGTAAATCCGAACGGGCGTGCAACGATATATTCGTTTCATTATGGTCCGACAACGAGCTATGAGATGACCACTGTGTCTCAGGATGCGGGGGCGGGGCAGACTCCGATCGCAGTCTCAATGGGTGTGGGGGGGCTCACCGCCGGTTCGCTCTATCATTGCAAGATCGTTGCAGCCAATGTTGCCGGCGAGGTCTACGGCAATGACACGACATTCTACACGCTGACTCTCCCCCCTGTGGCAGGCCAGGCGGTCAACATAAGCACCACCGGCTTTGACGCAGTATGGAACCCTGCGAGCGGTGCAACCGGATACCGCCTCGACGTCGCCACGGACACACTCTTTTCGGGCCCGCTCGCCGGATACAACAACCTCGACGTAGGAGGTGCGACGAGCCGCACCGTGACCGGCCTTGCTGCCGGCACCGAATATTTCTTCCGCGTCCGCGCAGTCAATCAGTCGGGCGTGAGCGGCAACTCAAACATGGTAGGGGTCGTGACCCTCCCCCAGGCGCCTACCGCCAATACAGCCGCCAATGTCACGACCTCAGGATTCACAGCCAACTGGACGGCCGTAGCCAGTGCGATGCGCTATCGCTTGGATGTAGCCACTGACGGTCAATTTACTTCTTACGTGGCTGGATATAACAACGTTGATGTCGGCAACGTGACGGCCAGCGTGGTCGCTAGCCTGAGCCCCGGCACGACGTACTACTATAGAGTTCGTGCTGTAAATCAAAGCGGAGCGAGCCTTTCGTCGAACATCATCTCGGTCACCACGACAGGGAACACATACACAGTGCAGACGGTTGTCTCTTTCCCACCCGCGAAAAGCCGGCTTTCGGAGTATGCCTCGGTGGACTACCAACTGATCGGTCTCCCCGGCAACAGCGGACTGACCATCAGCGACTTCCTCGGCGGACAGCAGGGGGTGAATTGGGAAGTATATTGGGACAACGGCTCGGCGGATCCCTACCCGAACTATTACATACGGTTCACACCGGGGAGCAGCAACTTCCTCTGCACGCCGGGGAAGGGCCTCTGGCTTCTCCATCTGGGCGACTGGGTGTTGAGCGCACGCACCGTAGCCGCGGCCCCCATGGACTCCACCGGCGCGGCAACGGTTCAACTAACGCCTGGAGTCGGGTATAATCTCATCACGAACCCATTTCCAACGTCCGTTCCGTGGTCCGCTGTCACATCGCTCAACGGCATCACGGACTCACTGCGCGGATGGTCCGCGGCAACGGGATGGACTCGAGCAACGAATCTTGATCCCTACCGGGCCTACCTCTTTTTTAACGGAGCAAATAGGGCTTCGTTGAGGATACCGTTCGTTGCTCCGAAGCTCTCTCCTCAAAGTCAATCGAAGCGAGGCGATCAGGAGTGGCGTATCGACGTCACCGTGAAGTGCGGTTCGCTGCTGGATCAGACCACGTCATTTGGCGTTTCGCCCGATGCCGCTTCCGGAATGGATGCCTTTGAACAGCGGAAGCCACGGCACTTTGCGGCACTTCCTGATGTGTTTTTTGACAGACCGGAGTGGAACACAACCTTTAATGAGTTTTCCACAGACATCCGGCCTGCCGTCGAGGGGCTCGAGGAATGGGTGCTCACATTGAGATCGGAAGGGAAGAAGCAGGTTGAGGTTGAGTTCGACGGGCTGCAAGCGGTGCCCGCGATGCTCTCAGTGTATCTCCTGGACGAAGAACGTGGAATGGCAGTCGACATCCGCGAACAGAGTCGCTACCACCTGCAGCCGACTGCAGTGAACACGTTGCTGAAAGTCGTCGTTGGAGCAGAAGACCTGGTGAGGGACAGAGCCTCACGGATCGTGCCGGCCGATTTCGCGCTCCTGCAAAACTTCCCGAACCCATTCAACCCGACTACGACCATCCCTGTCGCGATACCACGCGAGAGCCGGATTCGGCTTGAGGTCTACAACGTCCTCGGGCAGTTGGTGGCTACCTTGCACGATGGCAACATATCTCCGGGCA
>JBFLYO010000005.1:0-147536 GCA_040756745.1 Bacteroidota bacterium
TTTCGGGTAGGTCGCAAGGAACCAGACGATGATGGATGCGCCGAGGATGATCGTTCCCGCCCGTTTCAGGAACGCCCACGCGCGTTCCCACATCAGGATCAGGATTGAGCGAAGGGAGGGGACTCTATAGGGGGGAAGCTCGATGATGAACCCGGGAGCTGCGGCGCGCACCAGCGTTTTCTTGAAAATCCATGCCATGAGAAGCGCCATCGTGAGCCCCAGCAGGTACATCGAGAGCATCGTCAGGCCGGGGAGGGAGATCACGCCAAGATAGGCCGTCGCCGGGACGAACGCGGCAATCATCAGGGCATAGACAGGGAGACGTGCGCTGCAGCTCATCAGCGGTGCCACGAGCATCGTGGCGAGTCGGTCGCGCGGGTTCTCGATCGTCCGCGTCGCCATGATGCCCGGGATGGCGCAGGCGAAGGAACTCAGGAGGGGAATGAATGACTTGCCGTGCAGACCGACCCTGCTCATGAGCCGGTCCATGATGAAAGCGGCACGGGCCATGTACCCCGTATCCTCAAGCAGACCGAGGAACAGAAAGAGGAACATGATCTGGGGGAGAAACGTCACAACCGCTGCGACACCGGCAATCCCCCCCCTGATGATGAGGTCCCGCAGGTCGCCGGGAGGCATCGCATCGGCAACTCTCCCGCCGATCCAGTCAAAACCGTTGCCGATCAGGGCCATGGGGATCTCCGCCCAGGAGAACATCGCCTGGAACAGGAGCGCCATGAGGCCGAGGAAGATCACCACGCCCCACACCTTGTGCGTCAGAACGGCGTCGATGCGGTCGCTCCAGCTTGATCCGCTGACGGGGCGGTGAGTGACCGTGCGCGCGCACACGCTCTTGATCCAGGTATACCGCGATTCCACGAAGACGGACCGGCGGTCATAGCCGAGGAAGTCGAGCTTCTGATGGTCGCTGTGGACATGCGCAACGACGTCGGGCGCGTACCGGTTCATGCGGTCCACCAGCGCGCCGTCCGCAGTGAGCAGACCGATCGCCTCATGCAAGGCATGCGGGGGAGGAAGATGGTGGACGTCCTGAAGGATGCCGACAAGTTCTTCGGTTTCCCGCTCTACCGGCTCGGGAAGGCGCCAGAGTTTTCGGCGGTCGCTCGGTGTCCGCGTGGCGAATGCCGCCTGCGCCAGCTGTCCGATCCCGATTCCTTTGCTGGCCACCGTCGGGATGACAGGCACGCCGAGCTCGCGTGAGAGTGCGCGGGCGTCCACTACTATCCCGCCCCGCTCCGCGACGTCGATCATGTTCAGCGCGATTACCAGCGGGAGGCCGCGGTCGATGATCTGACTAACCAGGTACAGGTTGCGCTCGAGGTGGCTCGCATCGACGACGCAGATGATCAGGTCGGGCGGGGGTGTGTGCGATGCGGTGCCCAGGAGGATGCTTGTGGCGATCGCTTCGTCGGGAGAACCGGGTGCCAGGCTGTACGTGCCGGGGAGGTCGAGAAGTGTCGCCTCTTCCCCGTGACTCGTGCGGAGCCGCCCCTCTTTCCGCTCGACAGTGACTCCGGGGTAGTTTCCAACCTTCTGCCTGAGTCCGGTCAGCGCATTGAAGAGCGTCGTCTTCCCCGAATTGGGATTCCCGACGAGCGCAATGAGACGGTGGTCGTCGTTGCCGGCTGCGTCACGCCTCATGTGTCCGCCGCTCCCTGCACCCGGTTGAGCCATACACTGCTCTGCCGGAATCCTCCCTCCCGAAGCATGGTGTCCTCCGCGTCACTCGCATTGGGAGACGTGAATTCCCCCGGCGAGGCCGCTGTTGAGGCCGACGCGGGTATTGTACACCTCACAGATGATGTTGCCGTACCCTCTGGTCAGGCAACGGACGATCGCGTTTTCACAGAACCCCAGCTCGCGAAGACGCGTGGAAATCTCGGGACGGGATGTCAAGGCATGGATGCGTACCCGCATGCCAAGCGGGGCGTCATTCAGGGTCATTGATGGTCTTGGAGTCATTGTGTTGTTACGCTTTCTTCCGGCACTTTGAGCAAGTGCCGAAAATCTGGAGTGTGGAGCTCTGCGGGGTGAAATTCTTGTCCCCGCAAACTTCGTCCTGGATCTTCTCCAGCCTGTCGTTGACGAACTCGATGATATCGCCGCATTCCAGGCAGATCAGATGGTGATGATGGGGACGGCCGAAGGCCTTCTCGTAGCGCGAGGTGTTCTCGGCAAAGCGGTATTTTGAGACCAGCCCGCAATTCTGGAGGAGGTCGAGCGTGTTATAGACTGTGGCCTTTGAAACCTTTATGCCCTTCGTGATCATCCGGTAGTACAGCCCTTCGGCGTCGAAATGCCCCTGGCTTTGCAGAACAGCATCAAGGACGGCAAACCGCTCAGGGGTCGAACGGAGTTTGCCGTGTTCCTTGAGGTATTTCGTCAGGATTTCATGCGCCGCTTCGACGTCCATCATCCCCTCTTATTTAGAATTAGACTAAATAAAAATAGTCACAAAAAATCCCTTTGTCAAGCTCATTTTGCGTTAACTACTGCCTGATATGATCCCAAGCACACTAATCCTGCAAGGTTCAAAAATGAGCAGATTTCGCTTGCTTTTTTTGACAGATTTCGCGTATATGTCGCGTAAACAGTTATAGACTTCTGCTAATTTCAAAACTGAATGAAGCTCCACAAGAGCAAGTTTCTTACTGGCCGTCCAATTGTTCCGGCCCGGATTCCGAAAAATGTTCGCGTGGAAGAGCTTGTTGATTCTTATTTTCAAGCCTATAATGCAGGTCGGCTGAGGGAGGCATGTCATCTTTTTACAGAGAAAATGCTCAATCCCGATGTGACTGTCGGCATGAGCCTGACCGGTGCCCTAACGCCGGCTGGTTTAGGGGGGTCCTGCGTGGTTCCCTTACTGGAGAACGGATTTGTTGACTGGGTTGTCAGCACCGGCGCCAATCTCTACCACGACACGCATTTTGCCATAGGGAAGACACTGCACCGGGGGAGTCCCTTCATCGACGATCGGCTTCTGCGGAAGGAAGGCGTAATCCGCATCTACGACATCCTTTTCGATTACGACGTCCTCCTCGACACAGACGAGTTTTACCGTACGGTGATGCGGCGTGATGAATTTCAGAGCGAGATGGGGACTGCCGAGCTCCACTTCCGGCTCGGACGTTACGTGGCCGAAAGAGAGAGGATTCTGAATATCAGGCACAGGAGCCTTCTGGGCACGGCCTATCGGTGCGGCGTGCCGGTGTACACTTCCTCGCCCGGTGACAGCTCCATCGGGATGAACATCGCGGAAATCTCACTGTCCGGATATCAAACGCGGATTGACGTCCTCCTGGATGTGAATGAAACTGCGGCGATTGTCCTCGACGCAAAACGGAGAGGTGGAAAGAGCGGCGTGCTGATCTTCGGCGGCGGGTCTCCCAAGAATTTCCTTCTCCAGACGGAGCCCCAGATTCAGGAGGTACTTAAAATCAAAGAGAAAGGGCACGATTTTTTCCTCCAGGTCACCGATGCCCGTCCGGACACAGGGGGGCTCTCAGGCGCGACACCGTCGGAAGCCGTGAGCTGGGGGAAGGTCGATCCGGACCGCCTTCCCGATACCGTCGTAGTGTACGTCGATACGACCATTGCCATGCCGATTCTGACGTCATATGCGTTGGCGCGGCGGCGTTCGAGGCCATTGAAGCGGCTGTACGACCGGCGTGAGGAATTGATGCATGCGCTGCGCAAGGAGTACGGCCTTGCGCTGCAACGAGAACGCAGACACATTCACCATAAGCGAAAGGAGCGCACACGATGAGCAGACTCCAGGAACTGAAGGACCTCGTCGCGTCCTTCGAAAAGGATTTTGTCAAGTTCTACGAAAAGGGGAACAAATCAGCGGGGACGCGGGTCCGGAAGAACATGAACGAGCTGAAGAGAAAGGCCCAGGAGATCCGCAAGGAGGTGCAGGAGATCAAGGCCCAGGCAAAGGCGGAACCGGGCCCACAGTAGTTCTGTTGTGCCGGTATCTCCAGGAGACACCGGGACGCACGCTCCCCCCGGCCGGGGTGGGATGGCCGGGAGGGAGCCGTTTCGCGGATACGATCACTCATTCCAGACTTTTCCCGTCTCCCTGATGTTGTGAGCTCATGCAGGACGCTGAACGCAGCAGGGCTCCCCTGACCTCGTCGGGAACACGCATCCTCCTCGCTCTGCTGCTGGTCGCGGCGGTGACGTTCGTCGTGTTCAGCCCGTCGCTCAAGAATGACTTCATCGGCTGGGACGACAAGTTCTACATCCTCGAGAACCCGTTCATCACCTCCCTCTCCCCGGCGAATATCGGGGCGATGTTCTCACAGTTCTATTTCAAGTCATACACCCCACTTTCTCATCTCTCCCACGCCGTCGATTTCAAACTGTGGGGGCTTGACCCGCGGGGACACCACCTCGTCAACATCCTTTTCCACGCAGCGAACGCCGCGTGGATGCTCTTGCTTGCCGTAGCGCTCTTCCGACGTCGTCAACCGAACGCGGCCCCGCTGGTGGGCGGTGTCCGGCCATCCGCGGTCGACGCGCCGGTGCTCCTCGGGGCGGTCGTGGCAGCGCTCTTCTTCGCTCTCCACCCGATACGGGTGGAGTCGGTCGCGTGCGCCTCGAGCCGCAAGGATGTGCTGAGCACCTTTTTCGCGCTCCCTTCGCTCCTCGCTTATCTGGCATACGCCAGGTGCCGTGGGGATGTCGGGGCAAGTCGGTACTACCTCCTCTCACTGCTCCTGTTCGTGCTGTCGGTACTGGCCAAAGGTTCCGTTATGACACTTCCGGGCGTCATGTTGCTCATCGATGCCCTTATGCAGGGATCCGTTCCGACTGACAGGGGGTCGGTCTGGCGGTTGGTGCGCGGGTATGTTCCGTTCGCCATCGTGGCGGCGGGTGCCGCGGTGGTCGCATACACGGCGTCCGAGCAGGAAGTCCCGAACCAGGGACTGCGTGGCTATGGCAACACGGTGGGGTACATCCGGGTACCCCACAACTATGGGTTCTACGTTGTCAAAACGCTCTGGCCCGCCGCGCTGTCCGCGGTGTACCGGTACTGGGAGGGACCGGCAGTGTACGCAATCGGAACAGGCGCGGTCCTGCTGACGCTTGGTGCGGTGCTGTTGTTCCTGAGACGACGCTATGCGTTCCCGCTGGCGTGGGGGAGCTACCTCATCCTTCTGATGCCGGTTGCCGGGTTTGTTCCCGCATCGATCCAGATGCTCGCAAACCGGTATGCGTACTTTGCTACTGCAGGATTCGCACTCCTTGCCGGATGGGGATTTACAGAGCTGTGGCGCCGGGAGTCTCCCCGCTGGGTCCGTCCTGCGGCGCTCGTGGTGACGGAGTCGGTCCTGTGTGCCATGGCAATGGTGTCGGCCGCCTCGATGCCGGCATGGCGCAACGCCACGGCGGTGTGGTCGCACGCGCTTGCCGTCGATCCATGGAATCCGCTTGCCCGCATGCAAATGGGGCTTGCTCTGGAGGACGAAGGTGATTACCCAGGGGCGATTGGAAGTTACTACAACGCGCTCGAACTCTACCCCGACTATCCTGAGTGCTACTCGAACCTCGGCGGCGTGCTTACGCTTGCGGGGGACACGCTGGCAGCGGATTGGGCTCTCACCAAAGCGGTCACGCTGGCGCCTCAGAGTCATTTCGTCTACACGAACCTTGGCAACCTCCGGCTCGTCCAGCGCCGGCCTGAAGAAGCGGCGGCGCTCTATAGAAAGGCGCTGACGCTCAATCCTGGAGATCTCGTGACGGCCTATGACTACGGGTATGCCCTCATGGTCATGGGGAAATACCCCGAGGCGGCGAAGCAGCTCGGGGTCGTCCTGAAGCTCAACCCGAATTACCGCGATGCCTATTACGTCCTTGGGATGATCCTCGGCCAGCATCTCGGGGACAGGGCGGGGGCGGTCGAGGCATTTCGCCGCGGAGCGCGGCTCGGCAACATGGAGTGCCGGAGAGTATTGCTGGAGATGGGAACCGACTGGTAGGCGGCAGGCGGTCGTGCGGAAAGCACAAACCCCGCTGTCGGGCGGGGTTTGCGAACGTTCAGGGACAAGCTTGAACTGTCTCAGCCCTGTTCAGCCAGGGTCCGCTGTGCGCGGCGGATGGCTTTGACTTTTTTCATTCGCTTCTTCACGGAGGGTTTCGTGAAATACGCGCGCTTCTTGAATTCCTTCAACACGCCGGAGCGCTCGTACTTCTTCTTGAAACGCTTAATGGCGCGGTCGATGGGTTCATTGTCTGCTACGACGATGCCGACCAAACGAAATCACCTCCTTGACGGTCTGCGTGACGGTGTGCGATCTGTGCGTTCAGTGTCCGCTCTCTGGTTCGGCGACCACGTTCTCCAGAAGTTTCCGTTCCCCCAATTTCTCGAAGGCAACGACGATGGCGCGGTCTCCTCCCGATGTGCGTTCCTTGGAGACCACTTTGCCGATCCCCCACTCTGCGTGAAAAATGGCGGTGCCGATGGAGTAGCTGTTTTCCGGCCGGTACTCGAGGCAATCGGCCCGCTCCGGCTTCCGCTGCGAGTTCTCCTGTTCGAGCCGCAGGGCGGCAAGGTCGATCAGCGTGGCATGCCTGCAGCGGGTGCACCGGTACCACGTCTTGTCCGGCTGGGTTTCGACCGGACCAATGACTTCCATCTTCGTCGTCCTGTCGCAGTGGGCGCAATGATGGAGAATGCTCTTCCCTTTGGCCATGAAAAACCTCCTTGCCGAGGATACGCCGAATCTGACGCGTGAAGGGTGGAGGCCGGAACAGCGACGCTGAGGAAAACCGAAGCGTTACTCCTGTATCAAGGTACAGGTTTTTCAACAGGAAGTCAAGGTGGGGCTAGTACATCTCCAGCAGGATCTTGTCGTACGGCCTCCCGTCGTATTGGTAAATAATCCGGCGGATGACTGAAATCGGGTAAACAAACGTCCGTTTGTCGGTCGAGGTATTGCGCGAAACGACGATATAGTCGTTCAAAACGTCGTTGAGCGTGAGGGTGTACGATTTCGAAGGGTCACCTGCGACGAACTGCTCGGTCCCTCCCGTCTTGTCAACGATCTGGACCTCCTTTCCTCTATATTGGAGCAGAAATTCACGGAGGGAGGGGGGACGCTTCTGGGCAAGAGCAATTCCGGCTGGGGCCAGGAGGATGAGGATGGCGGCGGTGGTGATCGCCGTAAGCCGCCGTCGCATCTGAACACCGGTCATGGAGCTGCTGCTCCTTCCTGCAAAAGGGAACTGGTCTACTGGTCGGGGCAATATACAGAGACCCTTCCTGGGGGGTCGTGACAGCGAACACCCCTTCATAGGTAGATAATAACGAATATACGGCGTGATTTCAAATCCTTGTTTTTTCTCGAACCACTCTCTATATTGCGGACGAGGGCCCTTAGCTCAGCTGGTCAGAGCAGCAGACTCATAATCTGCGGGTCGCAGGTTCGAGCCCTGCAGGGCCCACAGGAGGGGCGCCTGCACTTTATTTGAGTGCCGTTATTGCTCTTTTCCGAGCGCCGGCGCTCCAATCCCAACACCGAGGCACACCTGACATGAGAATCCTGCTTGTCGATGATGAAGAGGGCTTCCTAAACGTCATGGGGGGCGTGTTGCGCGAACATGGCTATGACGTGATACTCGCCGAAGACGGAAAGCAAGCACGCGAGGCCCTCGACGGTCAAAAAGTCGACCTCATCATCTCCGACGTCTTTATGCCGACACTGGACGGGGTGCGATTCCACAGCTACGTGCGGGAATTCACGGATGCCAAGGAGGTCCCGTTTATCTTCATCTCCGGGTACGACGACGAGCACACCCGCGGACTGGCAAAAGACTCCCCGCGCGACTATTTCCTGAGCAAGACGACGCCGATCGAGGATATTGTTGCTTTGATCGAAAAACTCAAGCACCCTACCCGCAACGACCCGGTCTGACATGGCCAAAGCAGACACAACGCCGGCCCCACGCCCGCCCGAAGAAGAGCAGCGCAAACCCGGTGCCGCCGGCTCTCGCACCACCATGGGAGGACCGCGCCCCTTCATGACGTCGTTCCTGGAACACCTCGTCCGAAACCGCATCATCTCGGAAGAGGTGGCCATGCAGGCGTCGGAATGGAAAAAGCAGAACGAGCGCGACAAGCGGAGTCTGATCGAGATCCTCAAGGAAGAGTTTGGGCTGTCGCAGGACGTGCTCCACTACCAGGTCGCCCAGTTCTATGCCTTCCGGGTGATCGACATCAACGAGCGGGGAGCGCGCCGCCTGCTGCCGTCGGATGTTCTGAAGATCCTCCGCGGGCTTCCGGAACCGATCCGCCAGCTCGCCATGCGCCACAAGGTGCTCCCCTACGATCTGGCGGAAAACCAGCCGGACAAGATTATCGTCGTCACACCCAATCCCGCAGACCGCGAGATCTCGGACGTCGCACGCGCTCTGCCGTACAAGAAATTCGAGATCTGCTACATGAAGGAGCGAGACTGGGCCGAGTACTGGCGCCAGCTCACGACCGAGAAGGACCAGCCGGGAAGCAGCGCGCTCAGCGCGGCCGACCTGGTGATCGAAGAAAACGAGGCGGATTTCGAAGAGATCATCGAGAAGGACATCACGCGTGGGCAGCTCCTTGCGATGGTGGAGAACATACTGGCCGATGCCGTGCGTGTGGGGGCAACTGACATCCACGTCATCCCGCGTGGTCCGAGGAAAACCGACGTCAGCTTCCGGATCGACGGGCAGCTTGCGCTCTGGTACTCGATTGACGATACACGTGCCGAGGCCGTAGCGGCGGCCATCAAGACGCGGACGTCGTCCATGGATCGTTTCGAGCGGCTCGCGGCACAGGAAGGGACCGTCCAGAAGAGCGTCGACAGCCAGCTCGTCCGCTTCAGCATCTCTTCCCTCCCGATGGTCTCACGGGAGCTTTCGGGGAAGTACGAGTCCGTCGTGATCAAGGTCCACCGCGACGCCGAGGCAGCATCACTCGACGCTGCGGTCGGCGACCCGTATGCGCTGCGGGTGGTGAAGGAGGCCTTGCAGCGTCCGCGG
The DNA here is from genome assembly GCA_040756745.1 of Bacteroidota bacterium. GTDB lineage: Bacteria > Bacteroidota > Ignavibacteria > UBA10030 > UBA6906 > JBFLYO01. The sequence continues at coordinate 9,046 of JBFLYO010000005.1, forward strand.
GGAATGGTCCTCGTGGCCGGACCATCCGGCAACGGGCGCACAGCGACAGTGGCCGCACTGCTGAAGGCAGTCATGAAGGGGGGAATGAACACGGTGACGGTGGAGGATCCGCTTGAGTACTACCTCGACGGAGCGCGTCAGGTGAAATTGAATCCCAAGCTCACGTACGAGGACGCACTCGCGGCTGTCCTGCATCACGATCCCGACGTGGTCTTCCTGGGCGACATCGAACATCCTGGCGGTGCGGCCGCCGGGCTCCGGCTTGCCGTGGCCGGACGGCATGTGTTCGGCAAAATGCATGCGCGCGACTGCACGACGGCGGTGGCACGGCTCCTGACGCTCGGCATCGAACCGTTCCTCGTGGCTGAAGGGCTCTCGGTGATCCTTGCGCAGCGCCAGGTTCGGAAGCTGTGCGAACGCTGCAAGGAGCCGGTTCAGAAGGTAAGCAGGGAACTGGTGACGCGGCTTGGCTTCACGGAGGAGGACGCGGCAGCGACGAGTTTCTTCCGTCCGGTCGGCTGCATCAACTGCACTGCCGGATACAAAGGGCGCCTGCCGTTGCACGAGGCGCTCGACGTTACTCCCGAGATCCGGGAGATCATCCTCTGGTCCGGAGGCCGGCTCGACGGCAAGGTGCTGCGCGACGCCGCCCTTGCCCAGGGGATGGTGACGATCCAGAAGGGGGGCATCGAGCTGCTGAAACGGGGCGTGACGACCCTGGCAGAGATCGGGGCGGCGCTGGCTTGATTTCCCCTCACGTATTACCTATGTTGGGTGCAAATCTTACACCCCGGGAGTAAGAATTACCTGTCCCGGGAGGGCGGGGGAGCGGCGGGGTTTCTATTTGCTCCTTTTTTATGTCTCGTTGTTTGGCATGCGCCTTGATACTCATACACCAACGTAGGATACGAGTGTAGAGCGTCAAGGTTTCCCAACACCATATCCAAACAACACCATTTACTAAAGGAGCAACGTTATGGGACAGCAGCAACTTCTGCTCATTATCCTCGGCGTGATCGTCGTGGGTATTGCAGTTGCGGTCGGCATCACGATGTTCTCGGACAGTGCCATCTCCGCGAACCGTGACGCGCTCACCAACGACCTGGTCAACCTGGCCTCGCGTGCGCAGCAGTTTTACCGCAGGCCGACGTCACTTGGCGGCGGCGGCAACAGCTTCACGCTGCTGACGGCGGATGCGACGGGTCTGAAGCGCCTGACGAACAACGCCACCAATGCCAACGGGACCTACACGATCTTCACCGCCGGTTCCGGGACGGGGACGAGTGCAACGGTCGTGCTGAACGGCGTCGGGACGGAAATGTACAACGGGGCGCTCGTGCAGGTCCGTGTGCAGGTGTGGCCGGATCGCGACAGCATCTGGGTTGTGAACTAACGCGAACCAATGGGAGGGGCCGTCCGTGGATGGCCCCTTTTCTACGTCCCTGAAGGATAGGCACCGGCAGGCAGCGGCTCCTGCCAATGGTGGGGGGAATTGGTTGTCAAATCCAGTAGAGGAGAAATGCTATGGGACAGCAGCAACTTCTGCTCATTATCCTCGGCGTGATCGTCGTGGGTATTGCAGTTGCGGTCGGCATCACGATGTTCTCGGACAGTGCCATCTCCGCGAACCGTGACGCGCTCACCAACGACCTGGTCAACCTGGCCTCGCGTGCGCAGCAGTTTTACCGCAGGCCGACGTCACTTGGCGGCGGCGGCAACAGCTTCACGCTGCTGACGGCGGATGCGACGGGTCTGAAGCGCCTGACGAACAACGCCACCAATGCCAACGGGACCTACACGATCTTCACCGCCGGTTCCGGGACGGGGACGAGTGCAACGGTCGTGCTGAACGGCGTCGGGACGGAAATGTACAACGGGGCGCTCGTGCAGGTCCGTGTGCAGGTGTGGCCGGATCGCGACAGCGTCTGGGTCGTTAACTAAAGAGTTCGGAGAGGGGCTGTCCACGGGGATGGCCCCATGATTACGTCCCTGAAGGATAGGTAATGGGCAGCCAGCAATTGCTCCTTATCGCGGTCGGACTGGTCATCGTCTCCATCATGATCGCGGTGGGCATTTCGATGTTTCAGGACCAGGCGACCTCGAACAATCGGGATGAGGTTGCAAACGATCTGGCCCATTTTGCGGCGCTGGCCCGGGCATACTACCGGCGGCCGCAGGTGTTCGGCGGTGGCGGCAACAGCTTCCGCGGGCTCACCATGGCCAGGATCACGAGCAGGCCCACCAACGATAACGGAACCTACTCGCTTTCGCCCGACCCGGTCACTGGAACGGTTGATCACATCACACTGACGGGGATCGGCAAGGAATCAGGGTACGACGGCAACTATGTCAGGGTCGTCATGCTCGTCTACGCCGACAGTGTGGCGGTCGATGAATCGATGACGAATTAGGCAACAGGGACGTTGTAGCAGCACGGCATTACCGGGGAGGGGGTACCTCTTCAAGTCGTTTGCGCGCGCTACCGGGTGGGGGATCCGGTGGTGGAATCTTGCGCAGCGGCAGGAGAGGCTACCCTTTCTCTGTTTGATGGAAAGCACAGCCCCGAAGCAACCAAAGTGACATATTGGGGTATGTATAGACAAGAGTAATGAAGGAGCGACCGCATGCCGGAGTTTCGCATCGAAGGGGTCAGTACCGCAGGAAAGCCGATCCAGGGGATTCTGGAGGCGGACTCCACGCGGGCAGCAAAGAGCAAGGCTTCGCAACTGGCCCAGCAGCGCAATTTCAGGCTGCTTCACGTCGTCCCCCGCTCCACATGGGTGTATAAGGTCCAGCGCGGGACGGAAAAGCCTATCGTCGGTGAGCAGAAGGCGTTTTCCAAGGGAGAAGTCCAGGAAGCGCTTCAGAAGATGGGGTACCGGGTCATCCGGGTCCAGAAGCGTCTGCTTGACTTCAAGGCCCGGCCACCTTCAACCGAGATTGTGACCTTTGTCCGCGTCAGCGCGGACCTGATCCGCCAGAAGCTGCCGTTCAACGAGATCATGCAGCTGATGGTCAACGATGTGCAGAACCGTACCCTGCGCGAGGCTATCAAGGACATCAACACGGAACTGAAGCAGGGGAAAGACAGCGAGCGTGCCTTCATCAAGCACGAGGCGGTCCTGGGGCGGTTCACTGCACACATGCTCGGCCTTGCCTCCAAGAGCGGCAACATGGCCGAGATCTACGACAGCACCGCGAAATTCCTCGAGCGGCAGGCGGACTTCAAGAAGAATCTGAAAAGCGCCCTCATCACCCCGATCGTCACCCTGGTCGTCCTCTTCGGCGCCGTAGTCTACTACGTCGGTTACATCTTCCCCGCCACGGCCAAGCTGTTTGTGAAATTCAAGATCGACCTGCCGCCGATGACGAAGGCGACGCTGGCCCTCAGCGATTTCCTCGTCGATCACATCGTGATCCTCCTGATCCTGGTGATCGTCCCGACGATCCTCCTGGTGCGCTTCTTTGCCACGGAGCGGGGGCGGTTCATCATGGACAAGTACATCTGGGGCATCCCGGTCCTGGGGCAGCTCTTGCACAAAACAAGCATCGAGATCTTCTGCCGCGTCTTCTATGCCCTCTATAGCGGCGCCGGCGAGAACATCGAGGTCATCCGGATGGCGGCCGAGGCGTGCGGCAACAAGTACATGGAGCACCAGATCAAGACGATCGCGCTCCCGATGATGATCCAGAAGGGCGCAGGCATCACGGAGGCCTTTGAAGCCACCGGCGTGTTCACCAAGACGGCCGTCTCACGGTTCCACTCGGGCGCCGAGACCGGCACCGTGAAGAATACCGCCTTCCAGCTGGCGGAATACTACGAGAAGGAGACGTCGTACAAGATGAAGAACGCGATCGACTTCATCCAGCTCTGGATTTCCATGATTATCATGATCGTCCTGACGGCGCTGACGATCGTCTCGTCGGAAACGGCCACGATCAAGCCGCGCAACCCCGCCATGGGTCGGCTTGAGAATGGAACGACGCAGACGGTCGCCGAAGCGCGCCCCGCGGCGATGAATGGTGTGCAGGACGCGGTCGGCTGACCGGCGGCATGCATTCCCCCACGAACGTGTGATCGAGCCATGGCGCACATCGACATCACGGACAAAATCGGTTTCGCCCTCCTGAAGAAGGGGATCATCGACTACGAAACCTTGGAGAAGTCCCTCAAGGTCAAGGAGTCGGAGGAGAAGAAGAACCGGCGGAACCTCGGCCAGATCCTGGTGAATGATTTCAACGCCGACCACGACGCGGTGTTCCGGGAGGTGGCCGACCTCTACGCCTTCCGCGAGATTTATCTTACCGACGAGAAGCTCGACAAGGCCAAGTTCGATTTCATCAAGAAGTACGTTGACCAGCTGCCGGCCAACGTCCGCGACATGCTGATGCAGACCAAGATGCTGCCGCTCAAATTCGATGAGAAGCAGGCCGACAAGCTCATCATTATCGCGGCGGACCCTACCGACCGGCGCATCCCGCTGATTGCGCGGAACTTCGGCGCGAAGAAATACGAAGTCGCCTACTGCCGTCTGAAGGACTTGCAGAGTCTCTTCGAACAGGTCATCCCGCCCGAGAACGAGTTCCTGAAACTGCTGGAGAACTCGCAGGTCGGCATCCAGATGAAGGAGGAGGAGGAAGAGAGCGCGCTCGACGAGGAAGCGCTCGAGATGGAGATCAGCAAGAGCGCCCTGGTCAACCTTGTGGAGGGGGCGCTGGTGGAGGCGGTCCGGCAGGGAGCGAGCGACGTCCACATCCTTGCCAAAGAAGGCAACCGAACGGAATTCTGGTTCCGGGTGGACGGCAGCCTGAAGCTTTGGCACGTGCAGGACAAGACCATGCCTGAAGCGGTGGCCGCGGTCGTGAAGGACCGCTCGAAGAATGTCGACCGCTTCGAGCGGGAAATGTCCCAGGACGGTTTCATCCAGCGCGAAATCGACGGCACGATGATCCGCTTTCGCGTCTCCATCATGCCGATCGTCGGCGTCGAATACCGGCACAAGTTCGAGAGCATCGTCATCCGCGTGCTCGACGACCGGAAAGTCATCACCGACCTGAACAAGCTCGGACTGATCGGACCGGCCAAGGAGTTCTTTAACAAAGCGATTGCAAAGCCGCAGGGGATCGTCATCCTGACGGGACCTACAGGGTGCGGGAAGAGCACGACGCTCGTGGCCGCGCTCCATCAGGTCATCGATCCGTCGGTCAACGTGCTGACCGTCGAAGATCCCGTGGAGTATATCATCCGCGGGGCGCGACAGTTGAAGATCGGACCCAAGATGAACTTCGATCTGGCCATCCGTGGCATCCTGCGGCACGACCCCGACATTGTGCTGGTAGGGGAGATGCGCGACAAGACCACAGCGGAGATTGCGATCAAGCTCGCGAATACGGGTCACCTGACCTTCTCCACGCTTCACACCAACGACGCTCCAAGCGCCGTCAGCCGTCTCTACAAGATGGGGATCGAGCCCTTCCTGATCGCCTATGCCATCAATATTATTGTGGCGCAGCGGCTGATCCGGACGCTCTGCCCGGCCTGCAAACGGCCGCTGGGGAAGAATGAGATCGATCGCGAGACGTACCTCAAATTCGGTTGCACCGAGGAGGACCTGGACAAGCACACGATCTATGAAGCGGCCGGATGCGACAAGTGCAACGGCGGCTACAAGGGCCGGGCGGCCATCCACGAGGCGCTGTATTTCACCAAAGAGATCCGGAGCATCATCGTCCGCTCAGGCACGGAGGTGAACGAAGAGGAGGTCCGCGCACAGGCCATCAAGGACGGGATGTGGGACCTCCGTCGGGCGGGGATCGAGCGGATCAAGCTCGGCCAGACGACGCTCGAAGAGATCGCGTCGGCGACGACGGGAGATTGAGCGCCCGGTTGCTGTTCACAGCAGGAGGGGACGCATGAACCTTGGTCAGATGATGCTGGTGCTGGGCGCGATCGTGCTGCTCGGTGTGTTGATCCTGAACGCCAACGCGACGGTGTACCAGGCCACCGACACCATGTACACCAGCGAGTTCGGCGTCACCGCCATTTCACTTGCTACGTCGCTCGTGGAAGAGGCGATGGGGAAGATGTTCGACCAGATAATCGCCGGGGCCAATCCAGCGGCGGTGTACGACTCCACACTCTTCACGGCGCCGGGCGATCTCCGTGCGGAAGGGAGCGAGAGGTACCGGGGTGGGGCGAACGATTTCAACGACTTCGACGATTTCAACAACCTCTTCTTCGTCTATAAGAGCGACGTCCCCGCCGATAGCACCCCCACACCTGGCTCCACATATGAGTTCACCATCCACGGTCTCCGGGGAAAGTACTTTGCCCGGACGAAAGTGGAATACGTCCGTCTACCCAATCTCGACGTGCCGTACACCATCCGTCCGACCTGGCACAAGAAGCTGACCGTTACCGTGAAGGCCGCCGGGGAAAAGGACTCGCTGGTGTTCCCGGCCGTCATGAGTTACTGGAACTAAGCCCGGACTCCGGAAAGGACTCTTTTATGTCCGTCCTGCTTGATCTAATAGGTTCGGTGGTCATCGCCTCGTTCGTCATCCTGATGGGCCTGAGCCTCAATGCGACCATCTCGGGCACCGCAGATGCGTCGATGGCGAACCTGAACGTGCAGGAGTCCATGGCCGATATCGTCAGGACGCTGGAGTACGACTTCCGGAAGATCGGCTACGAGGTGCCCGACCCGAAGGCCTGCATCAAGCTGGCGGACACGTCGCATCTGGTCTTTTATGCCAACATGGACCGGACGGGGGGGATTGACAGTGTCGAGTGGTTCCTGGGGCCGCCGCTCACCACGCTCCCGAATCCGAAGGTGAGGGTCCTCTATCGGAAGCTTAACGATGAACCGGCCGGAGGCGCGGCGGGACTCGGTGTCACCGAATTCAAGCTGCGCTACTTCACGCAGCAGGGGGTGGAGATCATGCCCCTCAACGCGTCAATGTACTCGCAGATCTGGATCATCGAAGTGTCGCTTCGCGTGGAAAGTCCCTATAAGGTGCAGGACGTCGTGACGAAAGAGATTTCGGATTATGCCGCCGCCTATTGGCGGCAAACACGCCTGTCGTCGCGCAACATTAAACGACACGGGTAAGGAGGGGGAGCATGGGAAAAGCGAGCATCGTGTACGTGATGGGCCTGACGTTGATCCTCGGCGTCACGCTGAACAACGTTACGCAGAACAGCGTCAGCTCGGTGGATGCCTTTACCGCCTACTACGGGACCACCCAGGTGCACGACATCGCGCTGGCGGGGGCGAACATCGGAACGAACGCGCTGCTGAACTCTGGGAGCCCCCCGACGGACTTCAGCTTCTCGTTCTTCGGCGGCCGCGACAGCGTCATCTTCGTTCCGGACGTTCCGCAACCGCTCTGGGTGACGCTCCGCAGCGTGGCCTGGACGAGTACGGCCGGGCGCGACGGACTGGTGTTCCGCGATACCGTCGAAGGGGTGTTCAAGCACGTCCAGTTCGCGAAGTTCAGCTGGTTCACGGAAAGCGAGACCAACGGCTACGTGGACAGGAACGGCAACCCGGGGCCGCACAATGGATCGGCCGACTGGAAGATCACCGGCGACTCGGTGTTTGGACCCGCCCATACGAACAATCGGTTCAACCTTGATGGGACCCCCTACTTCCATGACAAGGTGACCGCGGGGCTCGCGCCCAATCTCGGAGGTTCGGCGAACCCCGTCTACAACGGCGGATACCAGTGGGGGATCAACAAGCGACGACCGAACACCACCTTCCTCGAGTCGCGCATGACGACGGGCGCAGGCTGGTACTATGATGGCGGAGGATCGAATGATGTCGAGCTGACGTTCATGAATACCAACGTGCGTCTCAGAATCCCTCCCCAGACGGGTGCGATGCGCGATACAACGATGCCGATCACCTCGCTCGCGCCGAACGGGGTCATGGTGGTGAAGAGCGGTGACGTTCGCGTGAAGGGAACCTACTCCGGTGCTATCACGATCGCCGCGTTCAAGGGCTCGAGCGGCGCGGCGGTGAATAAGGGGAACGTCTGGATCGACGGAGACCTCGTGGCAGCGACGAATCCTGTCACAAATCCCAATTCTCCCGATATGCTGGGTATTGTCGCCGGACGGATGGCGTACATCTCCAGGGACAATACAAGAACTCCGGGTTCCGTCCTCAACCTGCAGGCAGCCGTGTATTGCCAGGATGGGGAACTCGCCGCAGAGGAATACTGGAACATCCCTGTGAGCGGCCGCGTGAATCTCTATGGTGGGGTCACGCAAAAGTCCGCTGGTTCACTTGGGGTCTTCAACCCGGGCCCCCCGATTTCGTTTATCAGCGGGTTTTCGTACAGCATCCGGAACGATCCGAGATTCGAGCACCAACAGCCTCCTATGTTTCCGTATTCCGACAGTTATGAACTGGTGTCATGGTGGGAGAACTGAAAGACAGAGGTGATTCGTAACCTTTTTTGAATAATAGCAATGCATTGAAAAATATGGTGAATATTCATCGGTTATGAATTGCTGATTCAGATGAACCCCGATTCGAGCGATGCTATATTGAGTTGTTGACATTGGACAGTTCAATGGATATATTCACGGTGGTTTTTCAGCTAATCATTCGTTAAATCTCGCGATATGATTGAGACTGCGATACGGACGTTGCAGGATATCGCCGCTGCAATCCCCGATACGGTCCCGGGGATGGAAAGGCAGATGCTGATCGGCGATCTGCTCACAAAGCAATCGCCGGCGGAGCGGACTGCGCTGCGGAAGCTGATGGACAGCTACCTGATGAAGATGTCGAAGATCAACGCATCCGACATCGACATGGGTGGATACGGGACGGGGGGACACGTCTGGTACCGCGTCTACGGCGAGAAGCGCCCGGCCAAAGACCTGGGCAACTTCACGCTGGATGAGTTCAACGTCCTGATCCAGAGCATCCTGATCGAGCGCCAGCGCCTGTTCCTCTACGAGAACCGGAGCCTGGACCTGTCGTACAGCGTGATGGAAGACGAGAAGATGTACCGCTTCCGGGCCAACGCGTACTTCGACCTGGACCACCTGGCGCTGAACATGCGCGCGATCAACGCGACCGTCCGTCCGTACAAGAACCTGGAATTCCATCCGAACGTCACGAAAGTGCTGAGCCTTGCACATACGGAGCAGGGGCTCACGCTGGTCACCGGAATCACGGGCTCGGGTAAGAGCTCGACGCTGGACAGCATCATCGATGCGAACAACCACACGGTCGACGGACACGTGGTGATCATTGCGTCACCGGTGGAGTACGTCCACCGGCCCGACCACTGCATCATCCGCCACCGCGAAGTCGGGCGGGACGTGCTCGGCTTCAAGGAAGGCGCCGTACAATCGCTCCGCCAGGACCCCGACATCATCGTGATCGGGGAAATGCGCGACCCGGACACCATCCTGACGGCGCTCGAAATCACGGACAGCGGTCATAAGGTCTTCTCGACCCTGCACACCGCCTCGGCGGTGGAGACGATCGACCGTATCATCGGCGAGGTCCCGGTGAACGAGCAGGAGCGCGTGCGGATGCGCCTGGCCGACACGCTGACGGCGGTCGTTTCGCAGAAGCTCGTGCCAAGCCTCGACGGCAAGCGTGTGCTTGCCAAGGAGGTGATGGTGATGATCCCCTCCGTACGCGCCGCGATCAAAAACAACAACACGGGGGAAATCTACCAGATGATGGCCGAGTCCGGTGACCAGGGGATGACGACGCTCGAGCAGGACCTGAAGCGCCTCTATCTCCAGAAGAAAATCTCGCTGGAAAACGCCATCGTTGCCGCGAACAACAAGCGGCGCTTCCAGCAAATCATGAACATCACCCCGGTGGGTGATTGAACGCCGTTCCTACTAACAACCGACACGGTTTTCCATGGCCACAGTAGCGGGTCGAGGACGATCGGTCCTCGGGGTGTTCGTCGACGGGCTGGACGTCAAGCTGGCGCATGTCACGTTCCGCAAGAAGCGCATTGTCGTCCAGGAACTCAAGTCGGCGACGCTCATTTCCAAGCTGCAGGAACAGAAGGCGGCGGAGACGCTCGTGCCCTCATTGGGGGATACGACCGATGCGTTCAGTCTCGGCGAAGCGACCGCCGCCGAGGGCGTGCATGAGACGCAGTCCGAGGACAACAATGCAGTGCTCCTCGGCCTCCTCGCCCAGTACCCCACGAGCAAGTATTCGCTCACGTACAGTCTGGCGGAGCCGGCGATCTATTACCACGTCCTCGAAAGCGACTTCGGGCTGAAGGGGGCGAAACTCAAGGAGAGGATCCTTGATGAACTGAAGAACATCCGTGCGTTCCAGCCGTCGGCCGACGCCGTGGACGCCATCAGGACCGATGAAGGGAACCTCCTTTGTATCGTGCGGGAAGATGGCCTCAGCCTGATCAACTCGCTGGAGAACGTGAAGGGGTTCATCGGCGGGCGCATCCCGTTCATCCCTGCGATCGACAGCTCAGACATCTCGCTGATGAACCTCGTGCGGCTGAACTACGATCTCCAGCCGCAGGAAGTGTCCGTTATCATCTACGTCGGCGTCGAATTCACCCGCCTGATCTTCATGCGCGGCGACCAGTTCTACCAGTTCGCCCCGATCCTCGGCGAAGGCTACGACTCCCCGAACCTCCAGAACACGGTCTATAGCCGACTCCTTCTGGAGCAGGACAACCTGGCAATCCCGCGCATCCACCGGATCGTCCTGGCAGGGGAATCGAAACGGATCGGGTTCCGCGACTTCCTCCTGCAGCAGCTGCCGGAGCAGGAGGTGGAATACCTGCTTGCCCCCCGTCTTGATACGTCCCAGCTCTCCGCCGATCAGCAGGAGATGATCTCCGAGTACGCCGTGCCGCTCGGGGCGGCATGGAAAGTGCTGGAGCCGGATAACAAGAACGTGTACAACGTCAATCTCCTCCCGGCGGAAGTACGGGAGGGGCAGCGGGTGTTCAAGCTGGCATGGCACGGATATCTGCTGATGTTGCTGTTGTTCCTCTCGACGCTCTTCTTCACATGGCAGATTGCGCAGAAGTCGAAGGAGATCCGCGAGCTCCGGGATGTCCTCACGCTGAAAGAGGGGCAACGTGCGGAAAACATGACCCTGGCAAGTTCGATCCAGGCACTCCAGGAACAGCTGGGCCGGTACAAGACGTCGCTCGCCCTCTACGACTCGCTCGTGCCGGGAAGCGAACGCTGGAGCAAGGTCATCACGCAGCTCAGCCACGGGGTGGAAGATCTCAATTCGATCTGGCTCTCCGACTTCGCCTCGGGACAGGACGGCGTGGTCAAGATGAATGGCTACACCGTGTACCGCACCCGCATCCCCCGGCTGGCGACGCTGTTCGACAATTCGCTCCTGAAGGAGGTCAACGTGCAATCGATCCGGGACCAGACGGTCTACCGGTACAACATCGAAGTCCCCGCCCCCGCGGGGGGGACAACGCAGTAGCCACTCGGGATAAGGAGAACAGTCGTGTCGTACAAAATACGCAACAGCATCGCGCTCGGCATCCTCCTCCTCCTGATCATGGGAGTGGGAACGTACATCCGGGCGTTCAACCTGCCGCGGAAGGCGAAGCAGATCGAGAAGCAGGTGCAGCAAATCGACGACGAGCTGCAGAACACGCCGAACCTCGTGAACGAATTCAACGATCTCAGCGCGTTGCTGACCGACACGCAGAAGCGGTGGGAGAACCGGAACAAGGACATACCGCCCGTCGACGTGACGTCGCAGAGCTATGCCTATTTCAGCCGGCTGATTGATCTGAGCGGCTACGTCAAGCTCGACATGGTGTACAACGGCGTGCAGAACTTCGGGAACTACGGCTATAACGTGTACAACCTCAAGGGGGAGGCGCCGTTTGACAATTTCTACCGGTTCATCTGGTACCTGGAGAACGACAGGAAGCTCTACAAGATCCAGAACATCACGCTCAAGGGGGTGGAGATCGCGCCGACCGAGAAGGAGGAGGGGAGGGTGCTGGTGACGTTCGACATGCTCGTGCACGCCTATTTCTCCTCCGTTGCCGAGCTTTCCAGTTCGCTCGGGGAGCGGTCGATCACGCCGAACTCCCTGACCGTGGATCCGTTCGCGCCCGTCATCTCCAGCGGCATCCCGCCGAACGTCCGGGATCTCGTCGAGATTGAGCGGTCAGACCTGAAAGCCGTCATCACGGGCAAGGCGTATGTCCTGGATCAGACGAACAACATCCGCACATTGCAGGAGGGAGACGAGGTCTACCTCGGGTACGTGACCAAGATCGATCCTGAAGGGGGGCGCATTGAGTGCACGCTGAACAAGGGTGGAATTATCGAAAAGATCGAGCTGAAGATCCGGTACGGCCCGCTCCAAAATGTTGTCCAAAAATAGGTCCGAGGAGATCATGAAGAACATCGTTGTGTGTGTGGTCGCCGTTCTCGTATGTGCCGCGCCGGACGTCCCGGCCCAGGGGGTCAGCCCTGCGGAGCGACGCGCCCTTCGCGAGTACACCTCGCCGCAGGAGCTCGTGTCGATTGCGCCGACCACGACGCTCGACAAGGCAATGTCTGCCATCAGCGAGGTGAGCAAGAAATTCGTCGGCAAGATCATCATCGATACCGAGCGCCGGACGATGCCCATTAATGTGGACATCCAGGGAATGCAGTGGCGCGATGCTCTTGAGGCGATCTGCCGCAAAAACGACATCTGGTACACGGAGTACGAGAACTACATCCAGCTGACGGGCGCCATGGGGACCGAAGCCGGCAAGGGCGCCCCCGCCGGACCGGGAGGCGCGCCCGCGCAGGCGGGCTCCGTGGATATGCAGAAGGAGATCGCATCGTTCCGCAGCCGCGAGATAAAGATCTCGGCGGTCTTTTTCGAAGTGAACCTGACGAAGCTGGATGAGGTCGGCATCAACTGGTCGTTTATGAAGAGCACCTCGGACGTTGACGTGTCTGCCGATTTCCAGGGCGCCAGCAGGGTGTCGAGCGAGATCTTCAAGACGGAGGTGACACCGAAGGTCAAGTTCGCCAACATGTCGTTCCTCGCCCGCCTCTTCTCCAACTATGAGCTGGGCGAGATCCTGAGCGGACCGCAGCTGATTGTCCGCTCGGGCGAAGAGGGACGGATCCAGGTCGGCCAGGACTTCTCGATCCGCGAGCGCGACTTTGCCGGCAACCTCATCGACAAGTTCTACAGCGCGGGCACGATCGTGAAGGTGAGGCCGCAGGTTATCAGCGAGCAGGGGGTGAACTTCGTTCATATGGTGGTCGACGTGGAGCGGAGCGCCGTGCAGCCCGGTGCCATCAGCACGATCATCAACAAGACGAAAGCGAACACGAATCTCCTCCTGCTGGACGGGGAGGAAACGATCATCGGCGGCCTCTATAATTCCGAGACGAGCACGGTCCGGGTTGGCGTTCCGTTCCTGAAGGACCTTCCCTGGTACGTCTTCGGACTGCGCTTCCTGTTCGGGTACGACAAGGATCAGGTGGCGAAGAAGGAGCTGGTCATCCTGATGAAGGCGGAGCTTGTCCCGACGCTGCAGGAACGGATCACGCAGAAAACGAAAGAGGACGGACTCTTCGAGCGGTGGCTGCAGGAGCAGGCGAAGGCCGAACGCCACATGACGGGCAAAAAGGAATAAGTCCCCCGAACTTTCTCACTTCCAAAGGACAGGATCGTATGAAACAGGCACTCTGGGGGGTGTTTCTGGCAGCGATGGCAGTGGTGGTCATCGCATGCAAAAGCGACAATGCCGCCGGTCCGACGCTGGGGGAAGGGCAGGTCAGCGGGACGGTCACGGACAGGACGACGTCAACACCGCTTTCCGGCGTCACCATCAGCGCGACCAGCCTTGCGGGAGGGAGCGCGTCGACAACGACGGACGCCAACGGAAGATTCTCGATTTCCTTTACCATTGACTCGACGACGTCGGTGATCGTCACCTTCAGCAAAACAGGGTGGCGCGACACGACGATCGTCTTTACGATCGCCTCCGGGTCGATCACGCCCGCATCCGTCGTCATGACGCCGCGGTCCGTCATCGGCAGCCCCGGCGGCGGGAGCGGCCTGGCCCAGACGATCGCGTTCCTGGGGGCCAACCCGCAGGAGATTTCCGTCAAGGGGGTCGGTGGTCTGGAGACAGCGCTGCTTTCCTGGGAGGTACGCGACTCGCTCGGCCTTCCCATCGATGCGGCACACGCGATCACCCTGACGTTCTCCATACAGAACGGCCCGGGAGGGGGCGAGTACATTTCACCTGCATCAGTGTCCACCAACACGAACGGACAGGCGTTCACTACCGTGACGGCAGGGATCCGTTCGGGCGTACTGCAGATTCTCGCCTCGGGAGCCGTGACACTGCCGGGCGGAGGGACGCGGACAGTCACCACAAGCCCCGTGCGTGTCGTGATCCGGGCCGGCTTTGCCGACCAGGCGCATTTCACGGTGTCGGCACCGCGGTTCAACCTCCCGATCCTCGGAGTTGCCAATGCACGCAACACCGTCGCTGTACTTGTCGGCGACAAGTACAGCAACCCGGTTAACGAGGGGACGGCGGTCTACTTCAGGAGCAGCGCTGGGGTCATCCAGCCGACGGTGTTCACCAACAAGGACGGGCAGGGTTCGGTGGAGCTCATCAGCGGCAACCCTGCCCCGCTGGGGGCCTATGCGGCGGTCGCCTACGGTGACGGCTATCATTACATCGTTGCCCGTACACTGGGCGAGGCGGGCGCGGTGGTGACGGACAGTATCCTCGTGCTCTGGAGCGGTCGCTCACTGATCTCCAACTTCCTGCCGGCGACGTTCGACATCCCCAATGGAGGGAATCAGACCTTTACGTTCACCGTCTCCGACGCGCTCGGCCACCCGCTTGCCGCCGGCACGGCCATAAGCGTCCTCGCAGCAGTTCCGCCACCCCCCGATCCGAATGCCCCGGTCAACCAGGTCCAGCTGACCTTCGGGGTTGCCGGGGGGATCACGTTGAACGACGTCATCTTCCCGGGTCCGGGTGCGACGACGTTCTCATGCCGCCTCAGCGACGGGACAACGAACATCCTGGACAGCATCGGGACGCGCGTCACTTTGAGTGTCTCGGTGAATGGACCCAACGGACAGGCGTCGTTCACCACCGACGGGATCGTGCACTGATCCGATCACCAACCAACAGATCCTGGAGAGCCCCCGCGGCGCAGAAGTCGCGGGGGCTCGTCGTTTCTCATCCCCCCTCCCCCTTCGGGATATTGCTTTTCCGCGCATCAAGACGTAGTTTAGTAATCAACGGGTTTTTGCGGCGAACAGAGGCACCCTCGCGAGCCGGGCCCGGCCAGGCATTCCTCATCGATGGAACAGACAATTCTCATCCGCGGCGCGCGGGTCCATAATCTCAAGAACATCAACCTCCAGCTTCCCAGAAACCGCCTGATCGTCTTCACCGGCGTCAGCGGTTCGGGGAAGTCCAGCCTCGCTTTCGATACCATCTACGCCGAAGGGCAGCGCCGCTACGTCGAGAGTCTCTCCTCCTACGCACGGCAATTCCTGGAACGGATGGACAAGCCCGACGTCGACCTGATCCAGGGCATCAGCCCGGCCATGGCGATTGAACAGAAGACCAACACCCGCAACCCCCGGTCGACCGTAGGGACCACCACCGAGGTGTACGATTATCTCCGGCTGTTGTACGCTCGCATCGGCAAGACATTCTGCCGGAAGTGCGGCAGACTTGTCACGCGGGATTCGGTGCGCACCGTGGAGGCGGCGCTTGAGCAGCTCGCGGGGGGAGAAGAGGTGAAGTTCTACGTCACCTTCCCCCTCCCCGTGCATGACAAAGAGCCGCTCGCACGATCACTTGCCAATGTCCGTAAGGAAGGCTTTTTCCGATTGGTGATCGATGGGACGATCATCGACCTGAACGAAGAGGGAAATGCACTGCATCTTCCGTCGGGAGAGATCCAGGTGCTGGTCGACCGGCTGGTGTACCGTCCGGGTGAGCACTCGGGACGCATTGCGGATGCCGTTGAGACCGCCTTCGCATCTGGAGGAGGGGGAGCGTCGATCGCCGTGCCCGGGAGCGGGAAACTCCTTCGCTTCAATCAGCGGTTCGCCTGCGCGGAATGTCACATCGAGTATGAGGAGCCCGATCCGCGACTCTTCTCCTTCAACAACCCGTTTGGCGCCTGTCCCGCCTGTCAGGGGTTCGGGAGGGCGATAGGTGTCGACATGGACCTGGTGGTGCCCGACAAGCGGAGGACATTGCGCGAAGGGGCGGTACAGCCCTGGACGACGCCGAAGTTCAGGACCTGGCATCAGGCGATGCTCCGCCACGCAAACGTCCGGCTGGATGTGCCGTTCGCGGAGTTGGATGAGCGGGAGCACCGGCTCGTCATGGAAGGGAACGGGGAGTTCGAGGGGATCAACGGGTTCTTTCGGATGGTCGAGAAGAAATCGTACAAGATATTCTATCGTGTTCTGATGAGCCGTTACCGCGGGTACACCACCTGTCCCTCCTGCGGCGGCGCACGCCTTCGTCCCGAGGCACTCGACGTGAGTGTAGGAGGCAAGAAAATTTCGGACATCGTGGCGATGACCATCTCCGAAGTCCGCGGTTACCTGTCTGGCCTGGCGCTGATCCCCGATGATGCCGCGATCGCGCGGCGGATCATGGATGAATTGACCCGGCGGATCGCGTACCTGGACGACGTAGGCATCGGCTATCTGACACTTGACCGGCTGTCCAGCACCCTCTCCGGAGGCGAATCCCAGCGGATCAACCTGGCGACATCCCTCGGCTCATCGCTTGTCGGCGCGGTCTACGTCCTTGACGAGCCGAGCATCGGCCTCCATCCGCGGGACAACGAGCGCCTGATCCGGATTTTGCGCGCCCTGCGCGATGCGGGTAACACCGTCATCGTGGTGGAGCATGACGAGGCAATGATCCGTGCCGCTGATGTCGTGGTTGATCTCGGGCCGCGGGCGGGGGAACGAGGGGGCGAGGTCGTCTTCGTGGGGCCGGTCCCCGAGATCGAACGGGATGAACGGTCGCTGACGGGAGCGTATCTCAGCGGCAGATCCCGCATCCCCGTCCCGGCGAGGCGCAGAGAACGGAACGGCCGAGACCTACGGCTGGTCGGTGCTCGCCGGCACAACCTAAAGAACATCGACGTCACAATCCCGCTGAACATGTTTGTGTGCATCACCGGGGTGAGCGGGAGCGGCAAGAGCACTCTTGTGCACGATGTGCTCTACGCCTCGCTCAAACGTGCGATGGGGGAAACAGGGTTCCCTGCGGGAGGATGCACCGCACTTGAGGGCGTTGAGCATCTGAGCGGGGTCGAGCTGGTCGACCAGTCTCCCATTGGACGGACGCCGCGCTCAAACCCGGTCACCTATGTTCAGGTGTTCGACCAGATCCGGAACCTGTTTGCGGGGACGCAGGCGGCGCGGATCCACGGCTTCGCACCGGGGGCGTTCTCCTTCAACGTTCCGGGAGGGAGGTGCGAGGAGTGCGAAGGGGACGGTGTGGTCAGGATAGAGATGCAGTTCCTGGCCGACCTCTTCCTCCCGTGCGACGTGTGTAAGGGGAAGCGTTACAAGCAGGAAGTCCTGGATATCCGCTACCGTGGCAAGAACATTGACGACGTGCTGGGAATGACCGTGACGGAGGCGATCGCCTTCTTCGGACAGGAAGGGGGAGGGCGGAAGGTGGCTCGGCGGATGAGCGTGCTCGAAGACGTTGGCCTCGGGTATATCCGTCTCGGTCAGCCGGCGACGTCACTCTCAGGCGGCGAAGCCCAGCGGATCAAACTGGCTGCACACCTGAGCCTCCCGCCGGGGGAGAGACATATGCTGTTCGTTTTTGATGAACCCACGACGGGACTCCATTTCGATGACATTGCGAAACTGCTTCGATGTTTTGATGCGCTCATAGACGCCGGCAATTCTGTCCTGATTATCGAACACAACCCGGACGTCATCAAGTGCGCAGACTATCTGATCGATCTGGGCCCGGAGGCGGGGGAGGACGGTGGGGAGGTTGTGGGAACAGGAACTCCCGAAGAGCTAGCGGCGATCGCGGCTTCTCACACGGGGCGATTCCTCGCCTCAACACTCGCCCGTTGAGAAGTCCGTTGAAGCGGGAGAAGGCGACGTGATGGGCGTCACCGCCCTTCGCATCCCCGTTTTGTATGTTACGTCCGACGTTACACCGAAAGGCATTGGTGCCTCGACGGATTTAGGGGAGATCCGGAGTGCGTGCCAGTGCCTTTCACCATTGTATCAGTATCCCATCCCCACGTTCAGCGTAATGAAGAACCCTCCGAAGTCCTTCTTCTGTGCCGAGACTCTTCCGGTGCCCGGGTCGTAGAGCGACGGGAGCCCGTCGTTGAACACGTAGGCGAAGTAATAGCGGAAGTTCACACCGAAGACGTTCGTCTTGTCCGTCCCGAAATTTGCACCGAACCCAACGTACGCCGCCGCCGTGTAGTGCGGCGATCCTTTGCCGATGCTGCGGAAGAACTCCACCTGTCGGCCGCTTACTGATCCGTCGGCATTCGGAGTCAGCTCGACAAAAGGCATCATATAGATCATCGTCGGGCCTGCCGCCGCGTTGATATAGGGGCGGAAGGAGTCCATGATATCCTCCCGGAACAGCCGGTACTGTACGCCGACCATCAGCGGGAGGACAAGAAACCTGTTCAGTTTTCCCGGGACGTACGAGACCTGGAAGTAGGGGTCGTAGATCTCGAATTCCCTTTCGTCTTTCGCTTCGGAGACGGAAAAGCTGGCGAACCCATAGAGGTCGGCTGAGAATTCGCGCCGGTAGAACGTCCCCAGGCCGAACCCTCCCGTCGAGATCAGAACATCCAATCCCCAGAGATTCAGGAGCGGACCGTTGTCGGCCGCTGCGATCTTTTCCGGTGCGCTTTGCCTCGAGGTGTCTTCCGGTTCGGCTCCCTGCCGGACCTGAGCTTCCGCAGTCACCGCGGCAGTGAGCAGCGTGACGACGGTCAGCGCGGCGAGCAATGGACGTCGGTTCATACTGTGGCCTTTCAGATCATCAATGGAGACCGGACTTCGGTGTTACAGCACACGGAAGATCCCGGCTTTCAGATACAGTGTTTCGGGTACACCCGGAAGTGTCGGGTGATCGGGCGATGCGCCCCGCCACTCCAGGAGCTGCAACCGGCGGCCGGACCGCCGTGCGGCATCGTCGACGACCTCGCGAAAGACCTCCGGAAGAATGTGATGCGAGCAGCAGGAGGTGAGCAGGATCGCCCCCGGAGGAAGGAGCGGGAACGCCGCGCAGTGCAGATCCCGGTACCCTTTTTTTGCCGCCTGAACGTTTCTCTTGCTCCTCGTGAATGACGGAGGATCGAGGATCATCACGTCGAACCGTTCGCCCGAGGCGGCCAGTCGTGGAAGCACCTCAAACATGTCCCCCGCTTCAAACCGCGCGGCCGTTATCCCGTTGAGCTGGGCATTGGCCCGGGCACGTGCGATGGAATCCGCCGAGACATCGATCCCCACGACCTCACGCGCTCCCCCCCGTGCGGCAGAAAGGGCAAATCCCCCGTCATTGCAGAACCCGTCAAGCACCCTTGCCCCGCTGCAGAACCGCTCCAGCGCGCCTCGGTTTTCACGCTGGTCCAGGAAGAACCCCGTCTTCTGCCCGTCGCGCAGGTCGACTGAATAGCGAAGTCCCCGCTCTTCGATAATCGTCGGCGCCACCTCTCCGTAGAGAACATTTCGCTCCAGCGGAAGGTTCTCGAGCGTTCGAAGGCGTGAATCATTGCGTGCGACGATGGAGGCAGGAACGAAGAGCTCGCGGAGGACATCACAGACGAGCTGGAGCCGCTTCTCCATTCCGACGGAATACGTCTGGACCGCCAGGTGATCGTTGAACCTGTCGATGACCAGCCCCGGGAGGAAATCCCCTTCTCCATGCACGAGCCGGTAGGTCGTCTCGCCGGGGTACAGGCGCTCGCGGAGATCGCGCGCCGTCGCGATGCGTCCAAGAAAGAACTCGCGATTGATATCCTCGATGCGAGTGGAGAGCATACGGAAGGCAATCAGAGAGTGGGGGTTGTACAACCCGACGCCGAGGGTCAGCCCGTTGGCTGCGACGAGCTCGACAACGTCGCCGGCCTCGGGGTTCCCGCGCGTTTCGCGGATTTCGTTGCTGAAGGCCCACGGGTGGCCGGCGAGAATTCGTCCCTCTTCTTTATTGCGGAGGAGAACCTGCTTCTGAAGGTGTACAAGTGACATGCTGTGTGAAGGTATTACAATGCGCGCCGAATTGCAAGGCAGCCCGGTTCGTTGAATTTGCCGGACGTTGTGGGTATATTCCATAGCTATGTCGCTTCACGCACATGAACAGCGGCCGTCTGACGAACGCAGCCGCGTCGCCGGTGTCATCTTTGACATCGACGGGACGCTGACGAAAACGAACGAGCTCATCTTTGCGTCGTTCAACCACGTTGCCGAAAAATATGTCGGCCGCAGGTATACGCCGCCGGAGATCATCGCGATGTTCGGCCCGCCGGAAGAAGGAGCTCTTGCGCAGATTGTCGGCGATGAGGCGGTGGGTGCCGCGATGGATGACCTGTGCAGGTACTACCGTGAACATCATGGGAGGCTTGCCGGTCTGCATCCCGGCATGCAGGAGATGCTGGCCGACCTCCGCACGCACGGCGTGATCCTTGCCGTCTTTACCGGCAAGGGAAGACGCACCACGCTGATTACCCTCGAGGCGCTCGGGATCGACGGGTACTTTGACATGATCGTCTCCGGGTCCGATCTGGACCGGCACAAGCCGGATCCGGAGGGGATTCGCCGGGTGCTGGAACAGTTTGGGCTCCCTGCCGCCGAGGTTCTGATGGTTGGTGACTCTGCGGGGGACGTCACCGCCGCACGGGGTGCTGGGGTAACGTCGGTTGCGGTGCTGTGGGACTCGTACGATCCGGAGCGGGTGCTCCGGGCGTCACCCGATCGGGTATTTTACCGGGTCGAGGATCTGGCCTCGTGGTTTCGGACCAGCGTACGGTTTACACTTCACCCTGCGCGACGCCAGGGCGACTCACAACAGCGGGAGCGGCCGTGAACCCCGTACGACTCGGTGTGATCGGCGTCGGCCATCTGGGGGCGCTGCACGCCAAGATGCTTTCTGATCTCCCGGACGTGACCCTGGCTGCGGTCTATGACACCGATGATGCCCGGGCGCGTGCCATCGCGGAGGAGTTCGGGACCCGGAAGGCGCCGGATCTGGACGCACTCCTTGATGACACGGACGGCGTTACGATCGCCACCACGACCATCACACACTTCGCCGTGGCCACCCGCGCGCTACGCCGGGGGAGGCACGTGTTCATCGAGAAGCCGATCACGCAGACCATTGCCGAAGCCAATGCGCTCTGCAGCGAGGCCGCTGCGCGCGGACTGGTCATCCAGGTGGGGCACATCGAACGCTTCAATCCGGCGATCCTCGCGCTGGAGAAGTACAACATTGCGCCGATGTTCGTCGAATCACACCGGCTCGCGCAGTTCAATCCGCGCGGCACCGACGTTGCGGTGGTGCTTGATCTCATGATCCATGACATCGACCTGATCCTGAGCTTCGTCCGCTCGCCCGTACGCAGCGTCGAGGCAAGCGGCGTGGCGGTGGTGTCGGACAGCGTGGACATCGCTAATGCCCGTCTCCAGTTCGAAAACGGCTGCGTCGCGAACGTCACGGCGAGCAGGATCTCCCAGCGGAAGATGCGCAAGATGCGGCTCTTTCAGCGGAATGGCTATATCTCCATCGATTTCACGGAGGGTCTGGCGGAGGTCTTTCGGCTCGTCGGCGAGGATGAGCCCGATGTCAAAGGGACGATGATGCTGGGAGAGCTTGGTTCCGGAAAACACCGGAGGAAGATCGTCTATGAACAGCCCGAAGTGAAGGAAGTGAATGCCCTGCGGCGGGAACTGGAGCTGTTTGCTGGCTGCGTTGCGACCGGTGCGCCTCCGGTGGTGAGTGGCGAAGACGGCAGGAGGGCCCTTGAGGTGGCCAACGCCATCATGGAGAAAATCCAGCAGCAGTCGTTTTCGATGTCGTGACCGCGCGGATCGACCATATCGTTCTCTCCCACCCGGTGCTCGAACACATCGGACGGCTGGGAAGCCGCCTCGGCCTCGAGGTGTACGTCGTCGGGGGCTACGTGCGCGACCTCCTGCTGGGGAAGACAGACCGGGACGTGGACATTCTGGTCATCGGAGACGGGATCGGGTTTGCACGGGAGTTTTCGCGGGGATGGGGAGAGGGAGCCGCGGTCGTGCCGTTCGAACGCTTTGGGACGGCGATGGTGGCGCTGAACGAGGGAAAAATTGAATTCGTCGGCGCACGGCGCGAGGCATATGCTCCCGGCTCGCGCAATCCCTCGGTGAGCGCCGGGACGCTCGAGGACGATTTGATGCGGCGGGACTTTACCGTGAATGCACTGGCGGTTTCGCTCAACGAGGGATCGTACGGCACCCTGTACGACCCGTTGAACGGCCGGAAAGACCTCGCGGCACGCTTGCTCAGGACTCCGCTGGATCCGAACACCACCTTCGGCGACGATCCGCTCCGGATCATGCGCGCCATGCGGTTTGCATCGCAGCTCGAGTTCCGGGTGGCGGACGACGCCCTGGGGGCGGCGCGGATCATGCGCGACCGGCTGTCGATCGTGTCACAGGAGCGCATTACTGAGGAGTTTTTCAAGATCCTCGGAACGCCGGCTCCCTCCGTCGGCCTTGGCCTCATGTTTGCCACGGGCGTTCTGGAGATCGTGTTCCCCGAGGTGGCGCAGATGGCTGGAGTGGACCAGCGCCGGGACCACCACCACAAGGACGTTTTCCTGCACACCTGTACCGTGGTGGACAACGTCGCGCGCACGTCCGACAATGTCTGGCTCAGGTTCGCTGCCCTTGTCCACGACATCGCCAAGCCCCGGACGAAGGCCTTCAAGGAGGGAACGGGATGGACGTTCCACGGGCATGAGGAGGTGGGAGCGCGAATGATGCGCAAGATCTTCCAGAAACTGAAGCTCCCCGGGGAGCATCTCCCCTACGTCGAGAAGCTCGTGCGGCTCCACCTGCGACCGATGGCCCTCGTAGACAGCGTTGTGACCGATTCTGCAGTACGGCGGCTGGTCTTTGAGGCGGGAAACGACATTGACGACCTGATGACCCTCTGTCGCGCCGACATCACATCAAAGAACCCCCGGCTCGTTGCCCGGTACCTTCGGAATTACGAGCTTGTCATGAAGAAGATTGTGGAGGTGGAAGAGCGCGACCGGCTCCGGAACTGGCAACCCCCGGTCAAGGGAGACGAGATCATGGCCGTGTGCGGCTTGCAGCCGGGGAAGACTGTGGGCATACTGAAGAAGGCAATCGAGGAAGCCATACTGGAGGGAACGATCCCCAACGAACACGACGCTGCGCTGGAGTACCTTCTCTCTATTAAAGAGGGGATTCTGAGCAAAGAACGCCCGAATTGACGCCTCTCCCGCTGAAACTTTAGGTTATTTGCGTCGTTTAAGAAGTACCATCAGCTACCCCCATTCAAGGAGCTTTGTATGCGATTCATCACACCTGCCATCGTCGCACTTCTCTGCCTTTCTGGTACCTTCCTCCGGGCACAGACCGTCACGCTGTCGCTTGATCAGGCAAAACAATCTGCACTCGCGAACAACCTGAGCATCGTCCAGGCCGATGCGAACATGAACGCCGCGCAGGCAGGCGTAACGGCGGCGTATGGCGGATATCTCCCGAGCCTGTCGGCCGTCGGGAGCTGGGGGAGGACCCAGACCGACCGCGCCGGATCGAGCGTGGCGAGCTTCGGCGGGGGAACGGTGGTCATACCGGCCTCGAAGAGCACAACGAGCAGCTTCAGTTCGTCGCTCAATCTGAGCTGGACCCTCTTCGATGGGTTCGCGCAGCAGGGTCAGGTGGGACAGGCAAGCTCCCGTTCCGTAGCGTCGGAACTCACCGCAGTGCGGACCCGACAGACGATCGTCTTCCAGGTGGAAAGCGGGTATTTGAACGTGTTGAGGAACGAACAGCTGGTGAAGGTGAGCGAAGAGGCACTGAAACGCGATCAACGCCAACTGGAGAGGATCACGGAGTCGAACCGTGTCGGCTCTTCATCGCTGGCCGATGTGTACCGCCAGCAATCGCAGGTGGCCGGCGATGAGCTTGCGCTCATCCAGGCGCAGAACAATTTTGACAAATCGAAAGCTGACCTCGTCGCTCTGGTCGGCCTCGATGCCTGGAAGGAATACGTTTTCGTGGACCCCACAATCTCGACGGTTATGAGCCCGGGGGAAATCGACTCGACGATGTCGAAGTACTCGGATTTCTCAGCCCTCGTGGAGCGGGCCATGGCCGCCCGTCCCGACTACAAGGGGGCACAGGAGTCGTACAACGCGGCGCAGTCGGGCGTGACCATCGCCCGCGCCGGTTATATGCCGTCTGTGAGCGCGTCTGCAGGATACCGGCTGCTGAGCGACGAGCTGCGGACCCTGAGCAACAACAAGACGTTGGACTGGGGATTGTCGGTGCGGTGGAACCTGTTCGACGGGTTCCAGACCAACAATGCGGTGCAATCGGCCGTCACCGGCAGGCGCAACGCGGAGATCAGCCTGACGCAGGCCGAACGGGATATCAACACCCAGGTGAAGAAAGCCCTCCTTGACCTGGAAGCGGCCCGGAAACAGTACGATGTGAGTCAGAAGGGGCTCGTGTCTGCGCGCGAAGACCTGAAGATCGCCGAGGAGCGCTATAACCTGGGTGCCGGCACCCTGCTGGACCTGCTCGTGGCAAACGCGAACTTTGTTTCCGCCCAGGCGAATTCTGTGAACGCCGTCTACGACTACGTTACGGCGAAGCGGAACGTGGAGTATACTATCGGCGAGCGTACGTACTGAGTCAGGCACGCTGTCCGCTGCCACTATTCATAAGGAGCTACGGGAATGGCAACCAACGGGAAAAAATCGCGGAAGAAGCTGATCATCTTCTCACTCATCGGCCTTGTGGTCATCGTCCTCGGGCTGGTGGTCTTTCTGGGCAGTAAGAAGGAGCCGATCCTTCCCGTCCAGGTTGAGAAGGTGAAGGCGAGAACGCTGACGCAGGTCGTAACGGCGACCGGCAAAATCCAGCCGGAGGTCCAGGTGAAGATCTCCCCCGAGGTGAGCGGCGAAATCGTTGCCCTCCCCGTCAAGGAAGGGGACCGTGTGAAGAAGGGGGACCTTCTGTTGAAGATCAAGCCTGACGTCTATGTTGCGCAGCGCGACCAGTGGGCGGCAGGTCTGCTGCAGGCCCGTGCACGCCTCACGAAAGCGGAGGCGGAATATGAACGATTCAGCCGGCTCGCCGAGAAGGGGCTCGTGTCCAAATCGGATTTCGACCAGGCGAAGGCGGAGTTTGAATCGTCGAAGGCGGGGTACGCGCAGGCGGAGGCATCGTTGAACCAGGCCAATGAGAACCTGCGTAAGACCACGGTCTTCTCCCCCATGGACGGGACGGTCAGCCAGCTCAACTCCGAGCTCGGTGAACGGGTCCTTGGCACCAACCAGTTCCAGGGGACTGAAGTGATGACCATCGCCGACCTCTCTCGCATGGAAGCCCGCGTGGACGTGAGCGAGAACGATGTCATTCTTGTGTCGATCGGAGACACAGCGCGCATCGCGATTGATGCCTTCCCGGACAAGAAGGTGAACGGGGTGGTGTATGAGATCGCAAACACGGCGCGATCCAAGGGACTGGGGACGCAGGAAGAGGTCACGAACTTCCAGGTCAAGATCCGGATCGTTGACAAGGGACTGCTCCTGCGACCGGGGATGTCGATGACGGCCGACGTCGAGACCGAGACGAAGCACAATGTACTCTCGGTGCCGATCCAGTCGGTGACGACGAGGATGCCGAAGGTGGAAGTGAAGGAGGGCGAAACCGACGGCCAGCGCGGTGCGGTGCTTGCATCGGGGAGCGCCCCGAAAGGGAAGGGGGACAACAAGCCGAAGGAAATCGTATTCGTGGTCGAGAACGGCGTCGCCAAGGCGGTGCCGGTGAAGCGGGGGATCAGCAGCGACCAGTTTGTTGAGATCGTCGAAGGGGTGACCGACGGGGCGGCCGTCGTGTCCGGGAGCTACAAGGCGATCAACCGCGAGCTCGAGGATGGTGCGAAGGTCCGGATCGAGGAGCCGCGCAAACCTGGAGGCGGCGGGCAGGCGAAAAGCGAGGCATCCTGATCACATCTCATCGACAAAGGAACGTGGCCATGAGTGTTATCGAACTGACCAATATCGTCAAGACATACGACATGGGGGGTGCTGAGGAAGTGATGGCCCTCCGCGGGGTGACCCTTACGATCAGAAAAAACGAATACGTCGCGATCATGGGCCCGTCGGGATCAGGCAAGTCGACGCTGATGAACATCATCGGGTGCCTGGATACTCCTACGTCGGGGCAGTATCTCTTCAACGGCATCAACGTCAGCGACATGGACGACAACGCGCTGGCGAAGATCCGAAACAAGGAGATCGGCTTCGTGTTCCAGACGTTCAACCTGCTTGCGCGGTCCGACTCCCTGCACAACGTGGAGCTTCCGCTGATCTACGCGGGGATCGCCTCCCACGAGCGTAAGCGCCGAGCGCAGGAAACGCTTGCGCACGTCCAGCTTGGCGACCGGGTCCACCATAAGCCCAACGAGCTCTCGGGTGGTCAACGACAGCGGGTGGCAATTGCGCGTGCGCTCGTCACCCGTCCCTCGATCATCCTGGCGGACGAGCCAACGGGGAACCTGGATTCGAAGACCGGTGAGGAGATCATGATGCTGTTCGAAGACCTCCACGAAGCCGGCAACACGATCATCCTCGTCACGCACGAAGCCGACATCGCCGTGCATGCTCACCGGACCATCCGTTTGCGGGACGGGAAGGTCGAGAGCGACGAGCCGGTGACCAAGCGGAAGAAACTGGAGCGCGCGCAGGCATCCTAACGAAGGGGGCGCCATGTATTTCCTCACGGAGTTGAAGGAAGGGCTCGCAATCTCGTTCCGCGCGATCCGGGCGAACAAGATGCGGTCAGTGTTGACGACGCTCGGGATCATCATCGGCATCGTCTCGGTCACGCTCATGGCGACGGCGATCGAGGGGGTAAACCGGGCGTTCGAGCGGAGCGCAGCGGCCTTCGGGACCGACGTGTTATATGTGCAGAAATTCCCCTGGGTATCGAACGAGGACTGGGCCACGATCCGCAACCGGCGTAATCTCGAGGTCAAATACGCGGCACGGATTGAGCGGCAGGCAATGTTGAGTGGAGCGGTCGCGCCGGTCGTCGGCACGCGGCGCAGGATCACGTACGGCGACAACAGCATGGATGGTGCGCTGATCAGCGGCACAACCTACCAGTACCTGGAGACGGCGGGGGTGATGCTGGCCGACGGCAGGTTTTTCACGGCGGAGGAGTCAGCCGGCGGACGCCCCGTCGCGGCCATTGGAGCCGTGGTGGCTGAAAACCTCTTCCCGCGGGAAGATCCGATCGGGAAAACGATCCGCGTGGCGGGCTACCCCTATGCCGTGATCGGCGTGTTCGAGAAGCAGGGGGGGATGTTCGGCGCGTTCACCGCCGACAACCGCGTATTCGTTCCCCTGTTCTCGTTCCAGACGCACTACGGCGGACGGAGGGACGTGACGATCCAGGTGAAGGTGGCTGACCTGAAACAGATGGAGGACGCGAAGATCGAGCTTGAAGGGATCATGCGTTCCATCAGGAACATCCCCCCCGGCAAGCCGAACGATTTCAACATCAACCAGCAGGAGATCCTGACCCAGACTTTCGCGCCGATCAGCCTGGTGATCGCCTCCATCGGCCTCTTTATCACCGGGCTCTCGTTGTTCGTCGGGGGAATCGGCATCATGAATATCATGTTTGTGTCGGTGACCGAGCGAACGCGCGAGATCGGGATCCGGAAGGCGATCGGAGCGAAGCGAAGGACGATCCTGTTGCAGTTCCTGAGCGAGGCGGCCGCGCTCTGCTTGATCGGCGGGCTCATCGGACTGGCCGTCGCATTCCCGCTCAGTCTGATCGTGGATCAGTTTCTTCCTACGGCAATGCCGCTGTCGGTCGTGTTCATCTCCATCGGTATCTCGCTGGCGGTCGGTGTCGTGTCAGGGTTCCTTCCGGCGTACCGCGCCGCGCGAATGGATCCCGTGGAGGCCCTCCGCTATGAGTAACATCATTCTGAGGTGGGACAATCTGAAGGAGAGCTTCCTGATGGCCATTGCCGCCATCCGGACCAGCAAACTGCGCTCGGTGCTGACGCTGCTCGGGGTGGCAGTGGGCGTCTTCTCGATCATTTCGGTCATGACCGCGGTCGGCGTCCTCCGCAACAGCATCGAGGAAGGAATCATGCAGCTGGGGGCGAACACGTTCCAGCTCCAGAAGTTCCCCCCCAGCTTCGGCGGCGACAACCGGGGGAGGTTCAGGAACCGGAAGAATATCACGTATGAGCAGGCCCTGCAGGTGCGCGACAAGGCGACGCTGGCGGAAGCGGTAGGCATCGAAGCATGGCGCTTCGGCCGGATCATCCAGTGGGGGGGAGAGAAGACCAATCCCAACGTCTTCGTGGCGGGGGAAAACACGGACGGCATCGTTACCAACGACTGGGTCGTTGCACAGGGGAGGACGCTGTCGCAGACAGACCTCGAACTCAGCAGGCCGGTGGTGATCCTGGGACGCCCGGTCGTGGACAAGCTCTTTCCGCCGTACATCAATCCGCTCGGGGAAAGCGTCCGGTTTGACGGTGCGATATACCAGATCATCGGCACGCTGGAATCGAAGGGGGGCGCGCTCGGAGGAAACCAGGACAACCTGGTCATCATGCCGATCACGACGTTCTTCGAGAAGTACGGCAAGGATGACAACGACATCCACATCATGGTGAAAGCCCTGAACCGGGAAGTGATGGAGGACGCAATTGAACAGTCGCGGATGATCCTCCGCGCCGCCCGGCACGTGGCACCGGGGGCCGAAGACGATTTCGGCTATTTTTCCAACGACTCACTGGTCAATCAGTTCAACGAACTCACCCTCTACCTGCGCCTGGGCGTGCTCCTGGTCAGCTCGATCGCACTCCTTGCCGCCGGCGTTGGCATCATGAACATCATGCTCGTGTCGGTCACCGAACGCACCCGCGAGATCGGCATCCGGAAGTCGATCGGCGCGCAGCGACGCGACATTCTGACACAGTTCATGATCGAAGCGGTGATCCTCTGCTGGATCGGAGGCATGGTGGGCATCGTCCTCGGCGTCCTGGGGGGGAACATCGTCGGCGTGCTGCTCGAGGTCCCCGCTATCATCCCGTGGGAGTGGGTGGGCATTGGTCTGCTGACCTGCTCCGTCGTCGGATTTGTGTTCGGTGTCTACCCCGCCTGGAAAGCCGCCAACCTCGATCCCATCGAGGCACTCCGGTACGAATAACTCGCGTGCCAGCCCGCCTCGCACGGCACAGCGGGGCGGGCACAGTCCCTCAGTACTTACCGCATTGTAATTCCGTTCGCAATCCCGTATCTTTTGAGTGGCATTCCTTTCAGATCCGGATTTCCGTCCATGATTCGCGAGATTCTGAGCAGACTCAACGTCAAAGAGAGCCTCATGATGGCGTTTGCGGCGATCCGCGCCAGCAAGCTCCGCTCCGTCCTGACCATCCTGGGGATTGTCGTCGGGGTCTTCTCCATCATTTCCGTGATGACAGCCATCGGCGTTCTGCGCAACAGCATTGAGGAGGGACTCACACAGCTCGGGGCGAATACGTTCCAGGTGCAGAAGTTCGCCATGGACTTCAACACGACGCCTGAACAGCGCCGGAAAATGCACAACAGGAAGAATATCACGTACGAGCAGGCCCTGCAGGTCCATGAGAAAGCGACCCTGGCGGCGAGCGTCGGCATCGAAGGTGTTGATGGCGGGAAGATCGTCTATTGGAGGGGGAAGAGGACCAATCCCAATATTGCGGTGTTCGGTGAGAACATCGAGGGGCTGGAGACCAACGACTGGACGGTGGCCACCGGCCGCGGCTTGACGGCTCAGGATATCAATCAGGGCCGACATGTGGCAATCATGGGGAGGGCCGTGGTGGACATGCTCTTCCCGCCGCATGTGGACCCCATCGGCGAGCAGATCCGGGCCGACGGTGCGATCTACCAGGTGATCGGCGTCTTCGAGAAGAAGGGGAGCGCGCTTGGCGGCAACAACGATAATTTCATCGTCGTGCCGATCACCACCTACTTCGACCGCTACGGCAGGGCGACACGGAGCCTACATATCATGGTCAAGGCTCGCAGCGCGGCGGTCATGGAGGACGCCATCGAACAGGTGCGAGGAATATTGCGCGCGGCGCGGAATGTGCCCCCGGGCCAAGAGGACGACTTCAGCTATTTCTCAAATGATTCACTGGTGAAGCAATTCAACGAGTTCACGTTCTACCTCCGCCTCGGTGTCTTGCTGGTGAGTTCGATCTCGCTCCTTGCGGCCGGCGTTGGTATCATGAATATCATGCTCGTGTCCGTCACCGAACGGACGCGCGAGATCGGCATCCGTAAATCGGTTGGAGCCCAGAAGCGGGACATCCTCTCGCAATTCATCATTGAGGCAGTCATCCTGTGCGAGATCGGCGGGATCATCGGGGTGCTGGCCGGCGTGGCGGGGGGAAATGTTGTCGGGCTCCTCGTCGATGCCCCGGCCATCATACCGTGGGACTGGACAATGATCGGTCTTGCTGTTTGTTCGTTCGTGGGTTTACTCTTCGGCGTCTATCCGGCCTGGAAGGCCGCAAACCTCGACCCTATCGAAGCGCTCCGGTACGAGTGATGATGAGGTGCCTCCGCGTGCTGCCGGCACGTCTCGCCATGCTGGCTCTTGCCGCAGTGTGCCAGAGCCTCACTGCCCAGGGACAAGCCAAAACGGACAGCCCGGTATTCAAGAAGTATCGCCCTCCTCCTGAACCCCCTCTCATTGAGCCGTCAGATGCCCTCTCCCAGATCTGGCAGACATTTCTCGTGACCCGCCGTGCGAATGCAGGCGATGTCGTAGCGCAGCACGAACTGGGGATACGATACCTCCTCGGCAAAGGGGCTGCCCCCGACACGGTCAAGGCGGCGGAATGGATCAAAAGAGCAGCCCTGCAGAACTACCTCCCTGCGCGATTCAATTTCGGAATCCTCTGCTATCACGGCTGGGGCACCCCCTGGAACCCTTTCGATGCCTTCCGGAATTTCAGGTTCGCGGCCGAGCGGGGGATGCCCGAAGCGGAATTCGCAATGGCGCAGTTCATGTCTGAGGACCTGATCGTGGCGCGGAACGATTCTGCAGCGTATGCGTGGGCGAAGATGGCCGCCGACTCGGGGTACGCCCCCGCGAAAGAGGCGATCAAGCAGATCGAGCGGCAGGGGCTCGGTGGCGGCACCGCAGACAGTGCGCGGGGCACAGGTGCACCTCCTGCAGGATTGGTCTTCCTCGATTTTCCGGTGGACACGGCGACCGCATCCGGCGATAGCCTGCTTCTTCGCGACGCGATCCGGAGCGCCGGGCCTGCCCTCCAAAAAGCCCTCGGAATGCAGAAGATCCTTGAAAGCGATGCACAGACAGACTCCGCGACGATTGCTGGTCTTCAGGACGCCGCGGACGCGGGAAGCCCCGAAGCGCTCACGATTCTTGGGCGTGCCTACGCAACAGGACGCGGGGTGGCGAAACATGTGGTGCGCGCATGTGCCTACTATGTGCGGGCGGTGAGGCTGGATGCAGCCCGGGCGCCCGAGCTCCTCCAAGGACTGCTGCAGGACAATGAAACTCTCGCAGAGGTCAAGTCGGCATCCGCGCGCGGTGATCCTGAAGCCTCGTTCGCCTGGGCCGGGTGTGCGGCACTCGGCTTCGACCTCCTGCTCCTTCAGGGGAACTCATACATCGCCGGCGACCAGGCCCTTGCGCTGTTCCGGACGTCAGGTGAGAAAAGGTATCTCCCCGCGATGGTCGAAATGGGGCTGTGTTATTACGCCGGACGATGGGTACCCGCGGACCGGGAGAAAGCGCTCGAGATCTGGCGTGATGCGGCAGCGCGTGGGAGCATTGACGCCAGGATCAGGGTCCTGCTCACGTTGCTGCGGGAAAGGAAGGATGCGACGGACTTCGGTGAGATTGCCGCGCTGATGGCTGCGTCGGATAGCGGATCCGTGCTGGCGCAGGTTGGGCTCGGGTTTTGCTTTGAGACCGGCACGGGAGTCCCGGTGTCGAAAGGGGTGGCCGCACGCTTCTACCGCGCCGCCTGGATCCGCGGGAGCCAGGATGCCTACCGCGCCCTCCGGCGGATGCACGACGCGATCAGGCCGGCGGAGGCGGAGTTCAGGCTGGAACAGTAAACGAGGACGAGGGATGAACCAGGTTAAGGTTAAGGGATCTGCTCCACCCCTTACCCTTAACCTTGACCTCAACCTGCTCCTAGTAGAGAAACATCGGCTTATTCAGTATGTGCGCAACCTTCGGCCGGTAGTTTTCACTGTCGTACAGTTCCTCCACATCGACGACCTTCTTTCCCTGTGAGATCGTGTCGATGGGCACCACCGTATACTTTCCCTCCCTCAGAGCGACCATCTTTCCGAACTCTCCCCGAAGCGTGAGGTCGGTAGCAAGACTCGCATAGCTGATCGCCACCATCCGATCGAGCGCGTCGGGCTCGCCGCTGCGCATCAGGTAGGCCACTTGCTGGTAGATGATGTGCGATCCCGTGATCTTCTGGATCGCATCGCCCGTGATGGCCCCGATGCCACCCAGCTTCTTGTGACCATACGCGTCGGCTTGCCCGTATTCTACGATCTTCCCCCCCATCATCTGTGCGCCCTCCGAGATCGTCATGATGGCGTAGTTGCTCGGATTGTTTCGCTTGTCTTCGAGCAGGAAATTCGCCAGCCGCTCCGGATCGAAATGCACCTCGGAAATGATCGCACGGTCGACGCCGGCCAGGTAGGCTGATATGAGCGAGGTCTCGCCCGAGTTTCTGCCGAACAGCTCCACGATGGCGATGCGCTCGTGCGAGCCGGTGGGGGTGCGCAGATTGGTGATGAAGTCCACGCTCCGCGTCACGGCCGTCGAGAAGCCGATACAATAGTCGGTGCCGAAGACGTCGTTATCCATCGTCTTCGGGATGGCGATCACGGGGAAACCCTCCTGGTGCAGGCGGACGGAGTAGCTCAGCGTATCGTCCCCGCCGATTGTGATCAGCGAGTCGATCTTCAGGTGAGCGAGGACGCGAAGGATGTGGGGCGTAAAGTCGAGTTTCCCCTCTCCCTTGGCAGGGCGTTTCGGGTCATGGAGGAAGCCGGGGGCATCCGTGGATCTCACCTTTGCGGGGTTGGTGCGCGAGGTGTGGAGGAATGTCCCTCCGGAGCGGTCGATAGTACGCGTGTTCCCCTTGGTCAGGGGGACGATCCACTGGGAAGATCCGTCCGGGTCCGCCGGGTTGTAATTGAGCACCCCACCCCAGCCGCGGCGGATGCCGATCACCTCGTTGCCGGCATCGGTAGCACGGAACACTACCGCCTTGATACATGGATTAAGCCCGGGGACGTCGCCGCCGCCGGTGAGTATGCCGATGCGCTTCATGGTCGCGTCAGTTGTGAATGAATTCGTCCTATGCTTTCATCCGCTTCCCCTTCTCCTCATAGGTGAAGATCCAGCCGCAGATCTTCCCGGGGTCGATTTCGGTCAGGTTGTTCCAGTATCCCCTGGTGTGCATGGTCCGTGAACTCGTTTCGCCGGGGGAGAGCGATTCCACCATCCTGCTGATCTCGGTGAATCGGCTGAGCCAGAGCTGCATGTTTTTCTCCCGAAGGTCGACCCACCCGTCGTGAGCCCAGTGGTCGATGGCGGCGGGCGATGCAGGAAGCGCCTCCTCCCCCCGGAAGGGGGGAATCTTGATCGTGTCGCCGCGGAGCATGGACGTACCGTCGGGGAGCAGTATCGGGATGCCGATGGAGATGATCTGTGCGCGGAGCTGGTCGTCGACATCCACGAGATCCGTTAGTCTCCGGCTCATGGTCCTCGGATCGGTGCGGACCACCGTTCGGATGTCCCCGAAGCAGAGCTTGAGCAGATAGGACTCGTAGAGCAGCTTCGAGAGCCGGGGAGGGCCGAGCATTTCGAAGGCCACGCTGTCGACCCCGTGCTCCTTCTCCAGCTGTTGGAGACTCTCCATCGCGTTGTTGAACATGAACCCGGCGCGGTAGGTGGGGGCGAGCGTGGCGTTGTCGAGAGCATTGATGATGTCGTGCCCCGTATTTCCCCCCTTGATCTCGAACACGGCGTCCTCGGCGATTTCTTCCGGGGTCACGAATTCCATCTGACCAGGCGTCGAGATCGCTTCAAATTCTCCGCGGGAGAACAGCCCGTTTTCACCCGTATCGATGAAGACCGATTTCAGCGTTTTTCCGGTCCGCGTAGCCGCCCCGGGCATCCGGAGCGAGAGCTTACCTTTGAGCTTCACGGCCGAGGCGGGGGTGCAGTCGACCAGTTCGATCGGCCTTCCCCGCCGCGCAACCTCGC
This sequence comes from Bacteroidota bacterium, assembly GCA_040756745.1. Classification (GTDB taxonomy): domain Bacteria; phylum Bacteroidota; class Ignavibacteria; order UBA10030; family UBA6906; genus JBFLYO01. The sequence continues at coordinate 43,653 of JBFLYO010000005.1, forward strand.
CGAACGCAATGCGTTTCCAGGCGATCGCAGCCGTGGGCTTGATTTCCTTGGTGATGGGTGCATCGGGGGTCCTGCCCATCAGGAACAGGAGCAGGGTGTGGGCGCCGGCGACTGCGGATTTCGAGAGCAGGACGCGTGAAGGGCGCTCTTCGCTGTGGGTGTAGGGGATGTTCAGTCCCATCCCTCCCGTGCCACTTGTGCCGATCTTAACGTAGATCCCCGTGCCAGCCTCCTGCATGGAGCGGTACATGATCTGTACGTGACGGATCAGCTGCGGGACGTACAGCGTGCAGAGGAGGCGCTCGGTGGAATCGAGTAGCGATGTGACGCCGGCGCCGCGTGAGCGCCGCACACGCCTGATCTCGCGGAGGACGTCGCGCGTCACTTGAAAAATGTCCTGGTACGCGATCGCCGTCGCGGAGTTGACACAGTCCACGACCACGTCCGGGCGATACTTCTGCATCAGCCGGTAGAGGCTTGATCGCCGAAGGACGGGACCGCTCAGCTCTTCCACGATGTCTTCGATGATCAAGTTCCGGTACCTCTCGCTGGCGAGGATGGTTTCCCGAGGGAGGTCCTTCAATTCCTCGCGGACGAACATGTTCCCCCACCAGGGGACGAAGAAGGTCTTCCCGGCCTTGGGATATTCGGCGCGGAGCGCGCCGACCGCCTCGAGCGCCTCGCTCCGCTGGAGCGACGTCACGATCAGGCGGCGCGGGTGTTCCTCCATGATGCGGCGGCAGACCGCAGAACCGACAAGCCCCCAGCCGCCGATGATGAGCACAGTCTTTCCGTGAATGTCCATACCATGTCTTTGTGAGAGTGGCTGCCGGGAATGCGCGGACAGATGCAAGAACAGAGGGGGTACAACCTGAAGCAATGTACGGGAAGGTGGTTGAAGAAGCAAACGCCCCGCGCAGCCACGCTGATCAGTTGGTGTTCAGTTGTGCAGAGAATATCCGGCCGGACCAGCCCAGCTTGAGCGTCGCTCTGCCTGAACCCGCCGGTTCGAACCAGATCCTGAAGGGATCGACCGGCGTCGATGCTGTCTCCTGCTTCATGCTGATGCGGGCCAGGTCGAGGTGCGGATCGTACTCTGGCTCCGTTCCCCCCGGCCGCCTGTTGACGATGAGCGTGAAACCCGATGCGGAGGGGATCGAGTAGAGCGTGTACGATCCTTTCGGGATCCTGATCCCTCCCAGCGTGAGGTCGGACTCCGTCGCAAGGGAGGTCGCGAGATTTGCCCCGGTACGCCAGACCGAATCGAATGGCACCACCACACCCCAGATCACGCGCCCGCGCATGAAGGGGCGGCTGTATTTGATCAGCACCTTTCTGCCGGCAAGCGAAAGTTCCGATGAGTCGGCGGGGCTGATCGGTCGGATGCGGGTGCTCCGTTCGAACGGGACGATGACCGACGTCTGCTCCCAGAGGAGTTTCATGACGCCCGACGATGCGCCGGTGGTCTGCAGCGCGATGGTGAACGTGTCGACAGGCGCCGCAAGGCGTTCGACGCGCGCTTCAAATCGGCACAAATCCAGCGAAGGGTCGTATGCCGTTCCCCACTGTCTGGTCTGCTTATTGACGATCACCTTCCAACCCGCAGGAGAGGGAAGCGTCCAGAGTGTGTACGTCCCGCGCGGCACAGGCATTCCACCGAAGACCATGTCGAACGAGGTTTTCAGATGGGTGGCCTGGTTTGCACCGGTGCGCCAGACCTGATCCCATGGGACGAGATGCCCCATGATCTTCCGGCCGCGCATTGAAGGTCGTCCGTAATTCACGCTGATGGTGTTCGTGTCGAGCGTCAGGAAGACGGAGTCCCGCGGACTGAGGATAGGAGTCTGCCCTGCAGCGCTGGCAGCCAGCGCCGCGGTGAGGAGACAGAGAACCGAAAGCGCGCGTTTCATATGCCTCTGCGTGTTATGGTTGTGATCAGGCGCGTTCAACGACGACGGCCGTGCCGTATGCCAGTACCTCCGTCACCCCCGACATGACTTCGTTGGCATCGTAGCGCATGCCGATGATGGCGTTCGCGCCATGCTCGGAGGCGTGCTGCACCATCAGGACGAAAGCTTCCTGCCGTGTCTTCTCGCAGAGTTCCTGGAGGAGCGAAATGTTGCCGCCAAAGAGCGTCTGAATGCCGGCGCCGATGTTGCCGATGATGGAGCGGGAGCGGACGGTGATTCCCCTGACGATGCCGAGGGTCTTCACAATTCGGTAGCCGTCGAGGGTGAACGCAGTAGTGACGAGGTTGGGATCCATGGTGATTACCGGTGATAACTTACTTGATGCGGACTGAAGCAACGACGTTATCGTAGGCGGCGAGATATTCCAACCGCTGCGGCCGGTACCAGTCCAGAGTCACGCGGTACACTTTGTCGTTCTTCACGACGAAAATGAACCGGCGCTCGACATTCGACGTGGGCTGATACGTCAGCGTGAGTCCCGGGAGACCGCCGACGGTGACCTTCCCGGTTCCTGTTGCTCTGTATTTACCCTTGTTCTGATCGAACACTTTCTCCACTGTCAGTCCCTTCGCGGCGAACACGTCAAACCGGATGGAGCAATCCTGCCGCACCCCGCGCAGCTCGACGACCTCCTCGTTGCTTCCCCTGGGCGCATTCGTGAAGTTGAAGTTGTCGGGGTACTGGAACGAGAAGAGCCGGCCGCTGTATTCTGCAAGGTTTTCGGACGGGAGGGTCGGATCGCGCCCGGGGACAGCAGGTTTGGGAAACTGAATGGTGGCGAGCACCGCATTGAACACGGCACGATGCGCCTCGAAGAGTCCCCCGAACCCCGCGAAGCGGATGTCATAGAGCAGCGTATCCACGGGAATATAATAGTGTTCGCCCGCTTCCTTGATGCTTGTCGTGTACTGGCCGGTATATGTGAACTTTGTGCCGGCCTTCCCGCCGACGGTCGCCGGCTGTTCTGGGGTAAGGACGAATCCCGTCTTTGTCATATCGTCCATGATCCGTTTTCGTTCCTGATCGGGTGTTGTCGTTCGGATCAGGTCTACCATCACCATGGTGCCGTCCGGGAAGGGGCCGGTTGGGTCGAGGAATTTCTTGTCCACGTCGTGTGCATTATAGAAGCTTGCCCGTCCGACCCGGGCATTGACGACCCAGCCCTTTGGATACTGAATTGAATATCCGTACGCCGGGTCCCGGTAGGACTCCATCTCACCCACCTTCACCGGCTCGATCTGCTTTTCACCGCCGCATCCGGCGATGCCGAGGGCAAGCAGGAGGCTTGCTGAAAGAGCCATGCGTGCATGCACTGTCATCGGACTACCTTCCTGGTTTGTGATTGGATGATGGAGGCTCAGGGTTTCGGAACAACCGTATCATACCACGTCTTCTTGTCGCGCCGGCCCACCTCGTCGATGTGCAGGTGCTTCGCTTCCGTGTACTCTTTCATCCCCTCGATGCCGAACTCCCGCCCGATGCCGCTTTGTTTGAAGCCGCCAAACGGCGCCCTCTCATTGAGCAGATGCCATTCGTTGATCCAGACCGTGCCTGCGCGGAGCTGCCGGGCCACATCGAGCGCCCTCTCCCGGTTCCCGGACCAGACCCCCGCCCCCAGGCCGTACATGGAATCGTTGGCCATCATGATCGCATCCCCCACCGCATCGTACCGGATGACGCACAGCACGGGGCCGAAAATCTCTTCCTGCGCTATCGGCCATCGATTGTCCACCCGGTCAAAGATCGTCGGCTCCACGAACCATCCGCGCGCGCATGACGGCTCCTTCGGGATACCTCCCCCCGTGATCAATCGGCCTCCCGCCTTCTTCCCCTGCTCGATATACCGGAGAACAGTTTCCTGCTGGGCCCGGGAAATGAGCGGTCCGATGTCGGTGTGCGGGTCTGCCGGATCGCCGATGCGCATCTTTCGGATCAACGCCACCATTGCTTCAAGGAAACGGTCCGCAAGAGGGGAGGGGAGGAACAAACGTGTCCCCGCCTCGCAGCACTGACCCTGATGGTAGAACATGGCGTACACACCCCCCGCGACCGCCATGTCCAGGTCGGCGTCGTCGAGGACGACGTTGGCCGATTTGCCGCCGCACTCCAGCGTCACCTTCTTGAGCGTGCCGGCGGCATTCGCCATGACCTGTCGGCCCACTTCCGTGGATCCTGTAAACGCAATCTTGTCGACCAATGGATTCCGGCATAGCTCCGCGCCGGCCTCCTCGCCGAACCCCGTGATGATGTTGACGACGCCGGGAGGGAAGCCGGCTTCGTGCACCAGCCCGGCGAGTTCCATCGCGGTGACCGGGGTTTCTTCCGATGGTTTCAGGACCACTGTGTTGCCGGCGGCAAGCGCAGGGCCCAGTTTCCAGACTGCCATCTTCAGCGGAAAATTCCAGGGGATGATTGCCCCGACGACCCCAACCGGTTCCCGAACGAGAAGATTCGTGCTGAATCCTGGCCGGGAGACCCCGTCGAGCTGTTCCGTGAGGTCGACCAGCGCAAGCTTTGCAAACCCATTCATGCTCCTTGCGCTGAGGTAGATGTCCTCCTTTGCCTTTTTCAGAGTTGAGCCGGAGTCGGCGACTTCAAGGTCGACCAGCAGTGCGGAGTTTTGGTTGATCTTGTCGGACAGTCTCTTGAGGTGGCCCGAACGCTCCTCACGCGTCATCCGCGGCCAGGGGCCGCTGTCGAATGCCATGCGGGCCGCCCGCAATGCCTTCTGTGCATCCTCTGCTCCGGCGCGGGCACACTCGGCGTGGGGCTCCCCGGTGAACGGGTTCGTCGAAACGAAGGTCCGGCCACCTGCGGCCGGCACAAACTGATCATTAATGAAGAGCTGGTAATGTCTCAACGTCTGCATCAAGGGTAGCGGCAGGCGGGGGGTAGATTTTGAACGGAAGAAGATAGGGAAAAAGGGGGAATTCATCAACCAGCCCCCTTGTTCCGACCGTATCATGCGTGATCACATCGCTTCCCGCGTTTCCTCCCGCCGTTCCCGCATTTTCAGGGAACAATCGCGAAGGTGAGGAAGTCTTATCTGCGTGGTCCTGAAGGAATTGGAGCACACCTCCAGATTCGGCTCCAATGGCACGGAGGTTGTAGTCCATATTCACATCATTCCTTTTAGGTTTCCCGATATTTTCTCAGGAGGCGACAGTCATGAGGGCAATGCGCTACTTCCTTCTTGCGGCTGCGTGCGTTGCGGTGGTGGGTGGAGCCATTGCACAGACTCCCCCTGCCCCAATCAATCTGACGGCACACGTCAGTATGCAGATCCCTCCCGTGGTTGAGTTGACATGGCAGCTCCCGCCGATCATGATCCCCGTTCCCCCCGGCGTGTTCAGGGTCTACCGGGCGGTGGACGATTCCACTGCGTTTCAGCTCCTGGACGTTACGCATCTGGAACGGTATGCGGACCGGCAGGTGGCCTTCGGCCACACGTACTTCTATGTCGTGACGAATGTGTGGCTCTTGCCGGACTCCACCGTTCATGAAAGCGGGAAGAGCAATCTGGCATGGGCGCGGCTCGGTCCGCCTCCCGGCGGAGTTGCGGGTGAAGTCAACGGGACAGTGACGGACAGCCTGACAGGCAACCCCATCCCCTTCGCGCGGGTCTCGTTTTACAACCCCTGGCGCTCCATACTCTGGATCCCGATGGTGGTTGCGGATAGCGTCGGCCACTATAGCGCCGTGCTGGACACGGGGAGATACCTGATCAAGTGTGAGGCGCCGGCGTGGATGATCATGTCGATGTCGATTCTCCCTCCGTACCGGACAGAGTGGTACAAGGATTCTCCCGACGCGGCACATGCTACGCCCGTCCAGGTCAGCGAGGGGTCGGTGACGACGATCGACTTCGATCTGATCCGGTTCCCGGTGCCCCCGCTTGCCCACGTCCGGGGGCTTGTCCGAGACTCATCCGGCAATCCGCTGCGCGGGGCGTTCGTGGCCATTCAACGCACGATCCAGGAAATGAGCGGAGGGCTTCCGGCAGTGGACGGGATCAATTCCATCCCCGGTGAAATGGCAACATTCGATGGGCTGGGCTGCATCCGCGGGGTGGTGTGGAAGGGGCTGACCGATTCGAGCGGAGCGTTCGATGCCCTGGTCGTGTCCGGGCGCGCCTACGTGGCGATGGCGGTGAAGGCTGGCTTCATGCCTCAGTACTACGACCACAAGGACAATCCTGCAGAGGCCACGACCATCCACGTGACGGGGGATGTGGACAACATCAACTTCGATCTGAATCCCTTCCGGCCTCCGCATATGTACAGCATCAGCGGCGTGGTGCAGGATTCAGGAGGCGTTCGCGTGCCGTCGCGGATCATTGTGTTTCCGTTGAGACCGCATGCATCATATCTCCGGGTACGGTTTGGTCACACCGATTCCCTCGGGGCGTACGTCGTGGGGCGGCTGCTGCCCGGCAAGTACTTTGTGATGGCGATCCCGTTCGGGAAGTATGCGCCGGCCTTCTATAAGGCGGGGGCGTTCGGGGTGTTCCGGTGGAAGGAGGCCGACACAGTGACCGTGGCTGGCGACGTTTCGGGGATCGATATCGGCGTGGTGCGCGTCAACTGCACGGGCATCGCCCGGCTCTGGGGCTTCATCCGGTTCAACGGTCGGCCGCTCGCGGGAGCCAACCTCCTTGCGAGGAATGGTGTCGGTGCGGTCGTCGGCTTTGCGATGTCGGATGATGCCGGCATGTACGTCATGGAAGGTCTCCCGGCGGGAGGGGCGAGGATCATCGTGGATTGCGAAGGATACAATTCCGCAGAGCAGGAGATCACCGTCGGGCCGTTCGATTATGCGCTGAGCAGAGACTTCACTCTCGGGGCCGTAACCTCTGCAGGCACGGGGTCCGTGCGTCCGGAGCGGTATGCGCTGGAGCAGAATTATCCGAATCCGTTCAACCCGTCGACGCGCATCAGCTTCGCCCTTCCGGCGGCGAGCACGGTGATGCTGCGTGTGTACAATTTGCTTGGACAGGAGATTGCGACGTTGCTCCAGGGATTTGTACCGCCCGGAAACCACGAGGCCGTGTGGAACGGAAGAGACAATGCTGGACATGCTGTCACGAGCGGCGTCTACTTCTACCGTCTCGAAGCGGCGCCGGCAACAGGCGGTGAACGCTTTGTATCGACGAGGAAGATGTTGATGATCAAGTAGTGAAAGAGCAGATCGAGATTAAGATTGAGATTGAGCGGGAGAAACTCGGGGGAGGTTAAGGTCAAAGTTAAGGTTAAGAGGGAGGGGCCAGGGTACGGCCCCTCTCCCTTATCCTGTTCCACCCCTTAACCTGCTCCACCCCTTGACCTGCTCCACCCCTTAACCTCAATCTTGATCTCAATCTCAATCTGTTCTAGCTCACCACCGCCCGAATCTCTTTCCGCAGCGCCCGGCGGAACTGCTCCATCTTGGCCCGGATCTCCCTCCCGATCGAGCGGAGGTCGTCCTTCAACCGCTCCATCTGCAGCTTGAATTCATTCTTTTGGAACCCCAGATCGTCGGCATCGTCGTCGTCCATGTCCCGGTAGCGGAAGCGTTCAAACCGCAACGGCGACAGGTCTTCCCCCTTCATGCTGAGAGTCTTTGTTGCCCCCTTGCGGAGGATGGAGAAGTCAACGGTCTCGTCCTTTTTCACCTCTTCGAGAGATTCCATGATGTCGCCGACATCCTCAATCCGATCCTTCCCCACTTTTGTTATCACATCGCCCGCCTTGAACCCCGCCTTGTCCGCAGCGCTCCCCTTTTCCACCTCCTGAACGAGAACACCTCTGCCCTCGGGCGCTTCGAAATACTCACCCAACTGTCGGTTCAGATCGCTCAACGTCATCCCGAGCACGCCGTGAGACGCAAAAATATGAATGTCCGGGATGTGGATGCGGTGAGGCACGCGCGGCACCGGCGGGACACGGGGCATTCTGAATGAGTACGCGTATCCGCGCCGCGGCACCCGCCCGAGCGTGACCGTTACGGTCTTTCTCTCCGAGCCCCGCTGGATGTCGACGGTGGCCTGCGAGTGCGCACTTGCCGCGCGCACGGCGTCCAGGAGATCGTCAGACTCTTCAACGGCCTTCCCGTTGAATCCCGTGATCACGTCGTCTTCCGTGATCCCCGCAGCTTCAGCCGGGCTGTTCTCCACCACGTCTATCACGAGCGCGCCACTCTTGACGGCGAGTTTGTGCTCGCGCGCGACCCTGGGCGTCACGTCCTGAATCGATACTCCCAGCCAGCCCGGACGTTTGGAGGATGAGCTCTCCTTCTCGCCCCCCTTGTCCTGTGCTCCCGACGCCCCGCACCCGAGTACGAGCACGGCGGCAAGAACAACTGCAGCGAATGGTTTCATCTTCGATGGTCCTCCAAGCGATGTGTTCTGGTCTTTCGCCCTACTTTCCCTTCAGGATCTCGTAGAGCGCGGAGCGCGCGCGATCACCGCCTATGTTGCCGAGGTAGTAGACCGCGTCGCGCCTCAGTTCGAAGTCTTCGTCGCTCAGCGCCACATTCTTCAGAAAATCCACCGCCCTGTCATTCCCCACGTCAGCGATGGTGTAGACGATGGTTTGCCGCTGATCGCTCCGGGATTTCGGAAGCACCCGGTAGAGCTCCTCCAGAACCCCCACGCGCTGGTTCTTGTCTGCGCCATGCTCCCCGATGTAGTCGATTGCGTACCCCTGGATGTCCCGGTTCGTGTCCATCCTGGCGATTTCCACGAACACGGAGAGGACGTCATATTTGGCAAAGTTCGAGAGTGCGTCCATGGCGGCTTCCCGCAGCGGGCGGGGTTGTTTCATGTCGAGGGCGACGTCCTTCAACGTTGTGTACGATTTCTCGTCTTCCCTGGTTTCACCGAGGGCATAAAGTGCGTCCATCTTCAGCCGGGTTGACGGGTCGAGCTTCTCGGCCTGCTCGCCGATCACGAATGGTGCGACGGACGGATGGCCAATTCCCACGCGGCCGAGCTGTCGCATCTGTCGCCTGAGCTGCCGCTCCAGGTTGCGCATGGGCGGTATCGGAGCGACGCTGTAGGCGTGAGGTCCCGGCGTGCGTTCGATATACACCGGCACTGTGCCGGTCCCCCCCACGGCGCCCGGCTGGAGGTCGTTCAGATCTGCCACGGCGTCGTCGTAATACCTGCTTCTGGCATGCTGCTGGATGAATTTCGTGTAGGCCTCGACCGCTGCCTTGCGGTTGCTGTGCTTGAGGCTGTAGGCCGACCAGTACCGGGCGTCGTCGACGTATTCGCTCTTGGGGTACTTTGCGATCAGTGCTCTGAATTTCTCCCTCGCCTGATCCCACTTCTCTTCCAGGACGAGTGCATAGCCCTCCTTGTAAATCTCGTACCCGGGGTCGGCCTGATTGTCGCCGGTGGCATCCGAATGTGCTGTAAGCGTGATTGTGTAGTAGTCGGGATGCGGCGTGGCCTGGCCCGGTCGCTGCCCCGACGCCGCTGTGGCGGCGAGCGTGAGGGCACACAGGACGAGCGTGCCCGTGAGCGGTGTTCGCGTGATCATTGCGGTCTCCTTTCCGTGACGCCCGATTCCAACAGGTTTTCCGCCATGCGGATTTTGAAGAGGAGATTCTCACGTCGGATGCCGCTCCTGATGAGCTCGACGTTCGGGAGATCGTGCTCCTCTTCCAGGTTTGCGAGTTCAATGAGGATCTTCTCCAGGTCGCCCACCAGCTCGGCGGAGCGCGCATCAAGCGGCTGGTTGCGCAGGTAGCGCGCCTCGTGCACGAGCGCGCGCGACTGTCGGCGCTCCACACTGAGATCGAGGGGGCTCCCCTCGGCGGTGTTCATGTTGGTGAGTCCGATCAGCAGGACCTTTGACCTCTTAATGTAGTCGTTCATCCGCTGCGCGGCCGGTTCCGAGATACTCACGGGCGTCGGATTGAGTGCCACCGCGGGCTGTTCGACATCGGCCGGGGTCTTTGGCCAGAAGAGCACGACGAATGCTGCGATAAGCGCAACGGCGCCGGCGCCTGAAAGGAGGGGGGCGCGGTTGGCGCTGACAAACATCGATATCCGGTCGAGAAGCGCCGGGGTGAGGCGCAGACGTTTCCGCTCCGCGGCGACAAGCTTTGCTTCCACCTCATTGGCAAATGCTGTCCAGAACGCCTGATCCCGTTGGGCCTCAGGCGAGGCGGCGGGACCGGGAAGAACTTCAAGAAGCGCACGGATCTCCTCGAGCTCCGCGCGGCAGGCGACGCACCCTGCGAGGTGTGCCTCAACGCGCTCCCGGTCCGCGCTGTCCAGCGCCCCCGTGGCAACATCGTAGAGGAACGTGCGCACGTGTTTCATGTCAGGTCGTTCTCCAGGAATTGCAGCTTCGCCTTCAATTTTCTCAGTCCACGGTACAGATGGGTCTTTACCGTCCCCTCGGAGCACCGGAGGATGGCGCTCACCTGCTTTGTCGACAACCCGTCAATGTGCCGGAGGATCACGACCGCCCGCTGCAGGGTGGGAAGTTCATGCAGGGCTCGCTCGATGTGGGCGCGGACGTCGGACCCCTGATCGGGCGGCGGTTCCTGTGCGGCGCCTGTTGCCGACGGGTGATCCTGGGGGACCTCGCGCTGCAGGCGCGTCCGGTCGCTTTTGAGCCGGTTCATCGCGAGGTTCACGACGATACGATGGAGCCAGGTTCCAAAGTCCGCCTCCCCCCGGAACGACCCGAGCGACCGGTGCGCGCGCACGAAGGCCTCTTGGGCGACATCGGCCGCCGCGTCGTGGTCGCCGACAAACCCAAACGCTACATTGTACGCCTGTTTCATATGCTGCTGCACCAGAAGACGGAATGCCTCATGGCTCCCTTCCCTGGCTCGGGAGATCAGGTGCTGCTCGTCGGCAGCAGGCATGTCCAATCCTGAATATGAGCGCCGTTCTTTCAATTAGACAGCCGTTGGGGTTGACCCGTTGACAGTGAAGAAGAAAAAAACGCCGGGGGAGCGGCTTCCGGCTGCCCGTCCCCGGCGTGATTCGGGGTCCTGGTGGCAGGCGTTAGGTCTTCTTTGGCGCGGGAGCGGGCGTGTCCGTTGCCGTCCCGAATATGAGTGACTTGTACCGCTGGTAGGTATACGAGACAGCCAGCAAAATGATGCCAAGCCCGATGAAGGAGAAGATCCTGTACAGCGTCTCGAGGAACGACAGGTCATAGATGAAAATCTTGAGAATCGTGATGCCGAACAGGACGATCGAGCCGATCCGGAGCGCCCGTGATCTCCTCCAGAACCCGACCACCATGATGATGATCGAATAGAACAGCCACACACCCGAAAGGGAGAGTTGCTCGAGGTTCTCGAGTCGCTCGTGCAATGAAACGTCATCGGGGGGGGCAGCGGCGATGTCCTTCTCGAAGAAATCTCGCGTCTCTCCCGTGACGAGGGCGAGCAGAAGAACGACGATCGCCATCCGCAGCGTCGCAAAGGCCGCGCGCTGTCCCGGAACCTCCTGGAGCGTGCCGTCGAGGCGCCGGACCATGAAAAATCCCGCTGCGGCAACTGCAGCCATGCCGCTGACACGCCAGTTCGCAAGAGGGGTGAATTCTACAATCGGATCGAACGCGATCCCCCTCAATGCTGCGGTGACGATAGCAATGAAGAGGACCACAAGGCCGGCGACGTACAGATGCGTCTCTTTGCGGCCCGTCCCGATCCAGCTCAGGATGGCGCCGTACACGCCCCAGCCGACCGCAAGCGTCATCCAGAGGCTGAAATACAAGCTCGCCTCCTCCTCATGCGCGGCGGCGCGGAGAAGCCGCGTGTACTGTGCTGAGATTTCAACCGTCAGGAGAATGAAGACGACCACGGCCGCACCAATAGAGAGAAGCCGCGCAACCATAGTCAATTGTCTGCTGCCTGATCCAGCAATCGTGCCGGCGCCGAGCCATCCCGCGGCGGCAAGCACTGCATAGGTCAGCCCCCGCTCGTTAAAGAGAAGGACGACGTCTTCGCCGCGAAGCGGGATGAGGGCGCCTGACGTGCCCAGGAGTTTCATGCCGGCTGCAACAAAAAGCCCTGCGGCCAGCAGATGGAACGCGGGAAGCTTCCAGCGGGAACCCAGCCAGGCCAGTGCCAGCGCTTCGACCGTCCAGAGTTCGACGGTGGTATACTGCTTAAACTGGATCGCGGTTGCAGCGATCAGCAACAACGCCGCGGAAACCGACGAATGCACGTTCCAGGTCCTCGCCTCGGGCTTTCGTTGGCCGATTCGCACGGCGGTAAGTGCATACACGCCCCCCATGAGCGCAGTGGCGAGCCCATTCCATTCGTGAAGCTCTGGTTCAAACAGATTGTACAGTGCGATGAAAGAGAAAAGCGCGTTGGCACTTGCCGTGATGAGGCGGATCGTTGCGAACGAAGACTCCCCTTTCAGGACCCTGCCGGTCGACAACACATGGAAGAGGAGCCAGAAGACAGCAACGAAATAGAGGGTGAGCGCAAAAGCATCCGTTATGTAGTGGTCCGAATACCACATGACATACAAAAGCCACGTGGCGCACAGCGCAAGGGGCTCGAGGATCGTCCATGCCGTCTTCCGGAGCGAGACGATCAGGATGCCCAAGTCGAGAAGAGCGATATACGTAAAGAGCCCCAGCTCATTTGGCTGGCCGGTACTGAGCATGATGGGAGTGAGGAAGCCGCCGAGCCACCCAAGGAGCGCCACGGCGAGCGTATCGTACCGGAAGGCGTTCGCAAATGCCACGATCGTTACCGCGGTCATAAGGAGGAACGCGACCAGTTGCGGCACCAGGTGGTAGAAATTGAACGAAGCGTAGACGGAGAGGTAGAGGATCGAGATGCCTGCGCCGACAAGCCCCTGTGAGAAAATCTGGAACCCCCGTCGGTGAGAGCGTGCGGCCGCGACGAGCAGGCCCCCGCCGATCGCTGCACCAATCAGCACACGGACCGTTTCATTGATCCAGTTCTTGTCAAAGGCATACTTCAGAAAGAACCCCATCCCGATAATGAGCGCAACGGCGCCGATGCGGTTCAGAAGCCGGCCGCCGATGAGGGACTCCCATTCCTCTTTGGACCGTGAGGGACGGCGTGGCTGCCGTGGGAGGGGGGGTAGGGGAGTAGGCGGTAGGGGGGTAAGGGGTAGGGAGGGTCGCGGCTTTGCTGTACGGCGTGCAGAAGCCGATTTCCTCCTGGCTGCGGTCTGGCGCGCGTTCGGCTCGGGGGCCTTTGGAGGGAGCGATTCAGACAGTCTCCGCATCTCGTGTTCTACCCTGTTGATGCGGCTGAACAGGACGGCGACCAAAACGACGAATGCGGCGAAGAGGAGCATCACGAAGAGACTCAGGAAGGCAACCATGGGGGATCTCCTTAGGGTTCGCAGGCTTACTTGAACCGGTAGATCTTGCCGTCGAACGAGCAGATGTACAGTTCTGCCGATTCATCGACGCCGAACGACGCAATGGGAAGGTTGGTGTCTGCCAGCTCCACGCCGCTCACCTGTCCCTGGGCGTCCATGCGCAGCGACCAGATCCTCCCGCTCCCATAGTCAGCGCAGACGTACGCGCCTGTCAACTCGGGATGTCGCGACCCCCGGTAGATGTATCCCCCCGTGACCGACACGCCGAGAGCATGCGTGTATTGCCAGACGGGACGCACGAGACCCGAGGTATCGCAGTTGGACGAGGGCTTGAAGCAGGAGTTCCCCTCCATGATGTTCCAGCCGTAATTCTTTCCCTTCTCGATAATGTCCACCTCCTCGATGTCGTCCTGTCCGACATCGGCAGCCCACATGCGTCCGGATGGGACGTCGAAACAAAAGCGCCAGGGGTTCCTCAGGCCGTAGGCCCAGATTTCCCCGCGATGCGACGTGCCCGCGAAGGGATTGTCCGGCGGGATAGAATAGTTCATCCCGGCGGCAGGCGCGTTCACATCGATCCGGAGGATTTTGCCGAGCAGAGTGTTGAGGCTCTGCCCGTTGCCAAATGGGTCTCCTGCGCTTCCGCCGTCCCCTGCGGCGATGTACAGATAGCCGTCGGGGCCGAACGCCACCTGTCCGCCGTTGTGGTTTGAAAACGGCTGGAGGAACTCAAGGATCGTCATCGCAGAGGCAACTTCGGCGACATTCGGGTCGGCTGCGCTGACGCGGTAGCGGGCGATCACTGTGCGTGCCGGATTCGAGGCGGTGTAGTTCACGTAGAAATATCCGTTGGAGCGATACGAGGGGTGAAACGCAAGGCCAAGCAGCCCCTCTTCGTTCCCTGCATCGTTGACCTTATCCCTTATGTCGAGAAAAACGCTCGCCGACGTCGTAGCCGGATCGTTCGGGAAGACGAGGATGCGTCCGGCCTGTTCGACGACGAACAACCGTCGCGACCCGTCGGCAGGTGTCTGGAGGTCGAGCGGCCGGGTAAATGTCAAATGGGGAAACGCGAGCTCGAGTTCGGCAGGAACCGAGGTCCCATCGTGCGCCGCGTTCCGGCACGTTGAGAGACCGCTGGTGACGAAGCTGAGTGCGCCGACGAAGAGACAGCGTGCGATCCATCCTGATGTCATGGACAACCTCCGTTGTCGTACCGAAAGTTAACCGATCGCCTCCACCACCACGGAAATTCCCTGGCCGACCCCGATGCACATCGTTGCCAGACCGTACCGAACGCCACCCAGCTTCATCGCATGAATGAGCGTCGTCATGATGCGTGCGCCGCTGCACCCAAGCGGATGGCCGAGCGCGATGGCCCCTCCGTTGACGTTCGTCTTCTCCGGCTGAAGGCCCAGGTCGCGCATGACGGCGATGGCCTGTGCGGCGAACGCTTCATTGAGTTCGACGAGTCCCAGATCGCTGACCGAGAGCCCCGCCTTCCTGAGGGCGATCCGCGTGGCGGGAACCGGCCCGATCCCCATCGTCCGCGGGTCGACCCCCGCCACGCCCGCCGACACAACGCGGACCAGCGGCCTCAGCCCCGACGCCGTCGCGCGCTGAGCGCTCATAATGACGAGGGCCGCTGCACCGTCGTTCAATGACGAGGAATTCCCCGCCGTCACGCTCCCCCCGACACGGAATGCCGGTTTCAGTGCAGCAAGCTGTTCCATTGAAGTGTCCGGACGTGGACCTTCATCTCTTTCAATGCGAATTGGCAGGCCCGATTTCTGCGGCACTTCGATCGGGACGACTTCGTGTGAGAACGCGCCGCTTTCCTGAGCGCGGCAGGCGCGCCGGTGGCTTTCAAGCGCAAACCGGTCCTGCTCCTCGCGGGTGATGCCGTACTGCGACGCAACGTTTTCAGCGGTTTCCCCCATGCTCTCGAGGGGGAACAGTTCCTTCATGCGCGGGTTCGGAAAGCGCCACCCGAGCGCGGTATCGTACGCCGTTACGTTGCCATACGCGCCGCTCAGGTTTTTCGGGATGGAATACGGGGCCCTGCTCATGCTTTCGACACCTCCTGCAATCACGACCTCGGCGTCGCCCGACCAGATTGCACGCGATGCCTGGACGATGGCTTCCAGGCTCGACCCGCAGAGCCGGTTGACGGTTGTTCCGGGGACCGACACAGGGAGTCCGGCGAGGAGAACGCTCATCCGTCCCACGTTCCTGTTGTCCTCGCCGGCCTGGTTTGCGCAACCCCAGATGACGTCGTCGATGGCGGCCGGATCGATTTGAGTGGCGCGCACCAGCGCAGCAATGACGGACGCTCCCAGGTCGTCGGGACGCACGTCGCGGAGCACACCGCCATACCTGCCGACGGGGGAGCGGAGCGCGCCGACAATGACGGCCTCGGAACTGTGTGTCATGGTGGAGGGAAGGGCTACTTCACGGTCGCGTTGCGAGCATTCCCGAACACCTGGACGAAGAGCTCGGGCTGCCGGTCGTTCGTGGTCTTCACGAAGACGCCGTCGGAGATGAGCGGCGCGGCTGCTTCAGGCGTAAATTCAGCCCTGATCTCTGCCGTCGCGCCGGGCTGAATCGGCGAGGAGGGGAGCTTGAGGATCAACCCCTTCAATTGCGTCCTGAACGCGGTGAGGCCGAGGGGAGTGCTGCCGTTGTTGGTGACGGTGATGGTCGTGACGTTGACGCGGTCGACCTCGGCGTTCCGGAAGAGCAGGTTTTGAGGGGTCAGGAGAATTTCATCAACGACGTCGGCGGTAAATGAAATCACGGTCTCTTCGTGTCCCGCTGCATTTGAACGGACGGTGACCGTCTTGTGAACGGGACCGGCGAAATTCTTGGAATTGAACGTGATCTTCAGCGTACCCGATCCACCCGGAGGAATCGCCTTGCTGGACACCATGGTCCCCGTGCACCCGCAGGAGACATCCACTCGTGCCAGGTGCAGCGTGTCGCTCCCCGTGTTCTTCAGCGTCAGCAGACGCTCGATGACGGATCCGCGATACACCCTGCCGAGGTCAAATGTGGTCCCCCCTTGCACTGACAGCACGGGCTGGGCCGGTGAGGACGTCGCCGCAACCACAGCAAGCATGAGGGCAATGACGCGGGTCATGACAGTTCATTCCTTTCCTGTGCAAAGCGGCGCATGCCTTTCTCCCGGGGGACAATTAATATAGAGCAGTTTTCCCCCTTTTTCCAACGCACGGCCAGCGGCTTACACCGCAGCGGTTCCTTCCCGATCGAGAGCATGTCGGACGGCGGGCGCAGCCCGGTAACGCTCCTCACCGTAGAAGACGCGCAATGCGTCGAGGACCGCGCAGAGCTGACGGTACCCGATTCTCTCCGCCCACTCAAGCGGCCCGGCGGGATAGTTGGTCCCCAGTTTCATTGCGGTGTCGATATCATCCCTTCCTGCCACTCCTTCCATCATGGCGAAGTGTGCTTCGTTGGCGAGGGTGCACACGATCCGCGGCAGGACCAGGCCGGGGAGATCTCCCACAAAGGTTGCTTCTTTGCCGAGGGAAGCCGCAAACTCTTCCGCCATGCGTCTGGTGGGAACATCGGTGGTCGGGGCGACGGCGAACTCCAGGAGCGAACCGGCGAGAAGAGACGGGAGCGCGCCAATGCCGATCAGCCTGTTCCTGTGACGCAGCCACCCTGCCTGCTCTCCCGCCCGTACCGTTACCGACGACGAGACAATGGGCGTGTGTGCGGGAAGCGACCTGTCGAGCAGCATGAGATTCTTGCGCTTCGTCTCCACCGAGACGTTGGAAAGTTCAAGTGCCAACCGAACGGTGCGGGAGGGTCGGGCAACAAGCCTGACATTGCCCCCGAGCCGGAAGCGTCGGGCGCCGGTCCGGCCCGGTTCGCGGATGGCGAGATGCTGCACGGCATACCCCCGCCCCGCGCAGAGCCCCGCGTACTCCGCAACGAGCGGAGGATCACCCACGATACAGATCACCCGTCGATCGGTCGCCGTCATGGGTAGCTGTAGAATCCTTTCCCCGTCTTCCTGCCGAGAGTCCCGGCCTCGACCATCTGTCGTTGAATCGGGTGGGGCCGGAACCGCGGGTCATGGAAAAACTGTTCGTACACAGATTTTGTGACCGCGTAATTGACGTCGATGCCGATCAGGTCCATCAATTCGAACGGTCCCATGCGGAAGCCACCTTCCTTGCGCACGATGGCGTCGATTTGCTCGACCGTTGCCGCACCTTCTCCGAGAAGGCGGAGGGCTTCACCGTAGAAGGGGCGCGCTACTCTGTTCACGATGAAGCCCGGGGAGTCGCTGCACACGACGGGGGTCTTCTTCAGGCGCAGAGCGAAATCGCGCACCGCCGCGACGGTCTGCTCGGAGGTATACCTTCCGCGCACGATCTCCACCAGCGGCATGACGGCGGGGGGGTTAAAGAAATGCATGCCCGCCACCCTCTCGGGCAACCTGGTCTCAAACGCAAGCGTGGTGACAGGAAGGGAGGACGTGTTCGATACGAGGAGAGCGTCGGGAGCGACGATCCGGTCCAGCCCGCGAAACATCTCCCGCTTGACGGCAAGGTCTTCTACGACTGCTTCGATGACGATGTCAGAGACGCTGAGATCGCGAAAGGTCTTGCGCGGACGGATCCGTGCGAGAATCTGCGTCGCCTGGGTTGAGGAGAGTTTGCCTTTTGCAGCCCCCGCGCGGATGTCCTCCCTGATCCGTTCCATCGCGTCGGCAAGTGCGGTGGCTGCGTTGTCATGCAGGATGACTTCGAAGCCGGCGCGCGCGGCCAGCGCAGCAATTCCGCCCCCCATTGTTCCCGACCCGATAACGCCGACCGTCGCAATCATGCATTCAACGTTCTTCTGAAGGCTCGAAGCCTGCCGGGACCGGCGCTACCCGGAGATCACCGCATCTTCCGGCAGCCGTTCCCAGTCGGGGACCCAGCGCGGTAATGTCAGCCCCCAGGCCTCTGCTTTCTCGCGGACCTCTTTGTCGAACCCCTGCCGCACCTCGTGGTTGTCGCGGACCTTCAGGCCGAGGGCGCGGTAGCGCGCGTTCTTCCTGGAGCCCGGACGGCCGAAGATGGCCATGACGCGGGGCCACCACCTGTCCAGCGCCGCCTGGATCTCGGGCTTCGTGGCGGGGTTCGTTGCCAGCCGCTTGACCCAGTAATCGCCGTGTGCGATGTGGGTCAGTTCCTCTTTGAAGATCCGGTCGATCTCGCGGCGCCACGGCCCGTAGGTGGATTGCTTGACGTCCTCAAGCTGGTGGCCGGCGCCGCGGTCCATGAGGAAATTGAACATCACGAAATCCGCCCACGAATCGATCGGATAATAGAAGATGTTCACCCGCTTGTCGGTGCCTGCCCGCGTGGCCCCCAGGTCGGACTTCCCCTCGACACGGAACGTGAAGTCGAATTGTTCCACGTAATCATCGACCGGGATCCCGATGTCTTCCAGCAGCCGGTACATCGCGCGTCCGTGCCTGACCTCGTCCCGCACGATATTGGATACCACGAGTTTCTCCTCCGTCGTGGGGGCCCGCATGATCCAGGGGACATACCCGAACCCCCCGGCCAGCTCCGAGTCCGCCTGCTGGGTCATGAGGTTGGAGAGAAGGTCGAAGTACTCATCGCTCATATCATCCACCGACTCGATGGATTCCTTTCGCGCCAGCTTGGCCTTCATGATCGCTTCGCGTTCCGTCGAAGAACGCGTGGCAGTAGGGGGGGCGGGCATGTGCTACCTCCTCTGAGAATGAACGGTGGAGTACTTCAACAAAAAAATAATAGAAAGAAAATGGCCGATTGTCAACCTACCGTCCGGTGAACGCTGCCTTCCGTTTCTCGAGGAATGCCTGCACGCCCTCGCGGTGATCGTCCGTGAGCGAAGCGGCCTGCTGGATTGCGGCTTCATATTCCAGGAGGGAGTCCAGGTCCGTGGTGAGGGATTTGTTGAGGACGCGCTTGATCAGCCCGATCGCACGCGTCGGCCCTTCCGCCAGACCACGGGCGATCTCCATCGTCGTTGACTCGAGCTGATCGGGGGGGACGACTCTGTTCACGAGCCCGACCCGCTCGGCCTCTTCGGCCCCGATGTCTCGTCCCGTTGCCGCGTATTCAAACGCACGCGCCATGCCGGCAAGTCGGGGGAGGAACCAGTGCGAGCCGCTGTCGGCCACGAGCCCGATTCGCACAAAGACCTCGATCAACTTCGCGGTCGATGACATTACCCGCATGTCGCACGCGAGCGCGACGCTGCACCCCGCTCCCGCGGCCACACCGTTGATCATGCCGATCACGGGCTTCTCGATGGTACGGATTCTCCGGATCAGGGGATTATACGACTGCTCGAGGGACTCCTTCAATGACCGGCGCGAGCCCGAGTGTTCCTTCAGGTCCTGGCCGGAACAAAACGCCTTGTCGCCGGCGCCCCGGAGCACGATGCACCGGACCGCAGGGTCTCGCGCCGCGTCGGCAAATGCCTCGGCAAGTTCTCTCTTCATCCGGTCGTTAAAGGCATTGTAGCTCTCGGGCCGGTTCAAGACGAGCGTCAGGATACCCGCGCCACCGAGACGAAGCACCGTTGCACCGTCGGTCATGGCTCTCACCTTCCCTTCCACACGGGAGGACGTTTTTCCGCGAACGCAGTCATTCCTTCTTTCTGGTCTTCCGACGCGAAAAGGAGGTAGAAATTTTTCCGTTCGAACTCAAGCCCCCCTTCGAGTGTGCTGTCGAACGACTTGAGCACGGCTTCCTTCGCGAGGCGGACGGCGAGCGGGGGTTTCAGGGCAATCTCCCGTGCCCATGCACGGGCCTCATCGAGCAGCGTCTCCGGGGGGACGACTTTGTTGACGAGCCCCCAGCGGAGAGCCTCCTCCGCCCCGATGGTTCTCCCGGTGAGCACGAGTTCCATCGCTTTGGGTTTGCCGATCGCACGAGTGAGGCGCTGCGTTCCCCCTGCTCCCGGCATGACGCCGATATTCACTTCCGGCTGGCCAAAACGGGCGCTTTCGGAAGCGATGATCATATCGCACGCCATGGCCAGCTCGCACCCCCCGCCGAGCGCAAAACCGTTCACGGCGGCGATCAGCGGTGTCTTGATCCGCCGGATTCTGTCCCATCGCGCGAATTGGTCACGAATGAGCATTTCCACCGCCGTCGCTCCGGCCATTTCCTTGATGTCAGCCCCCGCTGCAAACGCCTTCTCGTTGCCGGTCAGCACGATGCAGCGGACGTTCTCCGTCCGGTCCAGCTCTTCAAGTGCATCGACGAGTGCACCCATGAGCTGGTAGTTCAACGCATTGAGTACCTCCGGGCGATTCAGGCGAACCAGCGCGTATCCTTCCTCGCGTGTGACGATAATGGTCTGGTGATCCATCGGTTCCTCCCTTTGAAGGGACATGACGCTCGCTCGTACTCGCGGGATTCGACGCGCGGAATCGCCGACGTCGCCCGGATCATTCTCCAAGGATGTCGAGAAGCTTCGACCCGATGACGGCTCTGAACACGCCTTTGTCGAGTGTTCCCGCATAGGCGGTCGAGGAGGCCGCATTCCAGTGGAGGGCAATGACTTCCGCGGCGATCAGTTGCTTCAGCATGGGGAACCAGGTGCTCCCCCCTGAAGGGGAGTAGTAGAGCTCCCTGTTATTGACGAGTGAAATGACGGAAGAGGGAAGGAAGCGATCGAACGCAACGCGGACACTGTCACCTCGGCTCCAGGGAACGCCGTAGCGGTTCCATTCGAGGCCCTTGTTGAACGTCCGGTAACACTCACCTTCGGCGGTAAACGCGTAGTACGTATCCTGGTCCTTGTCGTCGAGCGTCACTGCGCGGATCTCCGTGGCGGGAAGTCCATACCGCGCGAGCTCCCAGGAGAATCCTCCGTCACGCGTAACGATGACCCCGCTGTTCGACGTTCCGGCGAGGATCAGGCCGGCGTTCGTCGGGCTAAAGGTGAGCCCGGTGATCTGCCATCGCGCATTGAGGGGTCGCGGCTGCGTCCATGTATTGCCGCGGTCAGTCGAAACGAACAGGCCCTGTTCGGATGTGACGTACAACCGTGTTTTGATGGAGGGATGAGCCTCGAACAGGATCGGCGAGATGCGCAGCCCCTTGACCGCGGGGTTCCACGACGCGCCGTTGTCCGTCGATTGAAATACTCCCGATGGAGTCGTGGCGTACATTACACCAGGCAGTTGCGGGTCTGAAGAGACCCATTTGACCGCACCACCGGTGATCCCCGGTCCGGCCGGTTGCCATCTGCCCGCCGCACCGGTCAAAGAGACGAGGCATACCGTCCCGACCGCCGCTGCGATCCGGATTCCCGGCGGGTCTGTCGTCATCAGACGTACCGTTGAACCGCCGAGCGATGCGTCCGCCGCACGCCACGTTGCACCGTTGTCGGTGGACGACTTCAAACCGATGCCGTTTCCGAACGCATAGATCGTGAACGGCACTCCACGGCCCCCCGGCACAAGCGTCGCGGCCACTTTGGGCAGATCGCCTCCTGCCGCACTCCAGCTCGTCCCGAAATCGCTCGAAACGATCATTCCTCGCTCGGTTCCTGCGAAGACGAGGTCCTCATTCTGCGGATGGGCGAAGAGCGATGTAATGCGATCAGATTCGAGCCCGTTGCGCGAAGGAATCCAGGAATCGCCTCCGTTCACCGACTTGACGATGCTCCCTGCGTTCGTCCCGTACATCAGCATCGTCACTCCGCCTCTCCTCATGAGCAAATGCGTGGTCCGGGAACCGGTCGCGGAGAATTCCTCTGTCAGCGTTTGCCATGTCGTCCCGCCGTCGGTCGACCGGATGATGCCGAGCGCCGTCGCTGCAGCATACAAGAGACTGGGTCTGTCGACGTCGACAAGGATGTCGTAGACCTCGGCGGATCCAAGTCGCGCATCGGAACTTGCGTTCGCATTGCCCCAGGTCGCACCGCCGTCCGTCGACTTCCAGATCCCTTTTCCCTGCGTTCCGGCGTAAAGGGTCAACGGTGACCAGGGATCGATCAGGATCGTCCGGACGCCGGTCCCTGCGATAGCGAGCGATGACCAGGTACGGCATCTGTCCGTGGAAACAAACGCTCCCGCCTCCGTGGCGGCGTACACCTTGTCAGGGAACTCGGGGTCTTGCACAAGCCGGTAGACGCAGCGCCGGTGTGTGACGGCGGAAAGACGCTGCCAGGTGGTGCCCCCGTTTGGAGATCCGTAGATTTCGCCGCTCGTCAGCCCGACGTACAGTGTACCGGGGGACCGGTCGTCCCCGAGGACGGCTGCGATGTTCTGCGCAGCTGGTCCGCCAGTGTATTCCCATTGCAGGACCGTGGAAGCCGGTGGGAGGCACCCGGGGAAAAGGGCGAACGCGGCCGCACCAAGGATGGATAATCGCTGCATCACGGTTCAGCGGTCAAGGTTTCTGTCGGCAATCCGCGCGCGAAGCCCGCGGTAGTCAATCTCCCGCTTGGCGGCGAACGCATCGATCCCCTCCTTGATCTCCTCCGCCGGCGTATGCACGGTGAGCCAGTCCCGTACGTTGCCGATGGTCATTCCCCAGGAGAAATCGCGCCAGAAATTCAATTGCTGCTTCGTGTAGCGTGTGCATTCCGGGAGCTTGTCGATGAGTTGTTCGGCGAGCACATTGACTGCCCGGTCCAGCTTCCTTCGGGGGACGACCTGCGTCACCAATCCCCAGGCGAGGGCTTTCTTGGCCGGGATCGGTTCGTTCAGCAGGAGGATCTCTCTCGCGCGTCGCTCCCCCACAATGAGGGGAAGCCACTGCGTGGCGCCGGCGGCGGGGACGCTCCCACGCGATGTGCCGGCGTGGCGGATGATCACGTCGTGGGCAGCCACTGCCAGATCGCACGACATCTGGAGTTCGTTCCCTCCTCCGACAACCATGCCGTTCAGCCGTGCGATGGTCGGCTTTCCCAGATTCCGGAGGCGATCGAAGGTTTCGATGAACACCCCCATCCACTTGTAGAAATTGTTCGGCCTGTCGAGAAACTCCTCCTTCCACTCGTTCAGGTCAGCTCCCGTGCAGAACGCCCGGGTTCCGGCACCGGTCAGGATCAGCACGGCGACCCGGTCGTCCCATCCCGCGTCCTCAAACGCGGCGCTGAGTTCGCGGAGGGTGGCAAGGTTCAGGCAGTTATACACTTCCGGGCGATTGATCGTCACCGTCGCCCGCCAGTCTGATTTCGCGTAGAGGATGTTGGAGAACTTGAGATCGTGCGGGGTCTTGCCGCGGTAGGTGCCCTCTCGCCCGGGGGTGGGGGCGGTCTGTCGGGGGGTAGAAGTGGAGGTGGAACCGGGACGGCGAGGCGGGCGCCCGCTCATGCCACCTCCCCGTGGAAAACGGTGATGACGTCAGCGGCGAAGCTGAGGATGTCGCGCGTGACGGCCTTCCCTTCGGCCGATGCGAGCGCGGCATCCATCGCATCCTTCGAATCGAAATACATCTCCGCCACGAGATGATACTTTGCCTCGCCAATCGGCGCGCCGGTCACGCGGGTCACTTCCACTTTGCGAAGGCCGGGGTACTTCTGCACGAGGGGGAGGTGGACACCGAAGTAGTGATTGTCGAACTCGGCAGGATCGCCGGGCTTCCGGTAGAGCGCGATCAGCTTGACCATCAGCGTTCGGTTTGAGAAAGTGCGCGTCAACAGGACGATGGAGCTGCGAAAATATAGCGAGCACGTGAGGGAAAAGCAAACGCGAAACCGCAGCGGCCGGCCCGACCGTCGATGGAGATTCGGAAGCTTTTTTCGTATGTTTTCTACATGACGGATGCAGACCTTCCTCCGGCACAGTATGTCGACCGTGCGCGCGCAAGGCGCAGTGTCGATGCTCTGCATGAAGCATTCATCCGGTCGGGGAGCAGGTTTGCGCTCGCTGAGTTTTCGGCCGCCCTGTCGGAGTGGGTCGCTGCGGCGGCCGAACCGGAGCGGGCGCTGACGAACCTTCAGCGCTTCGTTGCTGCCGTCCTTAGCGTTCCGACCCTCTTCAACGATCTCCTCCAGTACCCGCTCTACGGCGATCTCCTGTTTCGCCTGTTTGGCGCCTCACAATATTTTGCCGATGTCCTCATCCGGGAGCCCGGATTGTTCCCCTGGCTGACGTCTACCGATGCGCTGTCTGTCCCGCTGGGGGAGGAGTACCTCCGTGGCGAGACGTCGCGGGTCTTCGAGACGTTCCAGTCACCAGAGAAACGCCTCGACGCATTGAAGCGCATCCACCGGCGGGAGCTGCTCCGCATTGGCGCGCGGGATCTGCTTGGACGGGCGGGCCTGGCTGAAGTGACTGCACATCTCTCTCTTCTTGCTGATGCGATGATCGACGGCGCGCTCTGTGTTGCGCGTCAGCAGACAGGGGATCCCGGGACAGCATTCGGCACCATACCGTTCTGCGTCATTGGACTGGGGAAGCTCGGGGGAAACGAGCTCAACTACAGCTCGGATGTCGATCTTCTCTTCGTGTACGGCGAGGAGGCGGAAGGGAAGGGAAGTGGGACGGCACACGAATACTTCAACCGTTTGGCGCAGCGGCTCGTGCGAAATCTCTCCGGGGCATCGGCAGAGGGTCACCTGTACCGCGTGGACACACGACTGAGGCCTGAATCGGGGGCCGGCCCGCTCGCGCGCTCTCTCACAGGGTATCTGACCTACTACGAGTCCCGCGGCGAACTCTGGGAGCGACAGATGCTGATCAAGGCGCGGCCCGTTGCAGGGGACAGGTCTCTGGGGCGCGAGTACATTGCCAGGCTGGAACCGTTCGTCTATCCCCGAACGATGTTCGAGCATCCCGCAGCGGCCGTCGCGCGGATCAAAGCCCGGATCGAGGCCGAGGTTGGGACGGAGGCGAACCTGAAATTGATGGCTGGAGGAATCAGAGACATTGAGTTCATCGTCCAGACGCTCCAGCTTGTGAACGGAGGCCTCAATCCCGCAGTGCGGGAACGGAACACGCTCGCGGCGCTCGCTGGGCTCCAACGCCATGGGATGCTTGATGGACACGAGGCGAAAGCGCTTGGCGATGCGTATATCCTCTACAGGACCCTTGAACACCGGTTGCAGATGGTCCTCAATACGCAGACCCACACCATCCCCGCAGACGAAACCTCATACGCCGCCCTT
This sequence comes from Bacteroidota bacterium, assembly GCA_040756745.1. Classification (GTDB taxonomy): domain Bacteria; phylum Bacteroidota; class Ignavibacteria; order UBA10030; family UBA6906; genus JBFLYO01. The sequence continues at coordinate 69,087 of JBFLYO010000005.1, forward strand.
GCCCGTCGCGTTGGCATGGACTCGCCCGGGGACCTGCGACGCGTCCTTGACGGGCATCTGGAGCGGGTCAGGCGTCTCTTCCGTCAGGTGATGGTCGCGGCGCCGGAATCCCCCTCTGCGATCGCGGCGGTGACCGAAGAGGGGATCGATGACGGCACGATCGCCCGGATCCTTGGGGGGCAGGGGTTCCGCGATTCCCGCCAGGCCGCCCGCTGCGTCCGGTTCCTCACCGCCGGGAACGCGCTGACGGGAGAGCGGGAACACGATGCGAGAACGCGGGCTGCGTTTCGCGCCGTTGCTCCCGAGGTGTTCAGCGCGATCGCGCGTGTGCCTGATCCCGACCTTGCCCTTGCATCGTTCACGTCGCTCGCCGGGGGTCAGAAGATACCCCATGTCTTCTTCGGGCAGCTTGCCGATCCCCGCTTTCGCCGGTTCGTCCTCGAGATATGTGCACGCAGTCCACGGTTCGCGCGCGGACTTGCGCGCGATCCGCTCCTGCTGGACATGCTTGCCTCGGATCCCGGCGCGCTCGCAGGCGCTCCTTCACTGTCCGAGCTTCCCGATGGGGACCTGATCGCAGTCAAGGTGCGGGAGGAGCTTCGCGCAGGTATCAGGCACGTCCTCGGGTTCACGGACTTCGATGGATTCACCGGCGAACTTTCCCTGCTGGCCTCGCGCATCGTCGCAACGTTGTTGCTGAGGACCACGGGGGTGCCTCGTGGGCGTATTCCTCTTGCGGTCTTTGCGCTCGGCAAGCTCGGTACCGGCGAGCTCGGGCTCGACGCCGACCTCGATCTCCTCTTTGTTGCGGGAAAGGGGGGCCGCGGAGGGCACGAAGAAGCGGAGAACGCGGCAGGGGCGCTCATGCAGGCCCTCGGAACTGTATCAGCCGATGGACGCCTCTACGATGCCGATGTCCGCCTCCGGCCGGAAGGGAGGAATGCGCCGCTGGTGGCGGAGGCAAGTTCCTATGCGAACTATCTTGCCACGCGGGCATCCCTCTGGGAGCGGCAGTCCCTGACGCGGCTCCGCTTCATCGCCGGGGATCCGACAGTCGGGAGCGTCGTCGCGTCGATGGTGGCATCATGGGTGTATGATGCCCCACTTCCTGAAGGCTGGTCGGCAGAGATTGTTGCCATGCGGCGGAAAATGGAATCGAGAAGCCGCACGCGTGTCGGGGGCTATCTCGACATCAAGCTGGGGGCCGGGGGGATGGCGGACATCGAATTCATCGCGCAGATGATCCAGTTGAAAATGGGCGGACATCAGCCGGAACTGCGCGGCCGTCCCACGGTCACTGTCCTCCGGTCCGCCGGTCACGGAGCGCTCTCCATCGAGCGAGCGTCATACCTAGCGTCGGCCTACGGGATGTTCCGCCGGCTCGAGTTTCTCCTGCGGGCCGGCCTGGAAGACCGGAGCTGGATTCTGCCCGACGGGGAGACCCTCGCCCGCCTGTATGACGGTGCTTCCGCGGAAGCACTGCGGACACGTGTTGAAGGGACGATGAAGCGGGTCCGGTCAGAATTCCTTGACATTGCCAGGAGCCTGGCATGACGGCACACCGGGTCGCCGGCGCCGTTGGCATCATCGCGTTTGCCGTGTATCTGCTCACGCTCGCCCCGGGGGTGGGATTCATCGACAGCGGCGAACTGGCCGCAGTGACGGCGACGCTTGGCATCGCCCATCCGACGGGGTATCCGCTGTTCACGCTCCTGGGCTGGCTTGTCGCGCACGTGCCGCTGCCGGCAGCAGTGATCGTCCGTCTGAATGCGATGGCCGCGGCGTTCACCGCCGCCGGCGCGGCGACCTTCACGCTCGTGTTCCGTCGCGTTCTTCTCCTCAGCGCGTCACGGAAGCGAGATGATCGGGAGATCATGATCGCCGCGGGCGGAGGAGCGCTCCTGCTCGCCTTCTCCGAGACCTTTTGGTCGCAGGCAGTCGCGGTTGAAGTCTATTCCCTTCACATTCTCCTCGTCAGCCTGGTTCTTCTCGCATTCCTCCGCGCCAACGTGCCGCTCGCCGGTGAGACTGCACGCGAATCCCACTGGTATATGTTTGCATTCCTTGCCGGGCTCTCCTTCACCAATCACATGACGACGGTGATGCTGGCTCTCGGGCTCATTGTGCACTACTTCATGCAACAGCGATCGACGGCGGCGGCCTGGAACCGGATTGTTCGAATGAGCATTCCCTTCCTCGCGGGACTCTCGCTGTATCTCTACCTGCCGATCCGTGCCGCGCAGCACCCGCTGCTGAGCTGGGGAGATCCTGACACGCTTGAACGCTTCCTGAGACACGTCACCGGCAGGCAGTACAGCATCTGGCTCTTCTCGTCCGCCGGCGCTGCGGAACGCCAACTGGGCTATTTCCTCCGGTCGCTCCCGGCAGAGTTCGCCTATGCAGGGCTCGTTGCGGCGGCCGCGGGTTTCGTCCTCCTCTGGAAGTCAAACAGGCCCCTCGCCCTCGGAACCGCATTCCTGTGGGGGGGCTGCGTTGCATACGCCGTCAACTATAACATCCATGATATCGATTCCTACTTCCTTCTCGCTTATATCGTGACGGGGATGTGGGCGGCACTCGGCCTTGCGGCGCTGTGCCGTATCATCGCCGCCAGGGGAAAGCGGATCGTCGTTGCTGCAGCGGTTGTGCTGGCCGTCGTCATCGCACCGCTCGCGCTCCATTATCGGGAGGTCGACAGGAGCAACGATCATCTGGTCGACGATTACACGGCGAACATGTTCGCATCACTCGATAGCAATGCGGTGGTGTTCTCATATCAGTGGGACTACTGGGTCTCGGCCTCCTACTATTATCAGCTGGTCGAGCACGTCCGGACCGACGTCGCCGTGATCGACAAAGAGCTGCTGCGCCGATCGTGGTACCTGCGGGAGCTGGAGCGGCGTGTGCCGTGGCTCATCCAATCGTCGCGCAGCGAGGTTCAGGCATTTCTCCGCGATGTTGCGCCATTCGAGGAGGGTCGTCCGTACAACGGGGATGTGATCGAGCGATCGTACGCTGCGATGATCATGGCATTCATCCGGACCAGCATGGGCGTCCGCGCAGTGTATGTGACCGGTGAGATTGAGCCAGCATACACGGCAGGGTACGTGCGGGTTCCCTCTGGACTTGCATTCCGGCTCAGATCGGAGGGAAGATTCTTTCCTTCGCCATCTCCCGAATTCCGCTACCGGCCAATTCCGAAGGAAGGGGAGATGGAGGCCAGAATCAGGCGATTATATGCCGATGCCCTGGCTTCGCGGGGGGAATATTATCTCGCCGCGGCGGGAGACACGCTGGAGGCACGAAAAGCACTGAAAAACGCCATAAACTTCGATCCCTCAACCATTACCGGGAGACGCCTCCTCGCCCGCCTGCAGGGGGCACATTAGCCCTCCTCGTGCTGAAAAGGGGTTATATCTCGCTGATTGTTGACTCTGAACCAGAATTTGTTATATTTATTTGCTCGGCTCTCAAATCCTAACCCGTTGCAGTCTCGTCGATTACCCTCCTCCCGGCACGCGCGGAGGAGGGGGGTGGATGGTTTTGTCTGCTGGCGTAGCTCAATTGGTAGAGCAGCTGATTTGTAATCAGCAGGTTGCGGGTTCGAGTCCCATCGCCAGCTCACGCCTCAGGACCGACCGCGAGGAGACGAGGGCGCGCGAGAGACTCGGGCAGGTAGCGAAGCGGTCAAACGCAACAGACTGTAAATCTGTCGGCCTCGGCCTTCGGAGGTTCGATTCCTCCCCTGCCCACCGAATGGTTATCAATTATCCATTATCCATGGATAATGGATAATTATGCGGGAGTAACTCAGTTGGTAGAGTCACAGCCTTCCAAGCTGTTGGTCGCGGGTTCGAGTCCCGTCTCCCGCTCGAAGGCAGGGAAGAGCAAGGAGAAGTCAGTAAGCAGTAGTCAGAAATCAGAGAGATGATGGTCGCGGTTGAAACGCGACCCTCCCGCTCAATCTCGATCTCGACCTCGACCTCTTTTTCTTTCTGACTACTGATTTCTGCCTACTGACTACTCTCTGCTCTCCCGTGCTTGCGTAGCTCAGTTGGTAGAGCACTTCCTTGGTAAGGAAGAGGTCACCGGTTCAATCCCGGTCGCAAGCTCTTCACAGGCCGGACCCACTCACGAGAGAAACGAGGCGATACCGTGCGAGACATTATCACGCTGGAATGCACCGACTGCAAACGGCGGAACTATTCGACGACCAAGAACAAGAAGAAACAGACGGGGCGTGTCGAGTACAAAAAGTTCTGCCGGTTTTGCGGAAAGCATACGACCCACAAGGAGACGCGGTAGGCGGAGCTTCGCTGCGGCTATTCCTGTCGGGGACGGGGGGTGACGGACAACAGGTTCCCGTTATCCGCAAGACGGCCCGGCAGGGGAGCGTGGGGATCATCCACTACGTGAGTAGCTCAATTGGCCAGAGCAGCGGTCTCCAAAACCGCAGGTTGGGGGTTCGAGTCCCTCCTCACGTGCGACGCGCCGGAAGAACCGTGCGGCAGGCCCGATCGACGGACACCAAACAGCAGCCAGACCTGACTCTCCCATGAAAGAGAAGATTATTGCGTTTTTCACGGATGTCGTGAAAGAGATGAACAAGGTCACGTGGCCCAAGAAAGACGATTTGCGCGACTCGACGGTGATCGTGCTTGTCGTCTGCCTCATCGTTGCGGCCTTCGTGTACGCCGTGGACACCGCCGTGGGCGGCCTGCTCCGGCTCTTTCTATAATAGAGGATGATGGTGGAGAAGAAATGGTACGTGGTCCGGACCTATTCGGGCCATGAGAACAAGGTGAAGGCGTACATCGAGAACGAGATCGCGCAGGCGGGACTCGGCGACAAGGTCACGTCGGTGATCGTCCCCTCGGAAAAAGTGTTCGAAGTGAAGGATGGCAAAAAGAAGAGCAAAACCCGCACCTTTTTTCCAGGCTACATCCTGGTCGAGGCGATGCTGGACAAGACCACGATGCACATCATCCTGAACACGCCGTCGGTGATCAGCTTTGTCGGTCCCAAGAACGCCCCCGCGCCGCTCCAGGCGTCGGAAGTCCGCCGGCTCATCGGCAAGATCGAGGAGCGAAAGGACGTCGAGGTGATCGAGGTCCCGTTCAAGAGCGGCGACGCGGTCAAGGTGACCGACGGCCCGTTCAACAACTTCAGCGGGTTCGTGCAGGAAGTGAACGAAGAGAAGATGAAGCTGAAGGTCATGGTCTCCATCTTCGGCCGAAAGACGCCGGTGGAGCTGGACTTCAGCCAGGTCGAGCTTGAGAAATAACCACATCGGGACAGCGGAAAGATTCTCCTCATGAAAAAGGTCGTCGGATTCATCAAACTCCAGATCTCTGCCGGTCAGGCAAATCCCGCACCGCCGGTCGGCCCCGCCCTCGGTCAGAAGGGGGTGAACATCATGGAGTTCTGCAAACAGTTCAACGCCCGGACACAGGCGCAGGCGGGGCTGGTGATCCCGGTGGTCATCACCGTGTTCTCCGATAAGTCGTTCACCTTTATCACCAAGACTCCGCCGGCGGCTGTGCTCCTGGCAAAGGCGGCGAAGGTGGAGAAGGGCTCGGCGGAGCCCAACAGGACGAAGGTGGCCAAGGTCACGCGCAAGCAGGTGCGCGAGATCGCGGAACTGAAGATGCCCGACCTGAACGCCAACACGATCGAAGCAGCCATGAGCATGGTCGCCGGCACGGCACGGAGCATGGGGATTGCCGTCGAAGAGTAACGCAGAGGCAACGCGTGGGAGATCCGCCTGAGGCGGATCGCGAATACCACTACAGGAACAACACTCACATGAACAACAGCAAGCGGTTCAAGGCAGCAGCGGCGAAACTCGAGCCGCGCAAGCAGTACACGATCGACGAGGCGGTCGTGCGGGTGAAGGAGTGTGCGACAGCGAAGTTCACCGAGTCGGTGGACATCGCGGTGCGGTTGGGGGTCGACCCGAAAAAGGCCGACCAGGCCGTGCGCGGCACGGTCGCCCTCCCCCACGGTATCGGCAGGGAAGTGCGGGTGCTGGTGCTCGCGAAGCCCCCCCGCGACGAGGAGGCAAGGGCCGCGGGTGCGGAGCATGCCGGGCTCGGTGAGTACATACAGAAAATTCAGGGCGGGTGGGCGGACGTCGACGTCATCATTGCCACACCCGATGTGATGGGAGAGGTCGGTAAGCTGGGAAAGGTCCTCGGGCCGCGCGGCCTCATGCCGAACCCGAAGAGCGGCACTGTGACCGCCGATGTGGCGAAAGCGGTGAAGGAAGTGAAGGCGGGGAAGATCGAGTTCCGCGTCGACAAGGCGGGCATCCTGCATGCGTGTGTCGGCAAGGCGAACTTCGCGCCGCAGCAGCTCGCCGACAATATTCATGCGTTCCTCAATACCGTCGTGCGGCTCAAGCCCGCCAGCGCCAAAGGAACGTACATCAAGAGTATCAGCCTCTCGAGCACCATGGGCCCGGGAGTTGCCATCGACCGAAACCAGGTCGCGGCGCACTGACAGGAGTTACGCACTCACCATTCCAGATCACCGTGCCACTTGCCCGGCGCGCGGCTGCGCTCGACCGGGGCTTCTCTCGGGGCACACAGAACCACTACCCGCAGGGGTAGGGAGGGAGAATGAAACGGGAAGAGAAGGAAGAAATCGTCGCTGAAGTCGCAGCAACGGTGCGACGCGCGAACGGTTTGTTCTTCACCGATTTTTCGGGGCTGACCGTGGGGCAGGCGACGGAACTCCGCCGGGAATTCTATAAGGCCGGCGTAGAGTACCGCGTGGTGAAGAACACGCTGATTCAGAAGGCGCTCGAACAGGTTACGGGCTATGACACGGTTGTGGATCGGCTCACAGGCCCTACCGGCGTGGCGTTCGCCTTCACGGATCCGGTCGCACCCGCCAAGATCATCCAGAAATTCACCGAGAAGCACAGCAAGCTCTCCCTGAAGGTCTGCGTGCTCGACCGGCAGGTGTACGACGGATCGAAGCTGAAGGAGCTTGCCTCGCTGCCGACGAAGAACGAGATGATGGCGAGTATTTTGGGAAGCGTCCAGGCCCCGCTGGCCGGCGTGCCGCAGGTGATCCAGTCGGTCCTGGGGGATCTCGTCGGGGTTATCGAGGCCATCGAAAAGAAGAAAGCAGCGTAAGTTGTTCTCGGAAATGACGGAATTGAAAAACCAAAGGAGACCACACCATGTCAGCTGTTGCGGAAATCGTCGACAAAATTGAAAAGCTCACGCTGCTGGAAGCGGTCGAGCTGAAGAAAGCGCTCGAAGACAAGTTCGGCGTCACGGCCGCGGCCCCGGTGATGATGGCGGGCGCGATGCCTGCCGCCGGCGGCGCCGCTCCGGCGGCGGAGGAGAAGACGGAATTCACCGTCCTGCTGAAGGAGGCAGGTGCACAGAAGATCAACGTCATTAAGGTCGTCCGCGCAGCCACGGGACTCGGCCTGAAAGAGGCCAAAGACCTGGTGGACGGCGCGCCGAAGCCCGTCAAGGAAGGCGTGTCGAAGGACGATGCTGAGAAGCTGAAAAAGGAGCTCGAAGAGGCCGGCGCGAAGGTTGAATTGAAATAGACATTCGGATCTCCCGAACTCCCCGCGGGGGGTGAGGGGGCGGTCCCGCATCCACCGTCCGAGGCGGATAGCGGGGAGTCTCCATTTTTTCAGGTTCATGATGCTTTTCTCCCCCAGGCGACAGAGGCAGGCCGATACGAGGGTTCCGTGGGAATTCCGACGATCGGCTTGTACTGTTTCTGCCGGGGGTCCGGAAGCGGCAGGGTGTTTTCATCATCAATGTGAGGAGTGGCTCTCTTGAAGAACCAATCCAGCAAGCGTACAACGTTCGGCAAGATTCCCGAAGTCATCGAGGCTCCTGATCTGCTCAATATTCAGCTGGAGTCGTGGGAAGGCTTTCTGCAGTCCGATACCGCCCCCGTGCGGCGGAAGAACAAAGGACTGCAGGCGGTGTTCAAGATGAACTTCCCCATCACGGACGCCCGGGAGAATTTCCTCCTGGAGTTCGTCGAGTACTACGTCGAAAAACCCAAGTACTCCGTCGCCGAATGTGAGGAACGTGGACTCACGTTCGCCGTGCCGATCAAGGCCAAACTGCGCCTTTCGCAGAAGGCGGAGGACGGCAAGTCGTACATCAATACGATCGAGCAGGACGTCTACCTGGGCAACCTGCCCACGATGACGCACCGGGGCACGTTCATCATCAACGGCGCGGAACGCGTCGTCGTGAGCCAGCTCCACCGCTCGCCGGGCGTGTTCTTCAGTGAATCCACCCACCCGAACGGGACGCCGATCTACTCGGCGCGCATCATCCCGTTCCGCGGGTCGTGGGTGGAGTTCACGACCGACATCAACAACATCATGTACGCGTACATCGACCGGAAGAAGAAGTTCCCCGTCACGACGCTCCTGCGCGCGCTGGGCTATTCGTCCGACGATGAGATCCTCGAGCTCTTCAACCTCGTCGAGGAGATCGACGCCACCAGGGTGGACCTGAAAGAGTATGAGGGACGGGTCATCTGCAGTGACGTGGTGGACAAGAAGACTGGCGAAATCTTCATCCCGAAGGATGCGACCCTCACCGAGGAGCATATCAAGAAGGTCAAAAAGTCCGGGATCAAGAAGCTCCGGCTCCTCGTCCAGCAGGGGAATGAGGAATCCGTCATTGCCAAAACGATCTCCAAGGACATTGTCCGGTCCGAGGAAGACGCACTCGGGGCGATCTACAAACAGCTCCGTTCGGGCGATGCACCGGACCTCGATACGGCCAAGACCCTCATCGACCGCCTCTTCTTCAACGAGAAGCGATACGACCTGGGAGACGTAGGGCGCTACAGGATCAACAGCAAGCTCGGGCTTGACATCCCGCCGAGCACCACGACGCTGACGAAGCAGGACATCATCGCGATCATCAACTACCTCATCGAGCTCCAGCAGAAAAAGCGCTCGGTGGACGACATCGACCATCTGGGGAACCGCCGCGTCCGGACGGTGGGGGAGCAGATCGCGCAACAGTTCAACATCGGGCTGGCCCGCATGGCCCGCACGATCCGGGAGCGGATGAACATCCGCGACAACGAGAACCTGACCCCCCAGGAGCTGGTGAACGCGCGCACGATCAGCAGCGTGATCAACGCGTTCTTCGGCACAAACCCGCTGTCGCAGTTCATGGACCAGACGAACCCGCTGGCCGAGCTGACGAACAAGCGGCGCATGTCGGCGCTGGGTCCAGGCGGGCTCACGCGGGAGCGGGCGGGCTTCGAGGTGCGCGACGTGCACTACACGCACTACGGCCGGCTCTGTCCCATTGAGACTCCTGAAGGGCCAAACATCGGCCTGATCTCATCGTTGTGCATCCATGCCCGGGTCAATGAGTTCGGCTTCATCGAAACGCCCTACCGGAAGGTGAAGAACGGCCGCGTGCAGGACGAGATCGAGTTCCTCACGGCAGAGCAGGAGGACATCCACACGATCGCGCAGGCGAACGCGCCGCTCGATGGGCGCGGCTACTTCCAGGGCGATCGCGTGAAGGCACGCTTCCAGGGAGACTTCCCCGTCTCGAAAGCGGAAGAGGTGCAGTTCATGGACGTCGCGCCGAATCAAATCGTCAGCGCCGCGGCAGGGCTCATTCCCTTCCTCGAGCATGACGACGCCAACCGCGCGCTCATGGGATCGAACATGCAGCGGCAGTCGGTGCCCCTGCTGCGCCCCGAAGCGCCGATCGTGGGGACGGGGCTGGAGGAGAAGATCGCACGCGATGCCCGCGCCCTGATTGTCGCGGAACGAAACGGCACCGTGGAGTACGTCGATGCCAACCGGATCGTCGTCAACTACGACATTGACGAAAACAGCACGGAAGCCCTGATCTCGTTCGAGGACAAGAAGCGGGTCGAGTACAGACTCACGAAGTTTTTCCGGACAAACCAGGACACCTGCATCAACCAGAAGGCGATCGTGAAGCCGGGGGACAAAGTGAAGAAGGGGGACGTCGTGGCAGACGGCTCCGCTACCGACGGCGGCGAGCTCGCGCTCGGCCGCAACGTCCTGGTCGCCTTCATGCCCTGGAACGGCTACAATTTCGAAGACGCCATCATTGTCAGCGACCGGATCGTGTCGCAGGACGTCTTCACCTCGATCCACATCGAGGAGTTCGAGCTGCAGGTCCGTGACACCAAGCGCGGCGAGGAAGAGCTCACGAAGGAGATCCCGAACGTGAGCGAGGAAGCCACCAAGGACCTGGATGAGAACGGCATTATCCGCGTCGGCGCCGAGGTGGTGGAGGGGGACATCCTGATCGGCAAGATCACCCCCAAGGGTGAGTCCGACCCGACGCCGGAAGAGAAGCTCCTCAAAGCGATCTTCGGCGAGAAGGCGGGCGATGTCAAGGACGCATCGCTCAAGGCGCCGCCGGGCATGAAGGGGGTCGTCATCGCGACCAAGCTCTTCAGCCGGAAGAAGAAGGACGCCGAATCGAAAAAGGAAGACAAGCGCCGCAGCGACGCGCTGGACCGCCAGCGCAGAAAGATCGTAGCGGAGCTCCGTGAGCGGCTGGCCCGGAAGCTCGGGCTGGTGCTCGACGGTGAGAAATCGATCGGCGTGCGCGACAAGGATGGCAACATGGCCTTCCGCGCCGGCACCCAGTTCCGCCTCGACACCTTCGAGAGTTTCGAGGATCTCGAGAAGCTTGATTACAACCAGGAGTGGGTGGACGACAAACGGAAGAACGGGCTGATCAACCGGATTTTCACGAACTACTTCGACACGCTGACCGGGATCGAGGAAGAGTTCCGGCACGAGAAGAACAAGATCCAGCTCGGCGACGAGCTGCCGCCGGGCGTCGTTCAGCTTGCCAAGGTCTACGTCGCCAAGAAGCGGAAACTCTCGGTCGGCGACAAGATGGCCGGCCGGCACGGCAACAAGGGCGTTGTGTCGCGCGTCGTTCCTGCGGCCGACATGCCCTTCCTGCCCGACGGGCGTCAGGTGGACATCGTGCTCAACCCGCTCGGCGTCCCTTCCCGCATGAACCTGGGGCAGCTCTTCGAGACGGCTCTCGGCTGGGCGGGGCAGACGCTCGGGATGCGGTACGCGTCGCCGATTTTCGACGGCGCGACCTGGGAAGACGTCACCGGCGAGCTCAAGAAAGCCGGACTGAGCGAAAGCTCCCGCTCCGTCCTGTACGACGGGCGCACGGGGGATAAGTTCGATCAGGATGTCACCGTTGGCGTCATCTATATGCTGAAGCTGTCGCACCTGGTCGACGACAAGATTCACGCCCGCTCCATTGGCCCCTACTCGCTCATCACCCAGCAGCCGCTGGGCGGGAAGGCGCAGTTCGGCGGCCAGCGTTTCGGGGAAATGGAAGTGTGGGCGCTTGAGGGGTACGGTGCCGCACACGTCCTGCAGGAGATCCTGACCGTCAAGAGCGACGATGTCGCCGGCCGCGCCAAGGTTTATGAGGCGATCGTCAAGGGAGAGAACCTGCCGGAATCGAACGTTCCGGAGTCGTTCAATGTGTTGATCCGCGAGCTCATGGGTCTCGGGCTCGATGTAAAGCTCGACTAACTCCGCGCTGACTGCGGGAGAGCGGCACAATCCATTTGGAGGAGTACCATGGCGCTGTTTCATCACGATAAAGAAGCGAAGAAGAACTTCACGAAGATTACGATCAGTCTCGCGTCGTCCGACATGATCCTGCAGCGGTCGCACGGCGAAGTCACGAAGCCCGAGACGATCAACTACCGTTCCTTCCGCCCGGAAAAGGACGGTCTGTTCTGCGAGAAGATCTTCGGCCCGGTGCGCGACTGGGAATGCCACTGCGGCAAGTACAAGCGGATCCGTTACCGCGGGATCATTTGCGACCGCTGCGGCGTGGAAGTGACGCAGAAGAGCGTCCGCCGCGAGCGGATGGGGCACATTGCGCTGGCGGTGCCGATCGTCCACATCTGGTACTTCCGGTCCCTCCCCTCCAAGATCGGCTACATCCTCGGGATGACCTCGAAGGACCTCGAAAAGATCATCTACTACGAGTCCTATGTGGTCGTCAACCCCGGCACCACCGGTCTCCAGCGCAAGGACCTGATCTCGGAGGAGCAATACTTCGAGATCCTCTCGACGCTTCCCGACAATCACGACGATCTGGAGCCGACGGACAAGCGCAAGTTCGTCGCGCAGATCGGCGGCGAGGCGATCAAGAGCCTGTTGAAGCAGGTGGATGTGGGGGCGCTGGCAGCAGAGCTGCGCGCCCAAATCCTCGAGGAGACCTCCGTCCAGAAGAAACAGGAGGCCCTCAAGCGTCTCCGGGTCGTCGAGGCGTTCCGCGAAGGAGAGGACGGACCGGTCAATCGTCCCGAATGGATGGTGCTCGACATCATTCCGGTCATCCCGCCGGAGCTCCGCCCGCTCGTGCCACTGGAAGGCGGTCGGTTCGCGACGTCGGACCTGAACGACCTGTACCGCCGGGTGATCATCCGGAACAACCGCCTGAAGCGGCTGATCGACATCAAAGCCCCGGATGTCATCCTCCGCAACGAGAAGCGGATGCTCCAGGAGGCGGTCGATTCGCTCTTCGACAACTCCCGCCGTGTCAATGCGGTGCGAAGCGACAACAACCGCGCGTTGAAGTCCCTCTCCGACATGCTTAAGGGGAAGCAGGGACGGTTCCGACAAAACCTGCTCGGGAAGCGCGTCGACTACTCCGGGCGCTCCGTGATCGTGGTCGGGCCGGAGCTCCGGCTCCATGAATGCGGCCTTCCGAAGGACATGGCGGTCGAGCTCTTCAAGCCGTTCATCATCCGCAAGCTGATCGAGCGCGGCATCGTCAAGACGGTCAAGAGCGCAAAGAAGATGGTGGACAAGAAGGGCCCCGAAGTGTGGGAGATCCTGGAGAACATCATCGACGGCCATCCGGTGCTGCTCAATCGCGCCCCGACGCTCCACCGACTCGGCATCCAGGCGTTCCAGCCGGTGCTGGTGGAAGGGAAAGCCATCAGGATCCATCCGATGGTCTGCACGGCGTTCAACGCGGACTTCGACGGCGACCAGATGGCGGTGCATGTGCCGCTGTCGTTCGATGCGCAGCTCGAGGCGCGCATCCTGATGCTCTCGAGCCACAACATCCTGTCCCCCGCGAGCGGCGCGCCGATCGTGACCCCGACGCAGGACCAGGTGCTCGGCTGCTACTACCTGACGAAATCCAGGAGCGGCGACGTCGGCGAAGGCCTGCGCTTCTCCTCGCCCGGCGAAGTCATCGTCGCGCATAATCACGGCAAGGTTGGCCTCCATGCACGCATCACGGTCAAGATCGACGGGAAGTCGGTGGAGACGACGACCGGCCGCGTGATCTTCAACCAGATCGTCCCGCAGGAGATCGGCTACTTCAACGAGCTGCTGAACAAGAAGCGGCTCGTCCAGATCATCTCCTCCGCGTTCCGGCGGGTGGGGAACCTGAAGACGGCGGAGTTCCTCGACAAACTGAAGGACATCGGCTTCCGTTACGCAACGGCGGGCGGCCTGTCTGTCAGCATCGACGACGTGATCATCCCGCGGGAGAAGGAAGAGATCATCGCCCGTGCACAGAAGAGCGTCGACGAGGTCGAGAGCCAGTATATCCGCGGGTTCATCACCAAGGGGGAACGGTACAACAAGGTGATCGACATCTGGACCCGCGTGACCAACCGGGTGGCGGAGAAACTCTTCGATTCGCTCCAGCATTCCCGCGAGGGGTTCAACTCGCTCTATATGATGGTCGACTCGGGCGCCCGCGGTTCAAAAGAGCAGGTGCGCCAGCTGGCGGGCATGCGCGGCCTCATGGCGAAGCCCCAGAAGAGCCTGTCGGGCGCGACGGGTGAACTGATCGAGAACCCCATCATCGCCAATTTCCGGGAAGGGCTCTCGATCCTCGAGTATTTCATTTCCACCCACGGCGCGCGCAAGGGTCTCGCCGATACCGCGCTGAAGACGGCCGACGCCGGGTACCTGACCCGCCGGCTGGTGGATGTGGCGCAGGATGCCATCATTACGATGGACGACTGCGGCACGATCCGCGGCGTCATCACCGGCGCGCTGAAGGAGGGAGAGGACGTCAAGGAACCGCTCGCGGAACGCATCGTCGGCCGTGTGTCGGTTCACGAGGTCGTGGACCCGATCAGCGGCGACGTGATCGTGGGGGCCGGGGAGCTGATCGACGAGGAGAAGGCGGACAGGATTGCCGAGACGTCGATCGAGACCGTCGAGATCCGCTCCGTGCTGACCTGCGAGGCCAAACGCGGGGTCTGCGCCCTCTGCTACGGGCGCAACCTGACCACGGGCAAACTCATCCAGCCCGGCGAGACGGTGGGCATCATCGCGGCGCAGTCGATCGGCGAACCGGGGACGCAGCTCACGCTCCGGACGTTCCACACCGGCGGCACGGCAAGCCTCATCGCGTCGCAGTCGCAGGTGACGTCGAAGTTCGACGGCACGCTGGTGTATGAGGGGGTGAAGTTCCTGGAGGTGCCCGACGAGGAGGGGAACAGGATCATCGTCTCCGGTCGAAGCGGCGTGGTGAACGTGCTCGACCATGACAACCGGATGCTCACCAAATACGACGTCCCCTACGGCGCCACGATGCTTGTACGCGACGGCGAGAAGGTGAACAAGGGGCAGATCATTTACGAGTGGGATCCCTACAACGCCGTGATCATCTCGGAGCATTCCGGCGCGGTCCGATACCATCAGCTCCGGGAAAACGTGACGTACCGGGAGATCGACGACGAACAGACGGGCCACATCCAGAAGGTCGTGATCGATTCGCGCGACCGGACGCTTGCCCCGACGTTGGAGATCCACGGCAAGAAGGGGAAGCAGGGCCAGTACATCATCCCGACGCGCGCGCACCTGGCGGTGAACGACGGTCAGGAGATCACGGCAGGGACGGTGCTTGTGCGCATCCCGCGCGACATCGGCAAGACGCGCGACATCACCGGGGGTCTCCCGCGCGTCACGGAGCTGTTCGAGGCGCGGAGCCCCAGCGATCCCGCGGTCGTTTCGGAGATCGACGGCATCGTCAGCTTCGGCGCCCAGAAGCGGGGTTCGCGCGAGGTGATCGTCACGAGCCATGACGGCAAGGACATCCGCAAGTATCCGATCCCCCTCGGGAAGCACGTGCTGGTGCAGGCCAACGACGTCGTCCGTGCCGGCGAGCGGCTCTCCGACGGGGCGATCGATCCGCACGACGTCCTCCGCATCAAGGGTGTGGCGGCGGTCCAGGAATACCTGGTGAACGAGATTCAGGAAGTCTACCGCATCCAGGGGGTGAAGATCAACGACAAACACATCGAGATCATCGTCCGCCAGATGATGCAGAAGGTCAGGATCGTGGACTCCGGCGACACGAAGTTCCTCGAAGGCGACTACGTGGACAAGCTGAAGTTCGAGGAAGAGAACGAGGCGCTGCGCGACAAGGTCCTGATCGTCAGCAAGGGAGACTCCAAGTTCAAGAACGGACAGCTGATTTCGAAGAAGAAAGCCCGGGAGGCGAACGGCGACCTCCGGAAGAAGGCGAAGAAGGTGATAGAATACCGGGACGCGGAGCCTGCCACTTCGGAACCGGTCCTGCTGGGGATCACCTCAGCGTCGCTGTCGACCGAAAGCTTCATCTCGGCGGCGTCGTTCCAGGAGACCACCAAGGTGCTGACCGACGCGGCGATTGAGGGGAAGGTGGATAATCTCCTCGGGCTCAAGGAGAACGTCATTATGGGGCACCTTATCCCGGCAGGGACGGGACTGAAGCGCTTCCAGGATCTTGCGCTTGACTTCATCTCGGCGGCAGAGGAGGAAGAGGAGGTCGAGGAGCAGGTTGAGGAGGAGGAAGCCCCGGTGCGGAAGGGGAAAACCAAGGAGAAGATCTCAACCTCATAACCGACGCAGCAGGAGGATTGGGCGTTCGCGGGCTTCCCCGTGCAGTCCCGCGGACGCCCCCGTGTCTTCGGGAAGCGGAAACGTCGATTGTGTTGACAATCCGGAGGCGTTTTCGTATCTTAAAAAGCTTTGTTGAAAATCGACCAACGAACGGCAGTACAGCGGAGAACAGGTGCCAACGATTCAGCAGTTGATCCGGAACAGCAGGCGCAGCGTGACCTGGAAGAGCAAGGCGCCCGCTATGGGGGGAAGCCCTCAGAAGCGCGGCGTGTGCACGCGCGTGTATACGACGACGCCGAAGAAGCCGAACTCCGCCCTCCGCAAGGTGGCGCGTGTCCGGCTGACGAACGGGATCGAGGTCACCGCCTATATCCCGGGTGAAGGGCACAATCTGCAGGAGCATTCGATCGTCATGATCCGGGGGGGACGCGTGAAGGACCTCCCCGGCGTCCGCTACCATATCATCCGCGGTACCCTCGATACGGCCGGCGTCGCAGAACGGAAGCAGGGTCGGTCGAAATACGGCGCCAAGAAAGGCAAGTAACACTTCAGCGACCAGAGTATTCCGTGAGAAAGAAGAGATCAAACCCCCGGCTGATTGCGCCGGATCCGAAATTTGGCGACGCGCTCGTGTCGGAGTTCATCAACAACATTATGAAGCGGGGGAAGAAGCACCTCGCCCGGCGCATCCTGTACGACGCGTTTGCCATGATCGAGGAACGGACGCAGAAGCCCGGCCTGGAGGTCTTCAAGAAGGCGGTGAGCAACACGCGGCCGATGCTGGAGGTCAAGGCCCGGCGCGTCGGCGGCGCCACGTACCAGGTCCCGACAGAAGTCCGTGGCGAGCGGAGCGTGGCCCTGGCCATCCGGTGGCTGATCGCGTACGCGAACGACCGCAAAGACAAGTCGATGTCCCAGAAACTTGCCGCCGAGTTCATTGCCGCCTCGCAGGGGGAAGGTAACGCGATTAAGAAGAAGGAGGACACGCACAAGATGGCGGAGGCCAACAAGGCCTTTGCCCATTTCAAGTGGTGACCGACAGAGGAGAGAGAGCAGCGAACCCATGCCACGACAGTATCCGCTAGAACGGACCCGCAACATCGGGATCAGCGCCCATATCGACGCCGGCAAGACGACGACGACCGAGCGCATCCTCTTTTATACGGGCGTCCTCCATCGCATGGGCGAAGTGCACGACGGCGCAGCAACCATGGACTGGATGGAGCAGGAGAAGGAGCGCGGCATCACGATCACGTCGGCCGCGACCACCTGTTTCTGGGAGAACCACCGGATCAACATCATTGACACGCCGGGGCATGTCGACTTCACCGCGGAGGTGGAGCGCTCGTTGCGGGTGCTCGACGGCGCCGTTGCCCTGTTCTGCTCCGTCGGCGGCGTGGAGCCGCAGTCGGAGACCGTCTGGCGCCAGATGGACAAGTACGGCGTCCCCCGGATCGCGTTCGTGAACAAGATGGACCGCGTGGGGGCGGATTTCCTGGGCGTCGTGGAGATGATGAAACAGCGTCTCGGGGCGAATGCCGTCCCGATCCAGCTCCCCGTCGGGGAGGGGGACCTGTTCGCCGGCATCATCGACCTCGTCACGATGAAGGCAAGGATGTACAAGGAGTCGACGCTCGGAACGGAGTGGGACGACATCGACATCCCCCACGACATGCTGGCCAAGGCCCAGCAGTACAGGACCAGGATGCTCGAAGCGGTGTCCGACGAAGACGACACGCTGCTGGAGAAGTACCTGGAAGGCAAGGAGATCACGCCGAAGGAGATCATGGCGGTCCTCCGCCGCGCGTCGCTTCGCGTCAGCATCATCCCCGTGCTCTGCGGGTCGTCGTTCAAAAACAAAGGGGTCCAGATGCTCCTCGACGGGGTGATCAATTATCTCCCCTCTCCGCTGGATCTGAACGACGGCAAAGTGATGGGACACCACGTGAACCTCACTGATCATATCACGCGGCGGGTGGACGATAAGGAGCAGTTCGCGGCGCTGGCCTTCAAGATCATGTCCGATCCGTTCGTCGGCCGGTTGACCTATTTCCGCGTCTACAGCGGAACGCTGAAGTCGGGTTCGTACGTCTACAATTCCGTGACGGACAAGAAGGAGCGCATCAGCCGCATCCTCCGCATGCACGCCAACTCGCGGGAGGACGTGGATGAGGCGTACGCGGGCGACATCGTGGCGGCGGTCGGGTTGAAGCACACCCGGACCGGGGACACGCTCTGTGAGGAGGACGACCCGATCATCCTGGAGAAAATGACCTTCCCCGAGCCGGTCATCCACGTTGCCATCGAGCCGAAGACCAAGGCGGACCAGGAGAAGATGGGAGAGGCGCTTCAGAAGCTCTCGGAGGAAGATCCCACGCTCCGCATCTCGACGAACGACGAGACCGGGCAGACGATCATCAGCGGCATGGGGGAGCTGCACCTGGAGATCATTATCGACCGGATGAAGCGGGAGTTCCGGGTCGAGGCCAACATCGGCAAACCCCAGGTGGCCTACAAGGAAACGATCCGCGCGAAGGTCCAGGCCGAAGGGAGGTTCGTCCGCCAGTCGGGCGGACGCGGGCAGTACGGACACGTCTGGATCGAAGTCGAGCCGAACGAGAAGGGGAAAGGATTCGAGTTCGAGAATGCGATCGTCGGCGGGGTCGTCCCGAAAGAGTACATCAAGCCCGTGGAACAGGGCATCGTCGAAGCAATGAAGAACGGCGTCCTGGCGGGGTATCCCGTAGAGGACGTGAAGGTGAAGCTGTACGACGGGTCGTACCACGACGTGGACTCGTCGGAGATGGCGTTCAAGGTGGCCGGTTCGATGGCGTTCAAGGAGGCGGCGCGCAAAGCGCATCCCGTCATCCTCGAGCCGATCATGCAGGTCGAGGTGGTGACCCCCGAGGAGTACATGGGGGACGTCATCGGCGATTTGAATTCGCGGCGCGGCAAGATCGAGGGGATGACGCCGCGCAAGGACGCCCAGGTGATCAGGGCGGCGGTGCCGCTGTCGGAGATGTTCGGCTATTCGACCGTGCTCCGGTCGATGACGCAGGGCCGCGCAATCTACTCCATGGAGCTGTCGCACTACGACGAGACGCCCAAAAGCGTCTCCGATCAGATCATTGAAAAGATCAAGGGCAAGGAAGCGGTACACGCATAAACAGCCCGAGACCGACGTCACCATATCCCCGTTTATCCACAGGAGAGCACACAAATGGCAAAAGAGAAGTTCACACGCGATAAACCACACGTCAACGTCGGCACGATCGGCCACGTCGATCACGGCAAGACGACGCTGACGGCGGCCATCACGATGGTGCTCGCGAAGAAGGGGTTGTCGTCGATCCGCACCTTTGACAGCATCGACAACGCCCCCGAGGAGCGGGAGCGCGGCATCACCATCGCGACAGCGCACGTGGAGTACTCGACTGCGAAGCGCCATTACGCGCACGTGGACTGCCCCGGCCATGCCGATTACGTGAAGAACATGATCACGGGCGCGGCGCAGATGGACGGCGCCATCCTCGTGGTTGCCGCCACGGACGGTCCGATGCCGCAGACCCGCGAACACATCCTGCTGGCGCGCCAGGTCGGCGTGCCCCGCATCGTGGTGTTCATGAACAAGGTGGACGCCGTCGATGATCCCGAGCTGCTTGACCTGGTGGAGCTTGAACTCCGTGACCTTCTCAAGAAGTACGAATTCCCGGGCGACGAGATCCCGATCATCCGGGGGAGCGCGCTGAAGGCGATGGAGGCGGCGATCAAGCCGGAGACTCCGGGGGACGATCCTGCGTTCAAGTGCATCTACGAGTTGATGGACGCGGTGGACAACTACATCCCCGTCCCGCAGCGCGACGTCGACAAGCCCTTCCTGATGCCGGTCGAGGACGTCTTCTCGATTACGGGACGCGGCACGGTGGGCACGGGACGCGTCGAACGCGGCCGGGCCAAGGTGGGAGACGAAGTCGAGGTGATCGGTCTGGGCGCCCATATGAAGACGGTGATCACGGGCGCGGAGATGTTCCGCAAGGAGCTCGATGAGGTGCAGGCGGGCGACAATGCGGGGCTGCTGCTCCGCGGCGTCGACAAGAAGCAGCTGGAGCGCGGGATGGTGATCGCCAAGCCGGGATCCATCACCCCGCACAAGAAGTTCCTCGCGCAGGTGTACGTCCTGAAGAAAGAGGAAGGAGGCAGGCACACGCCGTTCTTCTCCGGCTACCGGCCGCAGTTCTACTTCCGGACCACCGACGTGACGGGGGTGGCGACCCTCGCCACGGGCACCGAGATGATCATGCCGGGCGATAACGTGGACGGCATGACCGTTGAACTGATCAGCACGATCGCCATGGAGGAGGGGCTCCGCTTTGCCATCCGTGAAGGCGGACATACGGTGGGCGCGGGCGTCGTGACGAAAATCGTGGAGTAAATGCTTACTCATGACACGCGTGCAGGCAGGATGCCGGCGCGCGTGTCGCACTGTTCGTGACTAATCGGAGTACCTCTACACGTGGCCGGGCAAAAGATTCGCATCAAGCTGAAATCGTACGATCACAACCTGATCGACAAGTCTGCGGAGAAAATCATCAAGACTGTCAAGTCAACAGGCGCTGTGGTCTCAGGCCCGATACCGTTACCCACGAAGCGTACGGTGTATACTGTGCTTCGATCACCTCACGTTGACAAGAAGTCGAGGGAGCAGTTCGAGACGCGCGCGCACAAGCGGCTCATCGATATCCTCAACTCGACCAATAAGACTGTCGACTCTCTGATGAAGCTCGATCTCCCCGCGGGCGTCGACGTCGAGATCAAGGTGTAATCCGAGTTCCTTCCGGCTGCACAGGTGAAGGTGTCGCGGCGGGGGGGATCATGCCCCCCTGGCGACAGCAGTGCGGCATCGGCTCGCGGGCAATTGGCAAGCGCGCGAGTCGCGGCGCCAGTGGAAAGCGCCGTCGTCGGGCGTTGAATCCTTATCAGGGATGATGGTATGAACGGACTCTTGGGCAAGAAAATCGGTATGACGAGCATCTTCGACGACCATGGGCAGGTGATCCCCTGCACGGTCATCGAGGCGGGTCCATGCTACGTCACGCAGATCAAGACGAGGGAGCGTGACGGGTATGAGGCGGTGCAGCTGGGATTCGGAGCAACCCGGGAGCGCCTCCTGTCCAAGGCGGTGAAAGGCCACCTGGCGAAGGCCGGCGTGAAATCCGCTCGCATCGTGCGGGAATTCCGCGGCAACGGATCCTCGGAAGTGCAGCCCGGACAGGAGATCAAGGTCGACGCTGTCTTTGCGAAGGGTGACCTCGTTTCGGTCATCGGCACATCCAAGGGGCGCGGGTTCCAGGGCGTCGTGAAGCGCCACCACTTCGGCGGCGGCTTCCGCACGCACGGCCAGAGCGACCGCGAACGTGCGCCGGGATCCATCGGATCGTCGTCCCATCCCTCCCGCGTCTTCAGGGGGATGCGCATGGCCGGCCGCATGGGAGGTGACCAGGTGACCGTGCGGAACCTGAAGGTCGTCGGGATCATCCCCGACTCGAACCTCCTCCTGCTCAAGGGATCGGTGCCGGGGGCGATCAACGGCGTCGTGGAGATCCGCAAGAACAAAGCAGTCTAACCAACGAGTGCGGTGATGGAAATCGAAGTCTATAAGACGGACGGGACGAAATCGGGCGAGAAAGTGAAGCTCGCGGCCGACATCTTCGGCATCGAGCCCAACCGTCACGCCATCTTCCGTGCGGTCCGCGCCTATCTGGACAACCAGCGGCAGGGAACGGCGAAGGTTAAGACCCGCGCCGAGGTGCGGGGAGGCGGGAAGAAGCCCTTCAAACAGAAGCACACGGGACAGGCGCGCCAGGGATCCTCGCGTTCCCCCGTCATGGTCGGGGGCGGGGCGATCTTCGGACCGCGGCCGCGTGATTTCACGACGAAGCTCCCCTCCGGCCTCAAGACGCTTGCGCGCAAGTCGGCCCTCTCGCATAAAGCCCGCGAAGGACAGATCCGGATCGTCGAAGACTTCAGCTTCGCTGCGCCGAAAACCAAGGAGATGGTTGCCGTCCTGAAGGCGCTCGAACTCTCGTCGTCCAAGACGCTGATGCTCCTGCCGAAATCCGACCCCGTTGTCGTCAAGTCGGGGCGTAATATCCCGAAGTTCGGCGTGCTCGAGGCAGACAAGGCGTCCACGTACGATTTCGTGAACAACCAGGTGCTTCTCATTCAGAAGAGCGCCGTCGAAGTTCTTCAGAATACCTTTAAGCACTGACGACCATGACCGGCATTCTCAAACGCCCCATCGTCACCGAAAAAATGACCGCGTTGCAGGAGAAGGGGCAGTACGCCTTCGAGGTGGAGCCATCGGCGAACAAGATCGCCATTGCGCGTGCCGTCGAGAAGAAATTCAACGTGACCGTGCTGGACGTGCGCACCAGCCGGCACAAGGGGAAGCAGAAGTCCCAGATGACGCGGAAGGGACGCTTCGCCGGACGCACGCCGGCCTGGAAGAAGGCCATCGTTCGGCTGAAGGAAGGTGACAAGATCCAGTTCTTCCAAAACGTCTGAGCAGGGAGAGGCGCATGGCACTCCGCAAACTGAAACCGAAAACGGCCGGCACCCGCTGGATGTCCGTCGCCGGATTCGAGGAGATCACGAAAACCCGGCCGGAGAAGTCGCTGATCGAGCCGCTCCGGAAGACCGGCGGCCGCAACAACACCGGCCGCATCACCTCGCGACACCGCGGCGGCGGTCACAAGCGGTTCTACCGGATCATCGACTTCAAGCGGAACAAGTTCGGGATGGATGCATCCGTAGCCGCGATCGAGTACGACCCCAACCGCTCCGCGCGGATTGCGCTGCTGCGGTACCGCGACGGCGAAAAACGATACATCATCGCACCGGACGGCCTCAAGATCGGCGACGTCCTCCGCTCCGGTCCGGACGCGGAGATCAAGGTGGGCAACGCGCTGCCGCTCGCGGGGATACCGGCGGGGACGTTCGTCCACAACATTGAAATGCGCCCCGGCAAGGGAGGACAGCTGGCCCGCAGCGCCGGCATGAGCGTGCAGCTCATGGCGAAGGAAGGGAAGTTCGCCCAGTTGCGGCTTCCGTCGGGAGAGATCCGCAACGTCCCGGCGGAGTGCCTGGCGACGATCGGATCGGTGGGGAACACCGAGCACGAGAACATCAGCATCGGCAAGGCGGGACGGTCGCGCTGGCTCGGCATCCGTCCGCAGTCGCGCGGCGTCGTTATGAACCCGGTCGACCACCCGCACGGCGGCGGCGAGGGGAAGAGCCCGCAGGGGAACCCGCATCCGGTGTCGCCGTGGGGCTGGCACACGAAGGGGAAGAAGACCCGCTGGAGAAAGAACCCGTCCAGCAAGTATATCGTCAAACGGAGAAGGTAACCGGACCATGTCCCGATCGCTGAAGAAAGGACCGTTCGTCAGCCAGAGACTGATCGAGCAGGTGGAGGCGCTCAACAAGACGAACCAGAAGAAGGTCCTGAAGACCTGGTCCCGTGCCTCCACGATCACCCCCGAGTTCGTCGGGCACACGTTCGCGGTGCACAACGGGAACAAGTTCATCCCGGTGTACGTGCACGAGGGGATGGTTGGCCATAAACTGGGCGAGTTTGCGCCGACCCGCACGTTCCGGGTCCATCCGGGGATCAAGAAGGAAGAGACCACAACGCCGGCGTAAGGCGGAACCAGAGAGGACGCGATGGAAGCTCAGGCAATCAACAGGTATATCGGCACCTCCCCGCGCAAAATGCGCCTGGTGATCGATCTTATCCGCGGGAAGACAGTGGCGGAGGCACTGCACATCCTCCACTTCTCCCCCAAACACGCATCGAAGACTGCGGAAAAGGTACTGCGCTCAGCGGTTGCGAACCTGCAGAACAAGGACGAGACGGGGCGGCTGGAGCCCGAGGATATTCTGGTCAAGCGTGCCACCGTGGACGGCGGCTTCATCATGAAGCGGATCAGTCCGGCCCCCATGGGACGTGCGTACCGGATCCGCAAGCGCTCCAACCATGTGACGATCGTTGTCGCGCCGCGGGAGACGACGGAAGGCGCCCGCAAGTCCGCGCCGAAAGAAAAACCGGCGGCCAAATCCGAGCCCAAAGGCGGGAAGGCGGGCAAGGCCGCAAAGACACCGGCGGCCGCGAAGAAGAAGGAAGCCGCCGCGGCGTCGAAGTAACTGCAATCCTTCAGGAGGAGCATTGGGACAGAAAGTCAATCCGATCGGCCTGCGGCTGGGTATCATCCGCTCGTGGGACTCGAACTGGTACGACGAGAAATCCTTCGCGGGAAAGCTCGCGGAGGATACGACCATCCGGAACTATGTCCGCAACCGCCTGAAGAAGGCGGGGATCTCGCGTATTCTGATCGAGCGGACGCCGAAGCGCGCCGTCATCACGATCAACACCTCCCGACCCGGCATCGTGATCGGCCGCAGCGGCAAGGAGATCTCCCAGCTTGAGGAGGAGCTGAAAAAGATCACAAATAAGGAAGTCAAGATCCTGATCAACGAAATCAAGCGGCCCGAGCTGGATGCCTATCTTGTGGCCGAGAACATCGCCCAGCAGCTCGAGGGGCGCATCGCCTTCCGGCGCGCGATGAAGAACGGCATCACGGCCGCGATGCGAATGGGAGCCGAAGGGGTGCGCGTGATGACCTCGGGACGCCTGGGGGGCGCGGAAATGTCACGGCGCGAACAATACAAAGAAGGACGCATCCCGTTGCATACACTGCGGGCGGACATCGACTATGCAACCGCCACCGCGCGCACGGTGTACGGCGCGATCGGCGTCAAGGTCTGGATCTGCAAAGGTGAAGTGCTCGACGCCCAGCAGAGCATGCAGCCCCCGCACCGCCGTGGGCAACAGTAAGCGATAATGACGGAGCAGCTGCCATGTTGATGCCGAAACGCGTGAAGTACAGAAAAGCCCAGCGGGGAAGGATGCGGGGGAAGGCCACCCGCGGAGCGAATGTCGACTTCGGTGACTTCGGGCTGAAAGCGCTCGAGCCGGGCTGGATCACCCAGCGCCAGATCGAGGCGGCGCGCGTGACCCTGACGCGGATGATGAAGCGCGAGGGACGGGTCTGGATCAGGATTTTTCCCGACAAGCCCGTGACGAAGAAGCCCGCCGAAACACGTATGGGAAAAGGCAAAGGAGCACCCGAGTACTGGGTCGCCGTCGTGAAACCGGGACGGATCATGTTTGAGGTGGGAGGGACCAGCAAAGAGGTGGCTGTCGAGGCTCTGACGCTTGCCTCGCACAAATTGCCGATCAAGACGCGCATCAGCGTCCGGCCCGATTTCGAAGGGAAGTAACAGTTGACCACGGAGCAGCAATGAAAGCAGCAGAACTCAAGGACCTGTCGCTCGAGGAACTCCGGAAACGGCTCTCCGACGAGGAGGAGAGTCTGTCCAACCTCCGGTTCCAGCTTGCCACAAGCCAGCTGGAGAGCCCGATCAAAGTCCGCCTGGTCCGGCGCGACATTGCCCGGATCAAAACGCTGATCCGCCAGAAAGAAATCGCGGCCACGCCTGCCGCAGCAACGAACGAGGTGAAGCCATCATGACACCAGCATCCCAGGCAGCCCCTGCGGCCCCGCGCACGTCGCGCCGGAAGATCCGCATCGGCAAGGTCGTCAGCAACCGGATGGAGAAGAGCATCGTGGTCGCCATTGAGCGTCGCGTCCCGCACCCGCTCTACAAGAAATATTTCCGGCGCACAACGAAGCTCATGGCGCACGACGAGAAACGGGAAGCGGGCATCGGCGACACGGTGAAGATCATGGAGACGCGCCCCCTGAGCAAGCGGAAACGCTGGCGCCTCGTCCAGATCCTTGAAAAGGCGAAATGACATCCGATTACGGAGCTGAGCAATGATCCAGGAAGAGACAAACCTCGTCGTCGCCGACAACTCGGGAGCGAAGAAGGTCCGCTGCATCCGGGTGCTGGGCGGGTCCGACCGCCGGTACGCGGGGCTGGGGGACGTGATCGTTGTCTCGGTCAAGACCGCGATCCCGGGCGCGACCGTCAAGAAAGGAGAGGTTGCGAGGGCGGTCATCGTGCGCACAAAAAAAGAGACACGGCGGAAGGATGGCTCGTTCATCCGCTTTGACGAGAACGCCGCGGTGCTGATCAATGAGCAAGGAGAGCCGCGCGGGAGCCGCATCTTCGGGCCGGTGGCGCGCGAGCTCCGCGAGAAACAGTACATGAAGATCGTCTCGCTGGCCCCCGAGGTCCTGTGACGATCATCGATTGACGATCCCGCTGGGAGAATTTGCATGAAGATCCGCAAGAACGACATGGTCATGGTGATCGCCGGGAATGCCCGGGGAAAGAGCGGGAAGGTGCTCAAGGTGTACCCCGAGCGGGAGCGCCTCATCATCGAAGGGGTGAACATTATCAAGCGCCACAGCCGCCCGAGCCAGAAGAACCCGCAGGGAGGGATCGTGCAGCGCGAGGCCCCGATCCACGTGTCAAACGTGATGCTGATCGACCCCAAGACCAACGAGGTCACCCGCGTCGGCTCGAAGGTCGTGAAGGACGCCACCACGGGCAAGAAGCGGCGTATGCGCGTGGCGAGGACCACCGGAGAAACGTTCTGAGACATTCACAGCCCAGTACAGAAGAGCTGGTATGAGCGACGAGAAACCAAAGAAGGCGAAAGTGCCGTCGGAAAAAGCCCCGAAGCAGAAGGGGGAAGCGGGGGCCGGGCGCGCCCAGAACGAGAAGCAGCCGCGCGAGCACGTGGTCGTCCGCCTCGCGGAGACCTACAAGCGCGAAGTGGTGCCTGCCTTGATGAAGCGGTTCAAGTACAAGAGCCCCATGCAGGTGCCGCGCCTGGATAAGATCGCGATCAACATCGGCGTGGGCGAAGCAACGCAGGACGCGAAGCTGGTCGAAGCGGCCGCGCGCGACCTCGAGGCCATCGTGGGACAGAAGGTGGTCATTACCCGGGCAAAGAAGTCGATCTCGAACTTCAAGCTGCGCGAGAAGATGCCGATCGGCTGCCGCGTGACGCTCCGCCGCGCGCACATGTACGAGTTCCTCGACCGTTTCATCAGCATTTCGGTCCCTCGCATCCGCGACTTCCGCGGACTGTCGGACAAATCGTTCGACGGCCGCGGGAATTACACGATCGGGATCAAGGAGCACACCGTGTTCCCGGAGATCGACGTCGACAAGATCACGAAGGTCTTCGGCATGGACATCACGATCGTTACTACGGCCCGGACGGACCAGGAGGCCTATGAGCTGCTCCGGTCGTTCGGCATGCCGTTCGTGAAGCGGCAGGAAGTCCTCGAAACGTCAAAAGCATAAACGCACAGGAGGCGGCAGGCATGGCCAAGACAAGCGCTAGAGCGCGTCAGGCGCGGAGAGAGCGGCTGGTCGCCAAGTACGCAACCCTCAGGAAAGAGCTGCGGGAGAAGGGGGACTACCAGGCGCTGCAGAAGCTCCCCCGCAACAGCAGTCCGACCCGCCTGCACAACCGGTGTGGCGTGACCGGGCGGCCGCGCGGGTACATGAGGAAGTTCGGCATCTCCCGGATCGCGTTCCGGGAGCTGGCGCTCGAGGGGAAGATCCCGGGCGTGACAAAGGCGAGCTGGTGAACGCCGCCGTCTCTGAGTTTCGAACACGCAAGATGCAGGAGAAGCAGCATTATGACCATGACTGACCCCGTCGCCGATTATCTGACCCGGCTGCGCAACGCGGTCCGCGCAAAGCACAAACGTGTCGATATCCCGGCGTCAAACCTCAAGCGCGAGTTGACCAAGCTCCTGCTGGCGCAAAAGTACATCGCAGGGTACACGGAGCTAAGAGAGACCCCGCAGGGGACGCTCAGGATTCAGCTCAAGTACAACGACGGCCGGCCGGTGATCAGCGGACTCAGCCGGGTGAGCAAACCGGGCCTTCGGTCGTACGTGAGTGCGGACGCGATTCCTCGCGTGCTGGGAGGCCTCGGCGTGGCCGTGATCTCCACGCCCCGCGGGCTGATGACTGATAAGGAAGCCCGCCTCGCGCGCGTCGGCGGCGAAGTGATCTGCGAAATCTGGTAACTCAGGAGAACTCAACGTGTCGCGTGTCGGCAGAAAACCCATCCCCATCCTTGCGGGTGTGAAGGTCAAGCAGGAGGGACAGGAGGTGACGGTCACCGGCCCCAGAGGGGAGCTGGCGGCCTCGGTCCACCCCGCCATCGGCGTCGAGGTGAAGAACAATCTCATCACGCTCACCCGGTCGTCCGACCAGAAAGAACATCGCGCACTCCACGGCCTGTGGCGGGCGCTTCTGGCCAACATGGTGCGGGGGGTGACCGAAGGATACGTGAAGAAGCTCGAGCTGGTCGGCGTCGGCTACCGGGCGGAGCTCAAAGGGAAGAAACTCCAGCTCATGCTGGGCTATTCGCATCCGATCCTCTTCGCTCCCCCCGAGGGGATCAAGATCGAGGCGCCGACGCAGACGAACATCACGATCAGCGGAATCGACCGCGCCCTGGTGGGGCAGGTGGCGGCGAAGATCCGGTCGTTCCGCCCTCCCGAGCCCTACAAGGGGAAGGGGGTCAAGTACGACGGCGAGTACATCCGGCGCAAGGCGGGCAAAGCCGCCGCGGCCAGCGGTGCCAAAGCATAACGTGTTCACACGGGAAGTACAGCAATGATCACGAACAGGAAAGTCGAACATCGCAGCCGTCTGAAACGCCACATCCGTCTCCGCATTACGGGGACGCCGGAGCGCCCGCGGCTGACCGTGTTTCGGAGCCTGCGAAACATCTATGCGCAGATCATCGACGACACGCAAGGGAAGACCCTCGTGTCGGTGTCGAATCTCTCGAAAGGGTCGCGTGAGCAGTTCAAGGATCTGAAGGGGCAGATGGCCAAGGCAAAGCTGGTGGGGAAGATCGTTGCACAACAGGCGCTGGAAAAGAAGATCACACAGGTGGTGTTCGACCGAAACGGCTATCTGTACCATGGCGTCGTCAAGGCGATGGCCGACGGCGCGCGCGAGGGGGGATTGAAGTTCTGACCTCGTCCGCCGCGACTGGACGCCGGGCGCTTTCGAAAGTTGTCGGGTCGTCTAATGGCAGGACAGCGGCCTTTGGAGCCGTGAGTAGAGGTTCGAATCCTCTCCCGACAGCACGCGTGGGAAGGACAGCAGGCAGCACAGACAGGAACAGATGAGGAACCACATTGGCACGGATTAAGGCAAGCGAACTCGAGCTGAAGGACCGGCTCGTCCACATCAACCGCGTGGCAAAGGTTGTGAAGGGAGGACGACGCTTCAGCTTCAACGCGATCGTCGTGGTGGGCGACGGCAAGGGGCACGTCGGGATCGGCCTCGGGAAAGCCAACGAGGTCGCCGACGCGATCTCCAAAGGTGTGGACGACGCCAAGAAGAACGTCGTCCGCGTGCCGATTGTGCGGGGGACCATCCCCCATCCGGTGATCGGGAAGTTCGGCGCCGGACGGGTCATGCTGAAGCCGGCGTCTCCGGGGACCGGACTGATCGCCGGAGGCGGAGTCCGGGCCGTGCTGGAGTCTGCAGGCGTGCGCGACGTGCTGACCAAGTCGATGGGCTCCTCCAATCCTCACAACGCGGTCAAGGCCACGATGGCCGCCTTGCTCAGTCTGGTGGACGCCAAGTCTGTGGCAGCCCGCAGGGGAATGGATCTGAGCGAGCTGTTCGGACCGACGGCACAAACGACGTCGAACTAACCGGAAGCAC
This sequence comes from Bacteroidota bacterium, assembly GCA_040756745.1. Classification (GTDB taxonomy): domain Bacteria; phylum Bacteroidota; class Ignavibacteria; order UBA10030; family UBA6906; genus JBFLYO01. The sequence continues at coordinate 98,734 of JBFLYO010000005.1, forward strand.
GCGTCCATGGCAAAGAAGCTGAAAATTACGCAGACCCGGAGCATGATCGACCAGATCGAGCCGCAGAAGCGCACGCTCAGGGCGCTCGGTCTCGGCCGTCCTCACTACTCCGTCGTCAAGAATGACACCCCGCAGATCCGAGGGATGATCCGCAAGGTCATCCATCTGGTGCAGGTGGAAGAGGTCCGGTAACGCATTCGACCAACGAAGGACACCGATGGCACAGGATATACTCAGCACGCTGGCGCCCCCGCCCCGTTCGCGGAAGAAGCCGAAGCGTATCGGCCGCGGTCAGGGCTCAGGCCATGGCGGCACGGCGACACGTGGACATAAGGGGGCCGGCTCCCGTTCAGGGAGCGGATCGCGCGCATGGTTCGAGGGGGGACAGATGCCGCTCGTCCGGCGCCTGCCCAAGCGCGGATTCCACAGTCCCTTCAAAACCGCGTACCAGGTCGTGAATGTCGAGACGTTGCAGAAGCTCGCGGCCGACGGCAGGATCGGTCACGCACCGGTCACGCCCGAAGTGCTGGCGAAGCTGGGGGTGGTGAAGAAAGCCGGGAGTCCGGTGAAGGTGCTTGGCACCGGCGAGCTGAAGGCGAAGCTGGAGATCGCCGCGCACGCGTTCAGCAAGTCCGCCGTGCAGAAGATCGAAACGGCCGGCGGGAAAGCGCAAACGATCAGCTCACCCCCCAAGACGAATGGCTAAGCTCGGCGAGAGTTTTCGCAACGTATTCAAGATTCAGGAGCTCCGTACACGGCTCCTCTTCACCGCCGCCCTGCTGATCGTCGTGCGCATCGGCGCGCACGTGACGCTGCCGGGCGTTGATGCCCCGCTGCTGGCGCGCGCAGAGGCGAGTCAGGCCGCAAATACGCTCTTTGGCCTGTACGATCTGTTCGTCGGCGGGGCGTTCAAGAACGCGGCGATCTTTGCGCTCGGCATCATGCCGTATATCAGCTCCTCCATTATTCTCCAGCTCCTTGGGGCCGTCGTCCCCTATTTCCAGAAGCTGAGCAAGGAGGGGGAAGAAGGGCGCAAGAAGCTGAACCAGTTGACCCGGTACGGGACCGTGATCGTCTCGGCCCTGCAGGCGTGGGGTGTGAGCGTCCGGCTCACCAGTCTGAACATCGAGGGGCTCCCGATCGTCCCGGCGGAAGTCCAGGGCTTCGGTTTCACGATGAGCACGGTGCTCTTTCTGACCAGCGGGACGATGTTCATGATGTGGCTGGGGGAGCAGATCACCGAGCGGGGGATCGGCAACGGCATCTCGCTGATCATTTTTATCGGCATCATCGCGCGCTTCCCCCATTCCATCGTCGATCAGTTCCGGGTCAGCCAGAACCTGATCATCGGCCTGATCATCCTTGCGGTGATGGTGGCGATCGTGGCGGGCGTGGTGCTGGTGACGCAGGGGACGCGCAGGATCCCTGTCCAGTACGCCAAGCGCGTCGTCGGGCGCAAAGTGTACGGCGGCGTGACGCAGTACATCCCGTTGCGCGTCAATACGGCCGGCGTCATGCCGATCATCTTTGCGCAGTCGATCATGTTCATCCCGAGCACGATCCTGACGTTCTTCCCCGAAAGCGAATTCATGCAGGCGCTCTCGGGGTATTTCGAGTACACATCCTTCACCTACTCGTTCTTTTACGGCGTGATGATCGTGTTCTTCACCTACTTCTACACGGCGATCGCCTTCAACCCGAAGGACGTGTCGGAGAATATGCAGAAGCAGGGAGGGTTCATCCCGGGGATCAGGCCGGGCAAGCACACGTCGGATTTCATCGACAACATCCTGACCAAGATCACGCTGCCGGGGTCGATCTTCCTGGCCATCATCGCGATCCTGCCGGCGTTCGTCTCCCGTTTCGGGGTGACGGCAACCTTTGCCCAGTTCTTTGGAGGCACCAGCCTCCTCATCATGGTGGGCGTGGCGCTTGACACGCTGCAGCAGGTGGAGTCGCACCTGCTCATGCGGCATTACGACGGGTTCATGAAGTCGGGCAAGCTGAAAGGGCGGTTGCGGTAGTTCATCGCCATGGCGAAGGTGTCGATCAAATCGCCGCGCGATATTGCGCTCATGAAGGAGAGCGGACGGATCGTCGCGGAAGTGCTGGCTCTGATCGGCGAGCGGATCAGCCCCGGCGTGCTGACGCAGGAACTCGATGCCATCGCCGAGGAGTACATCCGGTCGCGGGGAGGAGAGCCGGCTTTTAAAGGGTACGGCCACGACCGGAAGAACCTGTTCCCCGGCACGCTCTGCGTCTCGATCGACGACGTCGTCGTGCACGGTATCCCCGACGGCCAGTCGATCGAAGAGGGGCAGGTGGTCTCGATCGACGTGGGAGTGAAGAAGGGAGGGTTCTACGGCGACGGCGCGCGGACCTATGCCGTGGGGACGGTGTCGGAGGTGAAACAGCGACTGCTGCGCGTGACGGAAGAATCGCTCTACAGGGGGATTGCACAGGCGCGTGCGGGGAACCACCTGCATGACGTGTCCGCGGCCGTCCAGCAGCACGTGGAGGCGGCGGGGTTTTCCGTGGTGCGCGACCTGGTGGGACACGGCATCGGGAAGCAGCTCCATGAAGAACCGTCGGTGCCGAATTTCGGCGAGCCGGGGACGGGCGTCGTGTTGAAGAAGGGGATGACGCTGGCCATCGAACCGATGGTGAACGCGGGCACGTTCCGCGTCCGGATGGAAGACGACGGGTGGACGGTGCGGACGGCGGACGGGAAACCGTCTGCGCATTTCGAACACACGATCGCCGTCACAGCGGGTGAGGCGGAGATCCTCACACAGTAAACCCGGGCAATCATGGCAAAACAGGGTCCGATCAAGGTCGACGGGGTGATCACCGAGACGCTTCCGAACGCAATGTTCAAGGTGAGCCTCGAGAACGGGCACAACGTCCTCGCCCACATCTCCGGGAAGATGAGGATGAACTTCATCAAGATCCTGGTGGGCGACAAAGTCACAGTGGAGCTGTCGCCCTACGACCTGACGAAGGGTCGGATCACGTACAGATACAAATGACGGGACGATCATCATGAAAGTGCGTTCATCGGTCAAAAAAATGTGCATCAATTGTAAGATCATCCGGCGCAAGGGAGTCGTCCGCGTGATCTGTAAGAATCCCAAACACAAACAGCGTCAAGGTTAAGGGAAGGAGCGTACCGGTTGGCGAGAATTGCGGGCATCGATCTGCCCAAACGCAAGCGTGCGGAAGTCGGTCTGACCTATATCTACGGCATCGGGCGGACCTCGGCACGCACGATCCTGGGAAAGGCGGGGGTCGACGTGAACAAGAAGGTGGGCGACCTGAATGACGACGAGGTGGCCAGGATCCGCGGCATCATCACCTCGGAGTACAAGGTAGAAGGGGCGCTGCGGAGCGAGACGCAGATGAACATCAAGCGCTTGATGGACATCGGCTGCTACCGCGGGATCCGCCACCGGAAGGGGCTCCCCGTCCGCGGCCAGCGCACCCGGACCAACTCCCGCACCCGCAAGGGACGCCGGAAGACGGTGGCAGGGAAGAAGAAAGTCATGGCGAAGACCTGACGCGCCAGAGTCGGGGTCAGGCACGAACGATCATTTTCGGAGGTCACAGTGGCCAAAGCAGCTCCCGCACCGGCAACGGCCGGTACGGAACAGATCAAGAAGAAGAAAAAGATTCAGGTCGACATCAGTGGCAAGGCCTTCATCAAAGCCACGTTCAACAACGTCATTGTGACGATCACCGATATCTACGGGAACACCATCAGCTGGTCGTCGGCGGGGAAGAACGGCTTCAAAGGATCGCGGAAGAACACGCCGTTCGCGGCGCAGGTGTCGGCGGAGGCGGCCGCCAAGGCGGCACACGACCTCGGCTTGCGGAAGGTGGAGGTTTTTGTCAAGGGGCCGGGATCGGGCCGTGAAGCGGCGATCCGCGCGCTCCAGATGAGCGGGCTGGAAATTTCCAGCATCCGTGACGTGACGCCGATCCCGCACAACGGCTGCCGCCCACCCAAGCGGCGCAGAGTGTAAACCGAACCAGCGTTTGCAGAAGGAGCAGAGAGAGAATCCATGGCACGATATACCGATCCCAGCTGCAGGCTGTGCAGGCGTGAACGCCAGAAGCTGTTCCTCAAGGGGACGAAATGCTTCACCGAAAAGTGTCCCGTGGAACGGCGCGGCTTCCCGCCCGGTCAGCACGGCCAGAACCGCCGCGCCAAGATCTCGGAGTACGGCGTGCAGTTGCGCGAGAAACAGAAGGTCCGCCGGATGTACGGACTGCAGGAGACCCAATTCCGGAACACGTTTGAGCGGGCGCTCAAGCAGACCGGCCGGACGGGGGAGACGCTGGTGAAGCTGCTCGAGCGGCGGCTGGACAACGTGGTCTACCGCCTCGGCCTCGCCCCGTCGCGCAAGGCGGCGCGCCAGCTGGTGTCGCACGGCCATTTTCTTGTCAACAACCGCCCGGTGGACATCCCCTCCTACCTCCTGCGTGGCGGGGACACCATCCAGGTGCGGGACAAGAGCAAGAAACTCGAAGTGCTCCACGCGTCGATGAAACGTATGAAAGACACCGCCATGCTCCCCTGGCTGAGCCTCGACAAGGCGGCGATGGTCGGGACGTTCCTGAACGTCCCGGAGCGGGCGGATATTCCGTTGAATGCCGACGAGCAATTGATCGTCGAATTGTATTCCAAGTAAGCGAGGGTGGATCGACCATGACAACCGGAACCATTCAAATGCCGGAGAAAATCCAGCTCGACGAGTCGACGTACTCGCCGACGTTTGGACGTTTCATCGTCCAGCCGCTGGAAAAGGGCTTCGGCGTCACCATCGGCAACGCCATGCGGCGCGTGCTCCTGTCGTCGCTGCCCGGCAATGCCATCACCGCCTTCAAGGTGGACGGCGTGCAGCATGAATTCTCCACCATCCCCGGCGTCGTCGAAGACGTTCCGGACATCGTGCTGAACCTGAAGCAGGTCCGGCTGAAGCTGATCAACAAGAAGACGACGCGGATCGTGGTGCCGGTCAAGGGACCGCTCGACTTCACCGCCGCCGACATCCAGAAGGCGACGGCGGACGTGGAGATCCTGAACCCGAAGCTGCACATCGCGACGCTGAACCCCGACGCGAACTTCGAGCTTGACCTCCGGCTTGGCCGCGGCATCGGATACGTTGTCGCCGAGGAGAACAAGACCCCGGACCAGACGGTCGGGGTCATCCCCATCGACTCGATCTTCACGCCGATCCTCAACGTGCGGTACTTCGTCGAGACGACGCGCGTCGGGCAGCAGACCGACTATGAGAAGCTGACCATCGAGATCGACACCGACGGCTCCGTCGCGCCGGAGGACGCGCTGGCCTACGCGGGCAAGATCCTGCGCGATCATATTCAGCTGTTCATCAACTTCGACATGGAACCGGAGACGCCGAAGGAGGAATCGGAGCAGGACGCGGAGTTCTCGCGCATCAGGAAGGTGTTGATGACGCCGGTGGACGACCTCGAACTGTCGGTGCGCTCGCACAATTGTCTCCGCGCGGCGAACATCAAGACGATCGCAGACCTCGTTCGGCGGGAAGAATCGGAGCTCCTGAAGTTCCGCAACTTCGGCAGGAAATCGCTCGCCGAGCTGTCGGAGATCATCGAGGCGGAAAAGCTCACGTTCGGCATGGACGTGTCGAAGTACCTGAAAGACGGTGAGTGACGGCGCGTGCCGTGACCCTCAACTATTGCTGAGAGCGGACAACCATCATGCGACATCGCAAGTCAGGCAGGAAACTCAAGCGCACCGCAAGCCACCGCCGCGCGACGCTCGCGTCGCTGTCGACGGCGCTGCTGCGTCATAAACGGATCATGACCACGGTGGCCAAGGCCAAGGAAACCCGGAAGGTGGTCGAAAAACTGATCACGCGCGCGAAAAACGCCGCCGCACTGAAGGATGCCCCCGCCGCGGCTGTGCACGCGCGCAGGGAGGTGGGCCGGCTGATCAAGGACCGCGCCGTCATCAGCGAGCTGTTCACCACCATCGCCGAGCGGGTTGCCACCCGACCGGGAGGGTACACGCGCATCGTCAAGCTGGGCCAGCGACTCGGCGACGCCGCTGAAATGGCAGTGATCGAGCTCGTCGACTTCAATACGGGCCAGGAGCCCGCGGAGAAGTCCGCTCCGGAAAAGAAAGCAAAGAAAACTCCCCGGCCCGGGAAGGGGAAGACGGCAAAAAGCGCCGGCAAACAAGCAACGGACACCCCCCCCGGGGAGGAATCGAAAGCGTCCCGCTGACCGGGATGCCGCGCGCTCCCCGTATGAAGATCACATCGGCAGAATTCGTTCTCGGCGTCGCAAACCTCCGCCAGCTTCCCAAAGATGGCCTGAAGGAGATCGCCTTCCTCGGGCGCTCCAACGTCGGCAAGTCGTCCCTCATCAACAAGCTGTGCGGCAGGAAGTCCCTCGCCCGCTCCAGCTCCGCGCCGGGCAAGACCCGCGAGCTGAATTACTACATCATCAACAAGCAGTGGTACTTCGTTGACCTGCCGGGCTACGGCTATGCCAAGCTCCCCGAGCAGATCCGCTCGAGCTGGGGAAAGACCATCGAACAATACCTCAAGACCCGAAAAGAGCTCGCCCTCGTGATCCAGCTCGTCGACGCGCGGCACGAGCCGAGTGAACTCGACATGATGATGGTCGGGTGGCTGGACTACTTCGAAATCCCGTTTATCATCGCGTTGACCAAAGCCGACAAGCTCCCCACGAGCAAGATGCCACGGTATGTTGCCGCTGCCCGGGAAACTTTCAGCCGCTACCGGCATTGTCGCCAGGTGATACCCGTGTCTGCCCTGAGCGGGATGGGGAAATCGGAACTCCTCGGTGGAGTCGCCGCGACGCTCGACTGAACCTGATGGTTCGGCGCGTGCCGATGAAACAACGATTGTTCACACCGGGCCCGACTCCCCTTCCCGAGGCCGTTGCACTCCGCATGGCCCTTCCGACGAATTACCATCGGAGCGCCGAGTTCCGCGCGATGGTGATCATACCATGAAGATCCTCATCAGCGACAATCTTGAACAGTCCTGCATCGAGATCCTGACGCGGGAAGGGTTCGAAGTGGACAACCGGCCGGGGCTTCCTGCACAAGAGCTTGAGCAGGTGATCAGCGGATACGAGGGGCTTGTCGTCCGCAGCGCGACGAAGGTCTCCGCGGAAGTCATCGCCAGGGGGGAACGGCTGAAGGTGATCGGCAGGGCCGGGACGGGTGTGGACAATATTGATGTCGAGGCGGCAACGCGCAAGGGGATCCTCGTCATGAACACCCCTGGCGGCAACACCGTGTCCGCCGCCGAGCATACAGTTTCGCTGCTCCTATCACTCGTCCGCAACATCCCTCAGGCCCATATGAGTCTGGCGCGGGGCGAGTGGGAACGGAAAAAGTTTACCGGCACGGAGGTGCTCGAGAAGACGCTCGGCGTTGTGGGGCTCGGTAAGATCGGGCGGGAGGTCGCGGCCCGCTGCCAGGGGCTCGGGATGAAGGTTATCGGCTACGATCCGCTCCTTGCGCCCGAGGCAGCCGCGAAGGCTGGCATCGAACCTGTCAGTCTGGATGAGCTGTATCGTCGTTCGGATATCATCACCGTCCACACACCCCTGACGGCTGAGACCCGCGGACTGCTGAACGACAATACCCTGGCAAGGTGTAAGAAGGGAGTGCGCGTGATCAATTGTGCGCGCGGCGGAATCGTGGATGAGGCCGCCCTATTGCGCGCACTCGAGTCGGGACAGGTTGCGGGAGCGGCGCTCGATGTGTTTGAGAGCGAACCGCCGTCGAACGTCGCACTCCTGCGTCATCCCCATGTGGTCGTGACCCCGCACCTCGGTGCCTCCACGGAGGAGGCGCAGGAAAAAGTGGCGGTGCAGATCGCCCAGCAGATTGCCGATGCGCTGCACGGGCGGGGGTATGCGGGGGTGGTGAACGGCGCGGCGATGCACCTGACGCTCAAGGCGGAAGTGCGCCCGTATGTGACGCTGGCGGAAAAGCTTGGTCATCTTGCGGCGCAGATGACCGCAGGCAAACTGCGCAGAGTAAACGTGATTGGTGCGGGGGAGATTGTGACATCGACTATGGAGTTGTTGAAAGCGGGAGTGTTGAAGGGGATCCTTTCGCACAGCCAGCCCGATCCGGTAAATTTTATCAATGCCCCGTTCCTTGCGGCGGAACTGGGACTGACGGTGGGGGAATCGCGCGAGCCGGCGGCGGGGAGTTATCCGAATCAGTTGCGTGTCCGTTATGAGACCGACCGGGAGACGCGGGAATGCTCCGGAACGGTGTTCGGATCTTCGGCGGTGCGGCTGGTGATGATCGACGGATACCGCTTCGAGGTTAACCCGACGGGGCATCTCCTCATCTATTATAATATTGATAGGCCGGGGATGCTCGCGAGCGTCGGCGCCGTCCTGGCCCGGCATGCCGTCAACATTGGGGGGGTGTCGCTTGGCCGGTCCGCGGCCGGGCAAATGGCCCTGACGGTGATGAATATCGACACTCCGCTCCCTCCTGCGGCTATGGCCGAATTGAACGGTTTGGACGGAATTACCCGTTTGAGAACGGTCTTTCTTGAATAGGGGGAGCCCCTTATTTTCTCCATTTTTTCGATGTTGCTCTTGACAAAGACAACCTCGGTATTTATATTCGTTTGAACTCACACGATTTTCCTCATCCCCACACACTTCTTCCTGAAGGAGGTGATGATCGCCGGGGGTCAATTGATACAGCATTCCATTCTTCATACCCGTTGTACCCATAGCTGATGATTTCAGGTCCCGTCGCAACGTCAAGGTGCATGCGACGCCAGCCTGATGGTCACAGCCGATTGCAGTTCTGTTCACGTTCTTCGTTCCAGTGTGTCCGCGGCCCCGGCTGTGCGGCGGTGCGTTTATGAACGTCGCGGCGATTGCCGCAGGGGGCAGTTGAGCGCTTGGTTCCGCGGGTGAGCTTCAACGCACCGGAGGTTTCGTTTCCTTCCAACATGCGCTTCATCCGATTGTCTTCCGAACTGCATCGCGGGGTTCCACAAGTTGGTGGTACTGCGGTAGAGTCATCTTGCCAACACATAAGGAGGCACAACATGCAACGTAAGCTCTTCTGTCTGTTGTTGATCTCGGCCTTACTCCCGGCCCTGACGTTCGCAGCGGGGAAGATCCGGGGGAAGGTGACTGACGCAGGGACGGGTGAGCCCCTCGTCGGTGCGAACGTTGTGGTCGTGGGAACATCCATGGGTGCGGCAACCAATACCGTGGGCGAGTACACGATCCTGAACGTCCCCGCTGGCGACTACACCTTGAGGACCAGCTACGTTGGTTACCAGCCTATTACGATTTCCAACATACGGGTCAACAACGAACTGACCACAGAGGCAAACTTCCAACTGCCGGCAGAAGGCGTCACGGTGGCGACCGTGGAGATCACTGCTGAGCGTCCGCTCATCAACAAGAGCGCGACGAACGCAGTGCGCATTATCGACGCCGAGTTCTTTAGCAAGTTCCCGGCGCGAGGCACCAACGCCGCCATCGCGATCCAGCCGGGCGTTGTCTCGCAGGGCGGAAACCTCTACGTGCGTGGCGGCCGCCCCGATGAGATCGGGTATCGCGTCGAGGGTGTCAATGCCACCGACATCGTATACGGCGGAAGCGCGCTTTACACGTCGGCGGAAGCCGTGGAGCAGATCCAGGTGCAGGCAGGCGGGTACAGCGCTGAATTCGGCAATGCCAACGCGGGCATCGTCCAGAGCCAGATGCGGCTCGGGAACCCTGAGCGGTGGAAGGCGAGCCTGCTGGCCGAGACTGACCGATACACCGGTCAGAACAAGAAAGCGCTTGGCGGCTTCAGCTACGGCTACACGGACTTCACGGCAACCCTGGGTGGCCCCTTGCTCGGCAAGCTTCGGGTCTTCGGGTCGATCCAGAACACGTTCTTCCGCGACCCGGCTGCAGCAGTCCGCGGTCCGTATGAGCTGAAAAACTTCGTGACGGACGGTGCCATCACCCCGGCGCATGCAACGGCTCGTCCTGACACTATCCCGCTGCTCTCGCAAGGGGGCAATTCGATCGGCGGCATGAACAACCGCTGGGCGTTCGCCGGGACGGCGCAGCTTGATCTCGGCAAACTCCAGCTGCGTGGTTCGGGATCGTACTCGTATACGAACCGCCGGGCGAGTACCGTGTTCCAGGAAGTCCTGAACACCAGCCGCCTCCCGCTGTCGATCGACCGGAACGGTTTCGCCAACCTGAAGCTGTCGTACATCTTCTCGCCGACGACGTTCCTCGAGGTCAACGGCAACTTCTTTGCGGCAAGCACGAGGACAATGGACCCGGACTTCCAGGAAGACTTGTTCCTGTACGGGGACTCTCTGGCCAACGCGAAGCTGGGGTACCGGATGTACCGTGAGTCTCAGAATTTCGCGCGCTACACCTTCTTCAATGGTGCAATCATCACCTCGTTGAGCCAGCCGGGACGGCAAATTGCGGGGTACGGGAAGAACAAGACGACCTCAATCGGCGGGCGCGCAGACTTCACCACGCAGATGAAAATCCATGAGCTAAAGGTGGGGGGTGAGTTCACGCGTTACACCATCCGTCGATACAACCCTGCCGGTGTCATCAACTGGGCGGCCATCGGCAAGCAGGCAACCAGTACTGCCGAACTGGAAAACCTCTTGAACAAGTCTTCGGGAATCGGATCCGATATCATCGGCTATGATATCCTCGGGAACCAGCTCGACGGTGATGTCATTAAGAACAACGCCATGTTGTATCTCGGTCCGCGTCACCCCGTCTTCGCGGCGATCTATGCGCAGGACAAGATCGAGTTGTCAGACATCATCATGAACCTCGGCCTGCGGTGGGACTTTATCGATCCCAACAGCGTTGACACGCCGGATCCCGGGAATCTCACCTTCAACGCGGACGACTACATCCTGGCGAGCTACTTCCAGAACACCAAGAAGACGAGCCAGATCAGCCCGCGCATTGGATTCTCGTTCCCGGTGACGGACCGGACAGTTTTCCACGCGCAGTACGGGAAATTCATCCAGCAGTCCCGCCTCAATGATTCGTACCGCGGTGCTGCGAACATGTCGGGGAATATTAAAGGTGGCCTCTGGGTTGCGGCCCCCAATGGCTGGGGTCTCTTGCCCGAGAGAACCACGCAATATGAGCTCGGATTCTCCCAGGTTGTCTCGGACAATGCGTCATTCGACGTAACGGCCTTCTATAAGGACATCCGGGATCAGATCCAGTTCATCATGGTCCCGCCGACGGGCGGCCAGGCCCCGATCTACACACAGGTGGCAAACGTCGACTTCTCGACCTCCAAAGGGATCGAAATGAAGTTCACGCTCCGCCGTACGGAGCGTTTTTCCGTCCAGATGAACTACACGTTCATGGATGCCCGGTCGACAGCAACGGATCCAACCTCCAGCAACGGTATCTGGCAACTGGGGTTGGGACCGGAGTCGTTGCCGAAGTACGTCATGCCGACGAACTTCGACTACCGGCACAGCGGGTCCATCCTTGCCGATTACCGGTTCGGCGTCAATGACGGCGGTCCGATTCTGTCGCAGCTCGGCCTGAACCTGCTCTTCCAGTTCAACAGCGGCCATGCATTCACGCGGCTCCATACCGACAGCCGAGGCCCGAAGCCGGGTGATGCACGCTTCCGCGACCCGCTTGAGCCCCCGGGATCGTCCACGACGCCCTGGTTCTTCCAGCTTGACGGGCGCATCGACAAGACCGTGCGGTTCGGTCCGCTCGATGTGAACTTCTATGTCTACGTCATCAACATCCTTGGCACCGACAACCCCGTGGACGTCTTCCCCCGCACGGGCGACACGGAAGACGACGGATGGCTTTCATCGGCTGCCGGGCAGACGGACGTGGCGACGCTTGGACCGCGGTTTGTCGAGATGTACAAAGCATTGTACCTCGGCGAGAACTCCGGCAATTTCGGGCCGCCGCGGCAGATCCGCTTTGGCCTGCGACTTGAATACTAATCACGGAGGAGGTACTCCACATGTCTAAGCGATTCATGAAACTCATTCGCGGGTTGGTTGCGGTCCTGCTCTGTGTCAGTCTCCCGACGGCGTTCGCGGGCGAGGACGTGAGGGAGAAGAACAAGGGCCCGCTGAAGACAGCGACCAACGACGACTACAGTTGGTTTACTATCAATAACCTCTTCAACTGGTACGGGAATAACGGAAACAGCTCGTACAATATTGCCACCGGGAACTCTGGGACGGAGTTCCCCAAGGGGAGTGGAAAGACCGCCATATTCGAAGATGGCGTCCTCTGGGGCGGCTTCCACAAAGAGAACACGGCAGTGAACCCGAAGGTTGGCGGAGATACCTACCGGTATGGGCTTCAAGCCGGTACGATCGTCACGGAAGGAGGTCCGCTGGAAGCCGACCGTGCCACGGCAGACAATCCGGACCTCGCGAAGTACCGTGTGTACACTGTCCGGCCTGATGTCACTCCAACCACTGCATATGCTGATGTCCAAGCTGCAATGGAGGAGGAGGCAGGGCTCATCGACCGCTATTCATCGATGACGCCCCAGACGCTCTTCGCCCGGTATCAGGCAGACTGGCTGGAATGGCCGGCAAAGGACGGGCTCCCTGCACCGTACAAAGATGTGAACGGGAACGGCATCTATGATCCTGCGGTGGACGTTCCGGGACAGCCAGGAGCTGATCAGACGCTGTACTATGTTGCAAATGACCTGAATGCGACCCGGACCTCCGCTCTGTACTCTTCCCCACCTGTCGGGATCGAGATGCACAGGACCGTGTGGGGGTATAACCTCACAGGGGCGCTGGGCAGCACCATCTTTGCGAGCACTCTGCTCATCAACAAGAGCGGCGCTCCCATTGACAGCTGTTTCCTGGTCCAGTGGTCCGATGTCGACCTCGGCGAGGCGAGTGATGACTATGCCGGTTGCGATATCGGGAGAAGCCTCGGCTTCGTGTACAACGGACGGAACGTCGATCTGACGTACGGAAGCGCTGTCCCGGCCACCGGGTACGATTTCTTCCAGGGGCCGATCATCCCCACGGGGAACCAGTCCGATTCGGCTGTGTTCCAGCTGAAGTACCGCCACGGATACAAGAACCTGGGGATGACGACGTTTGACTTCTTCATTAACAGCAGCGCGATTTACACCGATCCGACACTCGGAGCGCAGGGGAGTAACATCCAGTGGTATCGGTTGATGAATGCCCGCATTTCATCGAGCGGAGACGAATTCATCGACCCAACAACCGGAGTCGGGACGAAGTATACGTTGAGCGGCGATCCACTTACCGGTAAGGGCTGGCTCGACGGTACCTACGGCTTGATTCCCGGCGACCGCCGCATCTGCCTTGTGACAGGGCCATTTACCCTGGCAAACAGGGATACGCAGGAGCTGGTTGTGGCCACCTTGGTGGGATTGGGCGGCGACCGTATCTCCAGCATTGCCGTGCTGAAGTACTATAGCGACCTGGCACAGAGCGCATATAACCTGCTGTTCAATATTTCTCGTCCGCCGCCGAACCCTGTGGTCCAGGTTGCCCAGCTCGACGGGGAGGTGGCGTTGTCCTGGTCCGACACGGTGGGATCGACGAAGATCGAGACCTGGAACAGCAACGGCTACATCTTCGAGGGCTATAACGTGTACCAGTACCCCACACTCGGAGGGGGACCGGATCTTGCGCATCCGATCCGGTTGGCGACGTATGACCTCGTGAACTCCGTCACGACAGTCTTTGACGATCAGTTCGACGAGGCAACAGGGTACATCGTCAGCAAGCCGGCACAGTACGGAACAGACTCGGGGATTAAGCGGAGTTTCCAGACGAAGGACGATGCGGTCGGGAGACGGAGTCTGATCAACGGGTCAACCTATTACTTCGGCGTGACATCCTACAGTTTCAACGGGGCGCCGACGGCCAAGCCCTCGCAGCTTGAAGGCCCGCCAAGTCCGAAGACGGTCGTCCCGCAGACGCCTCCTCCGGGCTTCCGGTTCTTTGCCGCCGGAGACACGGTGGCGACGGTACAATCGGTAGCCACGGGCGGATCGCTCTCTGAAGGGTTGGTGATGCCGATCGTCGTGAACCCGAACGCCACGACGGGCCATCAGTATCGCGTGAACTTCAGAGTCGATACAGTGACGAGCACCACGGTGTGGGATCTCACCGACGTAACGGCCAATAGGGTCCTCATCAGCGGCAATACAAACCAGAGCGGCGATGAGAACTATCCTATCGTCGATGGCATGCTGATGAAAGTGACCGGCCCTTCGACTCCTGGCATGAAGGACTGGTCCATCCCGAGCGGCTCTCGGCGTTGGACATGGGCAGGCGGCGCTGACGGGTTTGGGCTGGAAGGATTCAACGGCGCAATCGGGAACGCCTACGGCAACTGGTTCAGCGGGTCGACGGTGGGCTACGACAAACTCCGCAACGTGCTGCTCAAGTATGCCGCAACCGATTTGCTTGGGAACCTGACGGATCCGAACGACCCTGATGCATCGTTCGCATACCGGTACCTCCGCGGTGCGACAGCTGCCCCGGCGAAACCGGAGTTCGCGCCATTTATACTGAATCCCACTGCAGGGTATGCGTTCCAGCAGTTCGCAAAGAGCGTGCCGTTTGCTGCATACAACAACGAGACGACTCCTCCCACGCGGCTGGCCATCGGTCATCTGGAAAACAACGTGGCAGGTGGTTTGGTGGACGGCAAATACTGGCCACCGGATTTCAACGTCGGCAACAACGTATCGGGGTCGGGCCCGCGGGAGTGGTTCTTCATCTATGACGTCCCGTACAGCACGACGGCGGACCCCAGCTTGCAGGTGGACATCCTGAACAACACTGTTCCAATCATGTGGATGGGAACGCCTGCGAGGCGCGGGGACGTCGCCTTTGCCGCGAACGACGAGTTCCTGATCCTGGCAAACCACCTGAATACTCCGCTGAACTCGTTCTCCTTTACGGCCCCTGCGGCACCGACGCTCAACAATGCCGTTGCTGCTGCTGATGTCGAAAATCTGAACGTCTTCCCGAACCCCTACATCGGGTTCAATCCGCAGGAGTCGAACAAGTACCAGCGGTTCGTGACGTTTACGCACATGCCGCGCTCGGCGATCATCCGCATCTTCAACCTGGCCGGCGTGCTGGTCAGGACACTGAAGAAAGATGATGCGTCGCAGTTCCTCCAGTGGGATCTCCGCAACGAGCAGGGATTCCCGGTGGCTGCCGGCATGTACATTGTGTACGTCGATATGCCCGAAGTGGGCAAGGTGAAGACCCTGAAGCTCGGTGTCATTCCCGAGCAGCAATTCATTGACAAGTGGTGATCCGCATCTGGCTCTGTCGGCCTTTCCCCCTCCGGGGAGAAGGGCCGGCGGGGCGGCGATGAATTGACTATTGAACTTAAAGGAGAAACTCAATGACTAGGAATCTGTTGCGGACGGTGGTCTGCCTTGTCCTGCTGCCGGGCCTGCTGTCGCTGACAGCATTCGCCGGGAACAAGAACAGGATCGGCACTGCAGGCGCGCAGGAGCTCCTGATCCCTGTCGGTGCACGCGGGGTTGCGATCGGCGCGTCAAGCTCCGTCTTCCTCAAGGGGGCCGAAGCGATCTATTGGAATCCCGCGGGTCTAAGCCGCATGACCAACAGCGTGGATGCGATGTTCTCGCAGATGACATACATCGCAGACATCAACGTCACGTATGGTGCGATCGGCGTCAAGGCCGGTGAATTCGGCGACCTCGGGTTTTCCATCAAGTCGCTCTCCTTCGGGGATATCCCCGTCACGACGGTGGATTACCCGGATGGAACGGGCGAGCAATACAGCCCGACGTTCCTCACGCTGGGTGTGACCTATTCCAAGCTGCTGACGGACCGCATCTCCGTCGGCGGGACGGCATATCTGGTGTCGGAGAAGATCCTCAACATGTCGGCGTCCGGGCTCGTGTTCGACGTGGGAATCCAGTATCACAACCTGGGCATCCAGGGGCTGATGCTGGGCGTGGCGGTGAAGAGCATTGGTCCGAACATGACGTTCGAAGGATCGAACGCGTACGTGAGTGCCACCACGGTCGGCTCGAACAGGGGCCAGCAACCGTACATCGACCAGATGGCGGCCTTTGAGGTCCCGGCAACGATGGAACTGGGCGTTGCATACAGCCCGGTGCTCGATGAGAAGAACCAGCTCACCGTCGGAGGGATGTTCCGGAATAACAACTACTCCGATGACGAGTATGGTCTCGGCACGGAATACTCCTACAAGCAGCTCTTTTTCGTCCGCGGCGGCTATGGCTTCTCGCCGCAGACCGACAAGGATCTGACGGACGCCCGCGGGTATATTTACGATTGGACGCTCGGTGCCGGCGTGCACTATGACGTCGGCGGCATCGGGGTCAAAGTTGACTATGCCTATCGGAACGTGAAGTATTTCGACGCGAACCACACCATCACGATCGGGCTCGCGTTCTGACGCCGTTCAGAACGCCGCTTCGTTCTGCCAGAGGGCTGGCGTGTACCATGCCAGCCCTTTTTCTTGTCCAGACGCAACCAACTATGCAACGCCTGTACCGATCTGCGATACTTGCATGCGTGGGGATCTCTTGCACGCTCACGGACGCACCCGCCGGGCCTCCACAGGAGTCTCGCTATTTCCCGGACGCGGGACGGGGCGCGATACACCAGCAGGTCCTTGATCTTCACAACCCCGCCGTCGTTCTTTTTGTGGCGCTGCAGCCCGGTTACGAGGATTTCCCGCTCCTGACAGAGCTTCGACTCGGCGAAGGAGCGCGGACCGCGGTGCTGTACGTGACCAACGGGGACGCCACGCCAGGGGATGAAGGCGGCGCACTGCCGGTGGAGATCGCCGCCCGGCGAAAGGATGAAGCATATCGCGCGAGTCTCCTGCTCGGCGCCATACCGTATTTCCTCAACATTCCGGACCCGGGCATCGTCCCCGACACAGCACTCCTGAGTCGAATCTGGAATGCGGACACTGTCGTCTCACGCGTCGAGTATGCGCTGCGCTATTTCAAGCCAGACGCAGTGATCATCGGCGGGGACTGCCGGGGTAGTGCACGTCGTTCATTGCGACAACAGCTGCTGACCCGATTGATCCTCCGGGCGATGCACGTGGCTGCAGATCCCTCCGCACGACCCGATACTGTGCTGCCCGGTCCCTGGCACGTGACCCGGCTCCTGGAGGAGAGTGAAGGGGGAAAGGGGATCACGCCACGCTCGTACGACGTGCGGCATCCTGTCTGGAAGAAATCGTATCGGACGATTGCGCGCGAAGCTGTCGAGGGTTATCGTACCCTGAAGCTGCAGATCGGAAGTTGGACGCAGGGCGCCGACCGCTCATACACAGTGCTTGCCCCCGCGGGAGGACGTTTACCTGCCACCCTCCTGAAGGGCCTTCCGGTGGCGGGACCGGCGACGCGCTCGTTCCGGGCCGTCATCGACCAGCTTGCGGGCGAGCGGGCGAGGGGGACGGGCCCGTCCATGCTCAAAAGCGTCATCCGTGCGATCGACAGTCTTGATGTGATCCTGGGACGGCAGCGGCGCACATTATCCACGCGGGACGTCCGCGTGCTTGCCAGCTGGAAAAACACTTTGGAGACCCTGCGCTGTTCACTCCTGGGGGTACACGTCGAGTGCAGCCTGAGCGACACGCTGCTTACGCAGAGCCAGCTTACGTACCTTCGGTTCGGGAAGGTCACATCTGCCGACGACAGCACACGGACGAGGATTTTCTTTCCCGGTGCAATGAGCCACGCGTGGGGGATCAATGAGTCGATCAACAACCAGTTTCCGTTCACGGCGAACAGCGAGTTTCGCATCCTCACGCCATCATCGCTCCCGTTCACCTATCCGCTGTCCCAGTTCGGCATGACGACACACGTGCCGCGCGCACGGTTCTCCTTTATCCTTATCCACCGGGACAAGGACCGGGGGCGCGACTACATCTACAGAAAGGAAATCCCGTTCCACGCCGGCCCCCGCCGGACACATGAGGTCCTCACGCCGGTCGTCCGGGCGATGGACGGGGAACCGGTGATCGTCCGCCTCGTCAATCTGAGCCGCGACGCATACGAGGGGACACTCTCTTTGCGTGATTCCCCTCTGGCCCCCGTGACACATGAAGTGATGCTCCCCGTCAAGGATTATGTCCTGCTCGACACGCTCCGCCTCACACTGAGGGGAGGGATCAGTCCGGGAGACCATCCACTGATCCTCAGCCTTTCTGGCGGAGGGGAACTTTCGCTCGTCATGCGCAGTTTCGATGTACGGGTCGATTCGGGAGCATACGTCGGCCTCATCACCGTCCTTGAGGATGGGCCTGTCGAACAGGCGCTGGCACGGCTGCGCGTGCGATGGGCAAAGATTGCCGATGAAACAGAGCTAACCCCGTTCAGCAACGTCGTCGTGGACCGCGACGCATTGCGGCACATAGAATCGAGGAGGGCGATAAACGAGGCGCTGCACGCCTGGGTGAAGCAAGGGGGAAGTCTCGTCGTTCTCCCGCCGGCGGTTCCGGATGATTCACGCTGGGGGCTCCCGGGCCCGGAATTCCGCCGGGACCCCATGGTCGCTTCTACAGTGCGTGTGACGATCGACTCGACGGATGACCTTTTCAACCGCCCCAACCAGCTTAGCAGCGCCGACTGGGATCAGTGGGTAATATCGCGCGCTGCCTGCGGATTGAGGACAGGGTTCGTTGAAGGCTCCCGGATCGTGGCGTCGTCGGCAGACGAACGCCATGCTCCGCTGGTCGTGACGGTGAGGGAAGGGAAGGGGAAGATCACGTACGTCGCGCTTGATCTCTACTCGCAACTGATGAACATCCATCCGGGCGCGCACCGGCTGCTTGCAAATCTCCTTCGGCGATAGTCGGCGTCCCATGTCCCACTGCATGCAATCTCACGGTCGATACGCTGGCACGCCTGTTACTCTCATGCTGCTGGCTCTCACGGTGGCCGCGACGGCGCCTCCGGACCCGCTCCACGCTCAGGTGCAGACGATCCGAGGGACCCGATGCGATGCGGATCTCTACGGGAATTTCTTCATCGTCGATGCTGCCCGGAATGCCCTCCGTTCCTACTCGCCCACCGGCAAGCTGCAGCGCGAAGTGGGGGGGACGGGCTGGGGGAACGACCAATTCGATCGTCCGTCATCGGTCTGGGCCCGCAACGGGATCGATGTCTTTGTTGCCGATTACGGAAATCACCGCATCCAACGATTCGACCGGTCGCTGACCTTCATTTCCTCGCTCTCTACGCGAGACAGCGACAACCCTGACGTGCGGTTCGGGTATCCTACCGATGTTTCCCTGTCGCGGCTGGGTGAGCTGTTTGTCTGCGACAGCGAAAACGGCCGGATCATCGTCGTCGACCGGTCCAACCACGTGGAGCGCACCTTCGGTGGGTTCGGCGGGGGAAAGGGGAGGCTGATGACACCGACGCAGATCGAAATCGGTCCACACGACGCTGTGTATGTGCTCGACGGTCGTCGGATCGCAGTGTTTGACGCGTTTGGGAATTACCAACGGGACCTTGCGCCGGGCCTCTTTGCGTCACCGGCAGCCCTGTTCGCAGACCCTGAGCGGATCGTGGTGCTGGACGGCGATACGCTGTATGACTTCAATGCGGACGAACGCCCGACAGGGGCAACGCTGATTTCCCGGGCAGCCCCCGGCGCAAAAACCGTGACGTCGCTCGCACATTGTTGTTCCACCCTCTGGCTGCTGTCCGATGAGGGATTGTGTGCCCTGCCCGACTCATCAGCAGGGCCGATCAAGCCTTGACAAATATGGAAAAACTCAGTAGCGTGCGTGAAGACACAGGAGGAATTGCTCTATGGCAAAGAGTCTGAACAAGGTTCTGCTCATCGGGAATCTGGGGAAGGATCCGGAGGTCCGGTACACTGCGAGCGGCGTCGCCGTGGCCACGTTTTCTCTCGCGACGAACGAAACGTGGAAGGACCAGGACGGGAACATGCAGGAGCGTACCGAGTGGCACAACATCGTTGCCTGGAGAAAGCTGGCGGAGATCTGTGGCGAGTGGCTGAAGAAGGGAAAGAAGGTCTATATCGAGGGACGGATCCAGACCCGCAGCTACGACGACAAGAACACGGGGGCGAAACGGTACATCACGGAGATCGTGGCCGACAATATGATCATGCTTGACAGCGGGCGAGGGGCAGGCGAGCCGCAGGTGGGCGCTGGGACCTCTGCACCTGAACCTGCCGCCGGCACTGAGCCCGGCAAAGATGATGACCTTCCGTTCTGAGGATGGCGTACGCCATTCGATGATGCTCAGGGCGGTTTGCGTTTGCGTGCTTGTTGCCGGGATTGCACTTCCGCTCGCGGCGGCGTCGCGTCGACCGGTGAAGTTCCACCACGGACTGGTGGTTACGGCGGACAGCCTGGCCACATCTGCCGGGCGCGATATTCTGATGGAAGGTGGAAACGCCGTTGACGCTGCAGTTGCCGCGGGGTTCGTCCTGGCGGTCACCTACCCTGAGGCCGGCAATCTCGGCGGCGGCGGATTCATGCTGATCCGCAGGGGGGACGGTACCGCGGTCATGATCGACTTCCGGGAGAAGGCACCCGGCGCGGCGTCTCGCGACATGTATCTGGACTCGACGGGAGTTCCCGTGCCGCAACGCAGTCTCCTCGGTCCCCTTGCTGCTGGAGTCCCGGGCACCGTGGCCGGCCTTCTTCACGCGCTTGCCGCATACGGCACGAAGGACCGTGAGCGCGTCCTCCGATTTGCCCTTCAGTGCGCGGAACGAGGATTCACCGTCGATGAGCGGCTCGCCGCCTCGTTCTCAGCAGACTGGACCGAACTCTCCAGATTCCCATCGAGCATGAGGGCGTTTTCGCGGCAAGGGACCCCCCCCGCTGCCGGAGAGACCCTTCGACAGCCTGACCTCGCCGAGACTCTGTGCCTGATCATCGCGCGTGGAACAGACGGCTTCTACGCAGGCCCTGTCGCAGAGAAGATCGTCGAGGAGGTCGCGCGGAACGGCGGGATCATGACTGCGTCTGACCTTGCCGCGTACCGGCCGGTGGAGCGAACGCCGCTTCGGGGAACGTATCGCGGTTATGAAATACTGACCGCCTCTCCACCATCGGCCGGCGGTATCGCCCTCCTGCAGATTCTCAATACCCTGGAGCAGTTCGATGTGCGTCGGCTTGGCTGGAATTCCAGCCGGGCCCTGCATTTGTTTGCCTCCGCGTGCCAGCGCGCCTTTGCAGACAGAAGCGCCTTCGTCGGCGATCCCGATGCCGTGGCCGTCCCGGTGGACTCGCTGATCACGAAAGCGTATGCAGTGGGCCGGTTTGGGGGATGGGACAGTGTACACGCGGTTCACGGCGACGCTATTACTGCCGGTTCGCCGGCGGGCAACCACCAGACAACGCACCTCTGCACGGCGGATCAATGGGGCAACGTTGTGAGCATGACGTACACGCTCAACAGTACTTTCGGCTGCAAGGACGTCGTTGAGGGGGCGGGGTTCCTCCTGAACAACGAGATGGATGATTTCAGCGTGAAGCGAGGGGCCCCCAACGTTGACGGTCTCCCGGGCGGCGAGCCGAACAGCATAGCCCCGGGAAAGCGGATGGTAAGTTCAATGTGCCCCACCATCGTCCTCAAACACGGGAGGCCATTCATGGCAGTGGGAGCCCGCGGCGGAAGCAGGATCCCCACGGCAGTTACCCAGATTATCTCCAACGTCGTCGATCATGGGATGGACATCCAGGAGGCGGTCGATGCCCCGCGAGTCCACATGCAGTGGCATCCTGACACCATGGAGCATGATCGGCGGGGGCTTGTCGACGACGTGCTCCGGAATCTTGGGAGCATGGGGTACAACTTAAAGGAAGTCAACTGGACGGCAAGGGTGGAGGCGCTCATGATTGATAGTACGAGCAGCTACTTCCTCGGGGGGCCTGACCCCCGTGAAAATGGTGTTGCGCTGGGCTACTGATACAATAAATATCAACAGAGTTATCCACAACCAGGGTAACTATAAGTGCAACATGAGATATTATCGACAACTATTTGATTTAACACAAGTTGCGTCTATATACAGAATGTTGCGAATGGCGGAAGTGTTGAGAAAGTAACAGGGCGGTTGAGGGGCGAGGGGAGATCGAGATTGAGATCAAGATTGAGATCAAGACTGAGGTTAAGGTTAAGGTTCAGGAAGAGGGGAAGGGAGATGATCTGCAGGAACGATATGCGATGAAAGCGAAGCTGGCACTTGAGAATGGCGTGGTGCTCCCGGCGGAAGGGTTTGGTGCTCCCGGTGAAGTGACAGGGGAAGTAGTGTTCAACACGAGCATCAGCGGGTACCAGGAGATATTCACCGACCCCTCGTACAGCGGTCAGATTGTCACGCTGACCTACCCTTTGATCGGGAATTATGGCATCAACGGGGATGACATTGAATCCGCCCGCCCCCAGGTGCGGGGGGTGATCGTCCGGGAATACATTGACCAGTTCAGCAACTTTCGCGCCTCAAGCAGCCTGGCTGTGTGGCTCCGTGAATACGGCATCGTGGCAATCCAGGGATTGGACACGCGAATGCTGACGAAGATGATAAGAACGGAAGGGGCCCTCCGGGGGGTGATCTCCACAGAAGACCTGGATGACGGTAGTCTCCTTGCAAAAGCCCGGTCGTCACCGGTCATGAACGGACTGGACCTCGCGACGAAGGTGACCTGTGACCGGCCGTACAGCTGGGACGAAACGGACCTGACGCCCTTTGCGCTTGGAACGCTGCAGGGAGCAAGTGACCGCCCGCGGCGATTCAAAGTCGTGGCGTATGATTACGGGCTGAAACGCAACATCCTCCGCCGACTTGTCAGTTACGGCTGTGTTGTTACCGTCGTCCCCGCTTCCCACCCGGCGTCGGATGTTCTGGCCATGAGGCCCGACGGCGTGTTCCTCTCAAACGGGCCCGGAGATCCCGCTGCCGTGCGCGTGGCGATCCGGAACATACAGACCCTGATCGGCAAAGTGCCGATCTTCGGCATTTGCCTCGGCCATCAGTTGCTCGCCCTCGCTCTCGGCGGCAAGACGTTCAAGCTGAAGTTCGGCCACCGGGGTGCGAATCACCCCGTCAAGAATCTCGTGTCGGGGAAGATTGAGATCACGTCGCAGAACCACGGCTTTGCGGTTGATCCCGCCACGCTCGACCCCGCGGCCGTCGAAATCACCCATACCAACCTCAACGACGGCACCAACGAAGGATTCCGGCATCGCACAATGCCCCTGTTCTCTGTGCAATACCATCCCGAGGCCTCTCCCGGGCCTCACGACAGCGACTACCTCTTCCGTGACTTCATCGCGATGATGAAGACCGGTACGCCGGTCCGGGAAGCATCCCCGGTCACGGTACCCTGAATCGGGCGGCGTCCCGATGGACGCGGGGTATCGCATCCTCCCCCTGGTGTACGACCGATGGCAGGGTTCGTACGGCAAGAACTTCAGTGAGCTCATCTTTCCCCGCCTGCTGAGGACCCTGCGCGTGCACAGGATCAGCGGCCCGGCAATGGTCGATGTCGCCTGCGGCACCGGGACGCTGGCGCTGATGATGGCGAGAAGGGGATGGGAGGTGTATGGCGTCGACGCATCCGAAGGCATGCTTGCCTGCGCCGCATCTAAGGTCTCAAGGTCGGGCCTGCCGATAACGTTTCTTCGGCAGGATATGCGTTCCCTCCGTCTTCCGCGCCTCGTGTCCCTTGCGACCTCATTCTTCGACAGTCTGAACCATCTCATCGCTCCGGAAGACTTCCTCTCCGCCCTCCGGTCTGTATATGCCGCTCTCTCCCCGGGGGGGTGGTTCGTGTTCGACACCAACAACGAACGGTGCTTCACTCAGCTCTGGACGAAGTCCGAGACGGTCACACGCCGAGAGTTCATCATGACGCTGGCGAATTCGTACGACAGAGAGAGACGCCTGGCGACAAGCGAAGTAACGCTTACGCTGAAGGAGCGAGGCAACCATGGGCAGCAGGTGGAAATGGTTCGCGAGCGCTATTACCCGTCGGCTGAGATCCATGCCATGCTGGAGGAAGCGGGGTTTGTCGTCCGGGAGAGCGACGACTTCGATTTCACGGAAAGCCGGGGGCTGGGGAAAATCAAGACCTGGTGGGTCGTACAAAAGATATAGCGGATTGCGGATTGTGGATTGCGGACAGGAATAGCCTTCCGGAATAGCAGTACAGTCGCCTGCATGTCCGCACTCCCATTCCGAAATGCTGTCTCTGTCCGCATTCCCCATTCCGCAATGCTCGTGTCATCCGTAGGCGTCGCGGCACATCGTCTGGTTCCGATCGCCCACGAACCCGAGTGACCGGAGGATGTCCGAGAGAGGGCTCGCAGCCGGCCGGATGTCGTCACAATATTCAATGACGATTTTCCTAAACGGCCGCAGCCGCTCGGGGAGGCGGAGCATGTCGACAAATCGTTCCAGTGCTGCACGAAGCGTTTCTTCGGGGGCAGATCCGACAGTGCGGATGCGGCTGCCGTACGATTCAACGACAATGACAGGGCGTCCCGCGGAGAAGGCGATGTACGTCCCGGGGACGCGCACCGGACGCAATGGCGGATCGGCCCCGCCTCCAGGCGTAAGATCTGCGCCTGTGCCGTACGGGTTCGCGGGATCGCAGGCATTGAGGAGCACAACCTCCCCGGTATCTGCGCCGATCCCTCGCACCCGGCGGAGCAATTCGACGGCCGAGGGAAGCGCGTATTGCATACCTGAGAGCCCTTCAACAAAATAGCCTCGGCGCACTTCTCCTCGAAGCTCCATCTCCGCCAATCGCGCAGCGATGAACGGCCAGGGCAGGAGAGCCTCCCTCCTGTGGAATTCACGCGCCAGAACCCCATAGCGTTCCAACAACTGTTCCGCCTGCGCCTGTGCTTTCTCCTCAAGTGACACGGGTGGACCCAGTACGGCGGGGGTTCGAACGAGGGACCACCGCCCGCTCCAGCCCGGGACCTGCCGGAGGGCACGCCGGGCCGACTGCATGATCCGGCCACGGTCGGGGGCGTGGCGCGGATCGACCAGTTCTATGCGCTCAACTGAAGCATCGTCGTCCGATCCCGACGGTTGCTTGACTGCCGTGAGTTCCATGAAAACGTCATTCGTGATGAATCCTCCCCAGAAGAGCCGCGCGATGGCGGCATTGAGAGACGCAAGTGAAAGTCCTGTTTCCCCCCGTATGTCACTCAGGAAAGAAGCTCCGTGGGACGCGAGAAACGTGAGGACCTGTGACGCGCCTCCGCGCAAGTCGTCCGTTCCGGAATCCTCCGTCCGCGAAAACAATTGACCATTCCCCCGCAACAGACACATGATCCGTCCCCCCGGCGTACCCACCCAGACGATGCTCCCCGAGCTCCCCATAGCGACAAGGAGGTTGGGGCCGGTGTCGGTTGCGCGCGTGCGAAGGATGTCCCGTTCCCAGATTTCGGCGGGAAGCGGGAGGCCCTGGAGCTTTCCGATGAGTGTTGCAGGCTCCACCCGTTGTGCGCCGACACCGTGCCAGGCAAGGAGGAACCGGGTCAGCTCGGGTCCTGAACAGGGAGTGATTTCCCGTCGGAATATCGTGATCGTGCGCCGGTGCATCTGTTCCACGGCCCGTCGGGAGCACCACTCCGGCTCGGTGTCTGTGGCTCCGGAGTTCCGGAACCTGCCGCGGATCACTTCGCGCGACTGCTCCAGGCTGCGGAGGATTTCCTCTACACGTTCACGGGGGGTGTCGTAACGGGAGGCGATCTCGGACAACGTGACTGGCCCCCGGCTCGCGAGGTACCGTCCGATGACCGTGCGATCGTGTTCGTCCCTATTGAGCGATCTGAACACCTCTGCTACCTCCCCCGCGACCCACCGGTCGCCGTCAGGAAAACTCATCCGCACTGCACGGCCGTCCACTTCCAGCGCCCGGAGCATGGCCAGTCCGTCTCCCTCACACCGGTCCAGGATCTCTTGCTCGCTCAGGTCACCGGCGCGAAGGAGGATTTCCATTAACTCTTCGGGCGAGCGCGCACGCGTGCCTGCGGCGCGATGCTGGAGCTGTGCTTCGACCTCTTCGATGGCCTCGGGGCGGATAAGCGAAGGGAGAGTCTCCAGGTCCATGATCTCCGCCAGGAGCTCACGGTTCACCGCGAGGACCTGGCTGAGTGATTCGCCGCGCGGACGATCCTGCTCGTACATGTAGGCGGCGATGAAGTCGAAGAGGAGGCTGGCCGAGAACGGGGAAGGGACTTCGGTTTGGACGGTCGTGACGGCGATCGTTCCCCGTTCGAGTCCGCGGATTACCTCCAGGAAGTGGTCGAAGTCGAGCACATCATGGAGGATCTCGCGGACGGTCTCGATGACGATCGGGAAATCGTCATACCGGCGTGCAATCTCCAGAAGGTCGCTGCCGCGTAACCGCTGGAGCCAGAGGGGCGTCCGCCGGCCCGGCGTGCCTCGTGGCATGAGGAGCGCGCGACCGGCATTCTGGCGAAACTGTCCGCCGAACAGGGGAGAGGTGAGGAGGCCGTCGAGCGCTATGCCCTTTGCCTCTTCGACCGAGAGCGATAACAGGATGTCCAGCGGCAGCGACCCCAGATCCGCGCAGCGGATGAGAATGCCGTCGTCGTTGTACAGCATTTGCGGTTCCACCCCGGTCCGCGATATGATCCGCTGGGCAAGCACCAGGCCCAGGAGACCATTGATCCGGCGGCCGAAGACCGAATGGATCAGCAAACGCGGATCGCCAAGCTCGTCACGCGATCCCTCGACAAGCACAAGCCTGTCGGATGGGATGACGCCGGTGGATTCTCTCTGCTTCCTCATGTATTCTCGGATGTTCCAGGCGCCCCGACTGTCGAGCGCATACTCTTGTCGCAACGCCGTGAGGCAGGAAGGATCGTCAATCATCGTGCTCAGCCGCCGGCGGAACTCCCCGATCTTGACGCCCAGCTCGTAGCTCCTGCCGATCCCCTCCCCTTTCCAGAAGGGCATGCGTGCCGGCTGCCCGGGCGCCGGACTCACCGTCACCCGGTTTGCATCCATGGCGTCGACGCGCCACACGCTCGTTCCGAGGATGAAGGTGTCACCGATCCGGGTTTCGAAGACGAACTCTTCGTCGACCTCGCCAACCTTGGTCCTGCCGTCTGAGAGATAGACCCCGTAATAACCCCTGTCGGCGATCGTGCCTCCGCCAGTGATGGCCAGGAGGCTCGTCCCAGGAAGGGCGCGGACGACGCCATTGACCCTGTCCCAGGAGATTTTAGGACGGAGCTCCCGAAGGGCCCCGCTCGCGTACCGACCTGCCAGCATCTGCACAACCCCGTCGAAGAGGTTTCGAGGGAGCGTCCGGTACGGATGGGCACGACGGATGAGGTTGTACAACGGGTCAAGCGCCTGTGGCTCAACGCTCGCCATCGCGACAATCTGTTGGGCGAGTACGTCGAGACAGTTCTCCGGAATCTCAGTCTCCTCGACGCCATGGAGGCGCATTCCCTGTGCAATCACGGCCGCCTCCACCAAATCCTCCCGGTGCGTGGCGAAGATGCGTCCTTTACTTGTTGCGGTCACGAGATGACCTGAACGGCCGACACGCTGGAGTCCGTGGGCAATCCCTTTTGGCGATTGGAGCTGGACGACGAGATCAATCGTCCCAATGTCGATCCCCAGCTCGAGCGACGATGTTGCCACAAGCGCGCGGAGCCGCCCTTCCTTCAGAGCCGATTCCATGTGCTGCCGGGCCTGGCGCGACATGCTGCCGTGATATGCACGCACCGCGGGGGGTTCGTCGACGCCCCACCCGGTGGGCTCCGGCACCGCGTGGAGGTTCACGTTTCCGGCTGGAGGGAGTTCTGCGCGGGAGCGTTGCGACCCCCGGGCTGCTTCCCGGTCTTCAACGATCATCCGTGTCAGGCGTGCGGCGACACGTTCGGCGAGACGCCGGTTGTTGACGAAAATGAGCGTCGTCCTGTGCAATCGAATGAGTGCCAGGAGTTCGGCGAAAACGAGCGACCAGACACCTTCTTGCGGCATCGTCCCGAAATCGGGAGTCGCGCACTCCACGCGGAGGTCCATGTCCTTGCGCTGACCTGCGTCGATAATGGTCACCGGGCGGGGGCGTGGAGTTCCTTTGTCCTCCGTGATCCCTCCCAGAAAGGCCGCCACACGATCGAGCGGTCGCTGGGTGGCTGAAAGGCCGATGCGCACGAGTTCCACCTCGGCCACTTCTTGGAGCCGCTCGAGCGTGACTGCGAGATGCACTCCGCGCTTGTTGCCGCATATCGAATGGATCTCATCGACGATGACATACTGTACGGATCGGAATATCCCGCGTGATCCTTTCGCGGTGAGCATAATGTACAGCGACTCTGGTGTCGTGATCAAAATGTCCGGGGGGTGTCGCACCATCGCCGCGCGTCGCGCCGCCGGAGTGTCCCCCGTCCTGACGTCGGCGCGCAGCGGTGGAAGACGGAGTCCCCGGCGTTCCGCTTCCTCGCGGATTCCCGCAAGCGGCGACCGGAGGTTCCGTTCGATATCGTTATTGAGGGCCTTGAGGGGAGAAACGTAGAGGATTCGCACGCCGGGCAACAGCGCATCGCTGAGATGCTGCTCCACGATATGGTTGATTGCCCAGAGGAATGCGGCGAGCGTTTTTCCCGAGCCGGTCGGCGCGAGGATGAGCGTGTTCCGGCCGGCCGAGATGCTCGGCCATCCAAGCGCCTGAGGAGGGCTTGGCGCGCCGTACGTCCTGAGGAACCAGTCGCGGACGACCGGATGAAACTCGGCAAGGGAGGAGTCGGGCGGCATTCGTCCTTCATGGTACACGCCGGCCTGATCAAAATCAATTGGCTGTATTTTGCGCAACAAAATCTGCGTCTTGACGTAGAGTACTCAGATGTGTCTCTCCCACTGAACCCCATCATCGGTCACCCCGGACCATGACAATGAAGAAGAAAATCATCCTTTCCTCCAGCGGGGCGGTCACCCTTGTGGCTGCCGCGCTCTTTTTCCTCGGCGGGTCCAAAAATTCCCAGGAAGGAGCCCCGGCCAAGGTCCAGGTCACGCGGGGGAACATCATCGATAAGGCCCTTGCGGTGGGGACGATCGAGCCCGAGATCGAGATCTCGGTCAAATCGAAAGTCTCCGGCGCCGTGAGCCGCATTTTCGCCGATGCGGGGACATTCGTCAAAGCCGGACAGCCGCTGATGGAGCTTCGCCCCGACCCGACGCCGCTGGAGCTCGCCGAGGCAAAACGCAGCGTCCAGATGGCGCAGGTGGAGATGGACAACTACACCAAGGAGCGCGTGCGGCAGGAATCGATGCTCCAGAAGCAGCTGATCTCTCGGAAGGAGTTCGACGACTTCCACCAGAAATTCGAGGAGTGCCAGCTGCGCCTGAGCTTGAGCCGCGAACGGCTCGACCTGCTCGAGAAGGGAAAAGTCAAGATCGGCGGGACCGACATTGAATCGATCGTCAAGGCCCCCATCGACGGCTATGTCCTGAAGAAGATGGTCGAGGTGGGGGACCCCGTGACGCCGCTTACGTCGTATCAGGAAGGGACGGTGCTAATGAAGTTGGCGAACATGGAACGGCTGGTCTTCAAAGGGACCGTCGACGAGATCGACGTCGGCAGGCTGCGGGAGGGGATGGAAGCGGAGATCAAGATCGGCGCGCTCCCCACGGACAAGATCGTGGGGCGGCTGACCAGGATTTCGCTGAAGGCGGAGAAGAAGGAGAACGCCGCCGTCTTCCCGATTGAGATCGTCATCCCCAAATCCAGCAACAGCACCCTGCGCGCCGGCTATTCGGCCAACGCCAACGTGATCATTCGCCGGAAGGACAGCGTGCTCGTCATTCCGGAGCGTGTCGTGACGTTCCGCAACGACTCCGCATTCGTGCGGGTTCCGCTCGCCGCCGGCAAGGATGAGGAGCGGTTCATCACGACGGGTCTCAGCGATGCGATCAGCATCGAAGTCCTCGAAGGGTTGAAGGAAAAGGACGAGGTCTTCGAGAAGCCGGCGAAGAAGATCGAGTAGCCGGATGGACACCCTTCGCACCACGCTTCGAGAGTTCGTCCACGACCTGCGGGCCCAGCGGCTCCGCACGTTCCTCACCGTGTTCGGCATCGTGTGGGGGACGGTGGCGATCGTGGTGCTGCTCGCCTTCGGCATGGGCTTCAAGCGGCAGCTGGCGATTAACATGCATGGCATCGGCGAGAGCGTTGCCATCATGTTTCCCGGGCAGACGACCAAGCCGTTTGAAGGGTTCGGCATCGGGCGGCCGATCAGCTTCGTGGAGGACGACGCCCGCCTGCTCGCGTCGCAGGTGCCCGGCATCCGGGCCATCAGTCCGGAGTACAGCGTCGGTGATGCCCAGGTCCATCTCGGCGAGAACATCATGAATACGCTCGTGGCCGGAGTCTATCCGAACTACGCCGATATGCGCAATATCATCCCGGAGCCGGGGGGTCGATTCATTAACGATCTGGATCTGAATGACCGCAGGCGGGTGGCACTGATCGGCGACGAAGTGAAGCGGCTGCTCTTCGGCGAGGGCGGGGCCGTCGGGAAGATCCTGTTCGTCGGCCAGGTCCCGTTTACGGTCATCGGCGTGATGCAGAAGAAGACACAAAACTCGTCGTATAACCGGCGTGACAGAGATAGAGTGTTCATCCCTGCCTCGACGTTTGCCTCCGTCTGGGGCGTCTCGAAGCTCAGAAACATCATTTATACTCCGAAAGATCCGACCCGTTCGGCCGACGTGAACAACGAGGTCCGGGCCGTCCTTGGCAAGCGCTACAAGTTCGATCCGACGGACCGAGATGCCGTCTGGATCTGGGACACCGGGGAGTTCGACAAATTCATCTACTATTTCTTTCTCGCCTTCAACATCTTCATGGGGCTGATCGGGAGCTTCACCCTCGGCGTCGGCGGGATCGGTGTGGCGAACATCATGTACATCGTCGTCCAGGAGCGGATCAAGGAGATCGGCATTAAACGGGCTGTCGGCGCGACGCGGCGGGCGATCCTTGCTCAGTTCTTCATGGAAACCATGTTCATTATCGGGATCGGATCGACGATCGGCTTCCTGATCGCGCTGGGGATTACCGGGGCGCTCCAGTATATCCCGATCAAAGATTTCGTCGGGACCCCGGAGATCTCCTTCGAAGTGGCCGTTGCCACGGCCCTGGTGCTTGCGGTCATCGGCCTGATGGCGGGTCTCTTTCCCGCCAGGCGCGCCGCTAACCTGAATGTTGTCGACTGTCTGAGGGCATGAGCCATGTGGCTGGAGCTCTTCAAGGATTTCTTCCAGGACCTGAGGATGCAGCGGACGCGCGCCGTCCTCACCATCGTGGCGATCACGTGGGGGACTGTCGCCGTCGTCCTCCTGCTCTCCTTCGGCGAGGGGTTGGGCACCCAGATGCAGACCGGGCTCATCAACGCGGGAAACAGGATCATGATCCTCTACGGCGGCGAAACGGGAAAACAGTTCGAGGGGCTCCCGAAAGGACGAAGGATCAGGATGGCGGAAGAGGATGCCGCCATGCTCCGGCAAGCGATCCCGATGATCGCGATGATCAGCCCACAGTACCGGGCCAGCGTGGCGCTCACGTACAAGAAGATCACCACCAACACGGAATGTGAGGGAGTCAATCCCGCATTCGAGGAAATGCGGCGGATGTATCCTGCCGCGGGGGGGAGATTCCTGAGCGACGCCGACGTGACACTCCAGCGCCGCGTCCTGGTGCTGGGGGGGAGGATCGCAAAGGAGATCTTCGGTGACGAGGATCCCATCGGCAAATCGGTGCTCGTGGACGGCGTCCCCTTCACGCTCGTCGGCGTCCTGCAGAAGAAACTCCAGACTTCGATGAATAACGGGCCCGACGACGACAGGGCGATCATACCGTATTCGACCCACCGGACGATGTACGGCAACAAGAATGTCAATTCGATCGTTGTCCGTCCCACCGACCCCAGCCGGCAGGAGGAATTGAAGAAGGAAATCTTCCGGGTGCTTGCACGGAAATACCGGTTCGATCCGACCGACGAACGGACGCTGTTCATCTGGGATTTCATCGAGCAGGAGAAGATCGGTGAGAAGATCGGCCTGGGTGTGTCGATCTTCCTCGGGTCGGTCGGCTTCCTCACGCTTCTCATCGCAGGCGTCGGCGTCGCGAACGTCATGTACGTGGTCGTCAAGGAACGGACCCGCGAAATCGGGATCAAATTGGCGCTCGGGGCGCGGAAGAGCTACATCCACACACAGTTCATTTTCGAGGCGCTCCTGCTCGCTTTCATCGGCGGCGCGGTCGGCATGCTGATCTCATTCGGCGTTGTCTCGGGGATGAAACTCATCCCTTCCGATAGCGGGCCGATGCAGTTCCTCGGGAAGCCGATTCTCTCCTCCGGCATCATGGTCATGACCACCGGCATCCTCACGGTCATCGGCCTGCTTGCCGGGTACTTTCCCGCCCGGCGGGCCGCGGCTGTCGATCCTGTCGAGTCGCTCCGCTACGAATGATGCGGCGCTTGATTCCCTACGCTCCAATTCGTACATTGTTCGTTACATTATTTGGGCGACGTCATGCGTTCGGGTCGGACACAGGTAACAGTGTTAGTGAGTCTCCTCGCGGCGGTAATGATTGCGTGGATGGTCGGGCCGGCAATTCAACATTCGGCGGCGCAAGAGCAGGTGGCGGTTGCCAAGTTCGATCCTTCGCGCGATGCGGCCAGGGACCTCAGGGATGCGATCAGCGAGGCAGGCCGGACGGGGAAACGGGTGCTGGTGGATGTCGGCGGTGAATGGTGTGTCTGGTGCCGTCGGCTTGACAGCCTGTTCGCGGGAAACCGGGCGCTGAACGAATTCCGCGCCGCGCACTACGTGACCATCAAGGTCAACTGGAGCAAGGAAAACAAAAACGAAGCCGTCCTGTCGCGTTTCCCCAAGGTGGCGGGGTATCCGCACCTGTTCGTCCTGGAGAGTGATGGCTCTCTTCTCCATTCACAGGACACGGGGGAGCTGGAGAAGGGGAAGGGGCATGATCCGGCACAAGTGATGGTGTTTTTACAGAAGTGGGCGGCGCGCAAGGGCACGCCCTGATTGAGGACCAGTAACGGGAGGTGTTATGGTGAGGATTCGGGTGGCAGCTGCAGTCGTACTTTTGCTCGCGTGGACAGCAACGTCGTTTGCTCAGAGTCCCGCGCCCAACTTTGCGTTGAAATCGGCGTCAGGTCAGACGATCGAGCTGAGCAAGCTTCAGGGGAAAGTCGTCGTCGTGAATTTCTGGGCGACCTGGTGCGGTCCCTGCCGCGCAGAAATCCCCGGCATGGCCGATGTCTATGGGAGGTATAAGACCAAGGGGCTTGAGGTCATCGGCATCTCTCTGGATCGTGGTGGATGGAATGATGTCAATCCGTTTCTGAAGCGCATGAGCATACCGTACCCCGTAGTCATCGGCACCGACGCAATCGCTGACGCCTACGGTGGCATCGAGGCGATCCCGACGACCTTCATTGTTGACAAGCAGGGGAAGATCGTCAAGAAGCATGTCGGCTACATGTCCAGGGAGGATTTTGAGAAGACGATCAAGGCATACCTTTAGCACCCGATCGCGTGGCGAATTCGACGCCCCTTCCGGCACGGGCCGGAAGGGGCGTTCTGTTTTCTTTCAGCGGGAGATCTGGCGGATTTCTGCCTTAATACCCACATCGTCCGGTCTCAGCACTGACAACCGGCGCAGCGCGCCGAGCGCAGGGGCAATCCGGTGCTTCCGTATGTAGAGGTCGCTGAGCAGCCTGAGTGCATCGCTGTTTGTGGAATCCGCACGGAAGGCCTTGGTAGCCTGGTCGATTCCCAGCTCGTACAATCCGGCGGCGACGTACTGCCGTCCGATCTCCAGCTCGAGCCGGCTTGGCCGGGTGGAGCCGCGGAGCGAGTCGATTGCGGACATCGCATTGCCCAGTGAGAAGGTGAGAGGATCTGATGGACGGGTGCGGCGGACGGCAGCGACAAACGTACGCGCCAGCACGGTATCGCCTTCTGCGAGGGCGTAAAGGGTCCCGAAAACCTGTCCGATGTAGAGCTGCGGATCGGTCTGGAGCGCGAGGTCGAGCATCGTCACGGCACGATGCCGCAGTCCGAGGATCCAGTAGCTCAGAGAAATCGAGTGAAAGAGTGACGCGCGTTCCTGACGTGCATCGCTCCTTTCGGCTTCACGGATGAGGCCGATGATTTCTCGATGATACTGGACCTGCTGGAGGTAGTGGGCAGCCTGGGGGAGAGCGCTGAATTCTCCGTACAGGGAGTCCGCCGTCTCAAGGCGGGAATCACATTCGAGGGCGACCGCGGTGTAGTAAAGCGCGGCGATCCTGAGCCCTTCCGTGGCCTGGAGCTGCCGGAATGCTTCCACCGCCTCCGGGTACCGCCCCGCGCGGATGGCAAGAATCCCTGACAGGAACAACCGCCGGAGAGGCCCCAGCACCGGCGAGGCGAGTACGATGGAGGGAGCGCGCGGCGATGTCTTCCCTTCCACGCGGAACACTTCCGTGTCTCCCGCCCGATAGACTGGAACGAACCGATACCTCGTGGAAAGCGCCATCTGGGCTTCAAAGTCGTGCACCTCGTGTGCATGGAGTCCCGTGAGGAGAAACCCCACGCCATAGTCTCTCACGATCCCGTCGAAGTCGTCAATCGCCACGAACGGACCGGGCGTCAGCACCGGTCTCCCTCCCAGCCAGAAGCCGGCGTCCTTGTAGAGGGAGATCACCCCGGAGGCAGGCGGGCTGTTCGCCGCGATCCATTTCGCCGCATCCCGGGGGATGAGCGTCAGCTCGTTGGGGGAGGGATCTTCCGAGGAGACGGACGAAGTGAATTCCTCCGGCGAGCGGAGGTATGCGAGGTTTGTAGCTATCGCGCTCCTGTCCCAGAGAAGATTGGGGACTTCCGCCAGAGCAATAACGATGATTGCGGCGATTGCTGCGGGCCTGCGAAGGCCGGCCGGAAGCAGGGTGACCAATGCTGCGACTCCCTTCAAAGCGAGCCACGTCATGAGGATCAGCGCGGGGAGGAGGAACCGAATGTCGAGGATGGGGTACAGCAGGAGAATCAATCCATAGGTTCCCCCAAAGGCCACCAGCAGAAGAGCAGTCCGACGATCGTTGCGAAGCGTTATCGCGCCGGCACCGCACAGGACGACGGACAGAAGCGTGAAGGGTACCCGGAGCAGCGGGAGTTGACCCCTCAGGGCACTGAGCAGGGGGTCGGTGGATCTGACGAGTTCAAACGGCCATCCATGGTCAAGTGGAGAGAAGAGCAACGTGCCGAGCGCCGGGCCGTAAAACCTGATGCCGTTTGAGATCCGTGCCAGGAGCTCGGCGGAAAAGGTCGATCCGGGGTCTGTAGACAATCGCGAGAAGACCAGTCTGAAGTTCCGCAGATCGGGGTTTTCCACCGAACCGACCGCCACCTCGTTGCGCAGATACCACAAGCCATACGATATGCCGACGACGAGCAGCAGGAGCAGCATGGAGCGGTACCTCCGGAGCGCGACGAGATACGCAACGGCCGCCGCGACTATCGCAAAGCCCACCTCGCGGAGGAAGAGCGCCCCGGTCACAATGGCGATCAGGGCCGCCGTTGTACCCGCCCCGTCATGCCCTTCGACGTATCGCCCTGCCAGAATGAGGAACCCAAGCATGGCAGCGGCGAACGGGACGTCGGAGAGCACCTGGGTGGAAAGAACTCCAAAAAGTGGGTGAAGGGCGAGTGTCAGCGTTCCGCCGAACGCAAACCACCTCCCGGCATGTGAGGCCGCGAAACGGTACAGGAGCGCCAGCGTTGTGATCCCAAAGAGTGCGGTCACAATCTTGCCGGCGATAATGCTGAAGGGAAACAGGAGAGCGGCGGGGGCCAGAAAGAGGGGGTAGAGGGGTGCGTTGAAGACGTAGCGGAACGGTTCCGCACCCAGTGTGACCCGCCACCCGTCCAATACCGCCAGCGAACGCGCCCACGCGAGATAGTGTGCGCTGTCGGGCGTGTAGATCATGGTCTCGTTCAACTGGCAGGCCGCGAGAACAGCAAAGACTAAGCAGACCAGGATCGGCGGGAGGAGGGCGAGGCGTTCCCCTGCCGGCCCAGGGACGGCCGACGGGGACTCGGCTGGACGATGCATCTTCGTGGTGTCTGAAGAAAAAAGTCCAGCTCCGCGTTGCGGGACTGGACTTTCTGGCCCGGATGCTACGGCGGTTACTTCAGCATTTGCTCCATCCGCAGTTGTAGCAGATGACGCAGCCGCTGACATGCTCAACGCTCGTTCCGCATTCCGGGCAGGTGACGGCAGTCGCTGCCGACCCTTCACGCTGTTCCCGTCCCGGAGGGACTCCAGCGGGAGGATGAGCGGGCGCGTGCTTGCCGGAGCGCTGTTCCCGATCTTCGATGTAATTCTCAAGGACCTTTCCGATCGCGTCGGGTGTCGAGAGGATCTGACCTCCCTGGCCGTCCCAGACCGGGGACGGTCCCGAGATTCCTTTGAGCTGCTTCACGACTTCACGGGGTTCGATCCCTGATCGTAGCGCGAGCGAAATCAGCCGGCTGATCGCCTCCGACTGCGCCGCAGCATTCCCGCCTGCCTTGCCGATCGTGGTGAAGATCTCGCACAGCCCGTTTTCGTCTTCGTTGATGGTGACGTAGAGGTTCCCTTCGCCTGTCCGGATCCGTTCGGTGACTCCTCTCGTCCTCGGCGGGCGCTGGCGCGGACTCTTCGTTGCCCGCTCTCCCGGACGCGCAGCGCGCGAGCTTTCCTGCTTCCGTGCGAACTCCTCCGTCTGGAGGATCCCTTCGCGGCTTCCCTCGCGGTACACAGTGATGCCCTTCAGCCCGGCCTTGTACGCGGTCATGTAGATGTCGGCCACGGTCTCGACGCTCACGTTCTCCGCAAGGTTAACGGTGGACGAAATGCTGCTGTCCACGTACTTCTGGATGACTCCCTGCATCTTCACCCGGAAGTAGGGGTCGATCTGATGGGCCGTTACGACATAGGGAGGCAGGTGCTCGTCATCCCCGAAAAGCTTCTTGATCAACGGGTGATACACCTTGTATTCCGAATAGGTTTCCCCATCGTGGTTTTTCACCTTCCGGCGATAGCTGGTGCAGAAGATCGGCTCGATCCCGGAGCTCGTCTGGGCCACGATGGAGCCCGTGCCGACGGGCGGAACCGTGATCACGGTACTGTTCCGGATCCCGTGCGTTTTGATCCCTTCCTGGACGTCCTGCGGCAGGGCCTGGACGAACTTGCTGCGGGAGTACCCTTCCCACTGGAAGAGGGGGAAGGGGCCCTTCTCCTGCGCCAGGGCGATCGAGGTGCGGTACGATTCGTCCCGGATGAGCCGCATGATCTTCTCGGTGGCGTCGAGTGCCTCCTGGGAGTCATAGCGGATCTTCATCATCAACAGAGCGTCGGCCAGGCCGGTAATGCCGAGGCCGATCCTGCGATCGGAGGCCACCGCCTTCTTGATCTTGTCAAGGGCGTGGTTCTCCATGTTGTAATCGATGATGTTGTCCATGAACCGGGTCGCGGTCCGTGTCGCGGCGGCGAGCTCGTCGTAGTTGAAGCTCCCCTCTTCGTCCACAAACTTGTTCAGGTTCAGGTTCCCAAGATTGCATGCGGTGTATGCCGCAAGCGGCTGCTCTCCGCAGGGGTTGGTGCTGCTCAGCGGGTTTGCATACTCCACGTTGTGGTAGTCCCGCATCGTATCCCAAAAAATGATCCCGGGTTCCGCCGACGCGTGGGCGTTCTTGATGATCTTGAACCAGAGTTCTTTGGCCTTGACCTTGCGATACGTTGTTCCGCCCCATCGGAGGTCGAAATCGGCGTCATTCGTGACCGCATGCATGAACTCATGCGTGATCAACACGCTGATGTTCGCATGCCGCACTTTGATGCGGCGGGGATCATTCTTTATGGTGATGAACCGCTCAATGTCGGGATGATCCACCCGGAGCGTGAGCATCAGCGCCCCGCGCCGTCCGGCCTGCGAAACCGTGTTGGTGCTCTCGCTGAACAGATTCATGAACGCGGTCGCGCCGGGAGAGTGGTCGATGGTGGCATTGACCGGCGCCCCTTCGGGGCGGAGGATCGAGAGGTCGGTCCCGACCCCCCCTCCGGTCCGGTACACCATCGCAGATTCGGTGATGGCCCGATAAATCCCTTCGAGACTGTCCTCCTCAATGGGGATCACGTAGCAATTGGAGAGGGTCGGCCGGCGCCGTGCATCCTCTCGTCCTGCCCCATGCATGACCCGGCCCCCCGGGACGAACCGGAAGTCAAAGAGCAGCTCCAGAAACCTGTTGTACCAGTACTCCTTGTCCTGTTCGACCGACGCAAGGGCCTTTGCGATGCGGTCCCACATGTGCATCGGGCCTTGTTCGTTCGGCGCCAGGTACTTGGAGCGGACAACGTCAGCTGCAAGGTCGTTGTCGCCATAGTAATCGCGACAGTCCAGGGCGAGATCCATGATGTTCTCGCTCAGCGACTTCGTGCCGTTGCCCTGTGCCCGGGCCTTCAGGTGTTCCACGGAGGAAGCGGGGGGATTCTGCTTGTGGGCCATGCGACGTTCCTCGTGACTGTGCGTGAGTTGCGAATGCTGAGTGTTAACAAAGGCCGATAGACTTCCCCTGCCCCCTGAGCCAGACCATACGTACGGGAGGGGGAGCGACGCCTACGGAGAAAACCGCGTTTTCGCTTTGCTGAAGTGTACAGGAGTCATTATCACAGGCCGCCTTGACAAGTTGTGTCTCGTTCCCGAACCGGGTCCTTCTCGCAGCGACAGGGAGGGGAGTAATCTCGCCGGCATCAAGATTTTCGGACGGAAATCTCTTCCAACATCCGAAACTCTAAAAAGTGCCGGCGGAAAATATACAGCGTTGATGAAGTGAAGTCAAGTAAATTTTTTTCTGATCCTTCCTCCCTCCATCAAGACAACAACTTAGCTTAAGAAAAATCTCTCGTGGCTGCAAGCAAGTGCGGGAGGTTCGAACTTCATGAGATAAACACATTGAAAAGTAAGAGGTTACATCTCCC
Organism: Bacteroidota bacterium; assembly: GCA_040756745.1. Lineage (GTDB taxonomy): Bacteria > Bacteroidota > Ignavibacteria > UBA10030 > UBA6906 > JBFLYO01. The sequence goes on from JBFLYO010000005.1 coordinate 137,878, forward strand.
CTTGCATTTCATGGAAGGGCGCTGTATGTTTCTCATCACCCCACCCTCGTCCACCTGGAAGGAACCTCGGTCATGTCCGTCGCAGTCGAATTCTCCACCATTCCGGAGATGTTCCAAAAGCTCACGGAGAAATACTCCGCAAGAGCAAAGCCCGTTCTGATGTACAAGGAGGACGGGGTCTATAAATCCATTTCATATGCGGAGTTGCGACGAAAGGTCGAACTCTTCGCCTTCGGGCTCGCCTCGCTCAGTCTCAAGCGGGGGGACAAGGTGTCGATCATCTCCGAAAACAGGCCCGAGTGGGTGATCGCCGACCAGGCGATCGTGGCTCTCGGGGGCGTCACTGTCCCGATCTACCCAACTATGACCGCCAGGCAAAATGAGTATATTTTCAACGATGCCGGGGTTCGATTCGTCATTGTCTCCAATCTGTTTCAGTTGACGAAGGTCTTGAAGGTGCGGGGGAACGTGCCGACACTCGAGAAGGTCGTCATCATGACAGAGAAAGGGGATGTTGACGAGCAAGAAGCCCTCGGATTCTCCAGCGTCCTTCAGATGGGGGAGCGGTATGAAAAGGAAGACCCCGACCATCTCAAAGCCGCCCTGGCGATGGTGAAACCGGAAGATCTGTTGACCCTCATTTATACGTCGGGGACAACCGGGAATCCGAAAGGCGTGATGCTCACCCACGCGAACCTGTGCAGCAACATCATCAGTTCCGCCGAAGTCATACCCCTCGGATCCGACGACACTCTGCTGTCGTTTCTTCCCCTCAGCCATTCGTTCGAACGCATGGCGGGATACTACACGGCGCTTTCGTGCGGCGCCACGATTGCCTATGCGGAGAGCGTGGAGACGGTCAGGGACAATATGCTCGAGGTGCGCCCGACGGTGGTCACGACCGTCCCGCGGCTGTTCGAACGGATCCACAGCAGAGTGCGGAAGCAGGTGGACAGCGGCCCGCCGGTCAAGAAGAAGATCTTCGAGTGGGCCATCGGCGTTGGCCGCGAGTATGCGACGAAATCAAAGGCCGGACGGGTGAGCCCGTTGCTTAGAGCCAGGCATCTCATTGCGGACCGGCTGGTGTTCAGCAAGCTGAAGGAGCGGACGGGGGGGAAAATGCGGTTCTTTGTGTCCGGCGGCGCTGCCCTGGCGCGCGAATTTGGAGAGTTCTTCGAGGCCGTCGGGCTCACCGTGATCGAAGGATACGGCCTGACAGAGTCCTCACCCGTGATCTCCGCGAACCGGTTGGACGACTACCGGTTCGGTACCGTCGGCAAGCCGATCCCCGGCGTCGAGGTGAAGATTGCCGAAGACGGCGAAATCCTTGCCCGCGGCCCCAACATTATGCAGGGATATTGGAACAACCCTGAGGCAACAAAGGAAGTCCTCGACAGCGAGGGATGGCTCCACACGGGCGACATCGGGATCATCGACGCAGAAGGGTTCCTGCATATCACGGACCGGAAAAAACATCTCTTTGTGAGCTCCGGCGGCAAGAACATCGCACCCCAGCCGATCGAGAACCTCTTCCTTGGGAGCAAGTACATCGAACAGTTCATGCTGATCGGCGACCGGAGGATGTTTCTCACAGCATTGATTGTGCCCGACTTCGAAGCCCTGAAGGAGTACGCCGACGCGCGGCGCATCGCCTATAAGGACAATGCCGATCTCGTGACTCAGCCGGAGATCAACGAGCTCATCGAGAAGGACATCAGCGACATCCAGAAGGACCTTGCCAATTACGAACGGGTCAGGAAATTCACCCTCCTGGAAAAGCAGTTCTCGATCGAGGAAGGGGAGTTGACGCCGACGCAGAAAGTGCGCCGCAAAGTGATCGAGGAGAAATACGCCCAGCTCATCGAGGGGATGTATCAGGGGATCAACTAGCGCAATTCCTCCCGTTTCGTTGACATTCACCCCCTTTTTGAGTAGATTTTGATGCTCCGGGCAGGAGAATCCTGCCCGGGAGCGTCACGGTTCAGAGATTCGTATGGAGCAGTACGTCCCCATCCTCATCATGACCGGCTTCGGCGTCCTTGCCGGTTTGGTGTTCACCAACGTCAACCGCTGGCTCGGCCCGCGTCGTCCCTCGGAAGAGAAGCTCTCAACGTATGAAAGCGGTATGGAACCTGTGCGGACCGCACGCGAGCGCTTCTCGGTGAAGTTCTACCTCGTGGCGATGCTGTTCATCCTGTTCGATATCGAGATCGTGTTTATGTATCCATGGGCCGTCATGTTCCGTCAGCTCGGTGTGTTCGGCTTCGTGGAGATGATGCTGTTTATCGCCATCCTGCTCGTGGGGTTCGTCTACATTTGGCGGAAGGGAGCGCTGCGATGGCATTAGAGGCGTTGCTGCGGGACGGTTTCATCACCGCCCGCCTGGATGACGTGATCAATTGGGCCCGGAAGAATTCGCTCTGGCCGATGCCGATGGGGATTTCGTGCTGCGCCATTGAAATGATGGCGACCGCCGCACCACGATTCGACATCGCGCGGTTCGGCTCTGAGGTGATGCGCTTCACCCCGCGCCAGTGCGACGTCATGATCGTTGCCGGGACCGTGACCTACAAGATGGCGAAGGTGGTTCGGAAGATCTACGACCAGATGCCGGACCCGAAATGGGTCATCTCGATGGGCGCCTGCGCCTCCTCGGGCGGCATGTTCCGGTCGTACCCGGTGGTCCAGGGGATTGATCAGTTCCTCCCGGTCGACATCTTCGTGGCGGGATGCCCGCCGCGGCCGGAGGCTCTGCTCTGCGGACTCCTCGAGCTGCAGAAGAAGATCGCGCACGACCGCACGATCGCGTCGCTTCTCGGTCCCACCGCGCCGGACGCGCTCAACACCGGCGTCGCTCCCTCCCCCGCGACGACGGCATGAAGGACCTTATCCTGCAGAAACTGACGGCGTTCGCCCCGGAAAGCGTGCGGGGGCACGAGGATTTCCACGGCGACCTGACGGTGATCGTGCGGAAGGAAGACATCGCCCGCGTCGGCCAGTTCCTCAAGACGGACCCTGATCTTACGTTCGATATGGTAATCGACGTCCTCGGGGTCGACATGTACCGCCCCGACGACCGCTTTGAAGTAGTCTACATCCTCTATTCCCTCCGCAACAGGGCATACCTCCGCCTCAAGGTCCGCGTTGACGAACAGGATCTCACCGTACCGAGCGTGACCGGCGTGTGGCCGGGGGCGAACTGGCCTGAGCGCGAGACCTTCGACATGTTCGGGCTGAAATTCACGGGCCATCCCGACCTCCGCCGGCTGTACATGCCCGAAGAGTTTGAGTATTACCCCCTCCGGAAAGATTTTCCCACCATGGGAATCCCAGATTCACTCCCGCTGCCCCGGAGATAGACCGCATGGCTGTACGCACGACCGACGACGTTACGCGCAAGAGCAGAATCCTCACCGCGCTGGAAGACCAGGACACCGCTGTCGTCTTCGATGATCCGCTCGAAAACGACATGGTGCTCAACATGGGTCCACAGCACCCCGCCACTCACGGCGTGCTGCGGCTCCTCATACGCCTCGACGGCGAAACGGTTGTCGCCGCCGTGCCGGAACTGGGCTACCTCCACCGCGGCTACGAGAAGATCGCCGAAGCGAGCACCTATCACGAGTTTATCCCCCATACCGACCGGCTCGATTATCTCTCGCCGATTTCCAATAACGTGGCGTACGTGCTCGCCATCGAAAAGCTTGCAGGGATCGAGATCCCTGAACGGGCGGCGTATATCCGCGTGCTTGTGTGCGAGATGGCCCGGATCGCCTCGCATCTCGTCGCGGTGGGGAGCATGGCGATGGACGTGGGTGCGTTGACCGTCCTGCTCTGGACATTCCGGGAGCGGGAAAAGATCCTTGACATCTACGATGTCCTGTGCGGGGCGCGTTTCACCACGAGCTTCGCCCGGATCGGCGGACTCCAGCAGGACTGGACGCCGCAGTGCACGGCGATGCTCCGCCGGTTCCTCGAGGAGTTCGACGGGGACCTTGCCGAGGTGGAGAACCTCCTCAAGACAAACCGGATTTTTATCGACCGCTGTGAGAACGTCGGAACGATTTCGCGTGAGAATCTGATCGGGCTCGGCATCACCGGGCCCATCCTGCGGGCGTCGGGGGTCCCGCGTGATCTGCGGCGGGACATTCCCTATCTGGTCTACGATAAACTCGACTTCGAGGTCATCACGCTGACCGAGAGCGATTCACTTGCGCGCTTCTATGTCCGCATCGGCGAGATGAAACAGAGCGCCCGGATCCTCCGTCAGGCGCTGGGGATGCTTCCCGGCGGCCCCTTCCACGCCGATGATCCGAAACACGTGCTCCCCAGGAAGGAGCGCACCTACACGCGCATGGAGGAGCTGATCCACGACTTCATGCTGATCAATATCGGCATCGATCCTCCCGTGGGAGAAATCTATTCCGCCGTCGAGTCATCCAAAGGGGAGCTTGGCTTCTATATTGTCAGCGACGGCACGGGACACCCCTGGCGCATGAAGATCCGGTCCCCGTCGGCGAATAACCTCTCAGCCCTTCCGTTGCTGCTGAAGGGGGCGATGATCTCTGATATCGTCGCCATCATCGGTTCCATCGACCCCGTCATGGGCGAAGCGGACAAATGAACACTCCAGCGACTATGCTTTCAGACCAACACCTCAAGGAGATTGAAGAACTCAAACGGCGGTATCAGCATCCGCAATCGGTGGTGCTGGCCGCGCTCTGGATGTGGCAGGACGAGCACGGCTGGGTTTCTGGTGAGGGGATGAAGTATATCGCCGGACTGCTGGGGATCCCCATCCACCACGTGTATGGCGTGGTGAGCTTCTACACGATGTTCAACCGTGCCCCCGTCGGCAAGCACAAGATCGAAGTATGCACCAATGTGAGCTGCATGCTCCGGAACAGCGACCAGATCCTCAAGCACATCCAGGACCGCTTGCATATCGGAGTCGGGCAGTCGACGCCGGACGGCAAGTTCACGCTCGTCGAAACGGAATGCCTGGGGTCGTGCGGCACGGCGCCGGTAATGCAGATCGGCGACCAGTACTATGAACAGCTTGACGACGCACGGGTCGACAAGATTCTCTCCGAGCTCCGCTGACCATGGACCCCCTCCTCCTCCCGCCGATTCCCGACCTCCACCGCATCGAGGTGTATGAAGCCCGCGGTGGCTACGAGATGCTCCGCAAGGCGCTCGGCATGAAGCCCGACGATGTGACCGAAGAGGTGAAGAAGTCGAATCTCCGCGGTCGAGGCGGCGCCTGCTTCCCGACGGGCCTCAAGTGGACGTTCATGCCGAAGAAGACCGACAAGCCCAAATACCTCTGCGTGAACGGCGATGAGAGCGAGCCGGGGACATTCAAGGACCGGCAGATCTTCGAACGCAATCCCCATTTGATGATCGAAGGGACGATCATCGCTGCGTACGCCATGGGTGCATCGACTTGTTACCTGTACATCCGGGGGGAATACAAGAAGTGGATCGAGATGGTCCAGAAGGCCGTGGATGATGCGTACGCGCACGGGTTCATCGGCGAGAACATTCTGGGCTCTAGCTTTAGCACGCAACTGTACATCCACCGGGGCGCCGGCGCATACATCTGCGGCGAGGAATCGTCGCTGATGAATTCGATTGAAGGAGAACGCGGATACCCCCGGGTGAAGCCGCCGTTCCCCGCGCAGTTCGGGCTCTGGGGCTGTCCGACCACGATCAACAACGTCGAAACGATCGCGAACGTCCCGATCATCATCCGGCTCGGCTGGGAGGCGTACGGGAACATTGGCCATCCGAAGCACCCGGGACCGCTGCTGGTCGGCGTGAGCGGCCACGTGAATGCTCCCGGCGTCTTTGAACTTCCAACGGGCGTCCCGCTGACGGAGATTATCCAGAAGTATGCGGGGGGCGTTCCCGGCGGCAAGAAGATCAAGGCCGTGATCCCCGGCGGCTCGTCCACGATGATCCTTCGCGGCGACCAGATCCAGGGGGTGACGATGGACGCGGAGGGACTGAAGGCGGCCGGCTCGTCGGTCGGTACCGCCGGCATGATCGTCATGGATGAGGACACGGACCTGATCCGCGTCATCACCCGTATCACCGCATTCTATCACCACGAATCGTGCGGGCAATGTACGCCCTGCCGCGAGGGAACGGGATGGATGCACAAGATCCTCAACCGGTTCGTTGCCGGGGACGCGACAATGACCGACCTGGACCTGCTTCTGGACGTTGCGAACAATATTGAAGGGAACACGATTTGCGCCCTGGGCGACGCCGCGGCGTGGCCGGTGCAAAGCATGATCAAGCGGTTCCGCGACGAGTTCGAACAGCGCGCGAAGAAATCCCCGGCCGCGCCTGCGCTCGTTGCCGTCCAGGCCTAACCCCTCTCTGAGCGCTATGAACCCACCAATCCGCGTTGCCATCGCGCGGGTCTCCGATGCGGCTGCGGACATTCCGCTTCCTGCCTACGCGACCCGGGATGCTGCCGGCATGGATCTCTGCGCCGCCGTGGAAGGAGAGCTTGTCCTTGCCCCGGGCGAAACGGCGCTGGTCCCGACAGGGTTTGCCATCGCACTTCCTCAGGGCTATGAAGCGCAGGTTCGGCCGCGCTCGGGCCTTGCGGCAAAACACCACATCGGCATTTTGAATTCTCCCGGAACGATCGATGCTGACTACCGCGGGGAGGTGAAGGTCCTCCTGACGAATTTCGGCAAGGAGGATTTCGTCATCCGTCGCGGCGACAGAATCGCGCAGATGATCATTGCGCCCGTGAGCAGGGCTGAAATGAGGGAAGTCAAGTCGCTGGATGACACCGGCAGGGGGGCCGGAGGCTTCGGACATACAGGGAGGTAACGTGCCGGCTCGACAAAGGCGTGGTAGTGAACGGCGTCCGGACAGGCCCGAGACGATCCTCCTTGCCGCGGGCACCATTCTGCTCGGCATCCTCTGCTATACAATCGTTGGCGTGCTCTCTCCCTTTGTTGCCGCCGCAGGTCTCCTCGTTCTGCTCTATCCGTTCCGCCAGAATCCCGTCGCCAGGCAGTTCATGAAGGTCGGCATACTCCTGTTTGCCGTCTGGTTCCTGGCCTCAATCGCTGGACTGCTCGCACCGTTTGCCATCGCCTTTCTGCTCGCGTACATTCTGAACCCCCTCGTCGAGCTGGCAGCGCAACGTCGGGTTCCCCGGTGGGTCTCCTCTCTCGTGATCCTTCTCCTGCTGCTCGGCGCCGTCGTTGCTGCAGCATTGTTTGTCGTCCCGGTCGCGGTGGAACAATTGCAGGCGGTCATTGCAGGAGCGGGAAACCTTGCCGATGCAACGGGACGGGCCATTGAGTCGGGTGCCATGTTTGACGCGCTGCAAAAATTCGGGGTGACGCAGGAGAAGGCCCGGGAAGCATTCCTGCAACACGTGTTGCCGAAACTCGAAGAGGCGCTTCGAAGCTTCTTCGGGGCTCTGTTCAGCGTCGTCACCAGCGTCACGTCTGTGGCGCAGCAGATCTTGAACATTGTGATCATCCCGTTCGTCCTCTTCTATCTCCTGAAGGATTTCCCGGCCGTCACCGCGGGGATCACGGGCCTCGTGCCCCGGGCGTCGCGCGAGGCGTTCCTCCGCGTCGCGCGCAACGCGGATGCGCTGATGGGACGGTACTTCCGCGGCGCGATCCTTGTCGCCCTGATCCAGGGGGCGATCGCTGCTGCGGGGCTCTGGCTAATTGGTGTTCAGTATGCGTTCGTGCTCGGCCTGATGACCGCCATTCTTGATTTCTTTCCGTACGTCGGGCTTGTCGTCAGCCTCGTTGTTGCCTCTATTGTTGCCCTCTTCAGCGGCGGGTCCGTCTGGACGAAAGTCCTGCTCGTGGTGGTCCTCTATCTGGGCCAAAAACTCCTCGAGGCCACGGTGCTCGGGCCGAAGATCATCGGGACGCAGGTCGGCCTCCATCCCGTCCTCCTCATCCTCTGCCTGCTGGTGTTCGGGTATTTCCTCGGCCTCGTCGGACTCCTGATTGCCGTTCCCGTGACGGGACTGGCGATTGCCCTTGTGAGAGACTGGGATACGACGCGTCGGCGCGGTCCGCAGGGAGCAGCGGAGTAGCAGCCGATGCCGGGAGTCCTCTATCTGGTTGCTACTCCCATCGGGAATTACGGTGACATCACGTTTCGTGCCCTGGAGACTCTGAAGGGAGCCGACCTGATCATCTGCGAGGAACGGCGGGAGGGAGAGACGCTTCTTCGGCATTTCGGCATTGAAAAACCGCTCGAGACGCTCAACGAGCACAACGAGGCGGCGGCTGCACAGGTCATCCTGGGCCACCTGTCTCAGGGCAAATCGGTGGCGCTTGTCTCCGACAGCGGCACGCCCGTCTTCTCGGACCCTGGCCAGATCCTCGTGCGCACGGCCGCGGAGCGGGGCGTCCGCATCGTCCCGGTTCCCGGCGCGTCGTCGCTTCTGCCGGCACTCACGGTCTCGGGCTTTAGCATTGATCGCTTCCTCTTCTACGGCTGGCTTTCCCCCAAAAAAGACCGCCGACGCGCGGAGCTTCGCCAACTCCTTCAGGAGCGGCGTACCATCGTGTTGATGGACACTCCCTACCGCCTCATCCCCTTGCTTCGCGATCTCTCGGAGGCGTTTGGAGCAAGCCGGCGGATGTGTCTTGCTCTCGACCTGACGACGCCCGGCGAGCAGATCCTGTACGGGACAGCGCCGGAGCTTCACGCCGCCGCCTCCACGAGGAACCTGAAGGGGGAGTTTGTCATCGTCATCGAAGGGAGAGTGCTCGATCAGAAAACACGATGACACGGAAGCTGTCTGATGGTTGAGTCTCCCTGGCTCCTTCTCCTCCTGTTCTCGGGAGCGCTTGCGGCCGGATGGGTGGATTCGATCGCCGGCGGGGGAGGACTGGTGACGATCCCGCTGCTCCTGTGGGTCGGCCTCCCCCCTCAGCTCGCCCTCGGGACAAATAAATTCCAGGCAAGCTTCGGCAGCTTCACCGCTACCTACTATTATGTCCACAAAGGTGTCGTTCCGCTCCGGCAGGCTGTCCCGGGTATCATCTTCACGCTCATCGGAGCGGCGCTCGGCACCTGGGCGGTGCAGCAGATCTCGGGCGACGTGCTCAACGGGATCATTCCTTTCCTTCTCCTCGGCATCGCCGTCTATACGCTCTTCACTCCCTCGCTCGGCATGGGAGATCATTCCCCCCGCATGAGCCGGTCATCCTTCTTCGCCCTCTTCGGTCTCCTCCTCGGGGCATATGACGGATTCTTCGGTCCCGGCGTCGGTTCATTCTGGGCGGTCGCGTTCGTCCTCGCGCTCGGACTCAATCTGACCACGGCGACCGGCTACACCAAGCTGATGAACTTCACCAGCAACATCGTCTCCTGCTTGCTCTTCGCCCTTGGCGGTCATGTCCTCCCGCTCGCGGGCGCGGTGATGGCCGTGGGGCAGATTCTTGGTGCCCGCCTCGGGTCGGGGATGGTGGTCCGCAGAGGCGCCCGCTTCATTCGGCCCGTGTTCGTGAGCATGGTGATACTGACCACGCTGAAGCTCATGTACGACAGGTTCTTCTGACCCTCCGCACTTCCTTGCAATTCAGACCGGGGTTGGGTATATTTTTTTGTCGAATTTCACGGTTTTTTCCATTGGCATTCCGCGAACTCCT
>JBFLYO010000006.1:0-16287 GCA_040756745.1 Bacteroidota bacterium
GACCACGGCGACCGGCTACACCAAGCTGATGAACTTCACCAGCAACATCGTCTCCTGCTTGCTCTTCGCCCTCGGCGGTCATGTCCTCCCGCTCGCGGGCGCGGTGATGGCCGTGGGGCAGATTCTTGGTGCCCGCCTCGGGTCGGGGATGGTGGTCCGCAGGGGCGCCCGCTTCATTCGGCCCGTGTTCGTGAGCATGGTGATACTGACCACGCTGAAGCTCATGTACGACAGGTTCTTCTGACCCTCCGCACTTCCTTGCAATTCAGACCGCGGTTGGGTATATTTTTTTGTCGAATTTCACGGTTTTTTCCATTGGCATTCCGCGAACTCCTGCCGCAGACGCTCCGGGCCCGGGAATTGTACGGGGACTTCTGGTTCAACTCCGAACCGGTGCCTATCTCGGCGCTCCGCGGGCAGGTGATACTGCTGGAGTTCTGGGATTATTCCTGCGCTGCCAGCCTGCGTACGCTCCCGTATGTCCTGGAGTGGCGGCGCCGCTATTCGCCGTATGGTTTCGTGGTGGTGGGGGTGCATACGCCCCGGTTTCAGTTTGGGAAGGATGTTCAGCATGTCCAGCGTGGCATCGCGCGGCTCGGAGTGGATTTTCCGGTGGTGATGGATAACGAGGCCCTCATCGCTGCCCACTACGACTTCCGTGCCGTTCCCGAAATTGTCCTCATCGACAAGGACGGGTTTGTCCGTTATCGCAGCACGGGCGACGGGAGCTACGCCTCCATCGAGCATGCCATCCAGGCACTGCTTTACAATGCCGGGGTCGGCGAGCCCCTCCCGCTAGTCATGGACCCGCTGCGGGAAGCTGACAGGGAAGGGGTGGTCTGCTTTCGTTCCACGCCCGAACTGTATGCCGGGTATGCGCGCGGGAGCATCGGAAATGTCGAAGGGTATTCCCCGGAATCTGTGGTCCGCTACAGCGATCCCGGCTTGTATCTGGACGGACGATTTTATGCCGCCGGTGACTGGTTCAACGGGCGGGAATGCCTTCGGGTGGAAGGGGGAGGGGAAGAGAACCCTCAGTTGATCTTCGATTATCTGGGAGTGGAAGCGGAGGGAGTTCTGCTGGGCGGGGGTGCGCACGGCGCGGAGATCTCCGTCGTTCAGGATGATGCATATCTGTCCCCTGAGATCAGGGGAGAGGATGTCCGTACGGATGACGCCGGGCGCAGCTACCTCGTCGTGGCCGAACCCCGGCTCTACCGCATCGTCCGCAACCGCGAATACGGCGAACACATCCTTCGGCTGAGGGGTAGTGCCGACCCGGTCAGCGCATTTGCGTTCTCATTCACAACGGCGCCCATCCCCGAACTCGTTTCGAAGAACTGAGCATGCCCGCAGACCCCCGGCCCGGGTGGCCGGCACCTCTCCGCACGAGGATCACCGATCTGTTCGGGATACGGTATCCGATCATTCAGGCCGGCATGGTCTGGACGGCGGGCGCTAAGCTCGCCGTCGCTGTTTCGAAGGCAGGAGGGTTGGGGATGATCGGCGCGGGCTCCATGAATCCGGACCTGCTGCGCGATCAGATCCGGAAGGCGAAGGCGCGGACCGCAAACCCGGTTGCCGTCAATATCCCGCTCCTCCGGGCGGACGCCGCGGAATTGGTCGGCGTTACCGTGGAGGAGGGGATCCGCATTGTCTTCACCTCGTCAGGCCACCCCCTGAAGTTTACCACGGCCCTCAAGGAGAAGGGCTGCACCGTGGTGCATGTGATCGCGGCAGTGAAGCATGCCCGCAAGGCGGTCGAAGCGGGGTGCGATGCCGTCGTTGCTGAAGGCTTCGAGGCGGGCGGACATAACGGTGTCGACGAGATCACGACGCTGGCGCTCGTTCCCCAGGTGGCCGATGCGGTGTCTCTCCCCCTGCTCGCGGCCGGGGGGATCGCGGACGGCCGCGGGATGGCTGCCGCGCTTGCCCTGGGGGCTGACGGCGTTCAGGTCGGCACCCGGTTTGCCGCGACCTTCGAGTCCTCGGCACACGAGAACTATAAGAGGATTGTGGTTGAAGCGACCGATAACGGGACGGTCCTGACGCTGAAGAAACTCACGCCCGTTCGATTGATCAAGACCCCGTTTGCCTTCCGTGCCCTTGAAGCGGAGCGGAGAGGGGCGGAAGGGGAGGAACTCTCGCAGCTTCTCGGCCAGAAGCGGGAACGGATGGGGATCTTCGAAGGAAATATCGAGGAAGGCGAATTCGAGGCCGGTCAGAGTTCTGGCCTTGTGAGAGAAATCCTCCCCGCCGGCGAGGTCGTCCGCCGGATGATGGAGGAATACTATGCGGCAAAAGGGCGGCTCCCGTAATCGGTCCGCTGTACTGTCCGGTCACTCAGCGCATGGTCTGTGGAACGGTCGTTTCTTGACATACTGAAGCAGAAGGTGGTCCTCTTCGATGGCGCCACCGGCACGCACCTTCAGGGACAGCATCTCACCGCGGATGATTTCGGCGGCGAGCACTTCAACGGCTGCAACGAACTCCTCGTCGTCACCAGGCCCGCCGCCGTCCGCAAGGTGCATGCGGACTACCTGGACGCAGGATGCGACGTGATTGAGACCGACACCTTCGGAGCAACGTCGATCGTCCTGGCCGAATACGGCATCGCGGAACGGGCGCGTGAGCTGAACCGCACGGCCGCTCAGATTGCGAGATCGATGGCGCGTGACTACTCGACCACGGACCATCCCCGGTTTGTTGCGGGGTCCATGGGACCGACGACGAAACTCCCTTCGCTCGGGCACGTCGCATTTGCAGACATGGCGGCGGCATACCAGGAACAGGCCGCAGGGCTCCTTGAGGGGGGCGTGGATGTGCTGTGCGTGGAGACGTGCCAGGACATCTTGCAGAGCAAGGCGGCCCTGTACGGCGTCTTTGCCGCATTTGAACATCTGCGCCGCCGTGTGCCGGTCATCGTCTCCGTGACTGTGGAAACGACCGGGACGCTTCTGCTCGGGACTGAAATCTCAGCCGCTCTCACGGCGCTTGAGCCGTTTGACGTAGACGTGATCGGCATGAACTGCGCCACGGGGCCGAAGGAAATGTCGGACCATGTCCGCGTGCTCTGCGCGGGGAGTCCGAAGCCGGTGTTTGTGATGCCGAACGCCGGGATCCCCGAGAACGTCGGCGGCCGCGCCCACTACACGCTCACCCCCCACGAGCTCGTGCGCTTCCTGTCGCACTTCGTGAAGGATCTCGGCGTCTCCATCGTCGGAGGCTGCTGCGGAACAACGCCCGAGCACATCCGGCTCCTGGCGCGCGAGGTGGGGGGACTTGCGCCGGGCGCGCGCACGATCGATTTCGTCCCCAGTGCTTCAAGTCTCTACCAGGCGGTTCCCCTCCATATCGACCCTGCGCCCGTACTTGTGGGGGAGCGGACCAACGCCAATGGGAGCAAGCTGTTCCGCGAGCTCCTGGCGAGGGAGGATTGGGAGGGGATCGTTGCCATGGGTCGCGATGCGGCTAAGGAGGGGGCGCACATGGTGGACGTCTGCGCGGCCTATGTCGGGCGCGACGAAGCTGCCGACATGCGGGAGATCATTACCCGGTTCAACACCCAGGTGACGCTTCCGATCGTCATCGATTCGACGGAAGTCCCGGTGATCGAGGAGGCCCTGCGGCGCATCGGCGGCCGTGCGGTGATCAACTCGATTAATCTCGAGGATGGCGAAACACGCGCGAAGCGGGTATTGACACTCTGCAGGAAGTACGGCGCCGCGGTGATTGCACTGACCATCGACGAGGAGGGGATGGCCAGGACGGCAGACCGGAAGCTCGCCGTGGCCCGGAGAATTCACGATCTTGCGGTGCAGGAATTCGCCCTGCGTCCCCACGACCTCATTTTTGATGCGCTGACGTTCACGCTGGGGTCTGGCGACGAAGAATTCCGCCGGGCGGGCGTCGAGACCCTCGAGGCGATCCGCCGGATCAAAGCGGAACTCCCCGGCGTGCGCACGCTTCTCGGCGTCAGCAACATCTCCTTCGGGCTCTCTCCGGAAGTGCGCCACGCGCTGAACAGCGTTTTTCTCCACTACGCGGTCGAGGCGGGACTCGACATGGCGATCGTGCATGCCGCCCGGATCATGCCGCTGTACAGGATCGACGATCAGGGGAGGGAGCTCTGCCGGCGACTGATCTTTGACGATCGCGGGAGCGGCGGCGACCCGCTCGCGTCACTCATGGCGCATTACGCCACCCGCCGCACCGAACGCAAGGCGCCTGCGGAACGCAAGCAGGGTCTGGAGGAGCGCCTGAAGGCAAGGATCGTCGACGGCGACAAAGCGGGATTGCAGGCCGATCTCGACCTCGCGTTGAAGAAACACCGTGCACTCGACATTATCAACACGATCCTCCTGGACGGCATGAAGACCGTCGGGGATCTGTTCGGGAGCGGCCAGATGCAGCTCCCGTTCGTGCTCCAGTCCGCAGAGGTGATGAAGGCAGCCGTCGCGTACCTGGAGCCGTTCATGGACAAGGCCGACGTTGCAACGCGGGGCGTGCTGGTGCTGGCGACGGTCAAGGGAGATGTCCACGACATCGGCAAAAACCTCGTCGACATCATCCTGACGAACAACGGGTACACGGTGGTGAACCTCGGCATCAAGTGTCCCATCGAGACCATGCTTGCCGCAGCGGAGGAGCACCGCGCAGACGCCATCGGCATGAGCGGGCTTCTCGTCAAGTCCACGCTCGTCATGAAGGAGAATCTGGAGGTGATGAACGAGCGGGGGATCACCGTTCCCGTGATCCTCGGAGGCGCCGCACTCACCCGTCGGTACGTGGAGCAGGACCTCCGTCCCCTCTACCGCGGCACCGTGAGATATGCGAACGATGCGTTCGACGGGTTGAAGTTCATGGAAGGCCTTCGCTCGGGAGACGGCGGCGCTGCCGGGCGTCCTTCCGGTGGGGAGGAAGAGGAAACCGTCCCGACGGGGAACGAAGCCAAGATCGTCATGGCGCAAACCGCGCAGCGCCACCGGCGCGACGCCGCCGCCGACCGCGAGATTCTGACTGCCGAACCGGCGCGGTCAGGAGTCCGGACCGATGTCCCAATCCCTGCCCCTCCATTCTGGGGGTCGAGGGTTGTGGCCGATATCCTGCTGGAGGAGGTCTTTCCGTTCATCAACGAAGTCGCTCTCATCCGCGGCCAGTGGCAGGTCCGGAAGGGGAAGTCTTCCGATGCGGAATACGATGCGATGGTCCGTGACACGATCTATCCGGAGCTTGCCGCACTCAAGCAGCAAGTCATCCGCGAGCGTCTCCTCCACCCCGCGGTGGTCTATGGATACTTCCTCTGCAATGCGGAAGGGGACGACCTCGTCATCTACGACGACGATGGATCGCGGGTGAGGACCAGGTTCACGTTTCCCCGCCAGTTCTCGGGGCGACGGCTCTGTCTCGCCGACTTCTTCGCTTCCGCCGACTCCGGGAAGAGGGACGTCGTGGCATTTCATCTGGTCACGATGGGAACAGCAGCGTCGGAGCATTCCGCAGCTCTCTACGCAGCCGGGAGGTACAAGGAGTACCTCTATTTCCACGGACTGAGCGTGGAGTGTGCAGAGGCGCTGGCGGAGCTGTGGCACAAAAGGATCCGGCAGGAGCTGGGGATTGCGGGCCGGGACGCATCGGATGTCAAGCGGCTGTTCGCCCAGGGATATCAGGGAGCCCGCTACAGTTTCGGGTACCCTGCGTGTCCCAATCTCGAAGACCAGTCGAAGCTGATGGAACTCCTCGATGCCGGCCGGATCGGGGTGACGCTGACGGACGAATACTCGCTCGTGCCGGAACAGAGCACCAATGCAATTATCGTGCACCATCCCGAGGCCCGCTACTTCACCATTCAGTGATCGGAACGCAATTTCGCGTTCGACATGCGCCAAAAAATCCCTTTGGCCGTGTTGCAATTCCACCCCCTTTTGTTTATGTTTTGTAACGATTTTGAACCAACCCACGGAGGAAGATTCACATGGCAACGATGATCACCGAGGAGTGCATCAACTGCGGCGCGTGCGAGCCGGAGTGCCCGAACACGGCAATTTACGCAGGAGGCGTTCAGTACGAGTATAAGGGCCAGATGTTCGATGCGCTCTCCAACGACTTTTACTACATTGTCCCCGAGAAATGCACTGAGTGCGTCGGCCATTTCGATCAGGAGCAGTGTGCCGCGGTCTGCCCGGTGGACTGCTGCGTCCCCGACCCGAACCATGTCGAGAGCGAGGAAATACTTCTTGCGCGTGCAAAGGAGATCCACCCGGAAAAGGAATTTGCAGAACTCAGTGCTTCCACATCTCACTTCCGCAAAGGTTGATTGCGCAGACGCGCGTTTCGATGAACGACAAGGCCGGCGTTCCAATGGAGCGTCGGCCGGTTTGTTTACGGAGGTGCGGCTCAGGAATGCGGATTCCGGAGTGCGCATTGCGGAATATTCCGCAATCCCTGCCCGCCTCAGAGAGTTCAGAGAGGCAGGCGGGCGCGATTCGCATTCCAAAACACATTGATTCCTTGGCTGGATCCGACGAATGAAAATCGGGAACTATGATCTCCACCCCATCGAAACGGGCCGGTTCGCCCTTGACGGCGGCGCGATGTTCGGTGTCGTGCCGCGCCCCCTCTGGGAGAAAACCAATCCCCCGGATGAGAAGAACCGCACCACGCTGGCTGCCCGGGCGCTGCTGCTCCGGGGGAACGGTCGCACCATCCTCGTCGATACAGGCAACGGGTCGAAGTTGAACGAAAAACTGACCGGCATCTACCGGATCGATCTCACCTCGTCCAACCTCACAGATTCCCTGAAGCGTTACGGCCTCACTCCCGCAGACGTGACGGACGTACTGCTCACGCACCTCCATTTCGACCATGCCGGCGGCTCGACATCCCGTGTGAACGGCAAGGTCGTTCCAACCTTCCCACGCGCACGCTACTATGTTCAGCGGGAGCACTGGGAGGCGGCATGCGCGCCGACGGAACGGGACAGGGCGAGCTTCTTCCCGGAAGATTTCATGCCCCTCCAGGAACGGGGCGTCCTGAGCTTCACTGAGGGGGAAGGAGAAGTGCTGCCGGGTATCTCGGTCCGCCTCGTCCACGGCCATACTGCCGCTCTGCAATGCCCGGTCGTGAGCGACGGGAAGACGACGCTCTTCTATTGTGCCGACCTCGTTCCGACCACATCACACGTTCCGCTCCCCTGGATCATGGCGTATGACCTGAGGCCTCTTGTGACGCTGGAGGAGAAACGCCGGCTGCTCGGCGAAGCGGTGGACGCCGGCTGGGTGCTCTTCTTCGAACACGATCCGGTTCTCCCGGCCGCCCGTCTGTCAAGGTCTGATAAGGGGATCGTGCTCGGCGAAGAGGTCTCTCTCGGATAAAAGGGAGGGGAGCTGCATGGCCTTCGTCACGGTGGCGAGGTTCTCGGGGATCAGCGAAGGACAGAGCCGGAGAATTGAGGTGGGAGGGGAAGAGATTGCGTTGTGGAAGGTCGGCGGGCGCGTCTATGCGGTCAGTAACGTTTGTGCGCACGAACATTTCTCCATGATGCATCAGGGGATACTGAAGGGCTGCATGGTCTCCTGCCCGATGCACGGTTGGACCTACTCCCTCGAGACCGGCAGGTGCATCACCGGAGAGGGACGGCTCAGGACCTACCGTGTGCGCGTTGAAGGCGACGACGTCGCCATCGAGGAACCCGGACCTGCATGGTGAAGCATGGCGACCGTGACGGAACGGATCAAGGCGCAGGCGCTCACGCTGGGATTCTCGCAGGCAGGGGTCGCCCGGGCTCAGCCGCTTGAGGAGGAAGGGGCGCGGTTGCAGGAATGGCTTGCGCGCGGGTTTGAGGCGACGATGCACTGGATGCGACGGACGGCCGAGCGGCGGATCGACCCTGCACGCCTCCTCCCCGGCGCCCGGTCGGTCATCGTGCTGGCAATGAACTACTACACGCCCCATCGCCATGCGAGCGATCCGGGGACAGGGAAAATCTCGAGATACGCCTGGGGTGACGACTATCACGAGGTCGTCGGCAAGCGACTCACGCAGATGAAGGATTGGCTCCTGGAGGCGTTTCCCGGCAGCGAGGCGAAAGTGCACGTGGATTCGGGCCCCGTCATGGAAAAGGTCTGGGCACAGCGTGCCGGTATAGGATGGGAAGGAAAGCACACCAACGTCATCAGCCGGACCCTGGGCTCCTGGATCTTCCTCGGAGAGATTCTGACCACGCTCAATCTCGAGACCGATGCACACGCGCTCGACAGGTGCGGGACCTGCACACTGTGCATCGAGGCCTGCCCCACGCGCGCGATCGTGGAACCATATGTCGTTGATTCGAACCTCTGCCTTTCCTATCTTACGATCGAACACCGCGGGCCGATCGAAGGAGAGGTACGGGACCGGTTCGACGGCTGGATCTTCGGATGTGATGTCTGCCAGGACGTGTGCCCCTGGAACAGCAAATTCGCCGTCGTAACAACGGAGCCACGGTTTGAACCGCGGGAGGGAAACGTCAAGCCCGACCTGGCGTCGTGGCAGACGATCAGCGCTGATGAATTCCACGAACGCTTTCGCCGAAGCGCCGTCTCGCGGACGAAGGTGGAAGGGCTAAAGCGCAACGTCGGGATCGTCCTCGAGCGGCGTGACCCCCAGGGGGGCGGGACATCATCTCATTGAGAGGGGAGCAGGCGCGCTTCCCCTTCAAGCTCGATGAATCTCGAAAAGGCTGTTCATGGCATCTTCGCATCATAAGCTCATCATTGTTGGTTCCGGCCCGGCGGGACTTACCGCCGCGCTATACGCCGCCCGCGCGAACCTTTCCCCTGTGGTGTTCGAAGGTATTCAACCGGGGGGTCAGCTGACGATTACAACGGAGGTGGAAAATTACCCCGGCTTTCCTGACGGAGTCCTTGGGCCGGACCTGATGGAATTGTTCCGCAAGCAGGCACAGAAGTTCGGGTCGCAGTCGCTGTTCAAGAACATCACAAGAGTCGATTTCCGCACCCGCCCGTTTGCGCTCTGGGCCGACGAGGAGCGATACACTGCCGATGCTGTCATCGTCGCTACTGGCGCGTCGGCGAAACTCCTCAACCTTCCGTCGGAAAAGGAGTATATGGGATACGGGGTCTCGGCGTGCGCCACCTGCGACGGCTTCTTCTTTAAGGGCCTTGAAGTGGTAGTTGTTGGAGGAGGGGATACCGCGATCGAGGAAGCAACATTCCTGACGAAATTTGCGGTCAAAGTGACAATTGTTCACCGCCGGAACGCCCTGCGAGCCTCCAAAATCATGCAGGAAAAAGCCTTCAAGAACCCCCGGATCGCCTTTGCCTGGGAATCGGTCGTGGAGGAGATCCTGGGCAAGGAGGAGGGAGGGAAGAAGAGCGTGACTGGCGTTGCGCTCCGGAACGTCAAAAGCGGCGCGCTGACGCATCTCCGGACCGACGGGGTATTCATGGGAATCGGCCACAAACCAAACACGGACCTGTTCAAGGGCCAGCTTGAGATGGACGAGGTCGGATACCTCGTAACACAGAATCGCAGCACCCGGACGAACATCCCCGGAGTGTTCGCTGCCGGAGATGTTGCCGATAGCGTGTACCGTCAGGCCGTGAGCGCCGCAGGCACCGGCTGCATGGCTGCAATCGATGCTGAGCGCTGGCTGGAGTCGCACGGAGACTGACGCAATTCCCGGCGATGTTGGGCCGGCTGTTCTTTCAAACACTCACGTAGCAGTACAGACAGCAGGGATTATCGCACGTGGATCCTTCCATGCCTGAGTGCGTCTTTGCCCCGGCGCTGCCATGCGCGAACGATCCTGGTCTTTCTCTGATTCGAATCTCTTCCTCCCTCGCCTCTCGCGTCCCCCCCTTACTCCCTTACTCCCCTACCCCCTACTCAGAGGCTTTCCATTTAGTGACTCAAAACCCAGCTACACAATCCACCAACATCAAGGAGGGATGCATGAATCGCAACACAGCTCGAGTAACACTTGTCGGAGTGCTGGTTGTCGCCGGCATCGCAGGCGCCCTTGCGCAAAAAAACAATGGCGAGATGCAGCGGTTGATCGAACGCGGTAAGATGCTGGTCACGTTCGGCGGGTGCAGCGACTGTCACACGCCGAAGATCCTTACGCCGCAAGGGCCGGTGTTGGACACCACCCGCTTGCTCGCCGGGGCTCCCGCAGGTGCAAAGGTGCCGGAGGTTCCTGCCGGCGTCCTCGGTCCCGACAAGTGGGGGGCCCTCACGACGCCGGATTTGACCACATGGGGCGGCCCCTGGGGGATCAGCTTTGCCCGCAACCTCACGCCCGATGTCGCGACAGGACTCGGGAGCTGGACGGAGGCAATGTTCATTAAGGCGCTCCGCACCGGCAAGGACATGGGAGAAGGTCGCCCGATTCTTCCGCCCATGCCATGGGAAGGGATCGGTCAGCTGCCTGACCACGAACTCAAAGCGATCTTTGCGTACCTGAAATCATTGAAGCCGATTAAGAACCCCATCCATGATCCGATTCCTCCGCCCGGCGCACCGGCACCTGGCCAGGGAGGAAAATGACGTGGGAGGAGTCATGACAGCCACGCGGCTCTTCCACTACGTTGCATTGGCCGTTCTCGCTGCACTCGTCGTGACGGTTGTCTCGCCGCTTCGCGGTCAACAGGCATACCGGGAGCGTCCTGTGGCCCTCGACGGCACCGTGAAGGGGACAGTGAAACTCCGCGGGCCGGCGACAGGTGAGCAGTGGGAGCTTGTCACCAAAGACACAGACTATTGCGGGAAGCGGAAGTCGTCGCAGCGACTGCTGGTCGGGAAGGGCAGCGGGGTGGAGAATGCAGTGGTGTACCTCGAAGCGATTGCCGGAGGAAAGAAGTTTTCCCCCACGGCGCGCGTGACACTTCGTCAGCGATCATGCGAGTACGAGCCGCACATCCTGCTCCTCCCCCCGAACGCAGAGCTGGAGATCGTCAACGACGATCCGGTCCTGCACAACGTCCACGCATACGATGTCCGGCCGGTTCGACGGTCGGTCTTCAACATTGCGCAACCGCTGAAGGGGCAGCGGACGCGACTGGGGGCCGATCAGCTTCGCGGTGAAGGGGAGGTGGTCGCAACGTGCGATGCCGGACATCCCTGGATGAGCGGTTATGTGTTCAGAATGGCGCACCCCTATTATGCCGTGACAAACCGAAGCGGCGAGTATCTGCTCGAGAACGTTCCCCCGGGGAGGTACACGCTCAAGATGTGGCACGAAGGGGTGGCGGTCCGTTCCTCTCGCGTCGGTGTCGGAGCTCCGCCGACCGTTGAAGACCCGTATGAACTCTCGCAAGAGATCTCCGTTGCTCCACGGACGACGTGCACTGCCGATTTCGAGCTCGTGCTCCGAACGCCTGTCTCCGCCTCCGAGTAACGCGACCCCTTCACAATTGAAGCCGGCCGGGAATCCACCCCGGCCGGCATTTTCTCTCCCGCCACTTTTTCCGAATCCCTGCCGCTTCGTCCTTGGCAGATATGATCTTCCTACAGGATCTTATGACATACTGTCAGCACGGATTTCATTGTGCATCCACAGCGGATTCCATAAGACATTGTAGAGGATAGAGTTACACTTCTAACTGTAGTATGGCACGCTGATTGTAGCCTTTCTCTTCAGATGACAAAAGATCACTCAACGAAAACCAATAATCAGTTCAACAAGCAGGAGGCAAACCATGACACTTATTCGCTGGAACCCTGTCCGTGGCCTTTCGGCATTTCCCTCTGATGTGATGAACCTGCAGAAGGAGATCGACCGGATGTTCGACAGCTTCTTCCGCACGGGTCTGCGGGATGAAGAGGGATCGTTCCCTTCCGCCTGGACGCCAGCAGCGGACATCGCCGAACAGGACGACGCCTACATTGTCACGATGGAACTGCCCGGGGTCTCCAAGGATGAAGTGAAGGTCACGCTGAAGGACGACGTGCTCTCCATCCATGGGGAGAAGAAGCAGGAGAAAGAGGAGAAGGAGAAGAACTACCGTCGGCTCGAGAGGAGTTACGGCATGTTCGAGCGCTCCTTTGCACTCGGTTCGGCGGTCCGGGGCGATGGCATCGAGGCGTCCTTCAAGGACGGCATCCTCACCATCACTGTGCCGAAGTCGGACGACGCGAAGGTGAAGCAGATCGAGGTCAAGGTACGCTGACGGCTGTTTGGAACACGGCCGATTGGCAGCAGGGCGGGCGCACCGGAGAGCGGTGGGATCTCCGGGGAGCGTCCGCCCGTTGTTGTTCCACGTGCCGGTACACGCCATGAACGATGAAGAAGGGAGAGAGTGAGGTATGCCAAAGAACCGCAAGGAAAATTCCCGTAATGCATTAGCCGTTCCGCAGGCCATGCCCGTTCTGCCGCTGCGGAATTCGGTGTTCTTTCCGCACCAGGTGACGCCGCTGACGATCGGGAGAGAAAGCAGCATCCAGGCAGTGGAGGAGGCGGTGCGCGACGAGGGACTCGTCGTGATTGTCGGCCAGACGGACGGTGATGTTGACACCCCCACCGAAAAGGACATTCACTGGGTCGGCACCCT
The DNA here is from genome assembly GCA_040756745.1 of Bacteroidota bacterium. Taxonomy (GTDB): domain Bacteria; phylum Bacteroidota; class Ignavibacteria; order UBA10030; family UBA6906; genus JBFLYO01. The sequence continues at coordinate 12,552 of JBFLYO010000006.1, forward strand.
TGCCCGCGTCCTGAAGGTGTTCACGCTTGCCGACGGCACCCGCAACGTCGTTATGCAGGGACTGCGCCGTGTGCAGCTGATCTCCATCCTTCACGTTCAGCCATATTTTCGGGCCGTGGTGCGGGATCTGGAAGGGGGGACGGCCTCTGGCCTGGAGATCGACGCCATGGCGTCCAACCTCAAGAACCAGTTCAAGAAGGCAGTTGAACTTTCTCCGAATCTCTCGGAGGAGCAGCTTTCCGTGGTGCTTTCGATGGAGCAGGCGGACGCGATGGCCGACATGATCGCCTCCATGCTCCCGGTGAGCGTGCCGGAAAAGCAGGAGATTCTCGAGGCAGCCGACCTCCGTCCCCGCCTGGAGCGCCTCACCCTCATCATTACACAGTTGCTGCAGCGGCTCGAGCTGGGGAGCAAAATCCAGTCGGAGGTCCAGGAGGGCATCAACAAGTCGCAGCGGGAGTATTACCTGCGCGAGCAGATGAAGGCGATCAGGAAGGAGCTGGGGGAGGACGAGGGGAACGTTGAGCTCGCCGAGCTCCGGAAGCGCATCGATGCCGCCAAACTGAGCGACGAGGCGCGTGCCGTCGCGGAAAAGGAGTTCACACGGCTCTCACAGATGAATCCGGCATCGGCCGAGTATACCGTCAGCAGAACCTATCTCGACTGGATCCTGGACCTCCCCTGGAATGTGACCACGGAGGACACACTCGACATTGCGCGGGCGCGGGAGGTGCTTGAACGGGATCACTATGGTCTGGAGAAGGTGAAGAACCGGATCCTCGAGTATCTCGCCGTCCGGAAGCTGAAGAACGACATGCGCGGTCCGATCCTGGTGTTCGTCGGTCCGCCGGGCGTCGGGAAGACGTCACTCGGCCGGTCCATTGCCAATGCGCTGGGACGCAAGTTCGTCCGCATCTCGCTCGGCGGCGTCCATGACGAGGCGGAGATCCGCGGCCACCGGAGGACGTACATCGGTGCGCTCCCGGGCCGCATTATCCAGGGACTGAAGAAAGCGGGGTCGCAGAACCCCGTCTTCATGCTTGACGAGGTCGACAAGCTCGGCAGCGATTTCCGGGGGGATCCATCCTCCGCGCTCCTGGAGGTCCTCGATCCGGAGCAGAACTACTCCTTCAGCGACCACTACCTCGAGGTTCCCTTCGATCTCTCGAAGGTGATGTTCATCGGTACCGCGAACATGATCGAGCCGGTGCCCCCGGCGCTGCGCGACCGGATGGAGATAATCGAGATCCCGAGCTACGTGGAGCACGAAAAGCTCAACATTGCGCGGACGTATCTCATTCCGAAACAGGTCCGTGAGCACGGACTCGCGCCGGACACACTGACGTTTGAAGACGATGCCGTGCGGGGGATCATCACGGGCTACACCCGGGAGGCGGGCGTCAGGAACCTGGAGCGGAACATCGCTGCGGTTGCGCGCGGTGTCGCGCGGGAGATCGCGGAAAAGAATCTTTCTCAGGCAGTCATCCGGAGGGATGCGCTGACGAAATATCTCGGCCAGCAAAAATTCTTCCCCGATGTCGCGGAACGGATCAACAGGCCGGGGATCGCCGTCGGCCTTGCCTGGACCCCCGTCGGCGGCGACATCCTGTTCATCGAAGCGACGACGATGAAAGGGAAGGGGAACCTGATCCTGACGGGGCAGCTCGGCGACGTGATGAAGGAATCGGCGCAGGCGGCACTCAGCTTCATTGCGGCGAACGCTGTTGAGCTCGGGATCTCGCCCGATTTCCGTGCGGATCACGACATCCATGTGCATGTCCCGGCGGGTGCGATACCAAAGGACGGCCCGTCGGCCGGCGTGACGATGCTGACGGCTCTCACCTCGCTGCTGACAGGCCGGAAGGTGCGGAGCGACCTCGCCATGACGGGCGAGATTACGCTGCGCGGGGCCGTGCTCCCGATCGGCGGAGTGAAAGAAAAGGTCCTTGCCGCGATGCGTGCGGGCATTACCGACATCCTCCTGCCGGAGCGGAACCGCTACGACGTCGAGGAAATTCCGAAGTCGGTGATGGGCGAGCACCAGAAAGTTACGTTTCACTTCGTCAGGGAGATGAGCGAGGTGATTGCGCTCGCGCTCCTCTCTCCCGAGGAGTCTGCCAAGGCGATCAATGCGCTTGACCTCCATCCTGCAGAATCGAACTGAGGGGGGAGAGCTTCCCCTGTCCAGGCCCCGGCGGACTTCGTCCCGCCGGGGCTTCTTTGTTCCAGGGGTTGACAGTAACAAGTTTGTTTAGTATAATCTTCTTGTAAATCAATAACTTACGGCTGTCGCCCCGCCCCCATTCCATGACGAAATCAACGAAGTGGTTCCTCGGAATCCTTGCCGTGCTCGCCATCCTCGCCACGGCGTTCCTCCTGGCTTTCATCTCATTATTGAGCTCAACTTCCGACCGGACGGAAACGGTCACCGTTGGGTCGGGCGACAAGCTCGCAATCGTTGAGCTCCGGGGCGAGATTGTCTCGCCGGACGAGGTTGTGCGCCAGATAAAGAAGTACCGTGACAGCCGGTCGATACGTGCCATCGTGCTGCACATCGACTCCCCGGGCGGCGGGGTTGTGGCAAGCCAGGAGATCTATGAGGAGGTACGGAAAGTGCGCGACGGCGGCAAGCCCGTAATCGTCTCCATGGGCGCGCTTGCCGCAAGCGGGGGGTACTATGTTGCCTGCGGCGGTTCAAGGCTAGTCGCGAACAGGGGTACGCTCACCGGGAGCATCGGCGTGATCTCGGAGTTTCTGCAGGTCAAGAACGCGCTTGATAAGCTCGGCATTGAAATAGAGATCATCAAGTCGGGGAAGTTGAAGGATGCCGGGGCTCCGACCAGAAAGATGAATGATGACGACCGGAAGTATTTTCAGAGTCTGATGGACCGGGTGCATACCCAGTTCATGGAAGTCGTCGAGCGCGAGCGGAGCCTCTCGGCCGACAGGGTGCGCAGGCTCGCCGACGGGCGCGTGTACACCGGCGAAGAGGCGGTGGCTCTCGGCCTGGTGGATACCGTCGGGACATTTGAGGACGCCGTCCGCATCGCTGCCGACATCGCCGGGATCCAGGGAGAGCCGGCGATCGTCAGGGAGCGGAAACGCGTTCCCTGGTACGAATCCTTCTTCGGGGAAGCCGGCGCCGCACTACGGGAATTGAAGCAGGACCTGCTCAACCGGCCTGTGCTCTCATACAAGTTCACCGGCCCGGAGTGACCGAATCTCACATCATATAAGGAGAACCGGCGTTGACGAAGGCTGACATTGTGGACACGATTGCCACTGCAACAGGGCTTACCAAAGTGGAGACGGAAGCAGTGGTGGACGGCTTCATCTCCACCGTCATCAACGCGCTGAAGGAGGGGAAAAATATCGAAATCCGCGGCTTCGGAAGTTACAAGGTGAAGAAGCGAAAGGGGAGAGTAGCGCGCAACCCGCGGACGGGGGAGCAGGTCATGGTGGGAGAACATTGGGTCCCTCTTTTCAAGGTCTCGAAGGAGGTCAAGACGCTGGTCAATGAGAACCTGCAGAAGGGGGCGGTCTGATGGCGGTTGCGAAGTTGATTTGTGGGAACTGCAGTTCCGTGATTTCTGCCACCGACGCGTTCTGTCCCTCCTGCGGTGCGAAGATCGAGCACAGCGCGGCCCCCCCGGCGGTCAGGATATGCAGCGTCTGCGGCCACAAAAACGGCTCCGGCGGCGCGTATTGTGAAGCGTGTGGTGCGCGCCTTGCAGGA
>JBFLYO010000006.1:16297-129702 GCA_040756745.1 Bacteroidota bacterium
CTGGCGCCGACGAGGCGGGGGAGGCAAAGCCTGCAAAAGGGGAGCAGCGGAAGGGACTGCGGCCCGCAACGAAGAAGGAGCGACCGGCGAAGCGAATCGAACCGTGGCAGGTGATCTCCGGCGTGGCGGTGCTTGCCCTTGTCGGTTACCTGGTCTACTCCGAGATATCGCGGGACCGGCCACCGTCGTTCTCTTCCGGCCCCCCGGCGTCGGGCCCGCCATTGAACGCACCGCTGCTGAACAGTGCGCCGGCAGGCATTGATCTGGCACCGCTCGAGCGCGCCGTTGCGGCGGCTCCCAATGACGCTGCCGCGCTCCTGCGGCTCGCGAATGCCCTGCACGACAACGCTATGCTCCCCCGCGCGATCGATACCTACAAAAAGTATCTCACCATACGGGCGAAGGACCCGGATGCGCGCACCGACCTGGGGATCTGTTATTTCCAGATGGCGCAGATCGATACGGTGAACGCGTTCGCCCTGCTCCAGTCCGCGGCGCAGGAAATGACCCGGGCCCATCAGGACGCCCCCTCTCACCAGCCCTCGGCCTTCAATCTCGGCGTGGTCTATCTCCACATGGGGAAGCTCGAAGAATCCAACAAGTGGTTCAAGGAGGCTGTGGCACTCAACAAGGACTCCGACCTCGGCAGGCGGGCGCAGAACATTCTGTCACAGCACAGTTTGCCGCAATAACGGAGAGAAAGGAGGATGCATGCCCAGCGGTAAAAAGCGGAAGCGGCACAAGATGGCGACGCACAAGCGGAAGAAGCGGCTGAGAAAGATGCGGCACAAGAAGAAGAATCGTTGATGATCATGTGTCCCGCCTCGCGTTCATGCGCGGGGCGGGATGCGATTGCGGAGGCGCGCGCAGTTTGTTGATTTTGAGACCCGAACTTCATACCATGACGTGCAGCGTGTGCGCAGCCGACGAACAGAAACTCACACGAGGTCAACCATGAAACAAGACACCGGATTGCTGAAGGGATTGATCATCGGCGGGCTGGCGGGCGGAGCCCTCGGCGCTCTGATCGCCCTGTTGTATGCGCCGAAGAGCGGCCGGGAGCTGCGGGCCGACATCAAGGAAAAGACGGACGACTTCATGGAAGGGGCCGAAGAATACGTGTCCGCCGCGAAGTCCCGCGCCGGCGAGATCGTGAGCGAAGCCAAGAAGCGGTCCAGCGAGCTGATCAGCGACGCCAAACGCAAGGCAGATTCGCTGCTCGAGGATGCGGACAAGGTCATCGCCGACGCCCGCAGCAAGGTGGGGCCGATCGCCGAGGAGGGAGCCCGGCTGAAGAGTGCCGTGAAGGCCGGTCTTGATGCCTTCAAGGACGAACGGCGCCGCTCCTGAGCACCAGCACACTTCAGAGAGGAGATCCCTGTGGAATCCGTTCTCGTCATCGCCCAGATACTCGCACTCTTCTGTCTTTCCGCGCTCTGCATCTATCTCATCGTGGTCCTGCTGAGGGTCCGGGAGATCCTGTCGGCCGTGGAGAAGGATTTCAAGGAGATGACCGCCCGCGCCCTCCCGATCCTGGAGAATATGGAGTACATCACCGCACGGGTCAAGAGCATCACAGAGAGCATCGATGATCAGGTGATGATCGTCCGCGAGTCGGTCCTGTCGATGAAGCAGATCGCCGATACGGTCGTCACCCTGGAGCGGAAGATCCAGGACCGCATCGAGGGGCCGATCCTCGACACGGTCGCCTTCGTGGCAGCGGTGTTCAACGGCGTGCGGACGTTTCTGGACCGCATCCGCGCATAACGGCCGTCCTGAGTTTGTCACACATCCGCCCCCGATCGCGCCAGTCCCTACCGACGCCGTCGTGACCGCGTTGCCGGTGGTCGCCGGCGCCCGAAAGGACAACTGCGCGTTCGGCCCGGCCACACACTGAAGGAACACCTGCCCACATGAAAGAGTATACACCCGATCACATCCGCACCGTCAGCCTCATCGGCCACGGAAGCGCGGGGAAGACGTCGCTGGCCGAGGCCATGCTCTTCTCCGCGGGGAGCACGACACGCCTCGGCAGAGTAGAAGAGGGGAACACCCTCTCCGACTATCACCCCGACGAAATCGAACGCCAGATCTCCATTAACACCTCACTCCTGTTCTGCGAATGGAAAGCCGCAAAGATCAACATCCTCGACACGCCCGGGTACACGGACTTCACCGGTGAGGTGAAATCGGCCCTGCGCGTCGCTGATACGGCCATTGTCGTTCTGAAGGCGGTCGAGGGGGTGGAGGTCGGGACCGAGATCGTGACCAAGTATGCTGCGGAGTACCGCACCGGCATGATCGTCGTCATCAACAAGCTCGACCAGGAGAACGCCGATTTCGATCGCGTGCTTGCGCAGGCCAGGGAGATGATCAGCCACGACGCCGTCCCCGTGCAGTTCCCTTTCGAACAGGGTCTCGGGTTCGAGAGCATCGTCGATGTCGTCAGGATGAAGCTCCTCACCTTCGTCCCGGGCGCAAGCGGAAAATATACGGAGGGAGAGATCCCTCCGGACGCCCTCGAACGTGCGCAGCGTCTGCGACAGGAGCTGATCGAGTTGATCGCCGAGATCGACGAGACGTTGCTGAACAAATACCTCGAACAGGGGGGGCTGAGTGACGAGGAAATCAGGGAGGGGCTGCGAAGCGGCATCCGCCAGAGGAAGATCTTCCCCGTCCTCTGCGCGTCCTCCACGCAAAACGTTGGTGCGTCGTCACTTCTCGATTTTATCATCGAGTATTGTCCGGCCCCGTCTGACACCGGCGAACTCCGTGGAACGGCGCCCGCCGAAGGGGGTGGCGGCGCACTGAGCGTACGGCAGGATCCTGCAGGCCCGCCCTCCCTGTTCGTGTTCAAAACTGTCTCCGAATCCCATGTCGGCGAGCTCTCATTCTTCCGTGTCAGCACCGGGACCGTGACCCCCGGGCTCGACCTGGTGAATGAGAGCAACGGCAAGGCCGAGCGGCTCGCGCAACTGTTTGTGATGAACGGCAAGGACCGCAAGGAAGTGACCCGCCTCCTGGCAGGCGATCTGGGTGCGGTTGTGAAACTCAAGGACACCCACACCAACAACACGCTCAGCAGCCGGAGCTTCCCGATTCTGTATCCGCCGATCGTGTTCCCCGAACCGGTCTTTCACGCTGCGATTGTCCCGAAAGCCAAAGGGGACGAAGACAGGATCTCGACGGGTCTTCATGCGCTCCACCAGGAGGATCCGACCTTTGTCTTCCGCGTTGACGGCGAGCTCCACCAGACGGTCATCAGCGGGCAGGGAGAGCTTCATCTGGCCATCGTGGTCAAGCGCCTCAAACAGCGCTATAACGTCGACGTTGACCTTGCCGAGCCGCGCGTTCCTTATCGCGAAACCATCAAGGCCGTTGTCAAGGACGCCGAATACAAGCATAAGAAGCAGACGGGAGGGCACGGCCAGTACGGGCATGTCCATCTCCGGCTCGAACCGCTCAAACGCGGACAGGGATTCGAATTCGTCGATGAGATCGTTGGCGGGGTCGTCCCGGGCAAATTCATCCCCGCCGTCGAGAAGGGGGTCGTCGAAACCATGAAGGAAGGGGTGCTGGCGGGGTACCCAGTCGTGGACGTCCGTGTAGCACTCCACTACGGATCGTATCACGACGTCGACTCGTCGGAAATGGCATTCAAGGTTGCCGCGTCCCAGGCGTTCAAGAAGGGGTTCCTCGAAGCCAGGCCCGTCCTGCTCGAACCGATCTGCAATATCGAGGTGAAGGTCCCGGAGGATGCAATGGGGGATGTGATGGGCGATATCTCATCACGACGGGGAAAGATCTCGGGGATGGAAGGTGCGGGGCACTACCAGGTTATCCGTGCCCAGGTGCCGGCGGCGGAGCTCCACAAGTATGCGACGGTGCTCCGGTCTAAGACGGGGGGACGGGGAGTTTTCACGGCGTCGATGTCACATTACGAGGAGGTTCCGCGGGAGGTGGCGGAGAAAATCATCGCCGGCACGGAGAAGCAGAAGGAACAGGAGGCCTGACGGCCCGCCCCGCGCAGGAGGCAGTCGTGCAGCATGCATAAGGGAAGGCCGTGGGCCATCGCGGGGCCCGCGGCCTTTGTGCATACCGGCAGAAACCCGGAAAGGAACTCTCCATGAAACGCTTGTGGTCTCCCTGGCGCTCCCGGTATATCCAGACCTTCAAGGTTCCCCACGCCAGGAACAAAGGGAGGGCAAGCCTCTTTACGACGGCCCTCCGCTCGCGCGACGACCGCAGGCATCTTGTCGTCTGGCGTGGGAAACATTGCTTCGTGATCATGAACCGCTACCCATACAACAGCGGGCACCTCATGATCGTCCCCAACCGGCAGACGCGCGACATCCAGGATCTTACCCCCGAAGAGCTCAGTGAAATTATGCAGACCGCTCAGCGGGCGATGAAGGCACTTGATGCGCTTGTCAAGCCGCAAGGGTACAATTTTGGAGCGAACATCGGGAGGGCGGCAGGGGCCGGGGTCGACGACCATCTTCACTTCCACGTCGTTCCGCGGTGGAATGGGGACACAAACTTCCTCCCTGTGCTCGGTGACACAAAGGTGATATCTGAGGACATCGCAGAGACCTGGAAGAAACTGCGGAAACTGCTCTAGAAACGGGGGGAGCGATTAAACGCCGAGTGGCGGCGGAGTGTCCAATGTGCAGAACCAACCCGGCCGCATGGCGCTGACGGACCCCCTGTCGGACATAGAGCTGGTCCAGGAGGTTCGGAACGGCAAACGGCAGGCCTACACCGAACTGATGCGGCGGTACCAGAAGCGCGTGTATTGGGTCGCGCGCAGGATCGTTGGGAATCACGACGACGCCGACGACGTGGTGCAGGAGACGTTCGTGAAGGCCTACCTGGCCCTGGGGGACTTCAGAGGGGAAGCGGGGTTCTTCACCTGGGTGTACCGCATCGCGGTGAACCTGGCGCTCAACGCAGTGCGCAAACGGCAGGTGATGAATTACCTTCGGGAAAGCGAACTCCTGAGCAACCTCCTGCCCTCCCCCGAAGACCCGTCGGCAGGTGTGGAGGCGGAAGAGCTGGACTCTGCGGTCAGGCGGGCGATTGATATCCTGCCCGAAAAGCAGAAGGCGGTCTTCGTGCTCCGGTATTATGAGGAGCTGAGCTATGAGGAGATTGCGGTAATTCTCAAGACTTCCGTCGGAGGCCTGAAGGCAAACTACTTTCACGCTCTCAGGAAGGTGCAGGACTATTTGCGCAATGAAATTCAGGCAGGACAAACACACGATCGGCGAGGACGAGGAGCGGTCGCTCCGGGATGACGTGCGACGTCTTGCCGGCACCGAACGGCCGCCGCAGGATCCCCCGGACGCATACTGGCAGAACCTGCTCATCCGTTCCAATGCGCGGATCGACGCTGCCTCAAGCGGCAGAGCGCTCTCGATAAGCTGGGCGCTCCGGGTCGCCCTCCCGGGTGTGATCGCGATTGTGTCATTTCTCATCGGTCTCCACTACTATGTTCCTGAGGTCCCCAAAGAGGACTTCAGCGTGGCGGCGGTGGTTCTCTCGCTTCCCGCGGCAACCATCGATTCGCTCCTGGTTGATCCTTCGCCTGTCGACCCTTCGTTATCCGTTGCGGAGCTGGGCGTGGATCTGTTCGACCTCTCCCGCGACCAGATCGTGGACTACCTGCTCACTGCGGGCAATGCGAGCGCCGCCGTGGAAGGACTCACTGAAGGTGAACGGAGTGAGCTCCTTGCCGCCCTGGGGACCAACAGGCAATAGCCAACGCATCTCACTTCGCCAGAATGATCCGTCCGATCATGGAGAACGTTGTCATGAAGTCATTGTGTCGTCTTGTTGCAAGCCTACTCCTCTTTCCCTCCGTGGTTCTGGCACAGCCCCCTGGTCCGCCGGGGCAGCGCCCGTTCGAGCGCATTGAGCAGCTCAGAAAGGTGCGGCTGATCGAGATGCTGGAGCTGAACGAAGACCAGTCGGTCAGATTCTTTGCCCGGCTCAATGAGCATGAGAACCGACGACGCGCGTTGATGAAGGAGAAGGGGGATGCGTTGGATCGGATAGAGCGGTTGATCAGGAACAACGCGGATGCGGAGGAATTCAACAAGGAGTTCGCGGAGGTGGCCGCAATCGATGATTCCGTTGCCGCAGAACAACGGCGCTTTCTTGCCGGGCTGTCGGACATTCTGAGCGTTGAGCAACGGGGGAAAATGCTCCTCTTCGAGCGCCGCTTTGAAAAAGAGCTCCGCGAAGCCATGCGGGAGGCCCAGCGAAGGCGCAGAATGGGGGGGCCAGAATGAAGGGGCACCCTGAGCCTGCCGAAGGGGTTTCCCATTCTTGCCTTACGAATTCCCAACCCTGCAAACTGCTGTTGCTGAACTGTTGAACACTCCATCGCTGTAGAAGGCAACGCATTCGTTTTTGCGCAGAATTACAGATTTTCCTCTGATCTTTCTCTCCCCTCTTCCCCCCCCTTCTCCCCCTCTCACTTCCGCGTCCCTCTGGCATACGGATTGACCCCTTGTGGGCACAATCGAGGGATCAGCGGGTGGCCTAGAGCGTTTTCCCCTCCTCCGATTCAGTTGCACCGGCTGTTGTTCTCACCATACCATCAAGAAAGGACATTCACAATGAGACGCGTTGCTTCGAGTTGTCTGCTCTTGATCTTGTGCGGCCTGGTCGCGGGCCTGTCGTACGATGCCTCGGCGCAGGTCGTTCAGCTCAAGGTCGACGCGATCAATCCGTATGAGTATCCGACACCAGCGCCTACCGGCACATTCCCCATCTCAAACGGCCTGAAGATCGTCCCGAAAGGGATGAAGGTCTACTTCGTGGCCGATACGGCAGGTTCGGGCGCCGACGTCGTCGCGAGCTATGCATGGACGATCACGGCGATGCCCACTGGATCGACGGCCGCGTTCACCAACGCCGATCAGATCAAGGCATACTTCACTGCCGACTCGGTCGGTGACTATACCGTTCAGCTGGTGGCAGGTGGAAAGACCGTCACGAAAACCATCACCGCCACTACGTACCTCGGAGAGTCAGTCGATCAGGATTGCGGCTTTTGTCACATCTCCGGCAGCAGGCCGTATGGCAAGTACCAGGAATGGCGGACCAGCAGACATGCCACGATGTTCAAACGGGGCATTTCCGGTATGCTGGAGGTGGAGACCAGCTATGACGGCATCGCACGCGGCGCGTATTCGAAGAACTGCGTCCGGTGCCACACCACGGGATGGGACCAGTCGGCCAATAACGGCAACTTTGGCTATCTTGCGCACCTCGACAGCGCCGGCTACCAGGCGTGGGATTCCACCTGGTACAAAGATCCTGTCAACATCGCGGCGCAGGGCGAGTTCTTCATCCGGGAAGGGGACACCACGAACTGGCACAACCTGAAGACGAACTACCCGCAGCTCAAGCAGATGGCGACCATCGGCTGTGAACAATGCCATGGTCCGGCCTACGCTCATGCCACGGGCGGTGCGTTCTCCTCACCCGACCGGAAACTGGGCATCCGCTACGATTCGGGCGTGTGCGATCCCTGCCATACGTCGTCCGGCAAGCATTCGATCGGCCTCCGTTACGCTGAATCGGCGCATGCGAAGCTCGTCGAGGGGAGCCACACGTCGCGTACGAGCTGCTTCCCCTGCCACAGCGGGAAGGCGTTCGTGAAGTGGACGAACAACAAGGCCAACCCCGGCTACGATACCACGACGGTTGGCGGACTCCCGACAGAGTCGAACGACGGCAATATCCCGATCAGCTGCAGCACCTGCCATGACCCGCACACGCTTGAACTCCGGACCACCTCGCTTGACTCCCTTCGCAACGGTTACATCCCGCCGGCGAATATCGGCGGCGAAGGTAAGCTTTGCATGAACTGCCACAACGCGCGATACAGCGTAAAGGCAAAGGTGACCACCAAGGCCCCGTACTACGGCTTCTCGGACCGGTTCGGTCCACACTACAACGGACAGGCAGATATCTACTACGGTTCCAACGGCTACCATTATGGCGATGCGACACTGACAGGCATCATGACGCACGGGAGTCTTACCGATGGTTGCGTAACGTGCCACATGGTGCGGGGGATGAACGCATCCAGCCCGACCCAGCCGAGCCACACGATGCACATGACCGATTCTCTCGACAACCCGACCGCTTCAGGGCTGAAAGCCTGCGAGCCCTGCCACGGCACTCTCACGTCGTACGACGACGTGAAAGCCGGTGCGGACTACGACGGCGATGGGACGATCGAGGGCTTCCAGTCGGAATTGCAGGGGCTCTTGGACAAGCTGAAGAACCGCCTGCCGAAGGACAGCGCCGGAGAGCCGGTCACCAGAATGAGTGACTCGCTCCTGGTGAAGAACCAGCCGAAGGTCGTGCAGGACCTCTGGAACTACTACCTAGTCAAGAACGACGGCAGCCACGGCATCCACAACCCGAAGTATGCGGTTGCGCTCCTGCAGAAGGCGCTCGGGATCACGTTCACCGGAGTCAAGTCGACCGGCGGAGAAATCCCCACGACTTTCGCTCTGAACCAGAACTTCCCGAACCCGTTCAACCCGACGACCAACATCACCTTCTCCGTTCCGCAGCAGACGCAGGTGAAGGTTGAGGTGTATGACATTCTGGGCCGTCTGATCAGCACGCTGGTCGATACCGACCTCCCCGCGGGCAATTACACGACGACCTGGAGCGGGAAGGACGCTAATGGCGCCGCGGTGGCGACAGGGTTGTATATCTACAGGATGCAGGCAGGTTCGTTCTCGTCCGTCAAGAAGATGTTGATGGTCAAGTAACCACCTCACCACCGTCCCACCGATCGACACATCAGGCGGCCGGCTCCCGGCCGCCTGCTTTGTTTCCGCCCCTTCAATTGATTGGTCCCGTGCTCATGCGTATATTGATCGCATGAGGCGCATCTACCTTGACCATACGGCAACAACACCCCTTGATGCACGCGTGTTTCGGGCGATGGAGCCATATTTCTCCGAAACGTTCGGCAACGCCTCTTCGATCCACAGGTACGGCCGGGAGGCCAGGCAGGCGCTTGAACAGTCGCGCGCGGCGATTGCCGCCCTCATCGGTGCGGAGCCGGGAGAAATCTACTTTACCAGCGGAGGGACGGAGGGGGACAACCTGGCGATCCGGGGAGTCGTTGCTGCCGCCGTCGGGAAGCGACGAGGGATTGTCACCTCCGGAGCCGAGCATCATGCCGTGCTCGATACCTGCGAGAATCTCGCCACGTCAGGTGTCCCCGTCACGGTGCTGAAGGTGAACCCCGCAGGGAGTGTTGACGCCGACGACCTGAGGAGGGCTGTTCTCCCGACGACGGCGCTTGTGTCACTCATGCATGGCAATAACGAAGTGGGGACGATCTCGCCGGTGGCAGGGTATGCTGATATCGCTCATACTGCAGGCGCGCTCTTCCACACCGATGCCGTGCAGACCGCGGGGAGGATACCTGTTGATGTACAAAAGCTCGGAGTGGATCTGCTCACGCTCTCGGCGCACAAGATGTACGGGCCGAAGGGGATCGGTGCTCTCTACGTGAAAAAGGGAACGCCGCTGGAACCCATTCTGCGCGGCGGAGGTCAGGAGCGGGGGAGAAGGCCCGGAACGGAGAACGTCGCGCTTGCGGTCGGTTTTGCCGAGGCCTTCCGCTTATCCGTGGCCGAGATGGAGGCCGAATCCGATAGGCTGCGGCGCCTGCGCAATCGACTCGAGGAGCTGATCCGAGCAGCGTTTCCGGGTGTCATCGTCAACGGCGATCCGGAGATTCGACTTCCCCATATCTTGAACATTTCATTCGATAGCCGGACGATGCCGATGGAGGGGGAGATGCTCGTCATCAACATGGATTTGCACGGCATCGCGGTTACGAGCGGGTCGGCGTGCACGTCCGGCAGCATGCAGCCCTCGCACGTCCTGCTCGCCATGGGGCGCGACCCTGCGACAGCGAAGGCGACGATACGGTTCTCGTTTGGGCGGATGAACACGGAAGCAGATGTGGATGAGACCACGGAAGCGTTGAAGCAGGTTGTGGAGGAGACGCGAGGTACAAACAGAGAAGAGAGAAGAGAGAAGAGAGGAGAGAGATGAGAGCGCGGGTCGTGAATTGCACTGTGCCTCTGGCCTTATGTCTCTCTTCTCTCTTCTCTCTCATCTCTGCTCTGTCTTTGCAGTTCTCTCTCCGCTAATCCGTAGCGTAGCCCTCGTTCGCTTACGAGCAGCCGATCGAAGCGGAGGTGCAGCATGATCTTCCTCAATATCAGCGCTCCCGCCGTGATCACGTCGCTGCGTCCTTCCATCACTTCGGAGAGATCGCGGATCTTCGATGAAGGCATAACGCTCACTTGCCTGAAGAGTGCGTCCACGACGTCAAGCGAGATCGGATAATTCGTCACTGCGCGGACATTGAACTGGGAGAGTCCCTGCGCCAGCACAGCGAGTGCGGTTGCAGTGCCGGCCACGCCGACAAGCGTCGTCCCCGCCACGGGAAAGTGCGCCGCGCGGGCGATCTCCTCCTCTATCCAGTCGACCGCCGCTTCGAGCTCGGGATCGGTCGGAGGATCGTGTCGGAACAGCCGCTCGGTGATCCGGACCGATCCGATGTTTAGACTCATACGGCCGGAAATCTCCGTCCCCTTCCCGATAGTGATCTCCGTGCTCCCGCCGCCAATGTCCAGAACGGTTGCAGCTTCAATCCCGGGAATCCCGCTGACCGCGCCGCGAAACGACCAGAGTGCCTCCTCATGGCCGCTCAGGACTTCGAGCGCAACGCCGGTCGCTTCCCGAACTTGCCCTGCAAAATCCTCCCGGTTGGCTGCATCTCGCACGGCGCTCGTCCCGCACACGATCGTTCGATCGACGGCGTGCGCTTCCATCATTGATCTGTATTCCTTCAGCACGGCGATGGTGCGACGAATCGATTCAGCGCGCAGGACGCGGTGAGCGTCAACTCCCTGGCCCAGCCGCGGGACCCGCTGCTCGTACGCCAACGGTTCGAGTGTTCCATCGTTGCCAATGCGCGCAACCAGAAGGAGCACGGTATTTGTGCCGATGTCGATCACCCCAACTGTCATACCGCCGGTCTCCCCTCGCTGAATTTCGCCGCGAACGCGATCCATTCGCTTTCGGCCCTCTCTTCTACGATGGCCATCCCCGCCCCGAGAAGGGCGTGGCAGATGGTATTCCGTTCGGTGCTGAGGAGCCCGGAAATGAGCAAGATACCGTCCGGTGCCAGTCTCTTTCCCAATTCTTCAAGCATTGCCACGATCACATTCCGCTGGATATTCGCCATGATGAGATCGAAATCCCGTTCCGGGACAGAGGTGAGCTCGCCCTGCTGAACGATGAATCGTCCTCCTACGTCGTTCAATCCTGCGTTCTCGATCGCGTTGCGGTACGCCCATTCGTCGGTGTCGACGCCGATGGCAGAGGCAGCCCCGAGCTTCAGAGCTGCGATAGCAAGTACCCCGGTCCCGGTTCCAACGTCAAGGACACAGCTCCCGGGCTTGAGATGCCTTTCAAGGAGTCGCAGGACGAGCCGCGTCGTTTCATGGTATCCCGTGCCGAACGACATTTTCGGATCGATGGTCAGCACGATGTCTCCCGCCCCTCCGTTATAGGGACTCCATGTCGGCGCGATCACGATACGCTCCGTTGCACGGATCGGCTTCACGGAGGCCTCCCATTCGGCGTTCCAGTTGCGCTCTTCGATTACGGAGTAGGTTAAGGAGGGAGGAGCGAGGGATCGGCCTTGTGTGAGGTTGAGGAGGGAAGCAGCGACAGCATCCTCGTTCCTCTGGTCCCATCGATCAATGGAAATATACGCCTTGAGCAGTGATCCGTCTTCCCAAAACCCCTCAAAGCCTTCCATCGTCAGAATCGCGATGATTTCGTCGAACAGGAATGGGTCAGAGCGGATTGCCAGTTCGACGTAGGATGCGGGCATGTGTCAGGGGGATTGCGAATAGACCACGTGGGCCAGGACTGTTCCGACGGCTTCAAGGCTCTCGGCGCTGCAATTCTCCGGGACGTCGCGATGGGAATGCCAGAACCGGTTCGTGTCGTCAGGATAATTGAAATCGATGATGTCGATGGTCTTGATCCCCGCCTCGTTCAGCGGCATATGGTCGTCGAGCACCTCTTCTCCGACAGCGTTGCTGAATTGTTGGATCCCGAGCCGCGAGGCGGTCCCCCACACGAGATCCACGATGTCGGGCGCAAATCGCACGGAGTAGTGCTCTTTCGGCAAGTCAAGAAATTTGTCCCCCACCATGTCGAGGAGAATCCCGAACCGCGGGATATACTCGGCGGGGCGCGAAGAAGCGAAATGCCGTGAGCCCAGGAGGTAGCTCCCGTGATCCCCTTCCCGGCCATAGTCTTCCCCATCGAAGAGGGCGATGTCGACACCGATAGCGGGGGGTGAAAATTGGAACAGGGAGGCAAGTTCGAGAAGTACCGCGACTCCGCTTGCTCCGTCGTTTGCCCCGAGGATGGGTTCCGAACGGCGGGACCTGTTTTCATCCTGTTCTGCCCGCGGTCGCGTGTCCCAGTGAGCGCATAACAGGATGCGCGAACGGACCTGAGGATTGAATGACGCCAGGACGTTGGTGAGGCGGAGGCGTTCACCGCCGTAGCCGTTGTGCGTGAATTCCTGCAGGCGGACCTCGGCCCCGCTGCTGCGGAGCGTCGAGACAAGATACGCAAGACAGTCACGATGCCCGGCCGAATTGGGATTGCGGGGGCCGAACCCTGTTTGCGCCGTGAGGAACCCGAAGGCACGGGCCCCGTTGAATGAAGGAATTTCTGCCGGTTGCTGCATGGATGCTGCTTTGGGCTGAGATCCCCCGGCGGGTCCAGGCGCCGTATCACCGGGGGTGCGGCCGCGGGAACAGGAGATCAGGACCAACACAATTCCAAGAAGGAGCGCTCGTGCGCCTGTCATCGGTATGTGGTTGAAAAACCTCGAAATAGTACGCAAAACGCCCCCGAAATGCAAAGCGGACCGCAACCTTTTGTACTCGCCGGCGTCTAAGAGGGAGAAGCATTTCTGCGTTCTTGCGCTGCTCACCATTCTCACATCAGGAGGATCGGCCCATGCGATCAATCATCACAAGCCTGGTTGTCTCCGCCCTCGCCCTACTACTGTACACGGCCGATGCAGGTGCGGGGGAAAAGAAATTCGAAAAGAAATTCACGGTTTCCCCCGGAGGCACGCTCTCGCTCGGGACGGACGTGGGGTCCGTGAAGATCATCGGTTCGTCGTCCAACGAGGTCTCCATCGTTGCAGAAATCCGCGGGCGTGATAGAGATGTCAGGGAATTCGACGTCTCGGCGGAACACTCGGGGAACAACGTGGAGATCGTCGGCAAGCTCCGGAAGGGCGGTGGGTGGTTCTGGAATTCCATCGACCTCGACGTGGAGTTCACCATCAAGGTGCCGCACGAGTTCGCACTCCGGCTCAACACCTCGGGCGGCAACATCGTCGTCAGCGACCTCAAGGGAACCATCAAGGGGGAGACTTCCGGCGGGAACATCGGCGTCAATTCCATCGAAGGAGAAGTCGACCTCGGCACTTCGGGCGGCAACGTTCATGCGGAGAAGTGCACCGGCAAGATCCACATGGAGACCTCGGGCGGGGACGTCCATGTCACGACGATTACCGGTGACGTCGATGTCAGCACGTCGGGTGGCAACGTGAAGGTGAGCGAAGTCGAGGGGAAGGTGAGGGCAGAGACCTCCGGAGGGAACGTTGCCATCAAGGTCAGAGGGACGAACAAAGGGGTGCATGCCGAGACGTCGGGGGGGAACATCGACATTTTCCTCCCCCGGAATATCAACGCGAACCTCGACGCCGCGACCAGCGGAGGCGAGGTGCAGTGCGACATGCCTGTGACGATGACCGGACGCATCGATGAGAGCCGTGTGAAAGGAACGATCAACGGCGGCGGGAATATCATCTACGCCCATACGTCAGGGGGCGATGTCCGCATCCGCGCGGTCGATTGAGTGTTCCTCCGCTCCAGGGACGAACGCCCGCACCGGGTACTGCCGGTGCGGGCGTTTCCGTTTGACTGCGGGACCGCGCGCTGCGACGTTCCGGCTCTAAAACCGAGGACGGCGGAGCCCCGCAAGATAGGCGCCGATCTTGTCCTGCACGTCCCGGTATGGGCGTGCGGCGTTCGGAAAATGCTGCATGATGATGGAAAAGGCGAGCCGTTCGCCATCCGCTGTCATTACGTACCCCGAGAGAGACGAAACGCCCTGCAGCGTCCCTGTCTTCGCATGCAGGTTCCCTTCCGCAGCGGTCCCGCGCATCCTGCGCTTGAGTGTGCCGCTCACCCCTGCAATCGGGAGTGTCCGCTCCCAGGCCGAAAAAATCCTTTCGGAATCAGCCATCGCGACGAGCAGGTCTGTCACCGCAACTGCTGAGGTGAGGTTGTAGCGTGAAACCCCGGACCCATCGGCGATCATCACCCTGGTCGTGTCGATTCCCGTTCGTGCAGCAAACTCGGCCACGAGATGACTCCCGACTGCCGTCGATCCTGGCGGCCCGAAGCGCTCCGCGGCGAGTGTCTTCAGAATGTTTTCCGCCGAGAGGTTGTCGCTCTCAAGATTCATGTATGTGAGAACGGAGTCGAGTCGATGCGTAATACCGGCAACTGTGACGGCCTCCGGCGCCAGCGAATCCAGGATCAGTCCGGTACAGCGAATCCCGCGATTCTCGAGTCGCTCACGGAGGACGGTCAGGGTGTACCACTCTGGTCCGGCGATGCTGACATATTCCGATTCGAGCGTGTCCGTGGGGGGCATGAAACCGTCCACTGTGATGGTATTGGAATGCTCCCGCCACTTCCGCGAAATGCGGAGCACTGACTTCGGCGAATCCACGGCCGTCACCGAAGAATTCTCGATCGTGACGTAGCGCGTCTCCGGATCAGTTGTGACAATCGTCGAGTCCCCCTGGCGTGAGCCGGGACGGACAAGGACGCGGATCGCATTCCCGTTGAGCGACAGGGGGGAGAGGAACATCGCGGTTGGGTCCGGTTCATCATCCCATGTCCATCCAGGCCCTCTGGCCAGATCGTCGAAGCGCGACACGTCACCCGCGAGCGTCCAGTCGCGCCCGGCAGGAAGCGCTGCCGCAAGGGCCCCCGCGAGCGAATCGACGTCGGCTGTCGAAAGCACTGGATCGCCGGAACCCACCACGTACACCGTCGGCGGAACGGTCGTATCATACAGGGTCTTCGTCGTGAATTCGTACGCCGGGCCGAGGAGGCTCAGTGCCGTCGCTGACGTGAACAGCTTCTGATTGGAGGCCGGGGTGAACGCGAGGCCCGCGTTGAGATCATACAGGACTTCGCCGGTGGTAAGCGACAGGATCCGGATCGCCACATTCGACGGCGGGAACAACGAATCGGGGAGCATGGCGTCGATCCGCGACTTGAGCAACGGATGAGAGGAAATGCTTGGAATGCGTGCCGGCATGGGAGGGGGCCGGAACGGCGCTCGCTGCGTGGCGGCGCAGCCGGCGATAATCAGCGCGGCGGACAGGGGGGCCAATCGTCGCATGAAGACAGTTTAGCCGAATTCGTCAAATATGCAACTGTTGATTGCCACGGTCGATCTCCCTATATTGAAAAGAATTGTCCATTTTCCATTTCCGTTGGTGGGTGATGCTCGGGGTTCTGAAGAAGCTGTTCGGCAGCAAGCATGAAAAGGATGTCAAGGCCCTGCGCCCGGCGGTCGAGGAGATCAACCTGCGGTACGAGGAATGCCAATCGCTGAGCGACGATGAGCTGCGGGCGAAGACCGAGGAGTTCCGCGGACGGATCAGGGAGGCCGTGAAGGAGATTGAGGAGAAAAT
This sequence comes from Bacteroidota bacterium, assembly GCA_040756745.1. Lineage (GTDB taxonomy): Bacteria > Bacteroidota > Ignavibacteria > UBA10030 > UBA6906 > JBFLYO01. Next base: position 32,175 of record JBFLYO010000006.1, read on the forward strand.
CGCCGCCCTTCGCCTCACCCTTCAGGATGACCTGGGCGCGTCGGCGCGTGAAAAGACGCTTGACGATATCGCGGCGCTCGAGAAGGAACGGGACGAGATCACCGCCGACGTGCTGGACGAACTCCTTCCTGAGGCCTTCGCGGTAGTCAAGGATGCCTGCCGCCGCCTTATGGGGACGTCATTCGACCTGCTGGGGAACAAAACCGTGTGGGATATGATCCCGTTCGACGTGCAGCTGATTGGCGGCATCGTCCTGCACCAGGGGAAGATTGCAGAAATGGCGACGGGTGAAGGAAAGACGCTCGTGGCCACCATGCCGGCCTACCTCAACGCACTGCCCGGTCGAGGGGTCCACATCGTTACCGTGAACGACTACCTCGCAAAGCGCGATAGCGTCTGGATGGGTAAAGTGTATGAATTCCTCGGCCTGACCGTGGGTTGCATCCAGAACTCCATGGACTCCTTCCAGCGCAGGAAGGAATATGGGTGCGACATCACGTACGGGACCAACAACGAATTCGGGTTCGATTACCTGCGCGACAATATGGTCGTCGACAAGGCGGACCTGGTCCAGCGGGAATACTACTACACGATCGTGGACGAGGTGGACTCCGTCCTGATCGACGAAGCCCGTACCCCTCTTATCATCAGCGGCCCGGTGAAGAGCGAAGAACACAAGTTCAACGAGATGAAAGGGCCGGTGGAACGGCTCGTCGGTGCCCAGCGCAACTTCATCGGCAAAATCGTCGGCGACGCTGAGAAGCTGCTTTCGGAGGGGAAGGAAGAGGAGGCAGGAGTGCTTCTCCTGCGTGCTTCACGCGGTCTCCCGAAACACCCGCGACTGATGAAGCTCTTCACGGAGCCCTCCAACAAGAAGCTCGTGCAGAGCACCGAGAGCGAGTACCTCCGGGACCAGTCCAGGCGGATGCACGAGATCGACGATGAGCTCTATTACGCAATCGACGAGAAGAACCACCAGATCAACCTGACGGAGAAAGGGCGCGAGTTCCTGACGCCCATCGTCGGCGACCGCGACTTCTTTGTGCTCCCGGACCTGGGGACGGAGTTCAGCGTTCTGGAGAACGATGTGACGCTTTCCAAGGAGGAAAAGCAACGCCGGAAGGACGAGCTCAACCTTCTCTACGCCGAGAGGAGCGACCGGATACATACCGTCTCGCAGTTGCTGCGGGCGTACTCGCTCTATGCCCGTGACGACGAATATGTCGTGACGGACGACGGAAAGGTGCAGATCGTCGACGAGTTCACAGGCCGTCTCCTCCCCGGTCGCCGGTACTCCGACGGGCTGCATCAGGCCATCGAGGCGAAGGAGGGGGTGAAGGTCGAGCGGGATATGCAGACTCTCGCGACGATCACCCTGCAGAACTATTTCCGCCTGTACAAGAAACTCGCCGGCATGACCGGCACGGCGGAAACCGAGGCGGCGGAGTTCTTCGATATCTACAAACTGGACGTCGTCGTGATTCCGACCAACAAGCCGATGATCCGCGCCGACATCGACGACGTGATCTACAAGACGAAGCGGGAGAAGTACAACGCCGTCATCGAGGAAATCGAACGCATGCGTGAGGAGAACAGGCCGGTCCTCGTCGGGACGACGAGCGTAGAGGTTTCCGAAACGATCAGCCGCATGCTCAAGCGGAAAAACACCCCCCACAACGTTCTGAACGCAAAACAGCATCAACGGGAGGCGGAAATCGTTTCCCACGCCGGCCTGCCGGGAGCCATCACGATCGCCACGAATATGGCGGGGCGCGGAACCGACATCAAGCTCGGGCCGGGGGTGCGCGAGGCGGGAGGGCTGCATATCATCGGCACGGAACGGCACGAGGCACGGCGTATCGACCGCCAGCTCCGAGGCCGATCGGGGCGGCAGGGCGACCCGGGATCATCGCTCTTTTTCCTCTCGCTGGAAGACGACCTGATGCGGCTCTTCGGCAGCGAGCGCATCGCCTCCATCATGGAACGGATGGGGCTGAAAGAAGGAGAAGTCATCCAGCATTCGATGATCACCCGATCCGTCGAGCGCGCCCAGCGCAAGGTGGAAGAGAACAACTTCGGAATCCGGAAGCGACTGCTGGAATACGACAACGTGATGAACCAGCAGCGCGAGGTGATCTACACGCGGCGACGCAAGGCGCTCCTCAGCGAACGCCTGAAGGACGACGTCGCCGATCTCGTCGAGACCTTTGCCTCAAAGCTGGTGGGCAGGTATTATGACGACGGGGATATCGAAGGACTGCGGGACGAGCTCCGTGCACAGCTCCTAGTCGACCTTCAGATCACTCCCGAGCGTTTCCAGCAGATCGGCCCCGACGGCGTGACGGAAGAGGTTGCACGCGCCGCGAAGAACTTCTACAAGCGCAAAGAGGAGCGTCTCGGCAGCGAGATCATGGGGCGGATTGAAAAGATGGTCGTCCTGCAGGTGATCGACGAGAAATGGAAGGATCACCTGCGCGAGATGGACGATCTCAAGGAAGGCATCCACCTTCGCGCCTATGGGCAGAAAGATCCCCTCGTGGAATACAAAACCGAGGGATTCCGGATGTTCCTTGAACTCATCGACCTCATCGATACCGAGATCGTGACCACGGTCTTCAAGCTTTTCCCCGCACCGACACAGGAGCTTCCGATCCGAGGACCCCAGCGCCCGCCGCAGGTCATGCGGGCGATGCACGATTCAGCGCTCGGCATGGGCTTCCAGGCGAACAAAGAACCTGTCCCAGGAGGAGGGGCAGGACCCGAGCCGGCAAAGGCAGGGAAACCCCAGCCGATCCACGTCGGAGAGAAGATCGGACGCAACGACCCCTGCCCGTGCGGCAGCGGGAAAAAATACAAACAGTGCCACGGCAGGTAACGACCGCCCATGAAAAAGATCGAAGCGATCATCCGTCCCTTCAGAATCGACGACGTCCGCGAAGCACTGGCGGAGATCGGCGTGAAAGGCATGACCCTGACGGAGGTCAAGGGGTACGGCCGCCAGAAAGGACACACGGAGCTCTACCGCGGCTCGGAATACCAGATCGATTTCCTCCCGAAAATCAAACTGGAGGTGATCGTCGCGGACAAGATCCTCGATAAGGTCGTGGACACGATTATCAAGGCGGCGAAGACGGGACAGGTGGGCGACGGGAAGATCTTCATATCGACGGTGGAGGATGTGATCAGGGTGAGGACAGGGGAGTCGGGGGAAGATGCGCTATGATTGAGGATGGAGGATTGAGGATCGAGGATTGTTGACTGATGGACGATGATGAGAGCAGGGAGATGCAAAACTTTGCCCCGCCGGAGATTGGCGGGGTTTCTTGTATATAGGTCGGGTCATGGCGGACGAAATAGTTCCATCCGCTGACTATCGGTGCGGGTACGTGGCGATCATCGGAGAGCCGAATGTCGGCAAATCGACGCTGATGAACCGCCTGCTCGGGCAGAAGATTTCCATCGTGACGAAGAAGCCGCAAACCACGCGTCACAGGATCCTCGGCATCCTTTCGACCGACTCCTTCCAGGCGATCTTCGTCGATACCCCCGGCATCATCCGCCCCCGCTACGCACTGCATGAGGCGATGATGGAGCACGCCTCGTCGGCGATCAGAGACGCTGACATGCTCCTCTATATGATTGATGCGGCGCATCCGCCGGACCCCGGCGATCGCATTGAGGAAGAGGCGCTCGCACGGCTCAAGGAGACCGGCAAGCCGGCCTGGCTGGTCATCAATAAAGTTGACCTGGTCGAAAAGCCCCTCCTCCTCCCGATGATGGAGCGGTACGCCCGGCGCTTCCCGTTCAGGGAAATCTATCCGATCAGTGCGTTGACCCTCGATGGTACAGATCCGCTTCTGGCAGCCATCGCGCGCGAACTCCCCCGGCATCCCCCGTTGTATCCCACTGACATCGTGAGCGAGCATAGCCAGCGCTTTTTTGTGTCGGAGATCATCCGCGAGAAGATCTTTGTGAAGTGCGAGCAGGAGATACCGTATTCGACGTCGGTGGATATCGTTGAGTTCAGAGAGCGGACCGGGGGAAGTGGGGACAAGGCAAACGGGGGAAAGGGAGAGAGGGGTAAGGAGGTAAGGGGTAGGGGGGTGAAGAACTTGAAGTGGTTCATCAGCGCGGACGTGTATGTCGAACGGGACTCGCAGAAGGGGATCGTGATCGGCAAAGGGGGGACGATGCTGAAGGAGATCGGCGCTGCGGCAAGAAAGGATATCGAGGAATTCCTTGAGCACCCCGTCTTCCTCGAATTGCACGTCAAGGTGCGGGAAAAGTGGCGCGAAGATGAACAGTGGCTGCACCGGCTGGGGTATAAGCAGTGAACGGGAACCGAGAGAGGTTCAAGATCTGGTTCGGCTTCTTTATTGTTTCCACGGTGTGGGGGTCGACGTGGCTTGCGATCAAGATTGGGGTCGAACGGATTCCGCCGTTTCTCGCTGCAGCGGTGCGCTTCGTCATCGCCTCGGCGATTCTGTACGCAATTATCCGGTTCCGGGGTCTGGTCATCACCAGAACACCCGACGCGAAGAAACTGTACCTGGCAATGGGAATCCTGTCGTTCTCGATCCCCTTTGCACTGGTGTACTGGGCCGAACAATACATCCCGAGCGGATTGGCGAGCATCCTGTTTGCCGCGTTTCCGTTCTGGGTCGCCATCTTTTCTCATGTGATGCTTCGCAACGAACCGGTGGATGGATTCAAGCTGGCGGGAATCGTCATGGGCTTCGCCGGCATCCTGATCATCTTCTGGGGGGATTTCACGCTGGATAATTCTCTCGCTGCGATCGGGATGGGAGCAATGGTATTCAGCACGGTGCTCCAGGCGTACTGTCTCATCCTCATCAAGCGACTGGGTCACGCGATCAGCCCCTACGTCATGAATTTTGTCGGCATGGCGATGGGGGCGGGTTGCCTCATGGCGCTCAGCCTGGCCACGGAACGATGGGAAGGAATCACGTGGGATGCGGCGGCTCTGCTTTCCATTCTTTACCTGGCCCTGATCGGATCCGTCGTTACGTTTGTCACCTATTACTGTCTTCTCAAGCGAATCCAGGCCGTGTACCTGTCGCTCACCAGCCTCATCAATCCGATCGTGGCCGTACTGCTCGGTGCTCTGGTGCTCGACGAGACCCTTGGTGCTTCGGTGTCGGCGGGCGCAGGACTGGTCCTGGTGGGGATAGTTGTCGCGAACGGGCGGAACCTCGTCCGGGGGCGGGCGTAACATGTGCCGCAGAGCGGTGTTAACGTTCTTTGCCGCCATCCTTTGTCTTTGCGCTACCGGACAGGAAAGGAATCCTCAGACAGAAAAGGAAAGCGGAGTGGTCGATGCAAAGTCGAGGTTTCTGTGGGCGACGGGCCGGGCGGCGATCGACGCCGCACCTCCGAACGCTCCATTCGACGTGCTCAATTACTCGCTCGATATCTCCGCGGCCATGGTCGATGAGCGACTTGGAGGTCGCAACGTGATCACGGTCTTACTCCGTACCGCAGCGGATTCCGTGGTGCTGCATCAGCTCAAGCTGCAGATTGACAGCGTCCGTGTCGATGGAGCGATGGCCACGTTTGCCGTCAACGACCCGGCCGAACGGCTGACGATCCGGCTCGGGCAGCAGCGATCAGCCGGAGACACCTTGCGCATTGCGGTCTGGTACCGCCGCGTGCCAGGAATTCAGCGGCTCACAAGCCGACTCGGCTACTATTTCTTTCTCGACACGCTGCCGGGGCTTCCGGCAAACCTTGGCTACACCATGTCTGAACCGCGCGATGCGCGCTGCTGGATGCCCTGTTTCGATGAACCGTGGGATAAGGCGACCGCTTCGATCGATGTTACGGTCCCGGACGGCTTCGTTGCGGCGTCGAACGGCCGGCTCGCCGGTGCGACCTTGAACAGCGATGGCACCGTGACATGGCGATGGCAGGAGACGCACCAGGTTGCCACCTACCTCATGTGTGCGACGATTTCACGCTGGACGACGCCGACGCTGCCGTTCGTCCGCACTGCGGGCGACACGATACCGGTGCAGTATTTCGCATGGCAAGCCGACTCGGCGGTCACGTCGGCGTATCTCCCCACCGTCCGACAGATGATTCAGAATCTGAGCGCGCGGTTCGGCCCGTACCCATGGGACAAATACGCAATGGCCTCAGTTACCCCGTTCGGGTATGGAGGAATGGAGCATCAGACCATCACCACCATACACAGAATCCGGCAGACGGACGAAGGCGTCGTTGTTCACGAGCTTGCCCATCAGTGGTGGGGGGACCTGGTGACCTGCGGGTCATGGCCCGACATCTGGCTGAACGAAAGCTTTGCCACCTACGCGGAAGCGCTCTGGCAAGAATCACTCGGCGGGTTCCCTGCTCTGAAAAGCGCAATGAGCCAGAAGGAGCAATTCAATTTCGGTTCATGGAGTGGTGCCGTCTATGACCCCGAAGGGCAGGGATTCGGCCTTTTTCCCTTCTCGGTGTATTCAAAGGGGGCGTGGGTGCTCCACACGATGCGCGGCGTTATCGGAGATTCTGCATTCTTCGGTTCCTTACGGAGTTGGCGGGAGCTCTACGGCGAGCAGAGCGCGGTCACGGCCGACTTTCAGGCGGTGGTGTCATCGGTCTCCGGACGCGACATGAGCCGGTTCTTCCAGCAGTGGATCTACTCACCGGGATGGCCGGTGTACTCCCTTTCCTCACGCTGGCAGGGAGGGACGCTGTTCGTGAAGATCCATCAGCAGCAAACCGCAGGCTGGCCGGTCTACGTCATGCCCGTCCATGTCGGGGTCTACGGACCCGGGCTGGACACGGCGTTCGTCCTGCAGGACAGCCTGCGAGAACAGACGTTTACGCTGCCGGTTCCTCTGGCGCCCGACAGCGTGAGACTCGACCCTGACAACTGGATTCTGAAACAGCGAGGGAAGCCGGTGAACGAGGATTGGCATGAGATCCCAGCAACGTACCTCGTGCATCAGAATTTCCCGAATCCGTTCAACGGCGGGACGACGATCTCGTTCGACCTTCCTGCTGTAAGCCGCGTCCGGCTGCAGGTCTACGACCTGCTCGGGAGGGAGGTCGCGTTGCTCGTCGACGGAGTCCAGCTTGCTGGGAACCACATCGTCACCTTTGACGCCGCCAAACTCGCCTCGGGGATCTATCTCTACCGGCTTTCGGCCGGGGAGTTTTCGGAAACGCGCAAAATGATCGTGCTGCGGTAAACGGATGTACTCCTCGCTGAACATACGGATCGCGAAGGAAGATATCGCACTTGAGGAGAAGCTCGAGAACCTCCCCGTCGGTCCCGGCGTGTACCAGCATAAGGATGCCGACGGGAGGGTGCTCTACGTGGGGAAGGCGAAAAGTCTTCGGAACAGGGTGCGGCAGTACTTCCAGAGATCACGCTCCCTTGGACCCCGCATCGAGCAGATGCTTTCGCGCGCGACCGACCTCGAGATCATTGTCACGGATTCCGAGGTGGAGGCCCTGATCCTCGAAGCAAACCTGATCAAGAAGCTCAAGCCGCGGTACAACGTCAACCTGAAGGACGACAAGAGCTATCCCTACATCGTCGTGACGAACGAGCCGTTCCCGCGTGTTTTCATCACGCGGCAGATCCGCCGCGACGGGTCGCGTTATTTCGGGCCGTACACCGACGTCAAGAATGTCCGGTCGGCCTTGAAAGCCATCCGCGACATTTTCATGATCCGGAGCTGCAACTTCAAGATCGACGATGAGGCCATTGCAAGGAAGAAATACAAGGTCTGCCTCGACTACCACATCAAAAAGTGCGAGGGCCCCTGCGAGGGGCTCGTGACGCAGGAGCGGTACAAGGCCATGATCGCCCAGGTGGCTGCGCTGCTGCAGGGGAAGACGGGCTCACTTATCAGGTCCCTGCGGGGGGAGATGGTGCAGCTTTCGTCCGCAATGCGATTCGAAGAGGCCGCGGTGATCCGCGACCGGATTCGGGGGCTTGAAGCGTACAGTGAGAAGCAGAAGGCCGTGGACCTGGACGGCACGGAGCGGGACATTGTGGCCTTTGCTGCCGAAGGGGACGACGCGTGCGGCGTCGTGTTCAAGATACGGGACGGCAAGATGGTCGGCCGACAACATTACTACATGGTGAACGTGGAGGGGAAGTCGGAAGGCGAAGTGCTCGAGACGATGCTGCAGCAATACTACCTGGATGCCGAGGACATTCCGAAGGAGATCCTGGTGCAGGCATCCCTCGAGGATGCCGCGGCGATCGCCCGCTGGCTCACGCAAAGGAGAGGGGACGATGTCATCATTTCCACCCCCGTGGAGGGTGAGGCGGCCAAGCTCGTCCGGCTGACGCACAGTAACGCAAAGTTCCTGCTCGATGAATTGAAGATCCAGAAAATGAAGCGGGCCGACTATCTTCCCCATCCTGTCTCAGCGCTTCAGCGGGACCTTCGGCTCGAGAAGCCCCCGCGAAAGATCGAGTGCTTTGACAATTCCAACATTCAGGGGTCGGAACCGGTCGCGTCCATGGTGGTTTTCGTTGATGGCAGGCCGAGAAAAAGCGAGTACCGGAAATTCAAGGTCAAATCCGTGACGGGGCCGGACGACTTTGCGAGTATGCGGGAGATCGTGCGCCGACGATACGCACGTCTGCTCGACGAGCAGGGAAGCCCGCCGGACCTTGTCGTGGTGGATGGGGGAAAAGGCCAGCTCTCTGCTGCCGTCGAGGTCCTCAGGGACCTTGGCATGAGCGGCCAGCCGGTGATCGGCCTGGCGAAACGGCTCGAGGAAGTATTTCTCCCCGGCAACAGCGAGCCGGAGATGATCCCCAAAACCTCATCAGGCCTCCGTCTGCTTCAGCAGGTGCGCGACGAGGCACACCGGTTTGCGATCACGTATCACCGGTCGCTGCGCTCGAAGCGAACTCTCCAGACGGAACTCGACCTGATCAAAGGGATCGGGAAGAAGCGTGCGACGGAACTGCTCGAAGCGTTCGGTTCGGTGCAGGGGGTCAAATTCGCAACGCCGGAGCAGCTGGCGGAGGTTGCGGGAGAAAAGATCGCATCGAAGATCCTCGAATACTTCGGTCGCGGAGATCAGGAGAACGACGAGAACCCCGACGCAAACGCCGACCACTAAAACTGCCAGCGCAGCCCGAGGGATGCTGTCACATTCTTTGGCATGCCCGGTTCAAGATAGATCGGTTCCCCTCTTGCGGAGAGATCGGGATTGATCCATGCGGAAGAGGCGTAGCGCTTGTCGCCGACGTTTTGCACGCTGAAGAACCCGCGCAGGAACAGGCCCGTGTCTCCGAGCTCGATTGCCTCGAAGCCCAGAGATGCATTGAATATGGAGTACGGGGGTATGGGGTCGGTGTTTGAGTCGTCCGCGTAATACCTTCCCACGCCGTTCAATCCAGCCTCAAGATAGATGCCGTGCGCCCATGGAGGTGCGTAGCGCGCCTTGAGAGAATAAAAGAGGTCGGGAATTCCTGCGACGCGATTCCCGCTGAGATCGGCCGATCGCCCCGGTCTCCCGTAGTGCACTGAGTCGATCTGGTAGATGATGTACCGGTTTCGCGAAAGAGTGAGCGCTCCCTGGAGTGCCAGTCCCCCTCTTTCCTGGAGCGTCATGCCTGCCTCAAGACCCATCCGCCGTGTTTCACCTGCCGTGAAATAAAACCTGCCGCCGCGGTAGGGGATGAAGTCGTTTTTCACGCTTACCCAGTACAATGCAATGTCGTACGACAGCGTTGCGACGAAGTCCCCGCCGGGAAGAATAACCTGCTTCATCCCGATTTCAGCGGTCGTCGACGCACTGGCATCGAGCAGCGGGTTGATGGCGTAGACTGAATCCTGGCCGAATGTCCCTGCGGGGTCTGTTTCGTTCCCCGCCGGGATCTCCAGCCCTCCGCCCAGGCTCGCATAGATGCTGTGCAACGGGGTGATTCTGAAGGTGATTCCCGCCTTCGGCGTCAGCCGGCTGAATGTCTTCCGTTCTTTGAGCAGCTTCACGGAGGGATCGCTGTCGTAGTTCGTGCGATACGTGTAGGTCACGCCGTCGTGCCTGGCGCCGATGATCAGGCTGACCCGATCGCCGAACATCATTTCATCCTGGACAAAGAGACCGGCATTGCCGGCCGCTTCATTCTTGTCGGTCCGCAGCGTGCCCCGCTCCCTGTTCTGGAGCGAGTAGAAAAGGATTGCTCCATCCTGGAACGCGCCGTCCGCGCCCGCCTGGAACACGTTGATCAGATCCTCCCCGAACCGTGAGGAAAGCTTGTATACGGCGCTTCCGCCGAAATGATACCGGGTGAAGTCCCGGTACGTGTTGCGCTCGGATCGTTGAAGATACTTCGGGTTCACATATGCCATCACCGAGACCTCGTGCGCGTTGCTGAACTCGTGGGCGAGCGTCATGCCAATACGCCCCAGCCGGTTGAAACGCCGCTCATCTCTTGCCACGAACGTCGGCGAATACGCTTGTGGGTCATCCTGCGCCTGGCGGGGATCATTCGCAAACTGCGCTTCGGTGAGTGGGCCTGGGATTCGGAAAGCGTTGACACCTCCGAGGAGGTAGACTCCCAGTCGGGTGTGTTCATCGAGCGGTGACTCAATGCCGGTGCTGAAGATCGTTGAGTTGCTGCGTGAATGGGCGCGCCAGCCGTCGAACGATGTATTGCTGAGCGACAGGAATAGTCGCCCCTTGCCTATCAGGGTCCCGGCCTGCACGCTCTGACGCGAGAATCCGAAGCTCCCGAACAGCGCGGACACGCCGGCATACGGCGTCTCGAATCCGGAGTTCGAAAAAATGTTGATGACGCCTCCCGCGGCATTTCCCCAGAGCGCGGAGGCATTGGAGCGGATGACCTCGACCCGTCCGGCGGCGGGGAGATCCACGAGATCGAAGGATGTGCGTCCGTCCGGCTCCGTCTCCGGTATCCCGTCCACCATTACACGGATGCCGCGGGTCGTGCCGGCGTTGGAGCGCTGACCCGCTCCTCGCGCGCCGAACCCCCGTATCGTCAACCGGACGTCCTGCGTCCCATACCGTGACTGGGCAAGAACCCCCGGAACGCCGGAGAGAATATCGTCCAAGCCAAACCCGCGCACGGCCTGGATCGACGTGCGGTCGATGACGCTGATGGCCAGCGGCACCTCGAGGGTGGTTCCCGGCTTGCGGGTGGCCGTTACAACGACTTCTCCTACGCTGTACACAGTATCTCTTGGCGTCCCTGACTTCGATACCTGCCCGAAGCCGATGCCGCACGCGGCCTGAGTGACAAACATGAGCGCGACAGCATTGAAGTAGGTGCGACGCGTCCGCCGCATCGTCGAATCCGATTGAGGCACGGGGGAGTATACGGGAGGGTGAAAAGAAAATCAAGCGTGCAGCAGGGTCACGGTCTTGCCGCGGCCGCGTGGGCACGGGCCAGCGATTGCACCCGTTGTACCATCCCCATCAATCCCATTCCTTTGCCCATCGAAATGTTCTGGCGGAAGATCCGGGTGACAATGTCGGGGGTTACCGCTGCGACCTGGTCAACCGGCGTGCCGGAGAGGGTCGCATCAAGGATCGCGGCGAGCGCTTTTGCCGAAACGCCCGAAGGGTTCTCGACGGCGAAGTGGAACTTCAGCGTTCCCTCGGCGCTCGGCACCGCCCACACGTATGCCTCCGATTCGCAGAATGGGACGCGATGAGATTCCGGATAGGGGCGTTCAGCAATGCCGGAGGGCACGGGCGTAAACCTCTTCGCGAAATCGACGAGGAGAGCCACCCGCTCACCCGTGTCGTAGATCCCGTCAAGCGTTGCGAGGAGATGCCGGAGTTTCTCCGGAATGTGGTTGTCACTGCTCATTTCTCGATCGGCACATTGACAAGGTTCCCCCACTCGGTCCAGCTCCCGTCGTAGTTACGCACCTTCTTGTATCCGAGAAGGTAGGTCAGCACGAACCAGGTGAGACTGCTTCGTTCCCCGATCCGGCAGTAGGCGATGATTTCCTGGTCGGGTTTGAACCCTCCCTCTTCGGCATAGATCGTCTTCAACTCATCCGCCGTCTTGAACTCGCCGCTGTCGGGGTGGACCGCCATGCTCCAGGGAATGTTCTTCGCTCCCGGGATGTGGCCCCCGCGCAGCGCGCCTTCATTCGGGTAGTTGGGCATGTGGAGCCGCTGGCCGGTAAACTCCTCCGGGCTCCGGACGTCGACGAGGGGCTTCTTCCCGGCGAGATGTTTCAGGACGTCGTCGCGGAAAGCCCTGACGGTTGAGTCGTCCCGCTCCGGCGCGCGGTAGGTGGTGGGAGGGAAATGCGGGACATCCTTCGTCAGTGGCCGCCCCTCTTTCTCCCATTTCACCCTCCCGCCGTCCATGACTTTTGCACTCGTGTGGCCGAACAGCTGGAACACCCAGAACGCGTAACACGCCCACCAGTTGCTCTTGTCGCCGTAGAAGACAACGGTCGTTTCGGGGGCGACGCCGATCCTGGACATCAGACGCTCGAAGCCCGGTTTGGTGATGTAGTCCCGTCGAAGCTGATCGTTGAGGTCGTTGGTCCAGTCGACGTGCACCGCCCCCGCGACATGGCCCGTGGAATAGAGGAGTATATCCTCATTCGATTCGATGATCCGAACTCCCGGGTCGCTCGCATGCTTCTGCACCCAATCCGTGCTCACCAGCGCGTCGGGTCGGGCATAGCCGCGGTCAGTTATTTCGCTCATGGTGTGCCTCCAGAGGGTTTGAATTATGCAACACCGGGAGATATCCGACGGTTCCGGTCGGGTATCCCCATAAGGTGGGCAACGGCACCTGCGGAGTTGACTTTATGGAAGGGAATTCAAAACTTAGGTTTCATTGAATCAGCTCCCAGACTGCCCGATGCCCCCTTTGAATAAGTATGGCATTGACTACCGGTTTACTCTTCCTGATGGCTCCGTGGAACGGATCAGCCTGGAGCTTGACCGTGAGACGCTGCAACTGACGGGGAATGAGCCGGCGGTCCGCCCGGAATGGGCAAAGCTCGATTTTCATCAGTGTCCGAACTGCCCTCTGCGCCCGGAGGAGCATCCCTACTGCCCGCTTGCCGTTAATCTGGTCCGCCTCGTCGAGATCTTTGACGGCCTTCTCTCGCATGACACTATTAAACTCGAGGTGGTCACCGAGGAGCGGACGATAACGCAGGCCGCCAGTGCCCAGCGCGGCATCAGCTCCCTCATGGGACTGGTCATTGCGACCAGCGGCTGCCCTCACGCAGCGTACCTTCGTCCGATGGCGAGGTTTCACCTGCCGCTTGCCAGCAAAGACGAGACGACCTACCGCGCCACGTCGATGTATCTGCTCGCCCAGTATTTTCTGAAGAAGGGAGGGGCGGAGGCCGATCTCGAGCTCGACGGTCTGGCCCGGATCTACCGGGAGCTCGGCACCGTGAACAGCGCCATCGCGGAACGGCTCAGGGCGGCAACGACGTCGGATTCATCCGTCAATGCGATCATCGTCCTCGACGTCTATGCGAAGACCGTCGAGATGGTCATAGAAGAGTCCCTGGAACGGATCAAGAATCTGTTCGACCCCTATTTCACCGGCGAACGGCTCACACGCCCCGCCTCCGGCGCATGACGTTCCCCAAACCCTTCTACCGCTGGCGGCCGCATCCCTGGCACGGCCTCGAGATTGGCTCAGACCCGCCCCGTATTGTCAACGCGTTCATCGAGATCACGCCGTTCGACCAGATAAAGTACGAGGCGGACAAGACCACGGGGTACCTGCGTGTCGACCGCCCTCAACGCACGTCGTCCCTTCCCCCGTCGCTCTACGGGTTCATCCCGCGGACATTCTGCGCTCAGCGCGTCGGGATGCTCTCGCCGACGACCAGAAAGGGAGACGGCGACCCGCTCGACATCTGTGTGCTGAGCGAGCGTCCCATCAACCGGTCCGAGGTGATTCTGAGCGCCAGGGTGATCGGCGGCATTCACATGGTGGACCACGGCGAAGCGGACGACAAGATCATCGCGGTCCTGCAGAACGACGCGGTCTGGGGAAACGCCGCGGATATCAGCGCGATCCCGGAAGTGATGGTCGAACGTCTGCGTCACTACTTTGCGACGTACAAGCTAGTTCCGGGGCAGGAGTCGCTGGTGCAGGTGGTGAACGTGTACGACTGTGACCATGCACAGAAAGTGGTGGAGGCGGCGATTGAGGATTACGAAGAACACTTTGGCAAATAGAGTTATGAGTTAAGGGTTATGAATGATGAGTGAAGAGTTGGTGAGAAACAAGAGTTTAGAGGAGAGAGTAGAGAGAAGAGAGGGGCAGGTTTTTTTTGCCTCGAGCGTTAGACTTATCCCTCTTAGCATATTGGCTTGACATCCGATTTTCCCGTGACTATATTGTAATGATTCCGGACGCTTAGCTCAGTTGGTTCAGAGCGTACGCCTCACACGCGTAAGGTCGCTGGTTCGACCCCAGCAGCGTCCACGCAGCAATCGATCCTCCACCCTTTAAGCGGGCCCCGAGAGACCCCAAGGCCAGGGAGACATGAAAGAGCCACTCGCTTCAGGTGTAGCCGTCAGCGCGTCGTCGCTGACGAAAAAGCCTCCGTTCCTTGTTCGAGGGACGGAGGCTTTTTCTTTGAGTGCGGAGGGCGGATTGCGGAATACATTATTGGGCTCGCCCAATTCCGCAATTCGCATTCCGCAGTCCGAAATGTTGAAACCCCAAACCTCAAGTCCCAAATACGATAGAACCTGAGTCACATGAGAAAGCTTAAAGCGCAGATCATCGACGACGCCGGGTTCGAGCGCACGATCACCCGCCTGGCGCATGAGATCCTTGAGAAGAACCGGGGCGCCTCGACCATCGTCATCGTCGGCATCCGGACTCGTGGAGAATTCATCGCGCGGCGGATCGCCGCAAAGATCGGGGAGGTCGAGGGAATTGCCGTTCCGATCGGTTCGCTCGATATAACGCTCTATCGCGACGACCTGCTCGGGAAGCTTGAACAGCCGCAGCTGAAAGGAACGGACATCATTTTCGACCTGAACGATAAAGACGTGATCCTGATCGATGATGTCCTGTTCACCGGCCGGACGATCCGCGCGGCGCTCGATGAGCTGATCGACCTCGGACGCCCCCGCTCGATTCAGCTCGCCGTGTTGATCGACCGCGGCCACCGCCAGCTCCCTATCCGCGCCGATTTTGTGGGGAAAAATGTACCCACAAGCTCGAGCGAGTCGATACGAGTGCATGTCAAGGAGGTGGACGGCGAGGATGCTGTGCTGTTGATGCATCCGGAGGTCTAGGATGAAACGGGGAGTAGGGGGAAGGGGGAAGGGGGTAGGGGGGTAGGGGGGTAGGGGGGTAGGGGGGTAGGGCGGTAAGGAGGTAGAGGGGACGAGGGGACAGGGGGATAAAAGCTTCTGTGAATCAATAGCCAATGAATGCGGAATGCGGATATCGGATTGCGGACCTGGACCCTTCTTTCACCCCACTCCGCACTCCGCAATCCCCAATCCAAATTGCGAATTCTCTCTTCTCTCTTATTTCATCTCTCTACTCTACATATGCCATTACGCAGTAAGCACCTGCTGGGCCTCGACGGCATGAGCCGCGAGGATATTCAGTTGATCCTTGATACGGCGGTCTCGTTCAGGGAAGTCCTGGAGCGGCCGATCAAGAAGGTTCCCCCGCTGACGGGGAAGACCGTTGCGAACATGTTCTTCGAGAACTCGACGCGGACGCGGCTCTCATTCGAGCTTGCTGAACGGCGACTGTCGGCCGACGTGCTCGGCTTCCAGGCGACCGGATCGAGTGTCAGCAAAGGGGAGACGCTGAAAGACACGGCGCGCAACATCGAGGCGATGAAAGTCGATATGGTGGTCATGCGCCACTCCGCCGCCGGCGCGCCGCACTACCTCGCGCAGGTCATCGATGCGAACGTGATCAATGCCGGGGACGGCGGTCATGAGCACCCCACGCAGGGCCTGCTCGACATGTACACCATTCGGGAAAAACTGGGACGGCTCGAAGGGCTGCATGTCTGCATTGTCGGCGACATCGCCCACAGCCGCGTGGCGAGGTCCAATATCTTCGGATTGCGGACAATGGGAGCCAGGGTGTCGGTGTGTGGCCCCGCGACGATGATGCCCCGCGAGATCGAGAAGATGGGGGTGGAAGTGCATCACCACATCGACGACGTCCTGCCCACAGTGGACGTCCTCAACGTGCTCAGGATCCAACTCGAACGGGACGCCGGCCGGCTTTTTCCGTCAATCCGCGAGTATCACAACACCTACGGCATCACCCGCCAGCGCCTTGAGAAGGCCGGTCGTACGATCACGATCCTCCATCCTGGGCCGATCAACAGGGATGTCGAAATCTCCGCGGACGTCGCCGACGGCGAACACTCGGTCATCCTCCAGCAGGTACTCAACGGCGTTGCCGTTCGGATGGCTGTGCTCTATCTCCTCTCAACCAGAAACTGAATCACTCGGATACGACTCGCATGCAACTCCTTCTGAAAAACGGACGTCTGATCGATCCTCTCACCCGGCGGGATGAAGAGGTGGATATGCATATCGTCGACGGCGTCATCTCGCGTATCACCCGCGGCCTCACTCTGCCTTCTGCGCAAGTCATCGATCTGAAAGGAAAGGTATTTGCGCCTGGGCTGATGGATATGCATGTTCATCTGCGCGAGCCGGGATTTGAGTACAAGGAGACTATCCTCACAGGGGTAACAGCAGCCGCCGCGGGCGGATTTACCGCGGTCTGCTGCATGCCCAACACCAACCCTCCGATCGACGATGAGTCCGTGATCCGCTTCATCCAGGCCAGAGCAAAGACCGCGCTCAACGGACTGGTAGACGTGTATCCTGCCGGGACGGTAACGAAGGAGCGGAAGGGGGAGCACCTGGCTCCGCTTGCGGAGCTTGCCGCCGCCGGGGCGGTCGCATTCACCGACGACGGAGATCCCGTCCATGATCCCGAGATCATGCGGCGGGCGCTCGAATATGCGGCCATGTACGGGCATCCGGTGATCCAGCATGCCCAGGACATTCCGATGACGCGGGGCGGTTCGATGAATGAAGGGTATGTCTCGACCCTGCTCGGGATCCCTCCCATGCCTCCAGCCGCAGAAGAGATCGTCGTGGCGCGCGACATCCTCCTCGCCGGCTATACCGGCGGAGAATACCACGTCGCTCACCTGAGCACCGCGGGTGCCGCGGAGCTGGTCCGCCAGGCCCAGGCACGGGGCATCAACGTCACCTGCGAAGTGACCCCGCATCATTTCACCCTCACCGACGAAGCCGTTCGGTCGTTCGATACAAACACAAAGATGAACCCCCCCCTTCGTACGCGGGACGATGTGGAGGCCATGAAGAGGGGGCTCAAAGACGGCACGATCGCCGTGATCGCCTCGGACCATGCCCCTCATTCATTTGATGAGAAGCAGGTAGAGTACCAGTCGGCTCCCTTCGGTATCATCGGCCTTGAGACGACCGTCGGTCTTGTGCTCACCGAACTCGTCGCGACGGGCGTGCTCACCCTCTCTCAGATGATCGAAAAGCTTTCTTCCAACCCGCGGCGCATCCTCCACCTCCCGCCGATCAACATCGCGGAGGGCCAGAAGGCTAACCTGACGATCTTCGACCCGGCGCTGCAGTGGGTGGTGGACCCCTCCTCGTTCCGGTCGATGTCGCGCAATACTCCCTTCGGCGGAAAAACCCTCACGGGGAAAGCGATCGGCGTGATAAATAACGGCGAGGTATTCTGGGCGTAGCTGGTGTGCTGCGTCCAGCAATCTGTACACCGCATATCATTCAGGACAGAACCGCAGTTTCTGCATCACCACATGGCCCCAATTGGGGCCTTTCTTGTTCTTTCCGTCTGGCACGTCATTTGACCTTCCCCTCTGCAGAAGCACGCAGAACAGGAGACGACAATGAAGACTTCCATCATCATCGTAGTCATCGCAGCGGCGGCACTTTCCGGATGTCATCGGGGATTGTTCGAGCCCGACATTACTCCCCCATCACCTCCGACCGGCCTCAGGACCGCGACGGGTGATAATTTCATTGAGCTCTTCTGGAACGAGAACCGAGAGTCCGACGTTGCCGGCTATAACGTCTACGTGAGTTCCTCCTACAACGGGCGGTACGAGCTGATCGGATCGACCGGGGAAGCGTATTTCAACGATGTGAACGCGGTCAACGGCAACACCTACTACTATGCGGTGACGGCGTACGATTTCGACGGGAACGAAAGCGGGCTCAGCAAGGACGTCGCGTATGACATACCACGGCCCGAGGGCTACGGGGTCATCCTGAACGACTTCCGGACTGCGCCGGGCTACGCGGGATACGATTTCTCGCGTTACGTGGTCGTTCCGTTCGACGACCAGACGAGCGACATGTGGTATGAGTACTACGACGGTGAGTATTACATGGACGTCCGGACTGACACCGACATACAAGATATGGGACCGACCAATTCGATCCTTGAGGTCGGTACTGCTCCATCCTCCGGCTGGTCGCCCACGCATGATGTGCGGCTGCTCGCCGGCCATACGTATGTCGTGTGGACGTACGATGATCACTATGCGAAGTTCCGCGTGTCCGCGATGTCCCCGGGCCGCGTGACGTTCGACTGGGCATATCAGCTGCAGAAATCCAACCCCCTGTTGAAGCGGCCCGTGGTGGGCGGTGCCGCCTCCCGGCCGGCGATCGAACCCCGACAGGGCAACTGAGGGGTTCTGTGTGGAACCGTGCCCGAGGGTGATGTGGTGGGTCGGTGGTCGGGCACGGGGCATCAATGGAGACGGAGTGCCGCTTGCCCGGTTTCGATGGTGGCCGGGCGGCGGCGCCTCTCCATTGTCTCTACGAATGTGTTGTCGTCAGCTTCTCCCAGGCATCCGGAGGAATATCGTGCCATGACCCGACTCGCAGTGTTGATCTCGCTTGGTCTTGTGCTGGCCTTCACCGCGGACTCGCCCGCGCAATCGAAACGTGAAACCGGCTCTCAGCGCACCGGGAAAAAGGAACCGACGCGCACCGGCAGTCAAAAGACCGACAGGGGTCCTGAGCGTCGTCCGGCAAAGGACTCCTATGAGCCACTCCCGCACGAGCCGCCGATCACCAGGCCCGTGGATGTGATCTATCCTCCCATCATGATCGCACCGCCGGCACCCCCTCCCCCTCCGATTGCGATCCTCGACCCGCCCCCGATGCCGGAAATACCCTTTGATCCTGATCGCCGCGGCGAGCGTCGCGTGACGCAGGTCGAGCTTTCGGAGTGCCTGGACAATCCCGCATCAGCGGGCTACAGTTTTGCCGACGCGCGCATCGTTTCCTGCGAGGATTCGACGGTCGACCTGTATTTGAGCATTGCTCCCCCTGACAGCTTCTATTTTATGGTCCCGCAGGATAACGACATTAAGGATCTCGGTCGGATACGCACGTACCGGGCCGCGGCGCATTTCAGGCCGACGGATTGGTTGGATGCCCATGCAGTGCTCATTGCTGAGGGGCACACGTATGTCGTCTGGACATACACCGGCGACTTCTACCTTGTCCGCGTGCGCGACATCAGGGACCGGCGCGTATTCCTCGAATGGATCTGGCACTCGCGCCTCTCTCGCCACACTGCCGCGGAGGCGGAGGAACGGCAGAAGGAGCGGGAGAGGGAGCGGGAGAAGCGGCGTGAAGAGCTCGGCCCATACTTCGGGAAATGAGCCGCCGGCGCCAAGCAAAGACGGTGCAGATCGATTGACTTTCAGGCCCCCCCGAAGTACTTTAATGGGCAGGGATAAACCTTCCTCCTCCGCCATGCACAGGACCCTCCTGATAACTGCCTTTTTGTTTCTACTGAATGCGGCGTTAAGTCTGGCGGGCGGCCTGTTGATCGGCAAAGGCGATCCCCGCGAGGTCTTCGACGACATCCAGCAGGGGATCGCGGCGGGCAATGTATCCCTGTTCTCCTCCCATTTCCACACCCAGGTTCACGTCACCCTCCGCGGCGGCGAGAGCGGACTCTACAGCGCAAATCAGGCCTATTATCTCCTCCAGAACTACTTCCGCGACCGCAAGCCGGCTTCATTCGCCTTCACGACCTTCGGCGAATCCGACACCAACCCCTACGCCACAGGGAGCCTTGCATTCAATATGCGCGGCAGCCGCGGCCATGCCCAGGTCTACGCGGCACTGTCGCATAACGGCGAGCGGTGGGTCGTCACGCACATGAACATCTACTGAGCTCCCCCACGCATGGACGCGCGCAGCCGCATCGCAACGATGGTGGCGTCACGCCGTTCCCGCTTCATGGTCATGGCGGTTTTCCTGCTTCTGCTCGTTGCTGCGGGGAGGCTCGCCGAATATCTTCTCGTCACGAACGCCGTCGTGCATTGGGAGAACGTGAGTGACGGCCAATGTGCGGATGCGCTGGCGAAGGCAACGGGGCGATTCACGGATCTGCAGCGGTCGCTTCGCCGGACAGCCGCCGACCTCGCGTCGCGCCAGGAAGTGACCGGCTACCTTACGCGAGGCCAGCCGGGACGGGAACGACTCTTCGCGCGAGTCACGGAGATCAACAGGACCCAGGACCTCGGGGTGGAGATCCGTGAGAAGGATGGTTCGGTCGCCGCATGGGACGGCCCGGAGGGGGGCAACACCGAGGCTGCAGTCAGAAGTGCGCTTCACGGAAGGATGGTCTCCTTCATCGATCGTTCCGGCGCCGCTTCCCGCCTTGTGGTCATCGTTCCTGTTCGTGCCGATACTCAAGTCGTCGGCGCGGTGTCTGTCTCTGCTGCAGTCGGCGCCGGGGCCCCGTTGAGCAATTCGCTGCTTCGCGAGAGGGGGTTGGGGGAACGGCTGAGTGAGGAGCTGGGTGTCGCGGTGGAGTTCTCGTTCACCGGAGAAGGGGAGTCTCCGCGCGATGGCCGGGCGTGTGCATCCCCTCTAATCGGGATCGACAGTGTGCGGCTGGGATCGGTGAACGTGATGAAGCCGGTCCGCTCCGCCTACCTTGAAACCCTTGATGCCAGATTCCGACTCGGCGAATCCGTGGTGCTCGCGCTCCTCGCCGGGCTGCTGGCGATGGGGGCCGGCGAGCTGATCCGGCGCATCAAGCCGACGCTCGTCAGACTCATTGCACTGAGCGCACTTATCTGGGGGCTCCGCTACGCGCTGCTCTTCCTCGACCTCCCCTCGTCCGTGTGGCGGGGAGGGATTTTTGACCCTGCCCTGTTTGCCTCGCCGTTCGGAGGAGGACTTGCGCGTTCGGTGGGGGAGATGACGATCACGGTCATTGCCCTTGCGCTGAACGTTGTCCTGATCGCGGCCACCCTTTTGAAGCGCGAGGGACCCGCTGCTGCTGCGATGCGCATCCCGCCGCTCGCCGGACTCCCGCTGGCTGCCGGTATCACGTTTCTGCTGTACTGGTTGCTCCGTGGCTACGGGGCGGCGATCCGCAGCGGCGTGGCGGATTCCACGCTGACGTATTTCGATGCACGCGTGATCCTCCCCTCGCCAGAACTCGCCTTCATGATTCTCAACTTCTTTCTCCTCGGCGCTTCACTTATTATTGCAGCGGCTGGAATGACGTTGCTCATCCTCCGGCTTTGCGCGGCCGGGCCTGAACGTTGGCGGACACGCCTCTCATGGACCCTGACCGGGCTCTTTTTCCTCACTGCCTCGGTGTTGTTCGGCGTGTTCCAGCAAAATCCCCTG
This sequence comes from Bacteroidota bacterium, assembly GCA_040756745.1. GTDB lineage: Bacteria > Bacteroidota > Ignavibacteria > UBA10030 > UBA6906 > JBFLYO01. The sequence goes on from JBFLYO010000006.1 coordinate 53,871, forward strand.
ATGTCGGACGCGTACCGGATGGGATTCGGAGCGATCATTCTTTTGATCACATACAGGATTACGGCTGCGCGTGCGGTTGCCCGGCCAGTTTCAATTCGCCGGCAAGTGTTGACCGTGATGGCGGCATCCGGGCTGGTCCTTTTTCCGCTGCTCGACGCCTTTACCCACGACAGGGATCGGGGACGCGTGGAGATCTTTGCCGTCGAAGAATTGAAGCCGGTCGACGGCTGGCTGAAATACGTCGTGGAGGAAGGGCTGCAGGGATTCGACAACGATACCTACCGGGAACGGCTCTCGGAAGGGTATGCCGCCGACGTTGCTGGCATTGCATTTGAACGCTGGGCGTCCAGTCTCGCCTGCAGCCAGGGGTATGATGCCATCTTCACGGTGACCGATCCATACGGGCAGGATGCGGGGAGATTCGTGATCGGCGGATCCGTTGAAGCGATGTCGCAGGCCGAGGCAATGCTCCCCCTCGGGCGCGGAAGGATGATCCGTGTTCGCGACATCGGGACGGGGGTCAATGCGCTGAAGGTGTATTCGGGTTCGATGCCAATCCTGGCGGCGGACAGTTCGCTCTTCGGCTACGCAAAGGTGGTCATCGCAGCAGCGCAGCAGTCGCTTTTCCGTGGTGAGACCCCCGCCATCCTCCGTGGCTCGTCCCGGGCGGGGATTGAATCCTTCTACCGGCGCATCACGCTCTCGGAGTACCGGGACGGAGTGCTGCTGACCACCAACGATCCGGAAGTGCCCATCGGCCACACACTCCCGGATGCCGCAGTGGAAGCCATGAGCGACACAGCCCGCATGTCTGTTTGGAGCGATGACAGAATCGGCGACGAGGTCTACGAGACGTTCTTCGTCCGGCGCTCCCCGGCGACCAACGACATCGTCGCACTCGGTCTCCGCCAGCTTGGACTTGCCTGGCATATTGTAAGCGCGGTGAAACTCCTCGCGGCATACCTGCTGATTGCGCTCCTGATCATCGTCGTCGCGCGCGTGGCCGCCATGCGCCGGGGGGAGGGCTATCGTGTGACATTCCGCGACCGTCTCCTGCTTGCCCTTCTGGTCACGGCACTCCTCCCGCTCTCGATGATTGCCCTCTATATCGGTGTGGCCGACCGGGAGCGTGCGGACGAAAGCGTCCGACGGCGACTGGACGAGGAGACGCAAAACGTCATTTACAACATTACCACGCATCCCGACCCGGGGGTGACAATACTCAACCTGCCGTCGGACCGCTACGCGGTTGAACAGCTCGCCTCCGAGATCGAGACCGATTTCAACGTCTACACCGACAGGCAGCTCCGGGCGAGCAGCAAGCAGGTCCTTTACGACGTCGGAATTTTCGACAGCCGGCTGAGCGGGAATGCGTACGCAAGGATCGTTCTCGGGGGCGAACGGTTCATGACGCAGACCGAGAGGGTAGGGGAGATGAAGTACACCGTGGGATACCGGCCGGTGCTCGACGCACGGGGCGACATCATCGGCGTCGTGTCGGTGCCGACGCTCTTCCGGGCGGAAGAGGGCGAGCAGGAGATTGCGCGGCGGAACGCATTCCTCCTCGGCGCGTACGCGATCGTCCTCCTTGCCATGCTTCTCATTGCCGCGGTGCTGGCGAACCGAATCGCCCGGCCCGTGCAGCAACTGACCGAGGCAACCCGCCGGGTGGCGCGCGGGGAGCTCGATGTCCCTCTCCCGCACGCTGGGATCGGAGGTGAGATCAGTGATCTGGTCCGGGCATTCGGACAGATGATCCACGACCTCCGCCGCAACCGGGAGGAGCTTGTCCGGTATGAACGCGAGCTGGCGTGGAAGGAGATGGCCAAGCAGGTGGCGCATGAGATCAAGAATCCCCTGACGCCGATGCGGCTCTCGATCCAGCATCTGCGCCGGACATTCCTCGACAAGGCCGGGAACTTCCCCGAGATCCTGGACACTGTGACGCGGACGATCATCGAGCAGATCGATACACTCAGCGCGATCGCTTCGGAGTTCTCCCACTTCGCCCGGATGCCTCGCCGGACCCTTTCACGTGTCCGCTGCGAGGAGGTGGTGGAAGAAGCGGTGCGGCTGTTCAGCCAGGAAACACGTGTCACGTTTGAGACCAGGGCGGAGGTAGGTGTGTCAGAGGTCGTTGCCGACAGGGATGAACTGAGGCGGGCGCTGATCAATATCATCCGCAACGGCATCCAGGCGATGGATGGGGCCGGCAGGATCGAGATCAGCACGCTGCGACGGGCGGAAGGGGTTGCCATCGCCGTTCAGGATCACGGGAAAGGTATTCCGGAAGAGATCCGCCCGAAACTCTTTGAGCCAAACTTCTCAACCAAGACCGACGGGATGGGCCTCGGACTGGCCATTGTGAAGAAGACTGTGGATGACCTGGGAGGCACGGTGACCGTCGACAGCAAGGAGGGCGCTGGAACGACCGTGACGGTTTGGCTCCCGTCCGTCGCAGAAGGCAGCGGGGCTGAGCGGTGAGTGCGATCCCCGTCCCGCTGTTCCCTCCTGGAGTTCTCGCCGTCGTGAGCACTCGCACCGGCGGCGTCAGTCCGCCTCCACTCGGCATGAACCTCTCATTCAGTGTTGGAGACCTGCAGGAGAACGTCAGGCGCAATCGCGCCATCTTCTTCGGAGGGATCGGCGTCCCGCTCGACCGGCTCGCACTCCAGCGGCAGGTGCATGGAGCAAAAGTGCAGGTGGTCCGATCGCCGGGGGAATTTCCAGAGACCGACGCGCTTGTCACGGCAGAACCCCGGGTATTTCTCTGCGTGTCAATCGCAGATTGCGTGCCAATCCTGCTTCTGGATCCCGTACGTCGTGTCGTGGGTGCAGTGCATGCAGGGTGGCGCGGGACCGCAGCTGGGATTGTCGGGGAAGCTGTCCGCACGATGAGCAGGGAATTCAACTGCGACCCGCGCAGCCTCCTCGCGTATATCGGTCCTGCGGCCGACAGATGTTGTTATGCCGTGGGGCAGGAAGTCGCATCCTCCTTCCCGGGGGAGTCCCTCTCACATCGGGACGGCAGGATCTACCTCGATCTGAAGATGTCCAACAGGGGTCAGCTCCTTTCCGAAGGGATGCTCCCGCATCGTATTTCGGTGAGCCCCTACTGCACCATATCGGACGCAACGCTCTTCCATTCTCATCGTCGCGAAGGGACAAAATCCGGAAGAATGATGGCGGTGATAGGTCTCACCGCATAAGTCCCATTCGTTGATTTTCTTAGCCGTATTCCGTATTGTATGGTTCATCCGTTGTCCACGGGGGGTTCCTATGTGCGGCATTGTAGGGTACATCGGCCCGAAGAATTGCGTTCCGATTCTTCTGGAGGGGCTTCGCAGGCTCGAGTACAGGGGGTATGACTCTGCGGGAGTGGCCCTTGTCAGGAACGGTGGTTTCTGCATAGAAAAGAAGGCGGGGAAGGTGTCCGACCTCGCCGATGCCATCCGCCTGCATAACGGCTCGCTCGATGCCCCGCTCGGAATGGGGCACACGCGCTGGGCCACCCACGGGGAGCCGAACGACGACAATGCGCATCCCCACTGGGATGCGAAACGCGAAATCGCGGTGATCCACAACGGGATCATTGAGAACTACGCGGCGATCAAGACGAAGCTGGTCCGGGAAGGGCACACCTTCATCGGTGGGACTGATACCGAAGTCCTGGCGCACCTGATCGGCAGGATGTACGAGGAAAACCATGACCTCACCACCGCTGTCCGGCTCGCGCTGGCAGAGGTCGAGGGGACCTACGGGCTGGTGGTGCTGTCGGTGCACGAACCGGACAAGTTCATCGCGGCAAGAAAAGGAAGTCCGCTTATCCTCGGCGTAGGGGAAGGGGAGAATTTCGTTGCATCGGACGCGGCCGCGATTGTGGACCACACCAGGAACGTCGTGTACCTCGACGACGGCGAGATCGCGGTCGTGACGCGCGACGGCTTCCGGACGATCACCATCGACGACGTGTCTGTGACAAAGCAGGTGCAGGAAGTGACGCTGGAGCTTTCCCAGATCGAGCGGGGTGGCTACGATCACTTCATGATGAAGGAGATCCACGAACAGCCGGAGACGATCCGCAATGCGATGCGCGGCCGGCTGCTGGTGGAGCAGGGGAACGTCGTGTTGGGGGGGCTGAGGCATGTCATGGACAAGCTGCTCTGCGCCCGACGCTACGTGATCACCGCCTGCGGCACCTCGTGGCACGCCGGACTGGTCGGCAAGTACATGCTCGAGCACATCGCCAAGATGCCGGTGGAGGTGGAGTACGCCTCGGAGTTCCGCTACCGGAATCCGATCATCCGGAGCGACGATGTTGTGTTTCTGATCAGTCAGAGCGGGGAGACGGCCGATACGCTGGCGGCCCTCCGTGAGGCGAAGTCAAAGCATGCCACCGTGCTGGGGATTGTCAATGTCGTCGGAAGCTCCATTCCCCGGGAGTCCGACGGCGGTGTGTATGTCCACGCCGGGCCGGAGATTGGTGTCGCTTCGACAAAAGCATTCACATCGCAGCTCACGGTGCTCGCCCTGATCACGCTCATGGTCGCCCGTGCGCGCGGCATGACGGAGGCGGACGGCAAACGGCTTGCGGAAGAGATCGTGACCCTCCCCGACAAGGTGGCGGCGATCCTGGCCAATACGGGGGTGATCCGCGAGATTGCGGAGGAATTCAAGGACGCCCAACATGCGCTCTATCTGGGACGGGGCGCGAATTTTCCCGTCGCGCTGGAAGGGGCACTGAAACTGAAAGAGATTTCTTACATCCACGCTGAGGGCTACCCCGCTGCGGAGATGAAACACGGGCCGATCGCCCTCATCGATGAGAACATGCCGGTCTTCTTCGTGGTCCCGAAGGATGCGATCTACGAGAAGGTGGTCAGCAACATCCAGGAAGTGCGGGCCCGGAGGGGACGGGTGATCGCGGTGGCCAATGAGGACGACCGGGAGATCGAAAACATGGCCGAATATGTGATCCGGGTTCCGCGGACCTACAGTTTCTTCGGACCGATTCTTAACATCATTCCGCTCCAGCTCCTTGCCTATTACATCGCCGTTGCGCGCGGCACGAATGTGGATCAGCCGCGGAACCTTGCCAAAAGCGTCACCGTGGAATAACTCCCCAGCCAGGAGACACTCCCCATGAAGCAGGAAGTCAGGTTCAAGCCCACCGACTGGGCTCTCATCCTCGGGGCCTCGAGCGGGTTCGGTGGCGCGGCGGCGGTCGAGCTTGCGCGGGCGGGCATCAACGTCTTCGGCGTGCACCTGGACCGGCAGGCCACGATGCCGGCGGTGCAGCACGTGATCAGGGAGATCAAGCACACGGGGAGAGAGGCGGTATTCTTCAACATCAATGCTGCGGACGCGATCAAGCGGGCAGAGACGCTCGACGAGATTCAGGAGCGCTTCGCCCAGCATGGGGGCCAGAATGTCCGAGTGCTCCTGCATTCGCTTGCCTTTGGGACGCTGAAGCCCTTCATCGCCAAGAAGCCCGAGGATGCGGTCAACCAGGCGCAGATGGAGATGACGATCGACGTCATGGCCAACAGCCTTGTCTACTGGACGCAGGGACTCCTGTCGCGCGGGCTGATGAAAAAGGGGAGTCGGATCTTTGCCATGACCAGTTCCGGCGGCCACACCGCGCTCCCGGCGTATGGCGCGGTGTCGGCCGCCAAGGCAGCGCTTGAATCGCACATCCGGCAGCTTGCCATGGAACTCGGTCCGTTCGGCATCACCGCCAACGCCGTCATGGCGGGCGTCACCGACACGCCCGCGCTCCGCAAGATCCCCGGCAGCACCGACATGCTCCGCATCGCCCGGGCGAAGAATCCGGGGGGCCGCCTCACGACGCCTGAGGACGTCGCCAAGGCCATCGTCCTGCTTGCCGATGAGAACGCGTTCTGGGTCAGCGGGAACGTGGTCGGCGTGGATGGCGGCGAAGATATTGTGAACTATGTAGGTCAGAAGGGAAACGACGATTGACGCGCGCGGGTCCCCGACAGGGGGCCCGCATGGATTCCGCTCTCCCGTTGTCGCTGCGCGCTTCTTCCCTCCGCTCTTTCATTTCCACAGAACTTCGATCACCAATCCAAGGGTGCAGGGCATCATGGCTGACCTTCATTTTACTGACGAACAGAAAATGCTCCGCGAGATGGTGCGTGAATTCACCAACGCGGAGATCAAACCGATTGCGCAGAAGATCGATCAGGAGGAGAGCATCCCACAGGAGCTGATCCAGAAGATCAAGGACCTTGGGCTGCTCGGGACGGGCATCCCGCAGGAGTACGGCGGCGGAGGGTTTGGCGAGACAGGATACTGCCTCGCCGCGGAGGAAATCGCGCGCGGCTGCATGTCCACCGCAACTTTCATCGGCGCCCACCAGTCGATCGGAACCAACGCCATCCTCCTTGGCGGCACCGAGGCGCTCAAGAAGAAGTATGTGGTGCCGCTGGCAGAGGGGAAATTGATCGGGGCATTTGCCCTCACTGAAGTGCTTGCCGGCTCCGACTCGTTCAACCTCAGGACAAAGGCGGTGCTCGACGGCAACGAATGGGTGATCAACGGTGAAAAGATGTGGATCACCAACGGTGGGATTGCGGACGTCGTCTCGACGTTTGCGCGGACGGACCGGGGGATTACCGGGTTCGTGGTCGAGACGAAGACCCCCGGATTCAACGCGGGCCCGCCGGAAAAGAAGATGGGGATCCGGGGCAGCGTCACGACGCCGATCACGCTGGAGAACGTCAGGGTGCCGAAGGAGAACATCATCGGGGAGGAGGGGCGTGGGTTCCTGGTCGCGATGAAGACGCTGGACGCCGGGCGGCTGGGTCTTGGGGCGGCCACCCTCGGAGCGGCGAAGGAGCTCCTGGAGCTTTCGGCGACGTATGCCAAGGAGCGCAAGCAGTTCGATGTGCCTATTGCGCAGTTTGAGGCGATTCAGTTCATGCTGGCCGAGATGGCAACCCTGGTCTACGCGATGGAATCGATCGTCTACCGCACCGCGGCCGCATACGATGCGGGTCTGCCGATCTCCCGCCAGGCCGCGACGGTGAAGCTCTTCTGTTCCGAGTCGCTTGACAAGATTGCCGACATGGCGGTACAGATCCACGGCGGAATGGGATACTCTCGTGAGCTGCCGGTGGAGCGCTTTTACCGCGACTCCAGGATCAACAGAATCTTCGAAGGGACGAATGAGATTCAGAAACTGGTGATTGCGAGGGAAGTGTTAAAGAAGAACGGCAAAGTGTAGTCTGGAGCGTTGCATTTTCTTGATGATTTTCATATAATTTTAGCTGAACAATCTTTCTGATTTCTGCCTACTGCTTACTGACTTCTAGCTTCACTGGACAGGTAGCTCAGTTGGTAGAGCAAAGGACTGAAAATCCTTGTGTCGGCGGTTCGATTCCGTCCCTGTCCACACGTGGCGCCTCCGGCGCCACGAATTCAGATATCCGATATCTGATTTCAGAAATCTGAATTCGCCTATTGACATCTCCACTTACTCAGGCCTCGCCCTAGGACACCCTCCTAACCCAGGGTTTGGTGAATGACCGGAGCGAAGGCGCACCTGCTGTCGCAGCGCCAGCATACTGGTCTTTGACAACGCCTCATTCATGCATATCGCAGGATGAGGCGTTTTGCTTTTTTTGAGGAGAAACGGTCGTCAAGTCCATCCTGATAAAGAACGGCCGGGTCGTTACGACCGAGCTCGATGACGTCATGGATATCCTCGTCGAAGGAGATACGGTAGCGGCGATTGGACGAAGCCTCCCCGCGACGGCCGACACCATCCTCGATGCCTCAAACCGTCTCGTCATCCCGGGCGGCATCGACGTCCATACCCACCTGGATGCACCCGTCGGCGGTACCGTTTCCAGCGACGATTTTGAAACCGGTACGCGGGCAGCAGCATATGGCGGAACCACATGCATCGTAGATTTCGCAACGCAGTCCAGAGGACATTCGCTTTCTGAAGCGCTTGATCTCTGGCTGGAGAAGGCCTCACGGGCCACAATCGACTACGGCCTCCACATGATCGTTGTTGATATGCCTGAGGAGAGGCTCGGTGAGATCGATGCAATGGTCGACCGGGGTGTCACCAGCTTCAAGCTGTTCATGGCGTATCCCGGTGTATTGATGACCGATGACGCAACGATTCTTCGTGTGATGGAACGGTGTCGGGAGGTCGGTGCGCTTCCATGCATCCACGCGGAGAACGGAAGCGTCATCGATCACTTTGTCCGGCGTGCTCTCGCCAAGGGGCAGACGGCGCCTGTCTATCATGCGTTAACCCGCCCACCTGCCGTCGAAGCAGAGGCGACTCACCGAGCGATCCAGCTCGCTGAGCTTGCCCATGCGCCGCTGTACATCGTCCATGTCACATGCAGCGGTGCGGCAGAACAAGTCCGGATGGCGAGGGATCGAGGCCTCCGGGTCGCTGGCGAGACGTGCCCGCAGTACCTGCTCCTTTCGATTTCGGATCTTGAACGGCCGGAGTTCGAGGGGGCGAAATACGTCCTCACTCCGCCGCTTCGCGAGGCCTCGAATCACAGGGCTCTCTGGGAAGCGCTGGCACTGAATCATTTGCAGGTTGTCTCGACAGACCATTGCCCGTTCTTCTATGCCACACAGAAGCTGGCGGACACAACCGATTTCACCCGCATTCCGAATGGCGGCCCCGGCATCGAGAATCGGGTGGAGCTCCTTTATCACTTTGGTGTGAACGAAAGAAGGGTCTCTCTCGGTCGATGGATCGACCTGGTTTCGACGACGCCGGCGAAATTGTTCGGGCTCTACCCGAAGAAAGGGACAATTCGGGCGGGCACTGATGCGGATCTGGTTCTCTGGAATCCGGGAAAGCGCCACACGATCTCGGCATCGACGCATCATATGCATGTGGACTATTCATTATATGAAGGGATCACGGTGACCGGGGGAGCCGAAACCGTGATCGCGCGCGGCGACATCATTGTGCGGGATGGGATATGGAGCGGGAAGGCCGGGAAGGGCCGGTTCGTCAAGCGCTCCTCTAGCGGGGTCCCTTGAGATTCTCCTGTGCGCATGACATCGCGGACGCATGAGATGAAGACATCAATCGAATTCCTGCTCGACAATAGCTTAGTGACCGTCGACTGCCACCCCCGATCGGGGCTGAGCCCGACGACGACTGTCCTCAACTATCTCCGGAGCCTCCCCCAGCACAAGGGGGTGAAAGAAGGGTGTGCAGAAGGGGACTGCGGGGCATGCACTATCGTCCTCGGCGAGCTGGTTGGCGGTCGTCTGCGGTACAGGGCCGTTGACTCCTGCCTCGTTTTCCTCCCGATGCTTCACGGAAAACAGTTGATCACCATCGAGAACCTGAAATCCTCTGATGGCACACTCCACCCGGTTCAACAGGCAATGATTGATACCTACGGGAGCCAGTGCGGTTTCTGCACACCGGGAATCGTTATGTCGATGTTTGCGCTCTACGAAAACGATGTTACACCGACTGAATCCGGGATCCGCATGGCGCTGGCCGGCAACCTCTGCAGGTGTACCGGATACAAACCGATCATCGAGGCAACCATGGTTGCGTGCGGCAGGGAGAGAGTACATCGGTCCCTTGAGGAGACGGAGCGCACAATCAAGTTGCTGGAGAGCATTTCTTCCGATTCCATAGTGCTTTCGACAGAGCGGCAGACGTATGTTCGCCCGGCGACAATTCTGGAGGCGCTGGAGTTCAGACGGGACCACCCGGATGCTCTTGTCATGAACGGTGCAACTGACGTCGCGTTGCGAATCACGAAAAAGCACGAACTCCTCCCGCTCATTCTTGATCTCTCGGGTGTCGGCGGCTTGCGCGGATGGTCGGAGGCCGAAGACGGGGTCAATGTTGCTGCCGGCACGACAATGGAGGAATTCCTCGGACTGTGCCACGGCCGGTATCCGGCTCTTGCCAAGATGCTCGGGGTCTTTGGCAGCCCGCAGATCCGCAATCTTGCGACCGTTGGGGGGAATCTCGCGACAGCATCGCCTGTCGGCGACCTGATGCCTGTTCTGATCGCTCACCGTGCGCTCATACTGCTCCGAAGCACCCGTGGGGAGCGGCGAGTATCCGCCACGGATTTTGTCGCCGGCTATCGCCGCACTGCTGCCTCACATGACGAGCTCATAACGAGAGTGACCCTTCCCCGCGTCCCTGCGGACACATTGGTCAGGTCCTATAAAATCTCAAAGCGGCGTGATCTTGATATTGCCACGGTCAGCAGCGGATTCCGAATCGAGCTGGAGAACGGGAATCGTGTCAGAGAGGTCATCCTCGCGTATGGAGGGATGGCTGACCGCGTCAAACGTGCGGCGGACGCGGAGGCGTTTCTGCGCGGGAAACCGTGGAACCGCCCCACGGTGGAGAAAGCAATGGAGGTCGTTGGGACGGATTTCTCCCCAATCTCCGACGTGCGTGGGAGCGCGGCGATGCGAACGATCGCCGCGAAGAACCTGCTCCTCAAGTTCTGGGCAGAAACTGCCGGGAACGGAGGTGGAGAGTGACATGAAGCAGACACCACATGAGAGCGCGTGGCTCCATGTCACGGGAGAGGCAGTGTATGTCGATGATATGCCCGCGATTGAGCGCCTCCTTGTTGGCAGAGTCGTCTACAGTCCGGAAGCACATGCGCGGATTCAGTCCGTCGATCTCGCAGCTGCCAGGGCCGTGCCGGGAGTGCATGCGGTCCTCTCCGCCGCGGACATTCCCGGGGCCAACCAGATGGGCCCTGTGGTCCATGATGAGCCCTGTCTTGCCGACGGGGAAGTGATGTTCGTCGGGCAGGCGGTGTTCCTCATTGCCGCCGAGACCGAGCAGCAGTGTCGGGAGGCGGAGCGGCTGATCCAAATTTCGTATGATCCTCTCGAAGCCATCCTGAGCATCGAGGCTGCTATGGCAAAGAACTCCATGCTCGGTGCTCAGCGGACCATGTCGCGTGGTTCGGTGGACGAAGCGTTGAAGACAGCCCCGCATCGTCTCAGCGGTGAGCTGCGGACAGGGGCGCAGGAACACTGGTATCTCGAATCTCAGGTCTCCCTCTGCGTGCCAGGCGAGTGCCGCGAGATGCATGTGTACAGCTCAACACAGAATCCCTCCGAGACTCAGTCTCTCGTTGCGGGAGTGCTCGGCATGCCCAAGAATGAAGTGATCGTCGAGGTCCGCCGCATTGGCGGAGGTTTTGGGGGGAAGGAAACACAGGCGAATCACGTTGCGTGCTGGACGGCTCTCCTGTGCCGGGCAACGGGACGACCAGTGAAAATCAGGTTGTTCAGAGATGACGATATGATCATGACCGGGAAGCGCCATCGCTTCCTCTCCCGGTACGAAGTCGGGTTTGACGGTGACGGGCGGCTTCTCGCGGCAAAGTTTGAACTCAACAGTGACGCGGGGGCGGCGACCGATCTCTCGCATGCGGTTATGGAACGTGCCATGCTCCACTCTGACAGCGCATACTACGTTCCAAACATGACTGTCATGTCGCGCGTGTGGCGGACGAATCTTCCTTCGAATACCGCCTGCCGCGGGTTCGGAGGTCCACAGGGCATGGCATTAATGGAAACGGTGATTGACCGCATTGCCCGTACACTTAAGAAAGATGCTGCGGACGTACGGATGCTGAACTTCTACGGAACGGAAGACCGGAATGTGACGCACTACGGTCAGACCGTCGAGAACAACCGGCTCCACATGATCCATGACAAGGTGATAACATCGGCGGATTACCGGAAGAGGCGTCGGGAAATTGACGTATACAACGCGATGCACGAATTCCAGAAGAAAGGTCTTGCGCTCACCCCCGTCAAGTTTGGTATTTCCTTTACCACGACCTTCCTGAACCAGGCGGGCGCACTCGTTGTGGTGTATGACGACGGAACGGTACTCCTCAATCACGGCGGGACCGAGATGGGGCAGGGGCTGCATACGAAGATCAGGCAAATCGCCGCGGCGGAGTTCGGGGTCAGCGTCGACATGGTGAAACTCACTCCCACCAACACATCGAAGGTGCCGAACAGTCCGCCCACCGCTGCCTCGACGGGAACGGATCTGAATGGCGCCGCGGTGAAAAATGCAATCGAGAAGCTGAAGCGCAGGATTGCTGATGGCGTGAGCGCGGTCTTCAACGAAAAGGATTCTTCGGTCCAGACGGACACGAACGATATCGTTTTCTGTGACAACTGGATTCTGGACAGCCGGCATCCAGACAGGCGCATGGATTTCCGGGAGGCAGTGAGACTCATGCGACTCCGGCAGGTCAGCCTCAGCGCTACTGGATTCTATCGAACACCCGGGATCGGATGGGACAAGATGAAGGGGGTAGGCCGGCCGTTTCATTACTATGCCTTCGGCATGGCGGTGAGCGAAGTCCTCGTTGATATTCTGACTGGGTCTGTCGACCTCCTGAGGACGGACATTCTGCATGATGTCGGCGATTCGGTCAACCCCGGAATAGACGTTGGCCAGACCTGTGGGGCGTTTGTGCAAGGATTGGGCTGGGTAACAACCGAGGATATCAAATGGGATGTGCGGGGAAATCTCCTGACCCATTCGCCCGACACGTACAAGATTCCGACGGCGAACGACATCCCGAAGGATTTTCGGGTCTCGCTCCTCAAGGATGTTCCCAACCCCACGGTGGTCGGGAGAAGCAAGGCGGTTGGTGAGCCGCCGCTTATGTTGGCGCTCTCTGTCTGGCTTGCAATAAAGGATGCAATTTCATCCGTTGACAACCATGAGGCCGAGCCGGAATACTCACTCCCCGCGACGAACGAGGTCATTCTCCTTTCCGTCGACCGTCTCCGGAAGAAGCGTCAGACAACAGCGACGGGATCCAAGGTCACATGATGCCGCGACCTCCTCTCACCGTCACCGGACTTCGCTGTTTGCTCTGCGACGCTGTCTACGTTCACGGCAATCTGTCTACCTGCCCTCGATGTGGCGAACAGGGTATTCTCGACGCTGAGTATGATTTCAGCAAAGTCGCCGCGGCGCATCAGCAACCCGTCAACCGCCCCGCGAACATCTGGCGCTACCTCAATCTGCTTCCTGTTTCGCCCGACATTCCGGCGCCTGCTCTTGATGTTGGCTGGACTCCGGTGTACGATGTCCCCCGTCTTGCCGAACTCGTTGGCGTGACTCGGCTCTTGCTCAAAGACGACGGACAGAACCCGACAGGTTCACTCAAGGACCGGGCAAGCGCGATCGGCGTAATGAAGGCGAGGGAGTTCGGCCATCGGGAAATTGCGTGCGCTTCAACCGGAAATGCGGCGTCCTCGCTTGCCGGTCTTGCAGCTGCATTCGGACTCCAGAGCTACATTTTCGTTCCGGAACGAGCGGTGGATCCGAAAGTCACGCAGCTTTTGATCTTTGGCGCGACTGTCTTCAGAGTTCGCGGATCATACGAAGATGCCTTTGAACTCTGTCGACAGGCGTGTCAGACCTTTGGCTGGTACAACCGAAACAGCGGCATCAACCCCTTTCTTGTCGAAGGGAAGAAGACTGCAGGACTTGAAATCGCGGAACAGTGTAGAGAAGCGATGCCCGACTGGGTCGTTGTTTCCGTCGGTGATGGCTGCACGATTGGAGGAATCGGGAAGGGGCTGCAGGAGATGCATCGCCTTGGGTTTATCCCGCGAGTTCCGCGTCTCCTCGGCGTCCAGGCCGACGGCGCACGGCCGATTGTCGATGCCTTTGTCTCGGGACGGGAGCTCGTTCCTTCACGATCGAACACGATTGCCGACAGTATTGCAGTCGGGACCCCGCGCAACTGGCGCCGCGCGATTACCCAGGTGCGTGAATCGGGCGGAGCGATGATTGCGGTGACCGACGATGAGATCCTCGATGCAATGCGTATCACGGCACGGCTTGGCGGTGTGTTCGGTGAGCCGGCGGGCGTTGCAGGAGTGGCGGGGCTCCGCAGAGCGGTGGATCACGGATTACTACAGAGGGGGGATACGGCACTGGTCGTCATCACGGGGAACGGCCTGAAAGACATTCAGACTGCGCGCCTGGCCGCAGGTCAGGAAATGCACGTCGAGCCACGGCTCGATGCGGTGAGAGCAGCGATTGCACGTATGCCAAACAAGACTTCCGCTGTTCCATGAATTCACTGCTCCTGAAAAACGGTCTCTGTGTGACGCTCGCTCCGTTGGCCCTTGAGCGGGTTGATCTGAGGCTCTCCGGTGGCGCCATTGTGGAACAGGGTCAAGACCTCCGACCGGAAAACGGAGACATCGTTGTCGATCTCACGGGCAAGATCGTGATGCCGGGCCTTGTCTGTTCACACACTCATTTGTATTCGAGTTTCTCCCGAGGTATGCCGGGTCCCGACACTTCCCCGTCCACCTTTCTCGAGATTCTGCAGAGAATCTGGTGGAGACTCGACCGGGCGCTGGACGCGGAAACGATCTATTTCAGTGCTCTTGCCGGTGCACTGGACGCTGCACGGTGCGGCGTGACAACGGTCGTGGATCACCACTCCTCGCCTCATGCAGTCAGCGGCTCACTGTCGCTCATCGCGAAAGCGCTTGCAGAAGTTGGCCTCCGCGGAGTCCTCTGTTACGAGACTTCCGACCGCGACGGTATTGACTGCCGTGATCAGGGACTCGCGGAGAATGAGGAGTTTCTCAAAGGGCATTCCTCTCACGACATGTATCGTGGATTGGCAGGTGGTCATGCATCGTTCACCTTGTCGGACGAGTCTCTGCGTAAGCTGGGTGAGATTGCAGAGCGCTTTGACACGGGGGTGCATGTTCACCTGGCGGAGGCCGATACGGATCCGCAGATGACGGAGTTGAAGTTCGGCCGGTCGATTCTTGACCGATTTACAGCGTCCGGGATTCTGCGTCGGCGGTCGGTCTTTGCCCATTGCATCCATCTGACTCACGACGATTTTGCCAGGCTCCGTTCGAGCGGAGCATGGCTTGTTCACAACCCTCGGTCGAATATGAACAATCGGGTTGGACAAGCACGGCTCGGCGAATTTGGCGCGAGGATAGCCCTCGGGACCGATGGGCTTCCGCCGGACATGTTTGAGGAGCTGCGTGCGGCATTCTTCAAGAATCAGGAAGGGCGGACAGTCGCGAAGGAGGTATTTGTAGCAATGCTGGATAACGGGCAACAGCTTATCTCCGAAATATTCGGGCGACAGTTCGGCAATTTTCGGAAGAACGCGCCCGCCGATTTGATTGTGGTCGACTATGTGCCCCCGACACCCATGACGCAGCAGAATCTTTCCTCCCACCTTTTTTTCGGGCTTCGTTCATCTATGGTGGAGTCCGTGATGGTGAATGGACGGTGGCTTGTACGAAACCGGGCGTTTGTGCATCTGAACGAACAGGAACTTCTCCGTGGCGCAGCCGATGCCGCCCGCAGACTCTGGAGCGCAATGCATGCCATCACAGTATAACATCGTCGGTACAAAGCAGCGGCGGGTGGATGCATGGGGGAAGGTGACCGGCAGGGCAAAATTTGCCGAGGATTACAACGTTGCCCACCAGCTGACGGGACGCGTCCTTCGTGCCGCTTACCCGCACGCACGAATTCTCCGGATCGATACTTCGAAAGCGGAGCGACTCCCCGGCGTTGCCGCTGTGCTCACGGCCAAGGACGTGCCGGGGAGCAAGGTCTTTGGCATCGTGACGCAGAACCAGTATGTCCTTGCCGAAGATGTCACCCGCTACCTGGGTGACGGAGTTGCCCTTGTTGCAGCCGTTTCCCGCAAGGTCGCCGATGAGGCGCTCACCCTGATTAAAGTCGACTACGAGCCGCTTCCCATCGTGAGCGATCCGGAAGAAGCCATGAAACCTGATGCCCCGAAGATCCACGGTGAAAGTAATATCTTCGTGCATCACAAGGTCAGGAAGGGAGATATCAACAGCGGTTTTGCACAGGCCGACTTCGTCATTGAACGAAGGTTTAAGACTCAGTTTGTCGAACATGCCTATATCGAACCGGAGGCGGTTCTTGCGGAACCGGGAGAACAGGGAGGTGTCCGGATCACCGGTTCAATCCAGAATCTGTTCTCGTCGCGCCGCTCGGTGGCTGCGGCGCTCACAATTGATCTGAACAAGGTACAGCTGATCCAGTCCACACTCGGCGGCTCGTTCGGCGGGAAGGACGAGGTGATGACCTCGATGTGCTGTCGTGCCGGCCTGCTCGCGCTCGTGACCGGCAAACCGGTGAAGATGGTCAACACTCGGGAAGAGTCGATGCTCGAGAGCTACAAACGTCATCCTTACGCTCTCTACTATAGATGGGGTGCGAAGAACGACGGAACGATCGTTGCCATGGAGATTCGCATCATTGCCGACGGAGGTGCGTATGCCTCGATGAGCCCGTTCGTTACCTGGCGCTCTGTTGTTCAGGCGACCGGGCCGTACCACTGCGAGAACGTCAAAACCGATGTCTACGCAGTCTATACGAACAACAATTATACGGGCGCCATGCGGGGATTCGGGTCTCCGCAAGTCAATTTTGCCATTGAATCGATGATGGACGAACTGGCCGAGCATGTGGGGAAGGACCCATTGGAAATCCGAGTCCAGAACTGCTTCACCCGGGGGTCCGTGACAGCTACCGGACAGAAGCTCGATCATACAGTCAGCCTGAAACAGGTACTCAACGAAGCCGCCGCTGTGGCTGATTTTCAGAAGAAATGGAAGGCGTATCGTTCAGCATCCCCCGCGCCGAAGAAACGTGGAATCGGACTTGCATGCAGTTATCGGGGTGTGTCTCTGGGTGCCGAGGGGACAGATGCGGCAGGGGTCATCGTCTCGGTGCAGACCGACGGCAGCGTGATTCTCTCTTCCGGGGTGACGGACATGGGCCAGGGGGCTCAGGCACAGATGTCGCATATTGCGGCGGAAGTCCTTGGGATCACGATGGACCGGATCCAGTTCCTGAACACGAACACCAGTCGTGTCCCCGACAGCGGGCCGACGGTTGCGTCACGGGGAACGATCATGGGGGGTTCGGCAGCCAAGAAAGGCGCCGAGATCGTTCGAGCCAGCCTTCTCGACGCCGGTGCGGAGATGACGGGAGTGCCCGCCGGAGACCTGTCGATCAAAAATGACTACCTTATCAAGTCAACCACCGGCGAACGGCTTGCCTCGTTTGCTGAACTCGCGGCGGAGTGCTTCAAGCAGGGAAGGCCTCTGATCGGATTGGGCTGGCACAAATCGCCGAAGACAAGCTGGGACAAAGAAGGGGGTCAGGGGACCGCGTATTTCACATTTGTGTACGGGACAAACATCGCGGAAGTGGAAGTCGACACCGAAACCGGCAAGACCGATGTCATCGATTTTGTTTCCGCGCACGAGGTCGGACAAACAATCAGCCGGGGCGGAGTGGAAGGTCAGATCTTTGGCGGTGTAGCCATGGGGGTGGGTTATGGACTGCTGGAGGATTTCGAGATAGAGGACGGGACTCCCAAGCAGCTCAACTTTGATGAGTACCTCATCCCCACATCCATGGATGTCCCGCCCATCAGGACGGTTCTTGTCGAAAACGCTGACCCGGCCGGTCCATTTGGAGCGAAATCGATCGGCGAGCCGGCAAATGAGATTGCGGCGCCGGCAATTGTGAGCGCGATCTTTAACGCGACGGGGAAACGGCTTACCGAAATCCCTGCATCGCTCGAACGAGTGCTGTTGGGTCATGCACTGAACAGGGGGGGGCCGCGAGGTTCGCTGCAGAAAGAGCTCCCCGAGGATACTGTGTGCAAGATACGGCCGGTCAGAAATGAGACCCTTTGAGTACATAGGGTGCGAGTCCATCGAGGCTGCAGTCGGTGCGCTCGATGAATACGCCGGTGATGCCAGAATCCTGGCGGGTGGCACAGATCTCTTGCTTGAATTGCGCCGTCCCGGAACGTCTTCTCCGAAGGCGATTGTTGACATCAGCCGTATTTCTTCCCTTCGTGGGATCGCGTCGGTAGACGGGACGATCCGCATCGGGCCGCTGACAACACATACTGAGCTCTCTCATTCTGCTGTGATTCGTGAGAACGCAGGATTTCTTGCGGCTGCAGCAGGTGCTATCGGGTCGCCTCAAATAAGAAATCGCGGGACCATCGGTGGCAATATCATGAATGCCGCGACCTGTGCCGACACCGTGCCACCGCTTGTCGCGCTTGGCGCGCGATTGACATTGCGCTCGGGGCGGGCTGAGCGCACGATCGGGATTGATGGCTTCTTTCAGAAGCCATACACAACGGTCGTGCAAGACAACGAGGTTCTCACATCTATAAGCTTTGCACCGTGTGCGCCGACAGCCCGGACGGCGTTCGTGAAACTCGGGCGCCGAAGCGCATTATCAATTGCCCGGCTGAGCGTTGCTGCGGTGCTCGTCCGGGACAAGCAGGGGATCATCACGGAGGCACGAATCGTTCCAGGAGCGGCGCTACCCGTGTGGAAACGGGTGAACGAAGCGGAAACAATGCTGATAGGTGAGAGGGCTTCCAGCACTCTTTTTGCGGCGGCCGGCCGGAAAGTCTCGGACGTCATGGTCGGCCTGACAGGCCGGAGATGGTCGACAGAATACAAGGAGCCGGTGCTCGCCGTACTCGTGCGCCGTTCACTGGAAGGATGCTGTTCCGAGTGACACAGGAGAGCTGTAAGCAAACGATGAAGAAGATCACGATCCAGACATCAGTCAACAGCCGGACACACACGCTCGAGGCTGCGCCAAACCAAACGCTCCTTGATCTTCTGCGCGACACACTCGGCCTCACAGGGACAAAGCGCGGATGTGAAATAGGAGAGTGCGGTGCGTGCACGGTGCTGCTGGATGGCGTTGCCGTGAATTCGTGCCTCGTTCTGGCGCCGCAGATTGACGGACGGCAGATTACCACTGTGGAGGGACTCGCGAACGGGGAAAACCTCAGCCCTTTACAGAAAGCATTCCTTGATCATGAAGCCGTCCATTGCGGCTTCTGTACCCCCGGGACGCTCTTGAGTGCCAAAGATCTTCTTGATCATAACCCTTCGCCGACTGAACATGAAATCCGTGTGGCCATCTCCGGCAACCTCTGCCGGTGCACAGGCTATGTGCAGATCGTTGAAGCAATCGATGAAGCTGCGCAGAAGATGAGAGAGTCGAACGAATGAAATCATTACTCTCCGATCGCCAGGCCCGGGTCGAAGCAGAACGCTGCCTCCAGTGTTTTGACGCCCCGTGTACTGCGGCCTGTCCCGCGCAGATCGATGTTCCCCGATTCATTACGATGGTCAAAAGCGGCAACGTGAGGGGGGCCGCCGAGACTGTCAAGTCGGCCAATGCTCTGGCGAATGTTTGCGGGAAGGTCTGCCCGCAGGAGGAATT
Organism: Bacteroidota bacterium; assembly: GCA_040756745.1. GTDB lineage: Bacteria > Bacteroidota > Ignavibacteria > UBA10030 > UBA6906 > JBFLYO01. The sequence continues at coordinate 73,216 of JBFLYO010000006.1, forward strand.
CTGCCAGTCCGTGTGTACGCGCGCAAAGCAGGATATGCCCGTTGCGATACGTGAGCTGCATTTCTATGCGACGCATCACGAGTACTTGCATGGGTACTCCAACCCTGCACCCTTCCCGATCGACGGCCATTCTGTCGCAGTGATCGGAGCCGGCCCCGCGGGATTGGCCTGTGCGTTTGAACTTGCGAAGTTGGGCTACCACGTCGAACTCTACGACCGAAAGTCTCCTGGCGGCATCCCGCGGAGCAGCATCCCGGCGTTCCGCCTGTCGGAAGAAGAACTGCATGCCGACGTCGCTTTTCTCTTGCAGTACGTCGAATTCCGGAAGACGAACGTCGGCCACACACGTTTTGCGGAGATCAGGGAAAGCCACGACGCGCTCTTCATTGCCATAGGCCTTTCCGTCGACAAACCACTGCCGATCCCGGGAGCGCAACTTGCCGGTGTGGTGCCGGTTCTCTCATTTCTCGAGTCGGCAAAATGGAGATCTGCCGCGTCCTTGCCGGGAAAGCACGTTGTCATTGTTGGCGGAGGGAACGTCTCGCTGGATGCTGCAGCGACTGCGAAGCGGTTGGGCTCTCACGACGTTGTACTGATCTATCGCCGTGGAGAGAAGGAGATGCGTGTGTGGAAGAGCGAACTCGAAGAGGCCAGGCGTCAGGGGGTGCAGATCCAATTCTTCACAACTCCTGTGGAGATCGTCGGGCTCAGCCATGTCGAGGGCGTGCGTTGTCGGCGCACACGTCTTTCCGACAGGCTTGACGTAACCGGCAGACCAATTCCAATGGACATTGAGGGTTCCGAGTTCATGATGGAGGCGGATGCAGTCATTCCAGCCATCGGGCAGGTACCGGATGCAGAGTTTCTGACTTTATTTGACCGAACCCCGCAAGGATACGTGAAGGTCGATGAATCCTTTTCCACGTCAGTTGCAGGCGTGTTTGCCGGAGGAGACCTTGTCGGAGGTGAAGGGACAATCGTGCAGTCCGTCGGTCATGGCAAAAAGGCCGCGCTGAGCATTCACCGGCGCCTTTCGAAGCGCTGAAAAACACATCGAGGTGGACTGTGTTTGAGATTGCCGACATGTATCCGCTCAAGAACCTCTCATGCGAGTTTCTGGGCATGCCGCTTGAGAATCCCTTCATCCTTGCTGCGTCGCCATGCACGGATGATCTGGAGATGGTGCGGCGGGCTTTTTCGGCCGGCTGGGCCGGTGCCATTCTGAAGACGACTTCGATCGAGGGGAACCCGGTGAACCTGGCCTATCCCATGATGACAAGCTTCACGCACGAAGGGAAACTCCTCTTCGGAATGGGAAACATCGACCTGATTTCTATCCATCACATCGACAGGGTCGAACAGACGATCCGGACGCTGAAGAAGGAATTCCCCGGGAAGATGGTCGCCGCAAGCATCATGGCGGGGAGAAAAGAAGACTGGCAGCGCCTGGTGGAGCGTCTCGAGCGCGCCGGCGCCGACCTGATCGAATGCAGCTTTTCCTGCCCCCAGGGAAGTATCGGAGAAGATCCCGGCAAGATGCTGGCGCAGAGTGTTCGCGCAACCGAGACAACGGCGCGCTGGGTGAAAGAAGCTGCGCGGCGGGTCCCCATCTCCATTAAGATCACTCCTCACGTGACTGATATTGCCGACGTCGCGAATGCAGTCAAGCGAAGCGGCTGCGAAGCATTGACGGCCTCCAACTCGCTTCAGGCGCTCATGGGCGTAGATTTGCGTACGTTCGTTCCATACCCCCGGCTCGATGGGCGGTCCACATACAGTGGACTGACGGGGCCGGCGCTCAAGCCCATTACACTCCGCACGATTGCGGAGATTGCCCGGCACGTGGATATCCCGATTCTTGGCACGGGTGGCGCCTCAACCTGGAGCGACGCTGTGGAATTCATGGCGGTGGGCGCGGGAGTGGTTCAGTTCTGCACTGTGGTGATGCACTACGGATTCAGAGTGATCGACGATCTCAGAAGTGGCATGGCGCACTATCTTGAGGAGATGGGTTTCACATCCCCGACACAGCTCGTCGGGCGAGCCCTGCCACACATTGTTTCTCACGACGAGCTTCCGAGACAGACCGTGCGGAGTCACATTGACGAGTCGACATGTATTCAGTGTGAGGTCTGCTACGTTGCTTGTCGCGACGGCGGCCACGGGGCGATCGACAGAACTCCGGGGAGCATTCCCCGCGTCGACCGAGAGCGCTGCGTGGGGTGCGGCCTCTGCGAACATGTCTGTCCCGAAGGCTGCATCTCGATGACGGTTGTTGCATAGACTCGAAAGACACAACCACGAAGTCCTGGAAAACGCCATGGCCATACAATGGAACACATCACGACATTCCGCAAAGAGCATTTTCGAGACGATCGGGCACACCCCGCTGGTGCAGCTCAACGTCATTCCTCGCGAGGAAGGGGTGAAGGCAAAGATCCTCGTGAAGCTGGAATGGTTCAGCCCCTCGGGGAGCCTCAAGGATCGGATCTACTATAATATGATCATGAAAGCGATCAAGCGGGGGAAACTGAAGAAGGGGATGACGATCCTCGAATGTTCCACCGGCAACGCCGGCATCGGCTGCTCGTTCGTCGCGGCAACACTCGGCTTTCCCTGCGTCGTGGTGATGCCCGAAGGGATGTCAGAAGAGAGAAAGAAGCTCGATATCGCCTACGGAACACAGATGGTCTACACCCCGGGCGGGGAGAGCGATGTGGATCTCGCCCTTCAGAAGCTGGAGGAGATACGAGGTGCCGACCCCGCCAAGTATTTCGTTCCGGCACAGTTCGATAATCCGGACAACATTGAGGCACACTTCAAAACGACAGGCCCCGAAATCTGGGATCAGACCCGCGGGAAGATCGACGCGTTCATCATGACCCAGGGAACCGGAGGCACCCTGACCGGCGTGGGGCGTTTCATCCGGAAACGGAAGAAGAGCCTGAAGCTCTATGGGGTCGAACCTGCCGAGTGCCCATTGCTGAGTCGCCGCCAGTGGGGGCCGCACGGCATCGAAGGAATAGGCGACGGATTCGTCCCGCACAACCTCGATATCAGTCATCTGAACGGGATTGTCACAACGACAACCGATGAAGCGCTCGAGATGGCACGCCGGCTATCCCGGCGGGAAGGAATATTCTGCGGCATCTCATCGGGAAGCAATGTGGCTGCGGCGGTCAAGCTGGCGAAGCACCACCCGGCACTGAAGACGATTGTGACGCTGATCTGCGATACGGGACAGCGTTACTTTTCTACTGAATTGTGCGGGTCACCGAAGCAGGTGGAGATCCCCGAACGTGAACATCCGATGGACGAGTACACACGACAGCAGCTTGACAGGTATCAAGGACAATGGGAAATCATCGACTGAAGAAACAGCAGATACTTGCAGCGGCACGAGAGCACGAAGAGGACATCGTCCGTTTTCTCCGTGACATCATTGCTATCCGCTCCACGAGTTCGAGGGAGGAGCAGGTCATAGCCAGGATCAACGATGAGATGGAACGGTGCGGGTATGACGAGGTCACCATTGATCCGATGGGGAACATCCTTGGGCGTATCGGCAACGGGAAGCATGTCATTGCCTACGACGCGCACGTTGATACAGTGGATGTGGGCAATCCCGAGAACTGGACGGTTGATCCCTTCAAAGGAGCCCTGAAAGACGGCGTGGTCTATGGACGGGGGGCGTGTGACATGAAAGGGGCGCTGGCCTCCATTGTCTACGGCGGGAAACTCATCAAACAGCTCAATCTTCAGGAGGATTGTTCGCTCTACGTGGTCGGCAGCGTCCAGGAAGAAGACTGCGACGGCGTCTGCTGGCAGTATATCATCAACGAGGATAAGCTCCGGCCGGAGGCAGTGGTCATTACCGAGCCGACGAACCTCGGGATCTACCGCGGTCACCGGGGGAGAATGGAGATTGAGGTTCGCACCAAAGGGATCTCGTGTCATGGATCGGCTCCGGAGCGCGGCGTCAACGCGATCTACAAGATGGCCCCCATCATTCAAGACATCGAGCGGTTAAACGACCGGCTCACCGGCGAGCCATTTCTGGGGAAAGGAACTGTCACGATCGCGGAAGTCCGCTCAACATCCCCATCGCTGTGCGCTGTCGCGGATTCAAGCGCAATACACCTGGATCGACGGCTGGCTGCGGCCGATACGATGGAGTCTGCCGTTCGTGAAATCGAGAGACTCGATTCGGTCAAGCGGGCCGGGGCCGAGGTGGTGGTGCTGGACTACGGCGTCCCGAGCTGGCGAGGACTGGTCTACCCGACCAAGAAGTATTTCCCGACCTGGCTTCTCCCTGAAAATCATGCGTTGCTGCGCGCAGGGGAGAGGACCTACCGGGAGCTCTTCGACGCAGAGCCGGTCGTGGGACGATGGGTGTTCAGCACGAACGGGGTCGCGGTCATGGGAATGCACCAGATTCCCTGCATCGGCTTCGGTCCGGGCAACGAGGTCTTTGCTCACATGGCAACCGAACAGATTCCTGTAGAACATCTCGTGAAGGCGGCAGCCTGGTATGCGGCTTTCCCGCAGACCTATCTGCAATGAGATGAATATCACCCACAGGAAGGGATTCAGTATGTCAGCAAAACTCCCGAGGCTTCCGAAAACGTTACGCGGGAAGGATTACATAGAGACGAAGGACTGGACCGACAAAGAGATCGACCTCGCCCTCCGTGTAGCGGCCGACCTCAAGAAGCGGTTCAAGAAAGGACAGCCGCACCGGTATCTCCCGGACAAAACCATTTTCCTCTTCTTCTTTGACAAGTCGACCCGCACACGGAATTCCTTCGAAGCCGGAGCGACGCAACTGGGGGCACATGCCCACTTCATCTCCGCCGAGACGTCGCAGGTTGCGCACGGGGAATCCCCGAAGGACATGGGGATCATCCTCTCCAGCTACGGCCATGGCATCGCCATCCGGCATGATCTGGTTCCCGGAGAGGGAAATGCCTATATGCGGGAAGTCGCACGCAACGCCACCGTTCCGGTTCTGAACATGCAGTGCGACATCGATCATCCTTTTCAGACTCTCGCAGACCTGATGACGATCCGTGAAGAGTTCGGCAAAAACCTCAGGGGGTTGAAGATCGCAGTGTCATGGGCGTATGCGCCAAGCTACGCCAAGCCGATGTCCGTTCCACAGGGACTCATTACGCTCATGACGAGGTTTGGCATGAACGTGACACTTGCCCACCCGCCTGAGTACACCCTGATGAAAGGACCGATGGACGTTGCGCAGGAGATGGCGCGGAAGAACGGGACGAAGTTCGAGGTCGTGGACGCCATGGAGGAGGCATTCAAGGACGCCGACATCGTCTACCCGAAGTCATGGGGGATCGAATCGCTCTTCCACAAGCCACAGGAGGTCCTGGAAATCTCAAAGCAATACCGTCACTGGATCTGCGATGAGCAGAAAATGAGACTGGCCAGCAAGAATGCGATTTACATGCACTGTCTGCCGGCGGACCGCGGTTTTGAGGTCACTGATGACGTCATTGATGGGCCGCATTCCCGGGTATTCCCGGAGGCAGAGAACAGACTCCATACATGCAAGGCCGTCATGGCCCTGACGATGTGATGGATATTTACTCAGAAATCCTTGCCGGCCTGAAGGCAGACGTCCGGCAGGTGCTTGCCACAATCATCTCGAGCACCGGCTCGACCCCGGTCCCTCCCGGCTCGAAAATGCTGGTGAGGGAACGTGCGGAAATTCCGCTCGGAACGGTGGGCGGAGGGTGTGTCGAAGGTGACGTTCAGGAAGCAGCGCGCCAGCTGCTGACGATGGGCGGAAAAACTCTGATTCGCCGGTTCACGCTCACCGAAGACGACATCGAGAGCGGCATGCTGTGCGGTGGCTGTATCGACATACTGATCGAACTGATTCCGAAGGAGCAGAGTGAGGTCTACTCAACGTTATTGTCACGACGAGCGTCCGGAACGGACTCGGCAGTTATCACTCTCCTGGGTGGCGACCAGTCTTTGCTGGGGAAGTCTCTGGTATCTCCGTCCGTGACGGGTACTGATGTAAACGACTTGCGATTGTTGCGCCGGATTTCCGGCGGATTGCCAGCTTCGTTCAGTGAAACAGTGCGCCGTGCGATCGAGAGGCAGGCGGTGACCCGGATCCCGAGCGCCGGTGCGGAGTTCATCATCGAGCCGGTCATCGGTCTGCAGGACCTGTTCATCTTCGGCGGCGGCCATGTATCCAAATATGTTTCCCGCAGCGCCGCGATGGCAGGTTTCCGTGTGACCGTGATCGACGACCGGCCGGAGTATGCGAATCCGCAGAGGTTCCCCGAGGCGTACCGGACGCTTGCTGTCGGGTTCGATGACTCGTGGAACCAGCTGCAAATAAAGCCTTCGACGTCGATAGTCATCGTGACTCGTGGGCACAAGTTTGACGAGCGCGTACTGGAGCGGGCTGTTCAGACGCAGGCCCGGTACATTGGGATGATAGGGAGCAAGCGGAAGGTCATCTCCACTTTTGCGAATCTTGTCGAGCGGGCCATTTCCCGTGATCTTCTCAGAAAGGTCCGTGCACCGATCGGCCTCGGTATCGGAGCGCTGACTGCAGAGGAGATCGGCATCAGCATCACTGCAGAACTGATCGCCGTGCGACGTGGAAATGTGACTCCCGCCGGGGCGATGTCCGAACAGGTTGCAGAGTTCTTTCAGACCGGAGCTTATTCGAAGAATCCCTGAGGCAGAGCCCCTGATCCTATGGCTGGCGAAAAGTCAATAGAGGGGATTATTCTTGCGGCAGGGTCATCGTTCCGGGCCGGCACATTCAAGCCCGGACTGTTGATCGGCGGCAAGCCGATGATCGCTCTGTGCATCGAAGGAATGTACGACACCTGCCGACGGATCATCGTTGTCGGCGGCCACGAGTTTGAACAGCTGCGTTCACTTGTGGAAGGGATCGACAGAGTAGAGTGTGTTGAGAACGTTTCCTATCAGAAGGGGATGTTCACCTCGGTGAAGGCAGGCGTGTCCTGTGTGCGTGGAGAGAGGTGTTTCCTCCTTCCTGCAGATATCCCGCTGGTTCCGCCGCGTGTCTACCAGCAGCTTCTCACGTTCGATGCGGATGTTGTCGTTCCCTCATTTCAGGGTAGGAACGGACATCCGGTCTGTTTCTCCAGTGCCATCATTCCCCGCATTCTCCGTGAACCGGACGAATCGTCCTTGCGGGACGTGGTGAAGAGCGTTGGCATTCGCGCTGTTGAGGTTGATGCGGAAGAGGTTCTCATCGATATTGATATACCTGAGGACTACGACAGGGTTTGTCAGCGCGTGGCGACAACTACTCGGAAGCTGTACTTTTAGAACCCATGTCAGATTTTGCGGGTTTTGCGGACGAACACGTTTTTCCTAGACCGCAGTTCGGCACTTCGAATCGCTGTGTCGGCTGTTCTCCGCCAGCCTGCCCGCCGCCTGCCTGCCGGCAGGCAGGGCAGGCAGGGTCCGGCGGAGATTCCGTCCCTGTCCACACGTGGCGCCTCCGGCGCCACGAATTGTGAATTCACAATTCAAGCACGCCTCCTGCAGGGAGAGCGCGTGACCTAACATCAGGGAAGAGTTCTTTCTCGGCCTTGCTGTTCGCGGGTACAAAATGAAGACAACCTACCTTACAATCTCCCTTCTCATCTCCCTATCGTGTCGAACAAGTCTCGGTCAATGGGTATTTACTGGCGGGCCGAGCGGCCAATCTGTTTTGGCCTTTGCAGCGGATTCTGCAAGCGTGTTTGCAGGAACAGGAGGAGGCGGCGTCTTTCGTTCGACTGACAGCGGAACAAACTGGACCGAGGCGAACGAAGGATTGACGAAACGAGTGGTACTTTCCCTCGCCGTTTCCGGGTCGAAACTCTTCGCTGGGACAAGTGATTACGGCGGGGTCTTCCTCTCCACGAATGCTGGATCCACCTGGAATTGGGCAGTGCTAACGTGCGATGTCGGAGCTCTTGCTGTTTCGGATTCTAACCTCTTCGCTGGGACGGGCGGTGGTGTCTGTGTTTCCTCGAACGACGGTGCGGACTGGTCGTGGTTTTCGGGTTTTCGGAGCGGATATCTCTTGAGTCTTGCGCTCAGTGGGGATAACCTCTATGCAGGCAACTACGAAGGCGTCTATTTCTGCCGAAAGAATGGAGACGAATGGATCGCGACTCTCACGAGCCTGAGAACGGGCATCACCGCGCTCGCGGCGTCTGGAAAATATGTTTTCGCGGGAGGTGTCGGGGTATTCTTGTCAAGTGATAGTGGTGCGACTTGGAGTTCGGTCGACTCTGGACTAACAAACCGTATCGCCCATGCGCTTCTCATCTCCGGCGAAAACCTCTTTGCCGGGACTGAAAGTGGCGTCAGTCTCTCAACCAATAGAGGAACCACGTGGACATCCGTGAGCACCGGCCTGGGGGCCGTGAGGGTAGAAGCTCTTATTGCACAGGGGAAAGATCTCTTCGCGGGGACTTCCAACGGCGTATGGCGCCGCCCCTTGTCGGAGATGACTACTGACGTCGCCCTTCCGCAGTGGGGAGTGTCGCGCAGGTTTCTGTTGGAACAAAACTACCCTAACCCTTTCAACCCAAGCACGAAAATAACGTACGAACTGCCGAAGTCGCTGATGGTGAGGATCAGCGTCTACGATATGCTTGGTCGTGAGATAGCCGTCCTTGTGGATGGAAGAATGGAGGAGGGGATTCACGAGATCGGATTTGACGCAACAGGCGTTTCAACTGGTATGTACTTCTACAGGTTGATGGCAGGGGAATTCTCACAAACGCGAAGGCTCATCTACCTAAGGTGATTTTCAGAAGATGCACTTCCGTATTGTTCAGGAGTCCTTAGGTGCAGTAGTAGCAGATGAAGGCTCACTCTACTTTGCTAATACACATATGGTATTCGATGGTTTGAAGAGATGGGCGGCCGTCAAGATGAAAGACATGTTGAAGCCCCGCAGATCTTCCACCTCTTTCTCCACCTAACATCACTTCCTCCCCTCCGTCAACAGTCGTGTGCCAAACCGGGTCCTCCACCGGCGGGCTTTCGAATTCTGAATTCCTTCCTACCTCACATCCCCCAGCTCTGAAACCACGTACTGCCTCCATGCGTCAGTCGCGCCACTAGCTAGCCCAGAAGCCACGACATCGCGGCGTCCTTGCCTCGAAACGACATGTGCATTACCTCTCCACCCGATACGTCATGTTGGATATCGTACATCCTGCCCATGCCGAATCCGAAATCTGAGGAGAACAAGAGCGCGGTCTTTCCTCCCGGTCGGCGGGAGGAGAATCTTTTTGTCAGCGCGACCAGATTGGCGACATCTTGGGGAGAGATTTCGCTCAGGTCTGCTTCGGAAAAGTCCCAGAGAATATGCAACGTCGACTCGCCTTCGTAATACTTCGCAATGGCATCAGCGATCTGAGCAGCACTCGTTTGGCCCTTGACGGTTTGAATGGTGAGCGAATTGGTCGGATCGATGACGGCTGTGATCGTGCCCATTTCGATCCTCAAGGCCTCAGGTCACGTGTGAAATAAGTTGTGTCACAAGTGATTTCGCTGTGGGTCGAAAATCCTGTCGATCCGAAGGCCACCTAAAGGGGGGCGTTCGAATTCTGAACTATGATCTCTGAGCTCCTGTCCGCCGGCAGGCAGGCTGAATTCAGAATTCCCGTCATAGCCCATCCTCCGCCACCACATACTGCCGCCAGGCCATATTGGCTTGAGCGCGTTCAATCTCTCGTCGCTCAAACACTGTGGTCGGTTTGAGCCCCTTCGAAATCTTCATGTGGGTCACGTGATTGCCGATTCCGATGAGGGTTACCTTGTATCGGATCCCCCTCACCTCGGTCTCTCGCTCGACCACCTTTCCTGAGTCGAGAGGAAACAGGTCATCCAGATCTTCAGGGAACATGAGGGGCCTCCTCGAGATAGACGAGTCCAGGTTCGGGTAGTCGGAAAAGGTTACTCAATCGTTTCCGCTTTGTCAACTCAAATCTCGTTCCGCAATCCCTGCCCGCCTCACAGAATTCAGGGGGGCAGGCGGGCGCATTCCGCAATCCGCAATTACCTGAAGGGTTCTTCTATCACCACAAACTTCTGCTTCCGCATCTCCTCCGTGTATGCGATCTCGGTCCCGTCGGATCGCATGCTGAAGTAAATTTGGAGCCCGGAGAGTCCTCCCCTTACTACCGATTCCTTCCCGGAAGGAAGAAGAATTCGACGCAGCTCCTGGCTCATCGGCGCCGTGTAATACATTTCCTCGCCTCCTTTGAGCAGCCACGCAAATACCGAACCTGAACGAAGGAGCTTCTTCTCCTTCCCCCCCTCCAGCGTGAAATCGCTCGCGGGACTCAGATACCATCCCCTCCTGCCTCGATGATTGTCAAACCACGCGACAAAACGCTCCTTGACAACGGGCACTGCGAAGATTGAATCGCCGGCGATCTTCGTCAGTTGCGGCTGGTCGAGCGAACCCCGATAGGAACCTGATAATGCCGCGATGACGAAGTCATTCTCGCTCAACCATCGCAGGTAAAAGCCAGTACTGACCGCCCGCGGCCGCTCCGGCTTCTCTGCGTGCACCACGAACACCCGTGATGAATCTGGTGGATCCCAGATCTGCCGGCCAGCGTAGGCAATCCACCTCCCATCGGGTGACCACGCCGGGAACTCCTTCGAAAGGGAGTCAGAAGTGATCTTCCTGAGATTCCCTCCATCCCTGTCGATGAGATAGATATCGGTGATATTGCTGACGGCGTCAATCTCCCTGCTCGGGAATGCGATCGAACGACCGTCGGGAGATATCGCTGCGTTATCTCGGAATTGATCGGACACCGTGAGCTGACGGACGGCGCCGGTGATCAGATTGGCCAGCTTGATGTGCCCCGTCTCCACCAGTTCTGTGTACACCAGCTTCTTCCCATCGGCGCTCAAGTACATCGGGACGTCGGGCCCGCTTCCTCTCGTGAGCTGCAGCGGGTCTCCACCTGAAATTGGGATCATCCAGAGATTGAGATTGCCTCCCCTGTTGGATGAGAATATGATGTCCCCCCGAGGAGTCCAGAGAGGGTCATCGACCCATTTCCTGTCATGCGTGAGCTGTCGGTCGGTGCCGTCCGCGAGGTTTCGAATCATGATCTCGGCATGCCCCTCGGGGAAGTTTTTCGTCCAGGCGACGAATTTGAGATCCGGGGAGAATTCGAACGCCTGACGAAGGCCGGGCCTGGCGATAACCGTATCTGCTAGAGCCATCCTGCGGTCGGACCCGTCTGGCCTACATGTCCAACACTGATGTGTGATCCTGCCGCCATGTGCCGACCGGTTGACTGTGTAGCCGATTCGCTGACCGCCGGGTAGCCAGTAGGAGGCGTACGCCCCAACCCCCGCTTCGATGATGACTCGTCCGGTTCCTCCCATTGTCGGGACGAGGACGACTTCAGATTGAGGTGCTGACCTTGGGTAACGGTTGTAGACAACCGTACTTGCATCGGGAGAAAGTGACGCCCCGAAAATATAATACGATGAGTCGTGTGTAATCCTCCGCGGTACTCCCCCCGATAGACTCATCATGTACACGTCGAACGAGTTCGCTTCGTCGGCCGCCGGAAAGACCAGCCAGTTCCCATCCTCAGAGACGCTCCCATATGTGACGTTCCGGAACGGAACCTGGACCACGCGGGATTTCATGTTCGGGTTCAGCGTGGGGCTGGATGGCCGGAGGAGCACGACCGCAATGACAGCCACTGCGGCGAGTCCCACCACCGCCGGGAGGCCGATGCGGAGCAGCGCGGAACGCCGCCTTCGGTGGGTTGGCGGTTCAGGAGGTTGCTGCGTTTCCTCCGGTCTGGCGATGGGGGACGTCGGTCGTGCGACCCTTCCCGATTCCCTTCGGACCCGCCGGAGATCGATCACCATGTCGTGGATGTTCTGGTACCGGTCTTCGGGGTCCTTCTCGAGTGCCCTGCTCAGAATGTGCGCGAGCTCTGAGGGAATATCGGGGATATATTTCTGAATCGGATCGGGATCCTCGTTGACAATCGCATACATCATCGCGGCATCGTGCTCACCGCGAAACGGCAGATGGCCGGTCAGCAGTTCATAGAGGACAACCCCGAACGAGAAGATGTCCGAGCGGGTGTCCGTTTCCCTGCCTTCGATATGCTCTGGCGCCATGTAGGCAAGGGTGCCGAGCGTGCTGGTCGTCTTGGTGAGCTTCAGCGATCCTTTTAGCTTGGCGAGGCCGAAATCCATCACCTTGATCTGGTTCTGGGATGTCACCATGATGTTCTCGGTCTTGATGTCACGGTGGACGATCCCCCTGCTGTGGGCTTCTTCCAATGCCTCGCCGATCTGCAGGGCATACGAAGTGACATCGGCCATCGGGAGGCGGGATGCCTCCGCGCCTGCGCGGCTGATCTTTGTGCGGAGCGTGATGCCGTCCACATACTCCATCACAATGAACTGTTGGTCTCCCTCTTCCTGGATGTCATGGATGGTACAGATGTGCGGATGGTTAAGTGCGGCGGCGGCCTGTGCTTCCTGCAGGAATCGGGCCCGTTCGGGCTCATGAGTCTCAAGGCCGCGGGGGAGGAACTTAAGGGCGACAGTCCGTTTGAGGCGGGTGTCTTCTGCCTTGTAGACGATCCCCATGCCGCCCCGTCCTAACTCTTCGAGGATCGTATAGTGAGAAACCGTCTGACCGGTCGTTGTGGCCATGACAATTCCTGCCCGGAGGGGAAAGAAAAAGGCATCCGTTACCTCCGCAGAAGGAAGACAGGATGCCAATTCAAAGAGCTGACTGCCGAAGATAAGACAACATGGTCCGAGAATCAACTTTCAACTCTCTCAATCACAACGACAACGCGGCATTGCTGTACGGTTGCATCAGAGACTGACCCGGCTCCCCGGCTCGCCGGTTCTCGGAGAAAATTTCCCGAGAGCGGGAAGGCAGAGTGATAGACACCGACGAAAAACTGATAATTCGGCGAGAACATAATTCTCACAAGTCTGGTTGCCTCGACGTTCGGCGCAGTCATGTATTTCCCCACGCTGACCGAGGTGCCGATCATTCAAATGCTGATGGGTCTTGGGATGGGCAAGAAGCAGGCAACGGCGTATGTTCTGACGATCATGATCCTCTCTGCAGGCGCCGGCTGGCTCTTTGGAGAGTTCGTGTAGACGCCGGCTTCACACCCCCGCCTTGCGATTGCCCCCCCGATCCCCTAGATTAGACGGATTTCCCTTGAGGTCTCATGCCTCTCAGGCGCTTCTCAAGAGCTCCCTCTGCAACGTTCAACACCGAGGTGGAGGAATTCCTCCGATCCCTCAACCTCGTGGTGGGGCTGGACCAGCTGCTTGATCTCCTCTCCGCCAAGCTTAAGGATCTGAGCGGCGCCCGCACGGTATTTGTCATTCTCTACGAGCCGGTGACCAACCGCTTTGCCGGTGTCAAGGCCAAAGGGGACAGACCCGATCTCCTTACCGGCTTCCGGTTTGCTCCATCCGACAAACTGGTCAGGTGGCTCACGGTGAACAAGCGTCCCCTCGACGTCGCGCGCGAGCACGAGGTGGTGCGGTTTCTCTCCGAATGGGAGCGCACGCTGCTGCAGAACTGCGAGATCGCTGCGGTGTTTCCCTTCATCGCCGTCAACCGGCTAACGGGCGCAGTATTCCTCACGCGAAGGTTTGATGGCTCACCTTACGAGCAGCGTGAAATAGAGACCGTAATGCTTCTGGCAAATCACAGTGCCCTTGGCATCGAGCATGCCCTGCTCTATCAGTTTCAGGAAGACAAACTGAAAAAGATCCTCCATGCCGACAAGCTGGCAACGGTGGGCGAGCTCGCGGCGGGCGCAGCACACGAGATCCGCAACCCCCTGACCTCCATCCGCAGCACTGCGCAATTCCTCAAGAAGGATCTCCCGGGCGACCGAGGGACGCTTGTGGATGGCATCATCGAAGAGGTGGATCGAATTGACCACATCATCGCAGGGTTGTTGTCATTCAGCAAGGCGACGTCGCTCAAGCTCGCTCAGGTGGATCTGAGGGAGACGATCCGCCAGACACTCCTGCTTCTCGATCCGGAACTCCGTGCGCGCGGCATCACCGTCGCCGGTATGCCGGAGAGCGGCGAAGCCATTGTCGACGGGGACGCGGCTCAGCTCAAACAGCTCTTTCTCAATATCCTGATGAACAGCATACAGGCAATGCCTGAAGGGGGTGCGATTTACCTATCCCTCGTCGAAGAATCGCATGCGAAGGACGGTGCTGATCAGCCATCGGTCTCCGTTACAGTGAGGGACACCGGTAAAGGAATCCCGGAACGCGACCTTGCCCGCATCTTTGATCCGTTCTTCACCACAAAAGAGGCGGGCACGGGCCTGGGGTTGTCGATATCCTACGGGATCGTGAACAAACATGGAGGAGAGATCCTGGTCTCAAGTTCCACGGATGGTCCTGACCGCGGCACCACGATGACCGTTCGTCTCCCGCGACGCATCCCGTCCGAACTGAGGGGGGCATGACCATGCCCGTGATCCGTCAAAAGATCCTCCTGATCGATGACGAGGAGCGGATTCGGAACATCCTGAAGGCAGTTCTTTCCGAAGAGGGTTTTGAGGTCTTTGGGGCGAAGGACGGCGCCGAAGGGCTGCAACAGGTTCGGACTGTCGCGCCGGACGTGGTGATCCTCGATCTGAAGATGCCTCGGATGGATGGCATCGAAACCATGATCAGGCTGAAGGAACTCCGGCCGGATACGGTTGCGATCATGCTGACTGCGCACGGGAGCATCCAGTCGGCGGTAGAAGCGATGAAGCAGGGTGCGTACGACTACCTCACCAAACCCTTCGACAACGAACAGCTCCTCATAGTGGTGCGCCGCGCTGCAGAGCACGCGCGACTCTCCGGCGAGCTTCGCGACCTTCGCCGACAGCTCGGGCAAATGCCGACGATCGAAGATCTCCTTGGCGCCAGTGAAACGATGGCGAAGACAAGAGGTGAATTGTACCGTCTTGCAAAAGCCGACGCGACTGTCCTCTTGCGGGGGGAGAGCGGAACCGGCAAGGAGCTGGCAGCGCGCGCGATCCACAACTCCAGCGGAAGACACGCGGGGCCATTCATCGTTATCGACTGTACCGCGATTCCGTCGTCGCTGCTAGAAAGCACGTTTTTCGGCTACGAACGGGGAGCGTTCACCGACGCGATCGAACGGCGGACGGGTAAGTTCGAGGAGGCCAATGCCGGCACTGCCTTTCTGGATGAGATCGGGGAGCTTCCGCACGAGGCGCAGGCAAAACTCCTCCGTGTGCTGCAGGAACACGAATTCACGCGCGTCGGCGGTACATCGCCGGTGCGGGTCGATGTGCGGGTCATCACTGCGACCAACAAGGATCTTGCGCGTGAAGTGCAGGAAGGTCGCTTCCGTGAGGACCTGTACTACCGGCTAAACGTCCTGCAACTGGTCATGCCTTCCCTGAGGAGTCACCCGGAGGACATTCCTCTGCTTGCACGGCACAGCATTGCCAGACACAAGAGTGTACTAGGAAGCAGTGTCAGCGAAATCTCGGATGACGCACTGGCCATACTCTGCAGGCATCGCTGGCCCGGAAACGTCCGGGAACTCGAAAACACCATCCAACGCTCCATGCTCCTGGCGCATGGATCCCGGATCGAGGCAAGCGATCTCCGCGAATCCGAATGGGCGCGCGAATCCGGCGATGAGCAGTCGGGCCTGGAGGCGAGGGTGAGACAAGTCACCGCCGAGGCCGAACGCAACATCATCGTGAACGCACTTGAAAAGACGGGCTGGAACCGCACCGCCGCGGCCGAAGCACTGAATATCAGCCGCAAGACTCTCTTCAATAAGATGCAACTCTACGGGATAAGCGAGGAAACGAGTAGTCAGCGCCGCACCCGCGGGTAATCAGTTACCCACCCCGCACAATCTGTTCGCTTCGCTCTGTCAAATTCCCTGCTTCTGTGTCCGGCACAGGATTTGCGCTTTTGCAGCCGACCTCCGCTTTTGAACATACCATCTCATGGTGTAACGATGATCCAGGCCATCGATCTCAGCAAGCGATACGAGGATGGACTGCTCGCGCTGGACCATCTGAATCTGAATATCCAGCCGGGCCAAATCTATTGCCTCCTCGGAGCGAACGGGGCTGGCAAGACGACGACCATCAACCTGTTCTTCAACCTCATCGAACCGACCGGCGGCACGGCTCTTCTTAATGGAGTGGACTGTACGAAGAACCCGCTCGACGCGAAGAAGCATGCCGCGTACGTCTCAGAGAACGTCATGCTCTACGGAAATTTCACCGCACGGCAGAACCTCGACTTCTTTACAAGGCTCGCCGGCCGCAGGGATCTCAAGAAAGAGGACTACTATATGGTCATGAGGCAGGTAGGGCTGCCCGAGCGGGCCTTCGAGCAGCGGGTGAAGACGTTTTCGAAAGGGATGCGACAAAAACTGGGGATCGCCATCGCCATCCTGAAGCAGGCTCCCGCCTTGCTGCTCGACGAGCCGACGTCGGGACTTGACCCGAAGGCCGCGGCCGAATTCATTGACTTGCTCATTGCGCTGAAGTCCGAGGGGAAGGCCATTCTGATGTCGACGCACGACATCTTCCGCGCAAGGGAGATCGCGGATATCGTCGGCATCATGAAAGAAGGGGTCCTGATCATGGAGAAGAACAGCGCCGAGCTTGAGGCGGAGGACCTCGAGAGACTGTACCTGAAGTATATGGAAGTGAGCTGAGGGGGGACCGTAATGATTACGATTTGGCGCAAAGAAATCCAGGAGAACATCACAACCTACCGGTTCTTCGTCCTCACCGGTCTCCTCTTTGTCCTCGTGGTCGTGAGTCTCATCGTGTCGTACGGAGATTACCAGTTGAGGATGGAGAACTACAACGTACTGCGCCCGCAAGGCAGCGAGGCGCAGAAGATCATCCTTCAGCCGCAGCCGCTTTCCATCTTTGCCAAGGGGCTCGATGCAAACCTCGGAAGACTCTACACCCTCTCCGCCCTTGGGGTAGAGGTGCACTCAAGCCAGCAGTCCATCAACCGGCTCTTTTCGCTCTTCACGGTCCCCGACATGCTCTTCGTCATCAAGGTGCTCCTCGCCTTCATCGCGATCCTCTTTTCGTTTGATGCCATCAGCGGAGAGAAGGAGATGGGCACATTGAAGTTGATGCTCGCCAGCGGCGCGAAACGTGCGGAAATCGTAGCGGGGAAGCTGTTCGGACGTTTCACCCTGGTGTTTGTTCCGTTCGCGCTCCTGTTCCTGGCGACAGCGATCCTTGTGTCCCTCCTCCCGGATGTGTCGGCATCACCGGAATATTGGGCAGGCATCGGACTCATTGGCGGCGCTTCAGCGGTGTACGTCCTGCTCTGGACGGCCACCGGCATGTTTGCATCAGCGCTCGTGCATCGAAGCGCAGTTGCCATGGTCCTGGGACTCGGGATCTGGACCCTCTTCGTCTTTGTCGTCCCCAATCTGGGTGTCACGGTTGCCCAGTCAATCAGCGACGTACCGCCAGGCGATCGCGTGGAGATGGAGAGCCGGTTGACGGCGATACAATCGATCTATGAGACCCTCCAACGGGTGAAGGTTACACACGAGGAACGTGACTTTGCCAGAATCATGACCCAGATCCATGAGGCCAACAGCCACCTCTTCGAGCAGTATGCGCCGAGGCTCAACAAGCTCGTCGGCCTTACCAGAGGTATCGTTCGGCTCTCGCCGGCCGGTGCGCTCGGGCTGTTCGTAACGGAAGTCGCGCACACCGGGTTGTCCGAGGACCAGCGACTCAAGAGCGCGGTCTGGCTGTATATTGACAGGAACTTCAAGCGACTAGGGGGGCTTGAAAAAGGTCCGGTCGACCAGTTTCGACTCGAGCCGATGCCGATCGCAGATATACTCGGCGGGTCAACGCTAGCGGATACCATCGTCCTCATTCTTTTCTGTGCCGGCTTTATCGGTCTTGCGACCTGGAGGTCTCTGACGTATGACCCACGGTAGGCACTTTCTGCGATCGCTCGTGGCCAGGGAGATCCTTGAGAATTTCCTGAGCGCGAGATTCGTGATCATGAGCCTTGTTTCGGTAGCACTCATCGTGACAACGATCTTCGTTCTGACGGCGAGTTACGAAGGGGAGCACCGCGACTACCTGGGGCGTGTGCGGCAGCAGGACCAGTTCATCGACCAGTTCGGCCATCACAACCGGCTCGGTTGGATGTCCCGACAAATGCGGCCGCCCTCGCATTTGCAGGTGCTCGTCCTGGGCATTGATCGGGAATCCCAGCAAGAGAATTTCATCAGCAATCCCGTGGCTGCACTGCTCTCCCGCCTAGATTTTTCAGTTATTGTAACCATCATCTTCAGCCTGATGGCAATGCTCTTTTCGTATGATGCTATCAGTGGGGAGAGGGAGGCCGGGACGCTCCGACTTCTTCTCGCCTCCGGTGCCTCACGGCACTCCATCGTGCTTGGGAAATTCCTCGGCGGATTGGCCGGAGTGTTGATTCCTCCGAGCATTGCTGCTCTCGCGGGGTTTCTGGTCATAGCTCTGAGTCCCGCGGTCCAGCTCACGGCACAGGACTTTGTAGTGTTTGGGGTGCTCCTGTTTGGATCGTGGCTGTACATTGCGGTGTTTGTCGCCCTAGGGATCCTCTTTTCGGCTCGCTCCCGCACATCGGGCCAATCGATCCTTAAGTCCCTGTTCGTGTGGGTGGTTCTGGTGCTGGTGATCCCGAACATCAGTCCGTTCCTTGCCGCAGAGTTGTACTCGATCCCATCGGCCGCCAAGATCGAGCAAGAGACATTCCTGATCACAGACAGGGAGCGCGATGAGATTCTCAGGAAACGATGGAAGGAAATGGTCAGCACAAAATACGCTGACCTGAATCAGATCATTGCTCTCGGCCGACCGGAAATTGAAGCGCGACTCGCAAAGGACGCCTCGCTTCGCAGCCGCTACGACGCGTACAGCAGAGAATACGAGGATCTTGTGAAGCAGGTGAACCTGGAGCAACGGAAGAAGGCGGAAAAAGTGTCTGAGACATTCCAGGAGCGCTCGAAGCGTCAGGAACAATTGGCGAAGACCCTCACATCGCTCTCTCCCTCCGCAAACTTCGCCTTCGTTGCGACCGACCTGACAGAGACCGGTATCGAGGCGGTCGACCACTGGGCACGGCAGGCAGGTGAGTACAACCGCGATATGTGGCGCTACGCAGAGACGCGCTACACACAGGAGAAGGAAAAGAATCCGGCGTTTGACTGGAACGATTATCTCGACCTGCGGGCACGCCCCAGGTTCGAGTATCGTCCGAGCGGCGTCGGAGACCGGATCGCAGCCACTGCTCCGAACTTCGGGGTGTTATTCCTGTTCGGCTTCGTGTTTCTTGCAGGAGCGCTCGCTTCATTTCAACGGTACGACGTTCGATAATGGACTGCAGAACCATGTTTCGATTCATGTGGAGTATTGGAGGGCTGCATCGGATGCGGCGAGCGGCACTACTGGCCTTCGTCGTGTCGGCGCTTTTGCAGCCCAGCACCGCCCAGATGCTCTACAACCCGAACGACGAGCGGTTCAAGTCATTGTACCTGGAAAAAGTCCTGAGCGACTACAAAGTCCAGAAGGAGGAGTTCAAGCGACAGACGCTACTCTATGAGAAGGGGCTGATCTCGCAGCGGGAGTATTCTCAATCGGAAGCCAATTTCAAGTCGGCGCAGATCACCTACCAGCAGGCGGTCCTCTCGCTCGCGTTCGAGCAGCCGCACATTACTATTGATCGGGGGATCAAGTACCAGTCGAAGGACGGGAAGAAACGCGTGCGGCTCACGCTTCGGAACACGACGGGCGGGCTGGTCGAGGGGAGGAAGATCGAGCTGGAGGATCTGGAAGGGATCAGGACGGACAGGATCTCCAACGTCTATGTCTCCCTTCTCAATGAGCAGAATTCAATTATCAGCAGGCCGTACGAAGCCAAGATAGAGGCGATGCCCTACAACCAAGCCATTACGGTGGATTTCTACCTCCTCCAGGATCTGGACAATGTCACGGTCAAGTGTGTCTTCGGCGACAAGTCGGAAGAGAAGCGGATCTTCCTCCAGAAGGACGAGTCGGCCAACCGGGTGCTGATGACCTCCGAGCAATTTTCACAGGAAGCGGACCTGGGGGCGCGGGCGAACTACGATCTGACGCTCGAACTATACTCGTCGACGGCCAACGTCTACAAGCTGGAGGTATTCAACCTCCCGCCTCAGGTGGCGTACGATTTCTTTGAAACGCAGACGAACGCGCGGCTGTCACAGGTCAAGTTTTCGCAGGACATCAATACACGGAAGATCTCGCTTGCGGTCTATCTGCCGGACCGATACGACAGCACGACGTTCCGTATCGATCAGCCGCTCCGATTCCTGGCCGCCGCCATTCCACGTGACCAGGCGGAGCGGGTGTCGGACAAAGAGAAGACTTACAATACCGCTGAATTCGACCGTCTGAATATCAGCTACGTCCGTCTCGAGCTGGTGCCGCGGGGGGTGGGAAGAATCGAGGTGCGGGCCGTGAATTTCTATCAGGAGCTTAAGCCCGGCGAGCGTGTGCAGATGACCCTTACGGTGCACAACGACGGGACGAGGCGTCTCGATAACATCAAGGTCCGGGCCGATGCGGCGTTGAACTGGACTTCGGTCGTCGTGCCCGATCTGATTCCATCACTCATTCCGGGGAAGGAGGAAACCGTGACCGTGACGATCACTCCCCCCGGGGATGTCAGCGTGGGTGACTACGAGGCGACAATCAAGACAGAGGCGTTCGCAAGCAACCGGAAGGTGGATTCAGACGACAAGAAGATCAGGATTCACATCTCCTCCAGCGCCAATATCCTCGGAACCGCCGCACTGGTGCTGCTTCTCGTCGGACTACTGGTTGCCGTCGTCGTTTTCGGGGTCCGCTTGAGCAGGAGATGATCTGTCGGTTAGCAATTCTCCATCCACGATTGACCATCCCATTCTCAATCCTCCATCCTCAATGCCTCCGTTGTCTTGCTCAAACTCAATCTTAATCTCGCTCTCAGCGACCTTAACCTCAACCTTTACCTTAACCTTCATCTCAATCTCGACCTTCCTGGCCCTAAATTGTTAGATTTTTCCCTTGACAACCACCCCGCGATTTTTATATTGATTGAACCAGCGAATCCTCACCATCGTGGGAAACAGCTCAGATAGCGTGACAGCCGTTGCAGCAGCGCTCCCCTCCCGGGTCCGCCGCAGCGGTCTGCCTGTTTCCCTGCTCCACCTGATCCTCATTAGCCTGCTGGCGATTCTGGGGCTGTTTATTAACAGCTAACCGAACGCCAGAGGCCACCAAGCAAACACCCCCAAGCAACAAGCTCCACCCAAGCGGTCAAGCGCGGTTCACCTCTGGCGGACGAGTGCATCACATTGTTCGTTTCGGAGGAATGAACCGGTATGCCGGGTAATAACGGACTGAACTTCAAAAGCAAGACGATCACCTCGGGCGTCGAGCGCGCTCCGAACAGGGCGATGCTCCGTGCCGTCGGCTTCGGGGACGACGATTTCCACAAGCCGATCATCGGGGTGGCCAACGCCTACAGCACGATCACTCCCTGTAACCTCGGTCTCCAGACCCTCGCCGACCGCGCCATTGAGTCCCTCCGCGCCGCCGGTGCTATGCCGCAGACCTTCGGCACGATCACCGTCAGCGACGGCATCTCCATGGGGACGGAAGGGATGAAATATTCCCTCGTCTCGCGTGAGGTCATTGCCGATTCCATCGAAACGGCCTGCAGCGCCCAGAGCATGGATGGCGTTCTCGTCGTGGGGGGGTGCGACAAGAACATGCCGGGCGCGATGATCGCGATCGCGCGCATGAACATCCCTGCCATCTTCGTCTATGGCGGCACGATCAAACCGGGGCACTACGGCGGCAAAGACCTCACCGTCGTCAGCGTGTTTGAGGCGGTGGGACAGTACAGTGCGAAGGCGATCACGGAGGCCGAGCTCACTGAAGTGGAGCGACATGCCTGCCCCGGCGCCGGATCGTGCGGAGGCATGTTCACCGCCAACACAATGTCATCGGTGATCGAAGCGCTGGGACTCAGCCTGATGTACTCCTCGACCATGGCGGCGGAGGATCATGAAAAAGAGGAAAGTGCAGCCCGTTCGGCGGAGGTCCTCGCCCGGGCCGTCCGCCGCCGGATACTCCCCCTTGACCTTCTGACCCCCCAGGCATTTGCAAACGCAATCGCCGTCGTTATGGCCATCGGCGGATCCACCAATGCCGTCCTCCACCTGCTCGCCATCGCACATGCCGCGCGCGTCCCACTCACGCTCGACGACTTCGAGCGGATCCGCGCGCGGGTTCCGGTGCTCTGCGACCTTAAGCCATCGGGACGGTACGTGACCACAGATTTCCACCGCGCCGGCGGCGTTCCGCAGGTCATGAAGATGCTCCTCGCCCACAAGCTGGTATCCGCTTCGGCGATGACCATCACAGGCCAGACGGTCGAGGAGGTTCTGGCCGATGTTCCGGATGAGCCGCCCGCCGAGCAGGCAGTGATCAGGCCCTGGAACAAGCCGCTCTACCCGCATGGTCATCTGGCGATCCTGCGAGGTAACCTTGCAACGGAAGGAGCCGTTGCAAAAATCACGGGAGTAAAGAAACCGTCGATCACCGGCCCCGCCCGGGTCTTCGATTCTGAAGAAGACTGCCTTGCCGCGATTCTTGCCGGGAGGATCAGGAAAGGAGACGTAATTGTCATCAGGTATGAGGGGCCGCGCGGGGGTCCGGGGATGCGCGAGATGCTGGCCCCGACGTCGGCTCTCATCGGTGCGGGTCTGGGAGATTCCGTGGGGCTTATCACGGACGGACGTTTCTCCGGCGGGACATACGGCATGGTGGTGGGGCATGTCGCGCCTGAAGCAATCGTAGGCGGTACGATCGCCCTCGTCCATGAGGGGGACAGCATCACGATCGATGCCAACGCGCGGCTGCTCCGGCTCAACGTTTCGGACGACGAGATCGACAGACGGAAAAAGGAATGGATTTCACCCGCGCCGCGCTACACCTCCGGCGTGCTGGCGAAATACGCCCGGCAAGTATCGAGCAGCAGCAGAGGCGCCGTTACGGACGCCTGGGAAGACTCCGACCATCACTGAACGAGAGGAGCGCCATGACAGGACAAGGTGGACGAGGTTCAGGAAACGAACAACAGTCAACGACTGCAGGGAAGCTCATGACGGGGGCTGAAATTTTCGTCAGGTCGCTTGTTGCCGAAAACGTCGAGGTAGTTTTTGGCTATCCGGGTGGCGCCACGATTGGCGTCTATGACGCCCTGCACGACATCTCCGACATCCGGCACGTGTTGACCCGGCATGAACAGGGGGCGACGCATGCCGCGGAAGGGTACGCAAAGGCGACCGGGAAGCCGGGCGTTGTGCTCGTGACGTCGGGCCCCGGCGCAACGAACACGGTGACCGGCATCGCGGATGCCTATATGGATTCGATCCCGCTTGTCGTCTTTACCGGGCAGGTCCCACTCCGGCTCATCGGTAACGATGCATTCCAGGAGGCGGATATCGTCGGGATTACCCGCCCCGTCACGAAGCACAGCTATCTCATACGCGACGTTGAAGAACTTGCCCGGACCATCCGCGAGGCGTTCTATATCGCCACCAGCGGTAGACCCGGACCGGTGCTCGTCGACCTTCCCAAGGATGTCATGGCCAAGAAGGCCCACTTCGCATATCCGGAAAAAGTGACTCTGCGCAGCTACCGTCCTGTGACCGAGGGGCATCAGAAACAGATCAAGAAGGCCGCTGAGCTGATTCGAACCGCAAAACGCCCTGTGCTCTACGTCGGGGGCGGGACGATACTCTCCGGCGCTTCCGAGGAGTTGACGACGCTGGCCCGGCGCCTCGGGTGTCCGGTCACAACCACGCTCCACGGTCTCGGCGCCTTTCCTGAGAACGATCCCCTGGCTCTCGGGATGCTCGGCATGCATGGGACCTGGTACGCAAACATGGCCGTGCAGTATTGCGACGTGCTGATCGCAGTGGGCGCGCGCTTCGACGACCGCGTGACCGGAAAGGTGGAGGCATTCGCACCTGAGGCCCGCAAGATTCACATCGACATCGACCCGGCGGCGATTAGCAAAAATGTGCAGGTCGATGTGCCGATCGTCGGCGACGTGCGGCGCGTCCTGACAAAGCTGGTGGAGGAAGTCGAGCCGCTTAACACGGCGGACTGGCTCAATACGATCGAAACCTGGAAGGAGGAACACCCCCTCCGCTATCAGAACGGCGAGCAGATCAGGGCGCAGTACGTGATTCAGAAGCTTGGAGAACTTACCAGCGGCAATGCCGTCGTGGTGACCGACGTCGGACAGCACCAGATGTGGGCCGCGCAGTTCTTCAATTTCATGCATCCCCGCACCCACATCACCTCTGGCGGCCTCGGCACAATGGGGTTCTCGCTCCCCGCGGCGATGGGAGCGGCGTTTGGGCGAAACGACCGACCGATTGTTTCGATCAGCGGGGACGGCGGCTTTCAGATGAACATGCAGGAAATGGCGACGATCGTTGAGCACCGCCTGCCCTTAAAGATCTTCGTCATCAACAACGGGTTCCTCGGCATGGTCCGACAGTGGCAGGAGCTGTTTTGGAGGAAACGGTACTCGCAGGTGGAGCTTGCCAATCCCGATTTCGTCAAGCTCGCCGAAGGATTCGGCTGTGCCGCGTACCGGGCGACGAAGACCGGTGAGGTGGAAGATGTGTTGCGAAAAGCACTCGCTCATTCGGATGGGCCGGTGTTCGCGGAATTTTCCGTCGCGCAGGAACATAACGTCTATCCAATGATCCCGGCCGGACAGTCGGTGAGCGAGATGATCGACACGCCCGAGCCGGTTGCCGGAGCGAGGGACGGGATCATGGTGCTTGCAAAAGGAAAACCGTCACACAACGTCAGGACGAACAATGTCAACGTCACCGCCGCTACCCATTCCTAACACACGCTCCGCGCCCGCGGCGCAGGAGAGCACGAAGCGACACACAATCTCGATCCTGGTTGAGAACAGGTTTGGCGCGTTCAACCGGATTGCCGGGCTGTTTGCGGCCAAAGGGTACAACATCGACAGCCTGAGCGTCGGCCCGACGGAGGATGAGGGGCTGTCGCGGATGACGATCGTGACGCGGGGAGACGACCAGGTGATCGAGCAGATCACCAAACAGCTCAACAAACTGATCGACGTTGTCAAAGTCATCGACCTGACGTTCGACAGCTTCGTGGAGCGGGAGCTTGTACTGGCGAAGGTCCAGACGACGGCGGAAACACGGCCGGAAATCATGCAGATTGCGGAAATCTTCCGTGCAAAGGTCGTGGACATCAGCCCACGAACGCTCACGCTTGAAGCCACCGGGAGCCAGCAGAAAGTGGACGCGATCATCAAGATGCTCAAGCCGTTCGCGATCAAGGAAATCGCCCGGACAGGAAGAGTTGCCCTGAAGCGGGAGTTCCAGGGGGAAGTCTGAGATGATCGTCGTGATGAAACCGGAAGCTTCCCCGGAACAGATCGAGCATGTGGTCGAGAGGGTCAATGCGCTCGGCTATCAGGTGCACCCGATTTACGGCGCCCAGCGCACCGTCGTTGCCTGCGTGGGAGATGAGCGCGGGAAGACGCGGCTCCAGGCGCTCGAGGTCGTGGAGGGTGTGGAAAGCGTCGTCCCGATCCTCAAACCGTACAAGCTCGCTAGCGCCGAGTGGAAACGGGAGCGCACGACGATCACGATCGAACGGGTTGCCGAAGGAATTCCCCCCCTCCTCATTGGTCCCGAACACTTCGTGGTGATGGCCGGCCCCTGCTCTGTCGAGACCCGGGAGCAGATTATCACATGCGCCGAGCACGTGAAGCGGGCCGGGGCGAGGGTTCTCCGGGGAGGGGCATATAAGCCAAGGAGTTCGCCATACAGCTTTCAGGGACTTGAGGAAGAAGGACTGAAACTCCTGGCGGATGCGCGCGAGCGGACCGGGCTCTACGTCATTACCGAAGTCATCACGCCGACGGATGTCCCACTCGTGGCCGAGTACGCCGACATCCTGCAGATCGGCGCAAGGAACATGCAGAACTACGCCCTCCTCAAGGAGGTGGGAAAGACAAACGTGCCCGTGCTTCTGAAGCGGGGGATGGCAAACACGGTGAAGGACCTTTTGCTCTCGGCCGAATACATCATGTCGCAGGGGAATGACCAGGTGATCCTCTGCGAGCGGGGGATCCGGACGTTCGAAGATTACACACGGAACACCTGCGATCTCTCGTCTGTCCCTGCACTGCATGAGCTGAGTCATCTCCCGGTGATCGTCGATCCGAGCCACGGGACGGGTGTTCGGAGCCTGGTCGTTCCCCTGGCCAAGGCGGCGGTTGCCGTTGGAGCGGAGGGGCTGATCGTTGAAGTCCATCCCAATCCCGAGGAAGCATACTCCGACGGGGCGCAATCCCTCGAGCCGCCGGAGTTCGAATCAATGATGACGAAGGTCCGCCAACTGGTACAGATCGAAGGGAGGTGCTTGTCATGACGACCCATCCACAGGCCGGCCGCGTGTTCGTGTTCGATACGACGCTTCGCGACGGCGAGCAGGCGCCCGGCTGCAGCATGAACGTCGATGAGAAGGTCAGGATGGCGCTGCAGCTCGAACGTCTCGGCGTGGATGTGATCGAGGCAGGATTCCCCGTCGCTTCTGCCGGCGACTTTGAAGGGGTCTGCAGGGTTGCCGAAGCTGTCCAGAAGCCATCTGTGGCTGCCCTCTGCCGGGCGGTCGAAGGGGACATCGCGCGCGGATGGGAGGCGATACGGGAAGCCAGACGGCCAAGAATTCACACGTTCATCGCGACATCAGACATCCACCTGTTTCACAAGCTCAATAAAACTCGAGAACAGGTGCTTCAGGATACGGCAAAGGCAGTACAATATGCCAAATCGCTCTGTGAAGATGTCGAGTTCTCCTGCGAGGACGCCTCGCGGAGCGATATCGGATATCTCTGTGAAATCGTAGCTGCTGCCGTCGAGGAAGGAGCCACCGTGATCAATCTGCCGGACACCGTGGGATATTCGCTTCCCGCCGAATACGGAGCGATGTTTGCCGCCGTGCGTGCGCGCGTGCCAAACATCGGCCGCGTGGTGCTGAGCGCACATTGCCACAACGACCTCGGGCTTGCGGTTGCGAATTCCCTGTCCGCGATACAGAACGGCGCGCGGCAGGTGGAGTGCACCATCAACGGCATCGGGGAGCGGGCGGGGAATGCCGCGCTCGAAGAGATCGTCGCCGCGATCAAGACACGACAGGAGATGCTCAAGGTCTGGACCGGGGTCACGACCGAAGAGATCTACCGCTCCAGCCGGCTCCTTTCGAGTCTTACCGGCATGATGGTTCAGCGTAATAAGGCTATCGTCGGCGCTAATGCGTTCGCGCACGAGGCAGGCATCCACCAGGACGGGATGCTAAAGAGCGCCATCACGTATGAAATCATGACCCCTCAATCTATGGGGATCAAACACAGCACGCTTGTTCTGGGAAAACATTCCGGACGCCACGGCCTGAAACAGCGGTATGCTGAGCTCGGGTACGATCTTTCCGCCGGGGAGCTGGAGCGGGCGTACAGGGAATTCTGCGCCCTCGCGGACCAGAAGAAAGAGGTCTTTGATGAGGAACTGATCGCCATCCTGGAGCAGACCCCCGAATCGGGACGTGACGACTACCGACTTGCCGGACTGCACGTCAGCACCGGCACCGGCGTGAGGCCGACGGCGACGGTGGAGCTGCAGCGCGGGGATGAGTCGTTCGTCGACTCGGCGACAGGAGACGGGCCCGTGGATGCCGCCTACAAGGCGATCGAGCGGATCACGGGGGAATTGCTGACACTGACGGAGTACACGATCAAATCGGTCAGTCTCGGTCATGACACAGTAGGTGAGGCATTCGTCCGGGTGGTATGTGACGGCGTCAGTTTCAACGGCCGCGCGGTAAGCACCGATGTTATCACCGGCAGCGTGAAAGCCTATCTCGAAGCGATGAACCGTGCGTTCGGTGCACGCCGCCGGAAAGGGGGACGGGAATCACTCAGGAAAGCAGCAGCAATCGCATGAGCACCAGACAACCAGATAAGAAGAACCCACGTACTCTTTTCGAGAAAGTGTGGGATGGCCACCTGGTCGCACAGGAGCCGGGCTGTCCTGCGGTCCTCTATGTCGACCTTCACCTCGTACACGAGGTCACGTCGCCGCAGGCATTTGCGCTGCTCAAGGAGCGAGGGCTCAGAGTGCGACGTCCCGACCGCACTGTTGCAACCATGGACCACAGCGTACCGACAGACCCGGCCCGGGATCTTGCATCGGATCCCATGGCAGCACGGCAGATCAAGGCGCTTGAGGAAAACGCGGCTTGGGGAAACATTCGTTTGTACGGAATGACGAGCGCGGAACGGGGGATCGTCCACGTGCTCGGTCCGGAACGTGGAATGACCCAACCGGGAATGACGATCGTCTGCGGCGACAGCCACACATCGACGCATGGCGCGTTCGGCGCGCTCGCGTTCGGCATCGGGACGAGCGAGGTTGCACACGTGCTTGCCACACAATGCCTTCTGCAGCGAAGGCCGAAGACATTCGAAGTCAGGATCGATGGCACATTCGCGCCGGGCGTAACCGCAAAGGATGTAATCCTGGCGCTCCTCGCGCGGATCGGGGTGGGAGGGGGAACGGGGCATGTGTTCGAATACACCGGCTCTGCGGTCCGGGGAATGTCGATGGAAGAGCGGATGACGGTCTGCAACATGTCGATCGAAGGGGGCGCACGCGCGGGGATGATCGCGCCCGACGATACGACGTTCGAGTATCTCGCCGGGCGCGAGTTTGCGCCGCGCGGGGCGGCATGGGAAGAATCGGTCCAACGCTGGGAATCGCTGGCAAGCGAGGGAGGCGCGAAGTACGATAGTACTGTGACGCTGAATGCATCAACGCTGACGCCGATGATCACATTCGGCACGAATCCGGGGATGGGGGTTCCGATAGGTGAGCCCGTACCGTCACCCGACCACCTCCGTGATGACGCGAAGCGTAAGGCGCTGGAGAAAGCACTTGCCTATATGGGTCTCGAGCCGGGGCGTCCTCTGCTCGGAAATCCGGTTGATGTGGTGTTCGTCGGCAGCTGTACGAACTCCCGCATCAGCGACCTGCGACTCGCTGCCTCGGTCCTGCGAGGACGGAAGATCTCCCCATCAGTCCGAATGCTCGTCGTCCCTGGTTCACGGGAAGTGAAAAGGCAGGCGGAGGCGGAAGGGCTCGACGTGGTGTTCAAATCCGCCGGCGCGGAGTGGCGCGATGCGGGATGCTCGATGTGCATTGCGATGAACGGCGATCAGCTTGCGCCCGGCCAGTACGCAGTCAGCACCAGCAACAGGAATTTCGAGGGAAGACAGGGAAAGGGGGGGCGAACCTTCCTTGCCTCTCCTCTTACCGCCGCGGTAAGTGCGCTTGCAGGAGTCGTCGCCGACCCACGCACATTCTCGGGACTGTCGAATGCAGCGGGTTCGTCGGTCGTATCGCATGCGGCCGTAGGGAGGGTATGATGACACGATTTGGAAAATTCTCGTCCCGCACGCTCCTGCTGCCCATGAACGACATCGACACGGATCAGATCATCCCGGCGCGATTTCTCAAGGTGACAGATAAATCGGGCCTGGGTGATCATTTGTTCGCCGACTGGCGGTACGACGCACACGGTTCCCCCCGGCCGGACTTTGTACTCAATGCGCCCGGAGCGCGGGGGGCCGCGATCCTTGTAGCGGGCGAAAATTTCGGCTGCGGCTCCTCGCGGGAACACGCACCGTGGGCGCTGACCGCTTTCGGTTTCCGCGCGGTGATCAGCACTTCATTCGCAGACATCTTTTCCGGGAACGCGCTCAAGAACGGGCTTCTTCCCGTTACGCTCAACACCGAAGAGCACAGAGGACTCTCTGAGGCCGTCATCGCAAATCCGGACATGGAGCTCACCATCGATCTGGCAGAGCAGAAGGTCTCGCTTCCGTCCGGCCGGTCATATCGGTTTCCTATTGACGGGTTTGCAAAGACCTGTTTGTTAGAAGGGGTTGACGAGCTCGGGTATCTTCTCAGGATTGAGGGCCAGATCGCGGCATACGAAGAACATGCGATGAGGAAGTGAGCCGTGGACGTCCAGATCTACGATACCACACTGCGTGACGGTACCCAGCGGGAGGGGATATCGCTTTCGTGCGAGGACAAAGTGAAGATCGCACGAGCGCTGGATAGCTTGGGGGTGGCCTTCATCGAAGGCGGATGGCCGGGGTCCAATCCTAAAGACGCGGAGTTCTTCGAACGGATGCAAGGGGTAACGCTGAAGCATGCGGTGCTCACGGCATTCGGCTCGACCTGCAGGGTCGGCGCCGCTCCGTCGGACGACCAGAACATCGCGGCGCTCCTTGCGTCGGGGACGCCGGTCGTCACGCTGGTCGGGAAGTCGTCGCTCTTTCACGTCCATCAGGTTTTGAGGACAACGCCCGAAGAGAACCTGCGCCTCATCCGGGAGAGCATTGCGTACCTTGGCGCTCAGGGGAAGCGCGTCTTCTATGACGCCGAGCATTTCTTTGACGGCTACAAGATGGATCACGCCTATGCGCTGCAAGCAGTATCTGCGGCCGGGGATGCCGGCGCGGAAATCGTCATACTGTGCGACACCAACGGCGGAACAATGCCCTGGGAGGTTGCGGAGATCGTTCGGGATGTCCGGAGCCGGCTCAGTATTCCTCTCGGCATCCACACGCACAACGATGGCGAGTGCGGGGTTGCAAACGCTCTCGCCGCCGTGCGTGAGGGTTGTGTCCAGGTCCAGGGGACGATCAACGGCTACGGGGAACGGTGCGGGAACGCAAACCTCATCGCGGTGATCGGAGATCTCGAACTGAAACTGAACCTCCGCTGTCTGCCGCCAGGGAGCCTTCCGCGCCTGACCGAGATCTCCCACTTTGTTGCGGAGATCGCGAACCTTTCTCCCGACGCCCACATGGCATATTCGGGGCGGTCGGCGTTTGCGCACAAAGGAGGGATCCACGTCGCGGCGATACGGCGCAGCCCGGATTCGTATCAGCATGTAGATCCCGCCACAGTCGGGAACGAGCTGCGGGTTGTCGTCTCCGAATTGTCGGGCCGCGGAAATCTTCTCAGCAAATTCGAAGAACTCGGCCTGCCGGTGAACGATAGCGGGCGGGTTTCGGAAGTCCTCGATCAGATCAAGCTCCTCGAATCGCAGGGGTTTTCATTCGAAGCGGCAGAAGCATCGGTGGCGATGATGCTGAAGCGGAGACAGGAGGAGTATGTTCCACCGTTTGAGCTCATCGACCTAACGGTGACTGTGGAGCACAGAGACGGGCGTGGGATCTTCGCGGAGGCAACCGTCAAGGTGCGAGTAAACGGGGAAATTATCCACACCGCGGCGGAGGGGAGCGGGCCGGTCAACGCGCTCGACAGCGCCATACGCAAGGCCCTGACGCCGGTGTACCCCGCGCTTGCTTCATTCCACCTTGCCGACTACAAGGTGCGTATCCTCGACGGCGATCGCGGGACGGCGGCGACGACGCGGGTGCTGATCGAAACCCGGAACGGCACTCGCCGTTGGAGCACCGTCGGCGCCAGTGCCAACATCATCGAGGCGAGCTGGCAGGCGCTTGCCGACAGTATTGAATTCGGGCTCACATCAGCGGCGTGAAAGACTTCATGGGTCGTTCGGCGTCAATAGCAGTGCTTCCGGGAGACGGTGTGGGCGTCGAGGTCACAGGTGCTGCGGTGCGCGTGCTCAAGCGGGTGGCGGAAATGTCGGGGTTTGAACTCAGGTTCAGCACGCATCTGATCGGAGGATGCTCCATCGACGCACACGGCACTGCTTTGACGGCTGAGACGCTGGACGCATGCCGGCGATCGGATGCGGTCCTGCTGGGCGCAGTCGGAGGGCCGAAATGGGATGACCCGTCCGCAGCGGTGCGGCCAGAGCAGGGACTGCTCGCACTGAGAAAGGAGCTGAAGCTTTACGCAAACCTTCGCCCGGTGAAACCACACCCATCGCTCTTGAAGTGGTCTCCTGTCCGTGCCGACCTCCTTGCAGGAGTTGATCTCCTTGTCGTGCGCGAGCTGACCGGAGGGGCCTATTTCGGCATGCCGAGAGGTCGGGAGCGTTTGAATGGGCATATCCGCGCCGTAGATACGGTCGAGTATCACGACTTCGAGATCGCCCGCGTCGTGGATCTCGCCTGCCGGCTCGCCCGCAGCAGAAAGAAGAAAGTGACGTCGGTGGATAAGGCCAACGTGCTTGAAACTTCCCGCCTCTGGCGGCAGACCGCGACGACTGTCGCGGCTGGCTACAACGACCTGTCGCTGGAGCATATGCTCGTTGATACCGCCTCGATGCGGCTTGTTTCGACCCCGGCGTCGTTTGACGTTGTCGTGACCGAAAACATGTTCGGCGACATCTTGACCGACGAGGCCTCGGTGCTGGCCGGTTCGATGGGGATGCTGCCGTCCGCCTCGCTCGGCGATTCGGGACCGGGGCTGTACGAACCGATCCACGGCTCTGCGCCCGACATCGCGGGGAAAGGTGTCGCGAATCCGGTGGGCGCGATTCTCAGCGCGGCCATGCTTCTGCGCCATTCGTTACACCGGGAGTCGGAGGCCTCTGCGATCGAACAGGCGGTCCAAGGTGCGATCGCCGGTGGTGACCGCACGGCAGACATCGGCGGAGCTCTCAGCACTGACGCCATGACTGCTGCGATCATACGCGCGCTGTAATATTCAAGGAGAAGGACCATGGGGATGGAGTCCCGCGTTGTCTGGATGAACGGTGAACTTGTGGAGTACGAAAAGGCCACCGTGCATTTCATGACTCCCGCCCTCCATTATGGGATGGGCGTGTTCGAAGGAATCCGGTGTTATGCCACCGAGTCGGGTCCGGCCGTCTTCCGTCTGCGTGACCATGCCTCGCGGCTGATCCGCTCCGCCCGCATTCTCGGCTTCCGGACGATCCCGTATTCTGCGCCTCAAATCGAGGAGGCGGTGAAGCTCACCGTCGCTGCGAATGGCTTCGACGAGTGTTATATCCGTCCTCTCATGTATCTCGCCGGCGGTGGGTGGAACCTGAATGTGGATGGCGGGCGGCTCGACGTCGGCATCTCAGTTTGGCAGTGGAACAACTACCTCGGCGAGGAAGCAATCCAGCACGGTGTGCGCGCGAACATCGCATCGTTCACCCGACACCATCCGAACGTGATGATGACCAAGGCCAAGATTTCCGGCAACTACGCCAACAGCTTCCTGGCGAAGACAGAATCGGTCCGACTCGGCTTCGATGAGGCGATCCTGCTCGACCCGGAAGGATATGTCGCGGAATGCACGGGCGAGAACATCTTCGTTGTCCAGGGGAGAACCATTGTCACCCCGAACCTGGCGCCCGTGCTGGAAGGGATCACGCGCGACTCCATCATAACGCTGGCGCGTGACCTCGGTTTTGCCATCGTCGAAACCCCGCTTTCCCGCGACCAGCTCTACGGGGCCGACGAAGTGTTTGTCTGCGGGACCGCGTCGGAGTGCGTCGGGCTTCGTGAAATCGACTTCCGGGTCATCGGAAACGGATCCACAGGGCCGGTCACGCGGGCGCTCCAGGTGGCCTTTAGCGCTGCTGTGCATGGAAAGCATTACCGATCTGCCGAGTGGCTCTCATACGTGAGGACGCCGGAGACACCGGTCATGCGGAGAACCGGGTCTGACTGAAAGTAGATCGGGAACATCATACGAAATTCATTTTACCAGGAGAACCATGTTATGGCGCTCATTGATTTTGGAGGTGTGAAAGAGGAAGTCGTCACGAGGGAGGAAGTTTCTCTCGATGCGGCCAGGAAAACTCTCGCCGGCGAAACCGTGGCGATTCTCGGCTACGGGCCGCAGGGACAGGGACAGTCGCTTAACCTGCGCGATAACGGTGTCAAGGTGATCATCGGTCAGCGCAAAGGAGGGAGCGGCTGGCGCGAAGCGGTGAAGGATGGGTGGGCGGAGGGGAAGACGCTGTTCGATTCATTTGCTGAGGCCGCGAGGCGCGCAACTATCGTGCAGAATCTGCTGTCGGATGCGGGACAGAAGGAGCAGTGGCCTGTGATCAGACCTGCCCTCCGTAAAGGTCAGGCCCTTTCGTTCTCGCACGGCTTTTCCGTGGTCTTCAGGGATCAGACGGGAGTCATACCCCCGCCGGATGTCGACGTCTTCCTTGTTGCCCCCAAAGGAGCTGGACGCACGGTGCGCTCGAACTTCCTCGCGGGGAGCGGCATCAACGCGAGCTACGCGGTCTACCAGGATGCAACCGGACGTGCGCGGGACCGTGTGGTTGCGCTGGGCATAGCGATCGGCTCAGGGTACCTCTTTCCCACGACGTTTGAAAAAGAGGTGCACAGCGACCTCACCGGTGAGCGGGGAGCGCTGCTCGGTGCAATCGCCGGATTGATGAAGGCCCAGTACGACACGTTGCGGGAGCGTGGTCATTCTCCGAGCGAAGCGTTCAATGAAACCGTGGAGGAGGCGACGCAGAGTCTCTACCCGCTCATCGGCGCAAAGGGGATGGACTGGATGTTCAGTTCGTGCAGCACAACGGCCCAGCGCGGAGCACTTGACTGGGCCAGGAGATTTGAAGCGGCGGTCAAACCCCTCTTCGACCTGCTGTATCGCGACGTCCAGGCTGGTGTTGAGACCAAGCGGGTCCTTGAGACTTGCAGCGCACCGGACTACAGGGAACAGCTGGAAAAGGAGCTGGACGAATGGAGGAACTCCGAGATGTGGAAGGCCGGCGCGGCGGTCAGAGCGTTGCGTCCGGAAAACTGGAAGAGCGATTGATTCAACACGAGAACTCGCATAAATTCTCTCATTTCTGAGTACTGACTACTGATTTCCGCTCCTCTCACTTGCTTTCCGAAACCTCCTCTCGTATAATCAGTTAGCCAAGCGACGGCCGGCGTCCCCGGCCGTCGCCATGCCGCACTACCCTCACGCCCATTATTATCCTCATAGAACGAAGGAGGCAGACCTATGACCAGACGAGGTGCATTTGCGCTGCGTTTCCTGGTACTCCTCATCCTGCCGCTATCCGCTGTCGGGCAGCAATACAGCATCTACTCCACCAAGCTTGACAACGGGCTGGAAGTCATTGCCATCGAAAACCCGATCGTCCCGCTGGTGACCGTTGAACTCGACGTTCGGAACGGCAGCTACACCGAGCCACCCGAATACAACGGCCTGTCGCACCTCTACGAGCACATGTTCTTCAAAGCGAATGCGTCGATTCCCAATCAGGAGGCGTATCTCGCTCGGGCGCGCGAGCTCGGGATGACCTGGAACGGGACCACGAGCGAGGAGCGTGTCAACTATTTCTTCACACTCCCGAAGGATAGTCTCCGCCAGGGATTGGAGTTCATGAAGGCGGCGACACTAACGCCCTTGTTCCTTCAGGCGGAATTGGAGCGGGAGCGCCCGGTAGTGACGGGAGAGTACGACCGGAATGAGGCCAACCCGTTCTATTACCTCTTCCGCGACGTGAATCAGAAACTCTGGTACAAGTACTACAGCAGGAAGAATGTCCTGGGTGAGCGGGAGACGATCCTGACGGCCGATCAGAAGAAGATGCAGACCATCAAGGATCGTTACTATATCCCGAACAATTCGGCGCTCCTTGTGGCGGGAGCCGTGCAGCATGAGCAGATATTTGCACTCGCGCGCGAGTACTTCGGCGACTGGAAGAAAGGGGCGGATCCCTTCACGCTTTATCCCGTTCCAGAACACCCTCCGCTGACCGCTTCGTCCACCGTGGTTGTGGAGAAGCCGGTCAATGCCGTGACCGTCATGATTGCACTGCACGGCCCTTCCGTGACGAAGGATCCCGGCGCAACGTACGCGGCCGACGTTCTCAGCTATATTCTGCAACAGAAGAATTCCGGCTTCCAGAAGCGGCTGGTGGAAAGCGGGCTTTGTGCATTTGCGAACTTCCAGTACCAGACTCTGGATCATACCGGACCGATCATCATCATGGCCCAGATGAGTGCGGACAAGTTTGTGGCTGGGGAAAAACAGCTCCTCGATGAGCTCGCCCACTTGACGGACCCGGCCTATTACACCGACGAACAACTCGTGAATGCCAAAACCGCCCTTGAGCGGAACGAAATGTTCGGGCAGGAACGTCCCTCCCAGTTCGTGCACACGGTCGGCTACTGGTGGGCGGTGGTTGGGAACCTGGACTACTACCTCCACTATGTGGAAAACCTGAGGAAGGTTACGCGAAAGGACATCAACGACTACGTGAAGAAGTATATCCAGTCTGCTCCAAACGTTAAGGGAATCCTGGTCTCACCCGCAGACCGGCCGAAAATTCTTCCGCAGTGAATGCTTAAGGACTGCAAAAGGAGTGGCAAATGAAAACACCAAGGCTGCGTTTCATTGCAATAGCGTTCGTGCTTGTCGTGGCGGCACAATGTGGCTTGGCCGGGACGGAGGCATTCACCGTCAATGGTCTGAAAGTGATTGTGAAATCAAATCCCGCGAACGACATCATTTCTGCCCAACTCTATCTGCGGGGTGGGTCGATCAACCTCAGTGAGGCGACCCAGGGGATAGAGGACTTTGTTTTCAGCGCGGCAGAAAAGGGGAGCAGGAAATACCCAAAGGAGGCACTCAATGCGATCCTTGACCGGACCGCCGCCTCGATCGGCACCAACGCCACGAGGGACTACACGATGATCGGCCTTCGTTGCCTCCGGGGTGATTTCAATCAGCTCTGGGAGGTCTTTGCCGATGTCGTCATGCGTCCGACGTTCGTTCCCGCGGATGTGGAAGTGGTGCGTCAGAACCTGCTCCTTGGCATCAAACAGAGGAAAGACAACCCCGATGCATACCTGAACGACCTTGCTATGGAGTCGTTCTACAAGGGGCATCCGTATCATCTCGAACCTGCTGGCGTGGAGAGTTCCATTGCCGCCATCACCATCGCACAGATGGAGAGGTATCTGGCAGACAATCTTGTGACGTCGAAGCTGCTCCTCGTGGTGGTCGGCAACGTGAGTCGGGATGACGTGCAGAAAAAAGTGGAAGCGACCTTCGGCACGCTCCCGAAGGGGGAATATGTGCCTGTGCTGCCCCCACCCGTCGTGCACGATGGGGGAACGGTGCGGGTGGTGGAGCGCGCGATGCCGACGAACTATATCGTCGGACTCTTCAGCGGACCGGCCCCGAGAGATCCCGATTACTACTCGATGACGGTAGGGATGAATATCCTGGGTTGGAGGATCTGGGAGGAGGTTCGGACGAAGCGGAATCTCTCGTATGCGCCGCGAGCTGCGTTTTCGAATCAATTCGCCAACTTTGGACTCCTGTATGTTACAGCCGTTCAACCCGACACGACCGTCAAGGTAATGCTCGCTGAGGCAAAGAAGATCACACAGGAGCCTGTGTCGGCGAAAGATATGAAGGACCGTGTGACGCTCTTCCTGACCCAGTACTATCTCCGCAACGAAACCAATGCTGCACAGGCACAGTTCCTTGCGTTCAACGAGTTGTCGGGGCTGGGGTGGGAGGAGGGAGATCGATTTATTGAGAATGTCCGGAAGGTGACGGCCGCCGATGTTCAGCGGGTGGCGGCGAAGTACATCAGGAATATCCAGTTCGTCGTGCTGGGGAACCCGAAACTGATCGACGAAAAGGCGTTCGCGGCGAAGTAGCCAGGACGCTACGAAGATGCAAGCTATGGGAGGCCCACGCCGGCGCCAAGCAGGATGACGCCGACAGGCCGCATGCCGTCATAGCGGGCGCTCGCCGAGAGGAGACGTACCGTAAGACTGAACCGACTGACGCTCACGCCGCCGCCGATACAGACGGCAAACTCCGTCGACGACGAAGATTCGATTCGTCCGCTCCGGATGAGCGTCGTGGGTGTCCCGTGCACCGTGTAGTCGAATCCCGGGAACGTTGAAACGAGCGCTCCCGTCTGTACGATGGCACGCCACTTCCATGCCGTGTTCCCCTCGGTGCGCAGTTCCATCCCGGTCAGCAGCCAGATCATCCGTGCCGAGGGGACACCTCTCGCCTCCTCGAAACCATCGACCACTTCCAGCGCGCCACGCCGGAGCTCGGAATACATTCCGGTGGTGAGCCAGCGCCATTTCGGGACGAGCCGAAGGCCGACATCGAGTCCGACCGAGACCCCGGACTCCATCGCCCCACCGCCCGACGTGCTTGATCGTGCGAACCTCCCGTAGGGAATCGCAACTCCTCCCACCACAGCTACCGGGCGTGCATCGTCCGCAAGTCTGCTCACGTCTTCATCGAAATAATTACTGATCAGCTCGTCGTCGGGGATTCCTTTCGGGAGCCTCGTCACCTTCTCGACCTCGGAGAGGCCGAACACCTTCAGGCCGTGCTGGGTGGTGTGGAATCGGATGTAACTGCCGCGGACCGATTCGACAAGGGTCCCCCGGACGATCGAACCATCCTTGAGCAACAGAATATCCTCGAGTTCTCCCGATCCCGCTTCTGCCAAAGCGGAACAGAGAATCGCGACGTATGCTATCACGATGCCCCGACGTGCCATGCCGTCTCCAGAGTGAAAGCAGATTCGGTTCTTGGTCGTTGATGCATTGCTCCGGCGGCGGAAATCCATCGCGAGGTGCCAACGCCGCACACGAGCTGGTGGGAAAGAACTAGGGGGATGTGGGAATATAGGAAACGGAGAGAAGAGAGTCAAAGCGGACCGTGTGTGCTACCGAGGGATCCGCCGCCAGGGAGGGAAGGATGTCTTTTCGTCGGTCTGCCGTTGCCCTAAACCCCCTACCTCAGCAAAACGAGTCGTTTCGTCGCATAATACTCGCCGGCGTGAATAGCATAGAAATACGCTCCGCTGGAGAGCCCGGAGGCATCAAAACGCACCTGGTGGTAACCGGCTCCCTGCCGTTCCTTGACCAGGACCTGGACCCGTTGGCCGAGCATATTGTAAACCTCGAGCACGACGTCCGCATCGCGGGGAAGCCCGTACCGGATCAGGGTGGAAGGGTTGAACGGGTTGGGATAGCTCTGTTCAAGCGAGAATTCGGTCGGGAATCGCGACTCCGCAACTCCAGTCGTGAGATCCACTGCGATGCCGTCGGAGTAGTGCACACTCCCGTCCAGGTCGAGCTGCTTCAGACGGTAGTAGACCCTTCCCGATCCGGCCGCGTTGTCGGTGAATGAGTACTGGTGAGGCTCGACCGTTGTCCCGTGTCCAAGGATGAAGCTGTTGGGAATCGATGCCCACAGTCCCTCGGGTGCGCTTGATTTCTGGACCTCAAAGCCGTACGTGTTCACCTCGCTCAGCGTTGTCCATTCAAGCAGCACTGCTGAGCCGCTGATCAATGTCCCCGTAAACGACGCCAACTGCACCGGCAACGGTGGCCCGTTGTTCTCCCAGAAGCCGCGGCCGTGGGTCGCAATCCGGAGCACCCTGGTCACGGGATGGAGGGCCATGTCGAACACCGCGACGACGGGGAGGCCAAGGCCGAAAACCGACCAGCTCGCGCCACCGTCGGTACTGTTGTATACGCCGATATCTGTGCCTGCGAAAAGATTGTTCGAGTTCGCGCGGTCTACCACGAACGCGTTTACGGGAACGTCTGGCAGTCCGGTGTTTATCCCGGTAAAGACCGGCGTGGTGTTCAGGTTCGTGATCTTCCAGACATGCGAGCTCGACGATCCGGTGCTCCCCATATAGCCGCCGAGCGTGATGTATGCGGTATTCGAGTTGTTCGGGTCAAAGACTGCCCGCGCAACATAGCGGTCGGGTATCACGCTCCCTCCGCCAACGGGATCGAGGGTGGTGAGCGGATTGCCTCCGGTCGTCGTGTAGAACAACCCTCCGCCATTTGTTCCCACGATCCGGTACTGGTCGTTCTGCGGGGAAATCCCGATGGCGCTTACCGCCGAACCCAGCGACTGACTCACTGCCGGCATCGTTGTCCCCTTGTCTGTCGAACGATAGAGGCGGTTCGTGCCGAAATACACCGTGTTCGGATTCCCCGGGCCGAGCGACAGAGGTGCATAGAAATTGACCGGGTCGGAAATGCTGATGCCGTTAAACGAATCCGATGTGCCGTCACAATGAACCGTGGGGTCCACAAATCCACCGTAGATCCCGAGGAACGACCATTGTCCCTCAACAGCGCAGGCAGTACTATTGACCCTGGCGAATCCGATCAGACTGTTGGTTGCGTTGAAGTAGGTGTGATACATGGTGACCGCGGAGGCGTCCGTCGCGTTCTGGTCGATGGCCGACTGCCCGCCGTCGCCGTAGTCGATCCTGTTCCAGGCCTGACCGGGGGTGAAGAGGTTGGTCCCGTTGTCCTGAGTGCCGCCGATGCTGAAATATGGGTCGGTGGGGTGGAGCGCGATGCTCTGGAACTGCGTTGCGCTGAACCCGCTGTTGTTCAGGCTCGCCCATGTGAGCCCGCCGTTGCTCGACCGGTAGACCCCGCCGTCGTTGCCGTGGTACACCACGGAGGTGTTTGAGGGTGCGACGATGATACTGTGGGTATCAACATGAAGCCCGGTGTCGTAGTTCGTGAACGTCGCGCCGCCGTCGAAGGAGATTGCGTGGATGCGCTCGCAGCTCACGCTGCTGGTGCTGCCGCCGAGGTGAATTGTGTCCGTCGCCAGCGACGCGCCCGGGACGACCGCGATGGCGATGTCGTAGAAGCATTGACCGCCGCAGAACCCGCCGCCTCCCGCGAGCTTGCCCGACCAGGACACGCCCCCGTCCGTCGACCTCCTGAGTGCGCCGCTTGAGCTGGGTGAATTGCAGTCAGTACCGGAGGCCGACTCGCCGCTCGCAAGATAGAGGACCGTGATGCCTCCCCGCCGGTAGACATCGAGCGATCCGCGTATGGTCGCCCCCGTAGTGCCAAGGGTAAATGTCTTGGTGAATGTCGGCGTTGCAGCCAGCGCGTTTGTCGAACGATAAATTCCCCCGTCCGTGCCGGGACTGAAGCCGAGCACGGTGCAGACAATCGTATCCGCGCTTCCGGGGAAGAAGACCATGTCAGGAATGCTTCGATTGCCCGTGCCATCCGAAGCACTGTTCGCCGTCGTGACAGTTAGTCTTGTGAACGTGACGGATCCTGCAACCGCCGTGGCGTTGGTTGAGCGCCAGATCCCGCGGGGGGCGAGCGGGGGCAGCGATCCTCCAAGGGGAGAATCACACCCCAAACCCATGATGCCGCTCGTTGTCGATACGAAGATCGTGGCGGGATCAGTCGGGTGGACCAGGATCTTGCTGATGGCGCGTCCTGCGAACGCGGTCGACCCGCTGATACCGGCGTAGGCTGGATTGATCGGCCCCACCAGAATCGGAGAGGTGTCCGCGTTGTCGATCCGGTAAAGACCCACTCCCGCATAGCTGTCGCATGAGAGGTTCGGCTCGCCTGTGCCAACGTAAAGGATCGAGGGGTTGGAGGGAGCGAGCGCAAGTGCTCCCACCGAGAGCGATTGAGCGGCATCGAATATCGGAGTCCAGTGCGCCCCGCCGTCCACGCTCCTGTATACGCCCCCCTGGGCCGCTCCCACATAGATGATATTCGGGTTCGTTGGATGGACCGCGATGCAAGAGACGCGGCCGCTCACGGCGGTCACAATGGACTCGGTCTGCCCGTTGGGGATGGGGGCGGGACCGATGGGCACCCATGCAGTGGCGCTGACTTTGGCAAGCGACCTGCTCACCTGGGCCTGCATAGCGTTGATTGCGCGCACCCGGGGATCGTAGGGCAACGCGTAGGGAAGACCACGGAGCATCGCGATGTACTGGTCTCTCTGAAGGATATACTCCTCCTTCGAGACTCTCCCCTCCATCAGTCGCGGGAGATCAGCATCCCCTCCCTGAGCATGCAACACCCCG
The DNA here is from genome assembly GCA_040756745.1 of Bacteroidota bacterium. Lineage (GTDB taxonomy): Bacteria > Bacteroidota > Ignavibacteria > UBA10030 > UBA6906 > JBFLYO01. The sequence goes on from JBFLYO010000006.1 coordinate 115,260, forward strand.
CTTCCGGCCTGGACGACCAGGGTCGCCAGGACCGGGGCAATCGCGCGGTACCGTCCGTTCATAAGCACACCTTTCCGGTGACAACTGAGGCAGTGGGAGTCGGCAACAACAGGGGAGACGGGGAAAAGGAAGACAGCAGGGAGACGTAGTCGAATACTTCGACTGAGACTCTGCTCACGCACATCGCGCTGTTCAAGAGAATGAGCGCCCCGGTCAGGTTTGAATTCTGGCGCCCCCGGTGCCGGGGGATCGGGCATCCGGGCGGCCCTTATAAGATAACGGAAGCAGAATGGAAATCAAGTGGCGCCAAAACCAGCTGCGCACGAGCTCATGGACTTCTGCGCTGCGCGCAATGCCCCTATGTGTCTGGTCCCGTTGCTTGACACTGATATCATAGCGCAGTACATTAGAGTAGGTATCTGTCCCTTGACATAGCCTCTTTGCTGTACGCGGAGAGGCTATGTTTTTTCCTGTTCTTTCGTCGTTCTCGCCACATCTCCTGTGGTTCTCGTTCCTTGCTCAGTGCAAAGGAGGGATTCTCATGAAATCACCCAATGCAGTGCGAGGGATTGCCGCCGGAGTGATCGTGCTGCTCTGCGGCGCCGCGTTCAGCGGCATAAACCTGCTGCGCAACGGCGATTTCGAGCGGTTTACCGGCGACGAGCCGGACGGGTGGACCACCACCAATATCCCCAAAGCCCTGACCGTCGTCTCCCCCACCACCAAGGCCCACAGCGGCAAATACGCGGTCAAATGCGAAGTGAAATCGTTCTACGGCTCGCAAATGGCCGGAATGATCACGCAGAAGAACATTCGGGTGAGCGGCACTGCCCTCGAGCTCAAAGGCGAGTATGTCCTGAACTCCGTCGGAAAAGACGCGGGTTTCATTACACTCGAACTGCAGAGCTCTGAAGGAAGCACGGTCAAGATCTGCCAGGAGTACCTCAGTCCCCATGGCGGGGAATATGCCGCCTTCCAGGTCAGCGGCGACATCCCGCCCGCGGCGGTCAAGGCGGAAATCCGTGTCACCCTCCTTCCGGCAAAGGAGAGTGAACGACTCCACGAGGGCTCCTATCTTCTCCTGGACGATCTCGTGCTTTCGGGAATTGTTGCGGAAGGGGACGTGCTTCCCGAATAGGTTCACCGACGAATATCTGTCAATCTCTGCAGAGAAGCGCCGAACGGCCGGTCCCCTCCGCCGTCCGGCGCCGCTGTATTCCCCTCCACGGAATTTTCACGAACTCTTCACCTGAGCGTTGAGCAGTTCATCCCGTCCTCCGGTAAATTGCGACGACCTGTCATCATCTCATCCGGTCCTTGATCCCACCGAGGAATCCGGAGGGGACGTCATTCTCACCAGGAGGATACCATGCTCATGATTCCACAATTCACGAAACGGAGAGGCGTTGCCGCGCGCTCCGGACTATCCTCTTTCTTTCCTCCTGATCTCTTGCTATACTAAGCTATCCAAGGACTTCGATGGCACACCTATGAGCAATAATTCCCTCCATCCCGGTGATACCATGCCCCCCTTCCGCAATCTCCCCGGCGTCGACGGGAAATCCTACTCCTCCGGTGATTTCAAAGACAAGGCCCTCGTAATCGTCTTCTCCTGCAATCACTGCCCCTACGTCCAAGCCTACGAAGACCGCATGATCGCGATGCACCGGGAGTATCACCCACGCGGCGTGGCACTCGTTGCCATCAACTCGAACGAGGAGAAGAACTACCCGGAAGACAGTTTCGACAACATGATCAAGCGTGCGGCGCAGAAAGGGTTTCCGTTCCCCTATGTACGCGACGAGGACCAGAAGGTCGCAGATGCCTTCGGCGCGACCCATACGCCGCAGTTCTTTGTGTTCGACGCTGCAAGGAAGCTAAGATACTCGGGAAAGATGGACGACAACTGGAAGGAACCGGACCGGGTGAATAAGACCTACCTGAGAGATGCTCTCGAAGCAGTAGTTGCAGGGAAGGAAGTTGCGACTCCTGAGACCTTTTCGATCGGTTGTACCATCAAATGGAAATAGCCCCCTTTACCTCAAGCCTATTTCTCGCCCATGTCCTGCGGTGTGAACTCCCCCTCACCTGAAGCAGGTTCAAGAGAATTCCACAACATTTGGCCTCTGTAGGTTAGGTACCGGCCATTGATGACGGTGAATCGGGCTACCCCTGCGTCAGGTATCCTGATCACCGCACACGCACCGTCAGTCTGCAGCGTGTCGTCGGCATACGCTCCGCCCGTTATATAGAGATGATCCGTCTGTCCGGGTGAGGTCACGACGTAGTGCCGATCTGACACTCTGTCCGCAGAACGGAGGGTGGATTTGTCCCTGAACGGTTCGAGCAGGATGGCGAATCGTCGGATCGATCCCCGCACACTGACCTGATCGAATCTGATCCATCCGATCTCCTCTGTCTTTCCGGGCTTTCGAACTGTTGTGCTTGCGGCCCACCCCGTTCCCGTCCGCGTGGTGAATTCCTGGCCAGCCGGGAGTATGCTGATTCCCGTATCTCCCTCAGAAACGAACCCATTCCTATTGGGCGTCAAACGCTGCGGGGAGTGGAGGTACCAGGAGAGCGTGTCCTCCGAAACCGCCGTGGAGAGCTCATCAAGCATGAACCAGTAGGAGGGCTTGACAAAGACGATGTGCCTCCTCTGCCGCACGCCGAAGCGGTCGTACCCGCTGTGACTGGCTGCGAAGTAGTCGACCGTCTGCGTTGATCCCCACTGCACGTTCTTTCCCTCGGTTCCTTCCCGCACAATGTTACTGTCGTTGACGACCACCATGTTGTGCGCACGGGAAGATCGGTACCAGGATTGGTACAGGGGGTCGTCGTAAGTGAGTCCAAGTCCGGCATCGACCGCGAGGGGCTTGCCATACGCGTAGCACTCGAAATCGAGCATATCGAAGTGCGTGTGAAATCCAGCGGCCGGTCCGTAATTCATCGAAAGATAGAGAGCGTCCGGACTCCAGTCCGTCCGCATCACAGTGAACCCGGACGCCGGCATGTGACGCGATGTGTACGAGGGAAGCGAATCGACACCGCCAACGGCGGTCCCCAGGAGCTGTCGCATCACCGGGTAGGCCTGCGGCTTGTGGAAGAATTCCGCGCCGTCGCGAAGGATCACTGTGGGAAACAATCCGCGATGACTGTCGTTAATGGCAGGGATCTCGCCTGTCGGCGTGAGCATCGTAAGCCACCAGTCGATCGTCCGACCCATGGATGCCCGGATCTTTTCACTCAGATCCTTCCGGACGCCGTAGGCCTCAAGGAGGTAGGCAAGATTGCGGAAACCGAGGTACGTTGCCATCGTGTAGTTGCGCGGACACCGTTCGGAGTGACCGCCATCGGGGAAGAAATCGCTCTCCAGATGTTCGCTCATCCGCTGAAGCCCCATGCGTAGCCACTCTCCGGCCTCGCGGAACTCCGGAAACACGAGTGCGATCTGTGTAAGCATGTACGATCCGTGGATCTGCCAGTTTCCGGGCCGGTACCCCTCCCAGCGCTCAAGCTGATAGAGCCACCGTCCCGCCGCTAGCATCGTCTTCATCATTCGTCGATGGGTCTCTGTGGTCCGGTCTCTGTAGGGGAGCATATAGTTCTCGATGAACATCCGGTTGCGTGTCCCGAGCCCCAGCTCATAGTAGACGACGTTCAATTCGGGGTAGAACCCCATGATCGAGTTCCGCTGCTCGTACCACCAGTTGAAGAGCTGGTCGAACTTTGCCTGGTACTTCTGGTCCCCGGTCAGCACCGCCGACATGATGAGGGGGCGGGACCAGAACCAGTAGTGGAACCCGTACTTCCCCGACTGGCCGATCTCCCTGTTAAAATCCACCGTGTCCCCGAACCGGATAACGGAATCACCCCACGGGATGAAGGCGTTGTGCAGAATCATTCCGGCGCGCGCGAGGAGACTGTCTCCTTCCTCGGGTGATCGCTCCATGGCGATCCTGAATTCACCCAATCCCATCAGAAGATCGGTATCGAGCATGAGATGATCGGTCAGCGTGACGTACAGCGGCTGCCGTTTCGCACTCCAGTAGGAACCCCACGCAGCCGCTGCATCGTTGTAGGTGCCGGCATCAACGTGCGAGCGCACTGCTTCCAGCCCCGCGCGGCTCAGGTCGAGGGAGCTCCAGAGATCTGCATCGCTTATCTCTCGGATCTGCTCCCGGACGTACTTCGGGTTCGAGAGCATAGAAGAGTCGGAAAAAGAACGTTGGGCTGTCCCTCTGAAGGAGAAGAGGAAGAAAAGAACAAGGATCGTACACGATTGGCGCATGGGCAGGTCTGGTTGGTTCGTGGTGGGGAAACATAGGGAATGGAAGCCGTGAAGTCAACATGATCGAGCCTTCCATGTTGCAATTGCAGGACGCGATGGCTACTTTCCTGATCCAACTGAACAGCCTCCCGCATTGACGATGGCGAACAGGAAGGCCCGGGAATTCCTCACGGCCGCAGGGTTTCTCCTCCCGAACATCACCGGCTTCCTCCTGTTCACGCTTGCGCCTATCCTCTTCTCCCTTGGCATGAGCTTCTTCGATTGGGACCTCTTTTCCGTGCCGGTCTTCGTCGACCTGGCCAATTTCGGAAGAATGCTCTCCCCGGCCTCGCACATTTCGGGCTACCTGGGGAATACGCTCTTCTTCTTGATCATTGTCCCGCTCCAGATGTGCTTCGGCCTAGCAACGGCCCTTCTCCTGAACGAGCGATTGAAGGGCTCACTCCTGTTTAAAGCGATATTCTTTGTCCCGGTGGTACTGTCCGTCGTCCCCGTCGCGATCGTCTGGGAGTATTTACTCGATACCGAACATGGATTGCTGAACGGCATGCTCGTAGCCGTGGGAGCGGGAAAAGTTGCGTGGCTCTACGATCCATTCTGGATAAAGGCCGGCATCAGCATGATGGCCGTCTGGCAAGGGTCGGCGTTCGGCACGATCATCTACTACGCTGCCTTGCAGGGTATCCCCGACCAGCTCTATGAGGTTTCCGCGCTCGACGGGGCAGGGTGGTGGCCGAAGTTCCGCCGCATCACGCTGCCTCTACTTGCCCCGGCGCACCTCTTCCTGGGAGTCACGGGGATCATCGGTGCACTGCAGCTTTTCGCGCCGATCATGGTGATGACACATGGGAATGCCGGCGGAGCGCACAACCTCATCTTCGAAGTGTATGTGAAAGCGTATCAGGAGTTTCAGATGGGGTACGCGTCTGCACTGGCCTGGTCGCTCTTTTTTGTCATGTTCATCCTCTCCGCGGCGTACGGCGTGTACGCCGCCGAACGCTCACGATATGCCTGAGGCAGGCGGCCAATGAAACGCTCCGGCATTGCCACGACGGTGTGCTACCTGCTTCTGGCCGCATGTTCGGCCTGGTACATCCTGCCGTTCTGCTGGGCGCTCGTCACGTCGGTGAAGCAACCAGGAATGGTGTTCGATGGCCGTTGGCTCCCCTATACGCGGTCAAACACGATCTCGGTTGACGACAGGGAAACGGAGATGCGGATCGTCGAAGAACGGGGAGACCGGTTTCTTGTCCGTCTGTCAGGGACTGGGGAGTTGAGGGAGGTGCCCCGTGCCGATGTGGAGCGTGTGTCCCCCGACTGGAGGAATTACCGTGATGCCTGGACGATCGTGCCATTCGGCCGGTATTTCCTGAACAGCTTCTTCATCAGTCTCTGCATCACCATAGGCCAGTTGATCACCTGCTCATTAGGGGGCTACGCGTTCTCACGGCTGACGTTCCCCGGCCGCGATCTCATCTTCCTTCTTTATCTTGCGACGCTCATGATCCCCGGACCGGTGCTGACGGTGCCGATCTACGTCCTGATGCGGGAATATCACCTTCTCAACACGTATGAAGGAGCGATCCTTCCCGGTCTGTTCTCGGCCTACGGCACATTTCTCCTCAGACAGTTCTTCTCAACGATCCCACGGGAGCTGGAGGACGCGGCGAGGATCGACGGGGCGGGGAGGTTCGGCGTGTATCTACGGATCATCCTGCCGCTCTCCGGTCCGGCGCTTGCGGCGCTGGCGACCTTCGTCTTCATCGGGTCGTGGAACGATTATTTCTGGCCTTCGATCGTTCTCACTGATCCTGACAAGCTCACGCTCCCCGTCGGTCTGGCTCATCTCAATGACATGTACGTGTTTCAGTACGGCCGACTGATGGCCGGCAGCATGATCAGCATGGCTCCGGCGCTCCTGATCTACCTGCTGTTTCAGCGGTTCGTCACTCGGGGAGTCGTTATGACGGGACTGAAAGGATGAATTCCCCAGCAGGACTTACGTCATGGAAAGGGCTGGCCGTGGGAGGCGCCATCGCACTTGGCGCGATCGCGCTCCGGATCTTCCTTACGGGGGATGAGGCGTCCCAACACCTTGTGTTCTCGACATGGGGAACACCCGAGGAGGTCGAGACTTTCCGGCAGCTCATCGATCGGTACAACAGTGAACGGCACCCCACTCACAGCGTGGTGCTTGCCCATAGCGAGCAATACCAGTACACCGAACGGCTCCTTGTGCGTGCGGCGGCACACAGTCTGCCCGACGTGATTCACCTGGACAGAAAAGACCTGCCGTTGTACACTCGCAAAGGACTGCTGGAAGATCTGACCCTCTACATCAGGGAAGACACCTCAGTTACCCCAGATGATTTTCTTCCCGAGCTCATCGCTTCCTGCACCGTGGGCGGAAGGTACTACGCGCTCCCGCACAATTTCTCGACACTGGTGTTGTACTACAATAGAGATCACTTCGACGCCGAGGGAATCCCGTATCCGGATACCACATGGACATGGGAGACCCTGGTTAATGTTTCGCGCCGGCTCACGCGTACTGGCGCAGCGGGTGAAACGATCCGATTTGGCTGTCTCATGCAGATTGCGTTCCCGATCCTCATCTATCAGAATGGTGGATCGATCCTGAACGCGCCACTTGACTCATGTGTGATAGCATCACCCGAGGGGGTGGGTTCGTTCCAGTTTGCCGTGGACCTGTCTGAGCGGCACCATGTCTCGTGGAGCATGCTCGCCCAGAACATGCAGTGGGACGACATGGTGGTGGGAGGGAGGCTGTCGATGATCGCTACGGGCCGCTGGGCGGCACCGGTCTATTTCCGGGCGATGGGTCCGGGCGTGATGGACATCGCTCCTCTTCCGCGCGGGAAACTCCGTCGGGGAGGCGCGACGGTGCACGTGATGGGCATCGCCGCCGAAAGCGACAAGAAAGCAGAAGCATGGGAGTTCGTGAAGTATCTCGTGAGCGAGGAAGGCCAACGGCTGGCGAACAAGGATGGCGTAAGCATTTCGGCCCGACGCTCGGTCGCCATGTCGGATGAGTTCCTGCGCCACCCCGCATTCCCCGGCTTGAACAGCCGCGTGTTTCTCGATGAGCTCCCCGCCAGCGTCGTGTGGCCCTACGAGCAGGGCCCGTACGTCAGCACCTACACGCTCCAGTCGCAATTGGAACGTGCGATGAGAAGAGTCCTGCTGGGGGAAGCGACGGTGAGGGAGTCGTTATTGAAGATGGAGGAAGAGGTGAACAACGTGATACGTGCATCACGCCAGAGTGCGGTCCCCGTTCCTTTTGTCGGGAGCGCGGTCTTCTATCTCTGCGCCGCCTCGCTCATTGGTGTTGCAGGTGTGGCGTGGGTGTATGGAAGCCGGCGACGGCAGCGCGGCGTCCGGATTAATCCTATCGCCCCTCCACCGCTTCCCTGAGAATTAAGACGTTCTCCCGCGGGACGTGAGGTGCAATGGAACATGCGGTGCTGAGGATATAGCCGCCCGCCTTTCTGCCCGCAGCCAGCCGGTGAGAGACATCCGCAAGGATCTCCGGGCGCGTCCCGCGCAGGAGAACATTTACCGAATCGACGTTCCCCTTCACAAAACACCGTCCCCCGATCTGCCGGAGCGCCTCGTCGAGCTCGATGGTGCCCAGCGGAGGCGGGTCAAGGCACTCGATCCCGTCCGCGCCGCTGCCGATCATCAGCTCGAGACGGTCGCGGATTGCCCCGCAGGTGTGCAAATACGCTTTCACGCCGCGTGCACGAATTGCTGCAATGATCCGGCGTTCATACGGCTGAACGAACGTCGCATAGAACGCAGGCGAAATAAACCCTGCGCCGGCAAAGGGGGAAGAGATCTTGATCGCGTCGATGCCGGTCGAGCACATCCCCTCGGCAAGAGCAACGATCTTTGCCGTGAATGCCGAAAGGATCTTGTGGGCTGCGTCCGGATCGTCGATGAGGACGAGGAGTCCCGCCTGTGAACCCGCCCGGTCGAGAAAGTAGTCGAAGGGAGAGGTGATCTCTCCGTGGACCGAGTATCTGCCTCCCGACCTGCGAACCACGTCCTCCAGGACGTCGTACCTGTGTGCGGGGTGGACGTCAAACCGGAGCCCTTGCGAGACGGGTATGTAGTGGATCGGAACGGTTGCTTCCCAGAGGGAGGGGTCATCCGTCTCCCCGCCATTGGGCGAGGGAGTGTGGATGGGAAGATCATCGGGGGGGAACAGGGTGCGGGAGCCGTCAACCCAGAGGATCTCTTCGCCCGCGTTCCTTGTCTGCCGCCCCGCAATGTTCTTCCGCCACTCCGGATTGTGCCCGTGCAGACTCACCAGTATGCCGTCGAAGTCGTACGTCTCCCTGATACTGAAGAGTCCGTCCACGTACACCTGAGGGTCGCACCAGAATTCCGCCGGCGACACGCCGAGCTGGAGAAGCATATGGCCGATGCTCAACTGACACATCACCGGCACTCTGTCCACGGGCTTCCGGTCCATGGCCGCCGCCATTCGTTCGCGCGGAGTCATTTGGAATAGGCTGAATTTCGACGGTTCTACGAACTCAGCTGTGCCCACCCCTTCTTTTCCATTCCTCGATAGATAAACGCGCCTGCAAGGATACCCACAAGAAGGAATATCCCTCCTGTAAGCGGGTCGCCAAGGAGAATCTTCCCTGCGCCGAACAGGAACGCGTAGATCATCAAGCTCCCTGCAAGCCAGTTCCAAAGGTTGAACAACCCGTCCCGCTGCCGGGGAACGTCTGTTGCTTCGGCGGCGATCGGACCCCAGAGCGCAGGATTGGGGCGGACGCGCCGATAGAATGAGAGCAACACCTCCTTCGGTTCGGGGGCCGTCAGAAACGTCACGGTCAGCCAAACCGCGGTGGTGACACCGACGGTGATCAGGAGCAGCCAGGCGAAATCCACGGGCTTTGATTCATCGTACCCGAAGCCGAAGGTGAGCGTAAGCGACGTAATGAACGCTGCGGCCATGGCAGAGATTTCGCTCCAGGCATTGATCCGCCACCAGAACCACCGGAGAATATAGACGAGCCCGGTGCCGGCGCCGAGCGCCATCAGGAATTTCCACGCACCGGCGATGGATTCCATCGAGAGCGTGACAAGCGCGGAGAGAACCATCAGCAACAGCGTGACACTCTGCGACACCCTCACGTAGTGCTTCTCGGTTCCGGATTTCCGCCAGAAACGTCTATAAAGGTCGTTCACCAGATAGCTCGCGCCCCAGTTGAGCTGGGTGCCGATCGTCGACATGTACGCAGCCGCGAACGCGGCGAGCATCAACCCACGGAGGTAGGCAGGGAGATCGCTGATCAGAATGCGGACATACCCCGATTCCGGGTCTGCGTCGAACGCCGGGTCGTTCTGAAACCGGACGACCGCCACAAGCCCCACGATGATCCATGGCCAGGGGCGGAGGGCGTAGTGGGCCACATTGAACCACAAGGTGGCAAGGAGCGAGTGCTTCTCGTCCTTCGCGCAGAAGATCCGCTGAGCGACATAGCCGCCTCCGCCCGGCTCGGCGCCTGGATACCACGATGCCCACCAGTTCACTGCAAGATAGACAAAGAACGTTATCATCGGCATCCAGGCGGAGTTCAGGTCAGGTACGAGTGAGAGGACAGATCCACCGGAACGCGTGCTGTCGACCGCATGAAGCTGCTGCATCAGTGCGTCCATGCCGCCGGAGGCATTGACTGCAAACACGGCGAGCAGGATCACCATCCCCATCTTGAGGACGAACTGGAACAGATCGGTCCAGAGAACTCCCCAGAGTCCAGAGATTGTAGAGATGGATGCCGTGATCGCCATGATGGCCAGTGCGATGATCAATGCTTCGACTTTAGTTACGCCCAGAACGAGGATCAGGATCTTGACGATGGCGAGATTTACCCATCCCATGATAATGAGGTTGATGGGGAGTCCGAGGTACGCGGCACGAAACCCTCGCAGGAACACTGCGGGACCGCCGCTGTAGCGGATTTCGGCGAACTCCACGTCGGTCAAAACCCCTGCCCGTCGCCAGAGCCGCGCGTAGAAGAACACGGTCAGCATCCCGCTGAACACCATGCTCCACCAGATCCAGTTCCCCGCGATTCCGTTCTTGGCGACCAGGCCGGTGACCACGAGCGGCGTATCGGCCGCAAACGTGGTTGCGACCATGGACGTCCCGGCGAGCCACCAGGTCACGTTGCGACCCGACACAAAAAAGTCGCTGACGCTCTGCGTCGCGCGCCTCCTGAGATAGAGCGCGACAGCAAGGTTGAAGACAAAGTACAGGGCGATGACCAGAACGTCGATCCAGGTCAGTTGCATGGGGGGTGCTCCGGGAGTGTCTGAATGAGCCGGGGGAATCGGGTAGCGGCTGGAAAGGTACGGAGATATGGGGGAGAAGTGCAAGAAGTGAGATCAAGATCGAGGTTAAGGTTGAGGTTAAGGTGAAGGTTAAGGTTGATACAGATTGTAGCTTTGCCCCTTGACCTTAACCTGCTTCACCCCTCAACCTCAATCTCGATCTCAATCTCGATCTCGAGCCCCCACCTTGCCTCTCCCCTCCAAATTGTTCATATTTGATTTCATGCTCCCTGACCTCTCTACGCCCTATCGGCTATCGCCTGAGCAACTCTCGTTCTACCGCACCAACGGCCACATCTGTCTTCGGGGACTTGCGTCACCGACGGAAGTGGACACCGTTCGTCCGGCGATCGACCGCGTGCTCAATAAAGTCGCGAAGTCGAAAGACTCTCAGGGAAGGATTGAAGATTACAGCAGTCTGTTTCAACAGGTGACAAATGTCTGGCGTCTCGACGAGACTGCTCGCTGGTTTGTCTGCGCCGAACGGTTTGCGCGAGTCGCTGCGGAACTGATGGGTGTGAAAGGGGTGCGGCTCTACCACGACCAGGCATTGTACAAACCCCCCGGAGGGAAGCTTACGCCGTGGCATCAGGACCAGTTTTACTGGCCGCTCGACACGAACAACACGATCACGATGTGGATGCCCCTCATCGATCTTCCGCGAAACATGGGAACAATGCTGTTTGCGTGCGGATCGCACACCGCAGGGCCACTGTCCGACCGCTCTATATCGGACGAGTCTCATCGCGCGCTCGACCAGCTTGTCGCCGCTAAGCACATGCGGGTGGAGAGTTATGACATGAAAGCGGGCGACGCGACGTTTCATTCGGGGTGGACGGTCCACTCGGCGCATCAGAACAGCAGCGGCAAGGTACGAAAGGTCATGACAGTCATTTACTACACCGACGGCGCAAACGTTGCTGCCCCGGAAAACGAATTCAGGAAAACCGACCTCGAGGTCTTTCTGCCCGGCTGTCGCGCCGGAGAACCGGCGGCCAGCCCCTTGAACCCGCTGTTGTACAGCAACGCACCTTGATCGACGCGCAAATCCTCCTCATGCTGTAATGCTCTCCCCGCCTGTTGTGCCAATAGACGGGGGGAGTGTCCAATCTCAATCGTGAATCCCTGACGGAGACCTGACCATGACTCGCTCATCGAATATCCTGTTCTCATGCATTCTGTTGCTTGGTTCTTGGATTCAGGCATTCGCACAAACTCCCCCCTCCTTCGATGGAATATGGGAGGTGATCCCAGCGCATAGCAGCGATATCGATCACTTCCGCGCGATGTCGGTAGATTTCCGGACCGCAGGCAAGGAACTCAGAATCATCCAGACCTGGCAGGCCCGACTGAGCGTTGCCGATACGCTGACTGTAACGCCCGGCGGGCCGGGCAAAGAAGTGACCATGACGCATTGGGTAAATCCATTCAATGTGTACATGGGGCTTCGGTTGATCGAGGGGGAGAAGAAACTTGTGACTGCACGATGGGACAGTAGTGGCAGAAGTCTGCTGATTCGTGAACGGCTCACCTATCACGGCTCGCAGGGGAATGTGCCAGTGACGATCAGCCATCGTTACAGCCTGACCTCCGAAGATGATATCATGGTCTACCAGGTTACACGATCGACGCGCAAATCGGGCCCGGAAATCCGATACAAGCTAAAGCAGATGGGCGCGCGGCTCGGGTACGTCTACCGGCTGAACGACGATTTCACCATCGGCGGCGGTCTGCCGGTCAATGCGATGATGATCTCCTTGCAGGGACTGGCCAACAAGACCGCTCCCCGCGTGTACTTGCTGTATCCGGATGATTGGCCGTTTACATACGTCAATTCGGTCTTTGATTTCTACAGGACGAAGCGGTACTACACGTTCAAGGAACTGAGGAATCCAGCCGAGGCCGTGAAGGCGCTGGCACGGTACGCAAAAGGGTACGTGGTGTGGGATACGTCGGTCCGCACCTCGCTCATCGTTGCGTACACCGTTGCGGGGCTTGAAGACGCTGTCGTGGTGAGCGAAACGGAGATTCCGCTCGTCCGTGACGCGGGGCTTTCCCCGGTCGAGGATTTCCGTGGGAGGTTCACAGGGTGGACAGATGCCCAGATCTACTCCTGGGCGTACGACCGCTATTGGCCGCGCTGCAGCAGGGAGTTCATCATCTGGCTGGGCGGAGAACACGGGACCACGATGAAACCGGCGGTCGCCGACTGGGGAATCGTCAAAGGTGTTTTCTTCAACGATCTTTCCACCCGGAAAACCGACACGGCAGAATATGCCCTTGCCAACCGACTCCTGGCCGAGATGAAGCCGATGTCGATGGTCATGGGGTGGCATTCGTACAAGAAGGATCTCGAGGAAGAGCATGTTGCGCTGACGTCGCGGTACGGACACCGCGTGGAGGGACTGAATTCACTCCCCAACCTCAGCTTCAGCGCACAGATTCCGACATCCCCGGGCTTTGTGTTCAAGAATAACCATCGTGTCAAACCCGGGGAGAAGATCGTGCCGAAGGCAAGGGTCTACGTCACATGCATACAGACCGACGGGATGGGACTTGGCGCATGGCTCAAACCGGGTCGCGGCGAGATTCCGTACGCGTGGGAATGCCTCATGAATTACACCTGGATGGCTCCGGGGATGGCGGAGTATTTCTACACGACGGCCACACCGAACGACTACCTGATCGGATGTCTCTCGGGCCCGGGGTATCTATATCCCAAAGCGGTTCCGCCGGAATACCTGACGAAGCTGATCGCGATGGCGAGGGATCAGATGAGGATCCTCGACCTCCGTGTGTTCGAGACTATGGACTGGTCCGAGGGGGACGAAGTGTCTGGAAACACCGATCTGACGAAGAGCGTTATCGACATGTACTACCGCGGCATGCCGGAGGCGATCGGGTTTGTCAATGGGTACGGACCCGGATATACATTTACCACGCGTGATGGCCGACCGTTCATGTCATACGACTACTACCTTTCGCCTCACCGGCCGGAAGCGGATGCGGTTGCCGATCTGCACGAGCTTGCTGCAGTCAACGCGAAGCGACCGTATTTTCTGCTGGTTCACGTGCGGGAATACAGCGATGTGAAACGCGTGAAGGGTATCCTCGACAAGCTCGGTCCGGAGTTTGAAGTGGTTCCGCTGGATGTCTTCCTCACGATGGCGGGCGCACGGCCAACGTTCGAGGAACGGGTGCTCAACAAAGAATAGATCGAGATTAAGATTGAGATTAAGGGGAGAAGCAGGTCAAGGTTAAGGGGAAGAGCAGGTTAAGGGGAAAAGCAGGTTGAGGGATGGAGGGTTCGCCTAAACCTCCCCCCTTCACCTTCACCTTCACCTTCACCTTCACCTTAACCTTAACCTCAATCTCGACCTCAATCTCAATCTATCTTCTCCCTCATCCCCGCCGCCCGATCGAGGATCTCCTCTTTCGTGATCCCCGCGGCCTCGTAGATTGCGAAGACGTTCTCCAACGGCGTCTCCGGCGGGACGGCATGTGAGGCAGCGAGAATATATCCGCCTCCGTCAGCCGTCATCACGTCGATCAGCTTCCGGGTCTCCTTGAGCACCTGCTGCGCCGTTCCAAGCGGAAGCAGCTCCTGCGTATCCAGCCCCCCCATGAACGCGAGTTGACTCCCAAACTCCCGCTTTAATTCGGCAGCATCCATGCCGGGACAATTGCTCTGGATCGGATTGAGCACGTCAAGTCCCATCTCGACCAGATCCGGGATGATGGGGCGGAGCGTCCCGCAACAATGATACGCCACCGGAAGCC
>JBFLYO010000007.1:0-128089 GCA_040756745.1 Bacteroidota bacterium
AGGCCCCTGAGCATCGCGGTACACCGTCGGGCGCGGAGGCCCCTGAGCATCGCGGTACACCGTCGGGCGCGGAGGCCCCTGAGCATCGCGGTACACCGTCGGGCGCGGAGGCCCGACTTACACACTTGCTACAGCGGGATATTACCGTGTTTCCGCTTGGGGTTCCCCGCGACCTTATTCTCCAGCCGATGCAGCGCGCGGATCAGTCTCGGACGCGTCTCCGATGGCTCGATGACATCGTCGATGTATCCGCGGCTTGCAGCAAGATAGGGATTGGCAAACTTCTCGCGGTACTCCTTCTCCTTCTCCGCCAGTGCTTTCTCCCTGTCGGCGGCCGCCTCGATCTCCCGCTTGAAGATGATCTCGGCCGCCCCCTTCGGCCCCATCACCGCAATCTCGGCCGTCGGCCACGCGACGTTGTAGTCCCCGCGGATGTGCTTGGAGTTCATGACATCGTACGCGCCGCCGTAGGCCTTGCGGGTGATGACGGTGAGTCGCGGCACAGTGGCCTCGCAGAACGCGTAGAGCAGTTTCGCGCCGTTGGTGATGATGCCGCGCCATTCCTGGTCTGTCCCCGGCAGGAAGCCCGGCACGTCCTCAAAGACGATGAGCGGGATATTGAACGCATCGCAGAACCGGACGAACCGCGCCCCCTTGCGCGACGAGTCAATGTCGAGCACCCCCGCCAGCACGCTCGGCTGATTTGCGACGATCCCGACCGGCTTGCCGTCCAGGCGCGCGAATCCCACCACAATGTTTGCCGCAAAGTGCTCCTGCACCTCGAGAAACACGCCGTTGTCCACCACGCGCGTGATTACCTGCTTGATGTCATACGGCTTGTTGGGATTCTCGGGAACGAGCGAATCCAGCTCCGGGTCTCTCCTCCCTGCGCTGTCGGTCGCCGGCACCACCGGCGGATCGTCAACGTTGTTCGAAGGGATGTAGCTGAGTAGCGAGCGGATGGTCTGCAGACACTCCACCTCATTGTCGCACGCGAAGTGCGCCACGCCGCTCCGGGTGGCGTGCGTCATCGCACCGCCGAGATCTTCTGCACTTACCTCTTCGTGCGTGACTGTCTTGACGACGTTCGGCCCCGTCACAAACATATAGCTGGTGTTCTGCACCATGAGGGTGAAATCGGTGATTGCGGGGGAATACACCGCACCTCCCGCACAGGGTCCCATGATGGCAGAGATCTGCGGGACGACGCCGGAGGCCAGGGTGTTTCGCAGGAAGATGTCGGCGTAGCCGCCGAGACTGACCACTCCCTCTTGAATCCGCGCACCACCCGAATCATTCAGGCCAATGATCGGGCACCCTACCCGCATCGCGACGTCCATGACCTTGCCGATTTTTTCCGCATGCGCCTCCGCCAACGATCCGCCGAAGACGGTGAAGTCCTGGCTGAACACGCAGACGAGCCGCCCGTCAATCGTCCCCGTCCCCGTGACCACACCGTCGCCGAGAAATCGTTGCTTTTCCAGGCCGAAATCATGCGAGCGGTGCTCCGCAAACATATCCATCTCGTCAAAGCTCCCTTCGTCGAGCAGGATCGTCAGCCGCTCCCGTGCCGTGAGCTTACCCTTCTTGTGCTGGTCGTCGATCCGCTGCTGCCCGCCCCCCAGCATCGCCTGCGCGCGAAGCTTGCGGAGATATTCGATGGAATTTTTGGACATGACGCCTCCAGGTGTGGGTTATCTCTCTTCTCTTCTTTTCCAATACACCTGCCCCACGATGCCGCCGAACACGAACAACAACGACGACAGGTAGATCCAGATCAGGAGCACAAGAAGGAACGCGTACGGCCCGTAGATCTTGCCGATGACCGACCAGTCCGAAATATACACCGCGAAGAGCCGGCCGGCGAGAACCCAGAGGATCGTTGTGGTCAGCGTCGAAATCGCTGCCGCCATGCTGGGGGGCTTCACGTCGGTCATGTGCCGGTAGACGATGTAGAACATCACCGCGGTGAGCAGGACGATGATCATGGTTGGCACAGCGCGGGTAAATTCGGCCTCCACCAGCGGCTTCAGTGCCGGCACGTTCATCGCCAGCGGAGTGATGAGCATGTAGACCCAGATGGCGAAGTTCGTCGCCAGGAAGAGCACGAAGGCAAGCGCAATAAATCCGATGTCGTGTGCGAGGCTGGCGAGCAGACCGCGTGTCCGCTTCAGCTCATAGATCCTGTGCAGTGCGCTCCGCAGGGCATCGAACAGTGAGGTCGTGGTCCACAGGAGCACGAGAAACCCGAAGATCCCGAAGGACCGCCGGTAGGTCACAATGTCGGCGATGATCGACCGGATGGTGGTCTTGATCTCAACGGCGAAGGGCTGGCGGGGGAAGATCGTGTCAAGAATCTCGTTCAGCTGCTGCATGCTGAGGACATACGAGTTGAGGATTGTCCCCACTGCGGCGGCCGAGAGGAAGAGCATCGGGATCAGCGTCAGGATGCCGTTGAATGCAAGCCCTGACGCAAGGAAGAGGACGTCGTCTTCCACAAGCTTCCTGCCGATTGCGCGGGCGTAGAACCGGCCGGCTTCCAGGGTGTGGAGGGAACGCTTGACTGTGCGGATGACGAAATCGACCATCGTGGAGGTTACTGCGGACGGAGATTCGCGAACTTGAGCAGCAGATGTTTTCTCCCCACACTGTCGAAATCCACGATCGCGCGCGCGTTTTCCCCTCTCCCCTCCACGGCAAGGATGCGACCCGTGCCGAAGGTCTCATGAAGCACTCGGGTTCCCACCTTCGCGTGAAAACCGTCCTGGGATTCTCCTTCATAGTCGGGGAGTGGGTCGGCAAAATAGCGCTGGGTGTCGTCAGCCTGCCTGGCGCGCGGCGGGGACAGGAATCCCGGGGCCGACCGGCGGTACGGACGCTCTGAAGTGCGCGATGTTCCTTCCTGACGAACAAATGACTCATCGATCTCGTCGAGGAATCTCGAGCGGGATGAGGTGGTCAGGTCGCCAAACCGGTAGCGCGTGACGGCCCAGGAGAGATACAGCTTGCGTTTGGCGCGCGTCATACCGACGTACATCAGCCGCCGCTCCTCCTCCAGCTCGCTCCGTTCCGCCGCAGCCCCTCCCAGCGGGAAAAGTCCCTCCTCGAGGCCCGTAATGAAGACCACCGGGAATTCCAGTCCCTTTGCCGCATGCAGCGTCATGAGCGTCACCGCATTGCGGCCGAACTCCGCCTGGTCGACATCGGAAACGAGGGATGCCTCCTCAAGAAAATCCTCGAGCTTCCCCCCTTCCCCGCGCGCGCTGAACTCCGTCAGTGCCGACACGAGTTCCTGGATATTCTCGCTCCTGTTGAGCGCCTCGGCGGTGTTTTCTTCCTTGAGAGCAGTGAGTATCCCCACTTCATCCACCAGAGCGCGGGCCAGCTCCCCCACCGAGACCTTGTCCTTGAGGCCTACGTACTTGACGAGCAGCTCATGCAGCGTCCGGAGTGCGGCGCGCGCCCGGTCCGATACCACCCCTTCGAGGCGCGGTGAAACCAGCCCATCGAACATCGAGAGTCTATGCTCGTCGGCCACAGAGCGGATCCTGGATACCGTCGTCTCGCCAATTCCGCGCGCCGGCACGTTGATGATCCGCAGTAAGCTTTCGCGATCCCTCGGGTTCGCGATCACGCTCAGATATGCCAGGATATCCTTGATCTCCCTGCGCTTATAGAACGCCACGCCGCCCACAATTATATAGGGGATGCCGGAGCGTCGGAGAGCATCCTCGATCGAGCGCGACTGGGCGTTGGTCCTGTACAGGACCGCAAAATCTTTCAGGTCAAGCTTGTGCCGGAGCGTCTCCTCCTGAACGCGCGCGACGACCCTGTACCCTTCGTCCCTGTCGTTCTCACATGTCTGGACAATCACCGGCTCCCCTTCGACATTCTCCGTCCAGAGTTTCTTCGCGATCTGGTCCACATTCAGCCTGATGACGGAGTCCGCCGCAGCAATGATCGTCTTCGTGGATCGGTAGTTCTGTTCGAGGCGAAAGACCCTGCAATGCGGGTAATCCTTCTCAAAATCGAGGATATTCCTGATGTCTGCCCCCCGGAACGCATAGATGCTCTGGGCATCGTCTCCCACCACACAGATGTTCTTGTGCGCCTTCGCCAGCTCCTTGATCAGCCGGTATTGAACCCGGTTCGTGTCCTGATACTCATCCACCATAATGTACTTGAACCGGTACTGGTAGCGCTCAAGGACGTCCGGATGTTTTGCGAAAATCTCCAGCGGGTTCAGGAGCAGATCGTCAAAATCCATCACATTCGACCGCCGCAGCCGTTTGTTGTATTCGGTGTACACCATCGCCGCGCGTTCGGCCAGCGGATCCCCCGCCTCCTGCCGCATCTGGCGCGGGCTGATCATCGCGTTCTTTGCCTTGCTGATGCGGGAGCGTACCGCCTGCGGACTGTACTGTTGCGTCGGGATGCCGAGGGACCGCATGACCTCCCTGATGAGCGAGAGGCTGTCGTCTGAGTCGTAGATCGTGAAATTACGCTCATACCCGATCCGTTCCCCCTCAAACCGGAGCATCCGGGCAAACAAGGAATGAAACGTCCCCATCCAGATGTCGCGGCTCTGCACACCCACCAGCCCCACGATGCGGCCTTTCATCTCTTCAGCCGCCTTGTTGGTGAACGTAAGGGCGAGGACCGACTCGGGACGGATGCCGCGCGCGATCAGGTGCGCGGCGCGGTAGGTGAGCACGCGGGTTTTGCCGCTGCCCGCGCCGGCAATCACCATCACGGGTCCGTCGATCGCATCGACAGCGTTGCGCTGTTCGGGATTGAGTTCATCGAGGAATGACATCGCCCCAGTATACCGAAAAAGAGGGCGGAAGGCAAGAAACGCAGAGGGAACCGGCAGAGGGAAACTCTGCGGCTCAGATGAGGAGCGAACCTTCGAGCTTGAGGAGAAACTCTTTCGTCTTCAGTCCGCTCCCGTAGCCGACGAGTGAGCCGTCCGTGCCGACAACGCGATGACACGGGATGATGATCGGGACCGGGTTGGCGGCGTTGGCACGACCGACCGCCTGGAAGCCGCGGCTGGTTCCGATGCGCTTTGCCAGCTGCTTGTACGTGATCGTAGTGCCGTACGAAATCTTCGTCAGCTCGCGCCACACGCGAGTCTGGAACGGCGTGCCGATCAGGTCTACGGCACACGTGAACTTCGCGAGCCGTCCGTTGAAGTACCGGTTGAGCTGGTCGATGACCTCCTTGTTGCGCGACTTGTTGTCGGCAACCTGATTGTCATCGAAATTATCGCGCAGCCATCGGAAGAAATCGCGCTTCGTCTGTCGCGGCACGCTCACCTTACACACTCCCTTGTCGGTTGAAGCGACGTAGATCAACCCGATCTTGGAATCGAACGAGGTGCAGTAGACCATGGCGCGGACTGTGAATGAAGCTGCGCGAGCGATGAAGCAGGACGGTCCCGGAGAATCGTAACGCGGGCAACGGGGAGTATAAAGAAATGACCTCTGAAACGCAAGCAAAATCAGAAGAAGGCTCTCACCTCGGCACGTGCGGTGTGGACCGGTGCGGCTCCGGCTTCCGTGCGGCCGTCGTATGCGACCGTCGCCTGGATGAACTGCGTCACCCGGTAGTCAAACCCCGCACGCCATTGCCATGTTTTTCCCGCCACGCGTCCCCCTGTCAACTCATAGGGGTACAATTCAAGCGTCCTGCTGACCCGAACCTCCTCGCGCGACGCCTCCGCGCGGGCCTGACCTGCGCCGAGGAACGCGTACACGAACCTCACCGTTTGCGCATTCAGCGCCGCATCGACCGTCGGCACCGGGAGCCTGTCCGTCGCTTCACCGAGATCGAACTTCATGCCGAGCTCGACGTTTTGCTCAGGCCGGTACGAGACGTCAAACGTCACCGCATTTGACAGAATATCCCTCAATCTGGCAGATTGCTGTAGTGACGTAACACGGTCGATCCTGTTGACGAAATCGAGCTGGTTGGCAATATCCGGAACAAGCTGCCATCGCAGTCGCACGGAACGCTCCCGTGTGTACGCATGCTCGATCCCGCCGCTGAAATTTGTCAATCCGCGGCGCTGCGAGTACCGAAACCTCGCGGAAAAGGTCGGCTCGCCTTCAAACATCAGGAGATCCTGCGTAAGCACTTGTGAGCCCGCGAGTGTCGTGGAATCGCGGAGAAACCGGTTGAAGTTGAGAAGATAAATCTGCTTCAGGTCGCGCTCGCTGCTTTTCTCATCGATCCGTATGTAGGTTTCTGTGGACACGGGCCTCAACACGCTGCTGAGAAATCCGCCGTCGCGGTCAATGAACCGCGAGGGGGTTACGCGGACCCGGAGACTTGAATTCAGGTCGATGATCGGAAACAGCTCCTCTGTGGGCACTGTGGTCACGATGAAGTCCCCATCGAATCGCGTGAGCACGAATTCGTTTTCATCCGCAATTCCGTTGTTGTTCAGGTCCCCCAGATACCGGTAATTGCCGCTCCCCTGCGCAACCCGCACGAAGACCCGTTCAGGGCGGGACGAGCGTTGCGTCGCCGTCTCGTAAAACAAATCCGCCTCAACGCCGCGGTTCAGAGGCGTGTAGCGCGACTGGCTCCTCACCAGCACGGTTTGAATGTCGGAGTTCCCCAGGAGCCTGAATTCCGGCGTGAACAGTTTTTTCCGCAGCGTGATGTAGAGCGAAGTGGAGAAGTTCCCCCGCTCAGCAAGCCGGCTGGCGTACGCTTGCGTAAACGAGTTGGATTCGCGCAGGAGCGCCCCGCCGATTGTCTGGTTGTCATTCCTCCAGGAGAATTCGGCCGAAAGACTCAATGGCCCCAGCTCTCGCAAGGAGAGGCGCGGGCCGTACATGTCGTAGGCAAAACTCCCCTGTTTGAAACCCGTGCCGGCGATCGGGGTGATTTCGCGCCTCTCTCCTTCATAGGCGAAACCGGGCGTGAAGAGACCGATCGTGTGCGCGATGGACCCTTTCTGCCTCAACCAGACCCCTGCATTGTCGCCAGGACGATCGGTCGTCCTAACCCGTTCGATCTCATAGTCGGTGACGGGCAACACCGGCCCGCGCATGCTGACGGTCCCCGCGACACGGGTCGAACGTTGCGCGTCCCCCCGGGTAATCCGTCCATAGGTGCCCCCGACTGTGATATCATTCGAAGGCATATAGCGAAGCGTTCCCTCCCTGATTTCCTCATCCGCTGCTGCCAGCGAATCGACTCCCCACTTCCGGTTGAATTCAATGTCGTTCGTTCGGTCGATGGGGACGAATCGTGCCCCGACCCGCCGTTCCTTCAGCAGAAGGTCGAAACCGCCGATGTCCGTCCCGCCGATCATGATATCGCGAGGGGAGTATCCCGCGGTGAACCGGATTGCCTCCCCCCGAATCGATGTCCCGGGAAGCGATGAGAACCGGTTTGCATTAAACGTGCTCCCCGCGTACTCCCCGCTGACCGTCAGCTCCTTCACCGGGCGAAGATCAAGGGCGAAGTCGAGGATCTGATCGGATTGCGGAAGAGGAAGGTAGCGCAGCGGAAGATAGTCGCCGCCGCCGGCGCCCCGCCATTCAAACACGCCCACTTGCCTGCGGACATAGTCGCCGCGCCCTGCGCCGACGAACGAAAAGCTCACCAGGTATTTCGCATTGGGGTCGCCAGGTGCGTATCGATAGAAACGGACCGGGACGCCACCCGCAAGGAGGCTGTCGACCTGCACATAGACGCCCCCCGTGTCCGCGCGGGTGACGCCGCTGACGACTGCCTTCGACCTGTCTCCCCCGGCCTGTTCCAGAACCCTTCGCGCGCTGTCGGTCACCGCAAAATCGATGGGGGCATCCGGATCATCCGCCTCGCGCAGGTAGGAGAACGTAAACCGCGCTTTCTCGTCGAAGAAGGCCGTGGAACTCTTCACACCGATCAGCGACCGCGAGTACTGGCGGTCGGTGTATTCGAAGTCAATCACGATGCGGGAGGCGGAGGTAATCAGCCGTCGCGGCGTGAATGTCACTTCGGCCGTTGAGTAGTCAATCGTATAGTCGTTGGTTTCGCCGCGGGTCATCGCCTCACCGTTGATGTAGACCCTCTCCGTTCCTGCGATGACGATGATGTCCCGCTCGCTATTCCTCCCCGTCAGACGGTACGGGCCCTGAACGCCTTCGAGGCCCGGGAACTGCATTGTGGAGAATTTTCCCCTGGTGATGGCTCCTGCAACGATCGCGGAGCCCGACGTCGAACCGAACCGATAGTCCGCGTTCCCCTTCGCTCCCTGGAGCTTCCGGCTGAGTCTCGCAAACTCCTGGCCGTCCATATCGAGAACAAAATCCCCCAGCGTGGCCCCCACATCGGTGCTCCGGATCTCCACGAACACCTTGTCGAATTCCTGCAAGGTTTGCGTTGTCCCTTCCGGCTGGATGGGGGTATTCTCGTCGGTGAGCGTCGCGGCCACGTCGATGTCGGACGCGATCTTTCCGGCAAGCTGCATGCGAAAGCCGGAGTTCAGCGAGAGGTCCCTGTTGGAGCCGACGGTAAAACCCCGCACGATACTCCCGCTTTTCTGCAGGTTTGGCCCGAAGATATCGTCGACCGTCAGTGCGCTCCGGGCGCGCGTGATAGCAACCGAGTCTCGTCCCGTGGTATCGCGGAGCGTGACCAGCGTTCGGCGGGCGTAGACCCCCCGCAGCCGGAACGGAAAGTACATGTAGCGCACGGTCACGGTGTGGGCGCGGCCGGTGGAATCCTGCAGAAGGCGCTGGAGGAACACAGTGTCGAAACGAACTGTCCCGAAGCGATACCCGATGGAATAGTCCGTGCCTCGCCGGGCCACGGCGTGGGTATCGATCAGGACGGTATCGGTCTCTGCGACGATGAACTGGTCGGGGAGTCGGATGAGCGAATCGAGCAGGCCGGGCGTGACGGCGATGGTCGTCGCTGCAGAAGGGAGGGAGGGTGAGGAACCCTGCTGTGCCGCAGCGGGTGCAGTCAGCAGGAAGAAGGCGAGCAGGACACTCTGAGAGCGGCGCCCCGTCGGGGGCTGTATGTGTGAGTGCCGGCTCATCTCTGCTGATGAATATAGCTGAATAGCGTCAGGGAGTAAAGATGAGCGGGCAGCGACCTTCCTGATTGAGTTTGGGGGAGGTTTGGACTATATTACTGATGACGGACGCCAAAGTGGCGGAATTGGTAGACGCGCGGGACTCAAAATCCCGTGGTGGCAACACCGTGAGGGTTCGAGTCCCTCCTTTGGCACTTGCTGCGGTCACGCTTGGAGTAGTCAGTAGGCAGAAGTCAGTAGGCAGAAAGAAGACCTCGGTCTCGATCTTGATCTCAATCTAAATCTCAATCTGCTTTCTGCCTACTGCATACTGCTTACTGACTTCTCCCCGCCTCTCCCCGGCTAATCTGTCAGCCGATACTTCTTCAGCGTCACGATACTCTCCTGCAGCACCACCTTGCTAAACCCCGTCGCGGGGACGGCCAGCAGCATGCCCAGAATCCCGAAGAGCTCTCCCCCCACGATGATCGCCAGCAGCACCAGGAGCGGATGGAGATTGACGCCGCGGGCGACGAGAAGGGGCTGAATCACGACGTCGTCGAGCAGCTTGAGGCAGGTGAACGCAGCGATCACCTGGACGGCCTTCATCGCATCGCCTGTTGAAAAAAGCGACACCGCCACCGCCGGGAGCGCGCCGGCGATCGGGCCGACGTAGGGGACGAGGTTGGCCGCCCCGGCAAACGCCCCGATGAACATGAAGTACTTCACGTCGAGCAGCCAGAGCGCAATCGTGGCGAGGACGCCGAACGTCAGGGCGTCGATGAACTGGCTCCGGAGGTAGTTCCCCAGCTGCACATCCATCTTGTACACGAGGTCGAGCGCGAATTCGAAGTACCGGTTCGGGACGATGCTGATAAAGCTCTTCTTCATCTCGCGCCCGTCTTTCAGCAGGAAGAAGACGATGAAGGGGACTGCGACGCTGAAGACGATGAGCGAAAGCCCCTCATGAACGATGTAGTTCATGATCCATCCGCTCAGCGAAGCGCTTAACTCGTTGATCCTGGCGGCAAGGTCGAGATCCCGCAGCCCGAGGAAGCCGAGCTCGCTGCGCAGGAACGCCTGCATGCGGAGGATGATCCCGGCGGTCTCTTCCGATGCCGCCCCCTCCTGCAGTGCGCGCAGCTGCGTCACCACCACGGGCGCAAGGAAGGAAACCAGAATAACGAGGATGGAGATGACTACGGCAAAGAAGAACAGCGTGCTCACGGTCCGCGTGAAACCGCGCAGCTCGATGGCAGTCACGATCGGATCGAAAATGTAGGCGAGCAGCAGCGACAGGACGACCATCTTCATGACGCCGGGCACCAGGATGCCCAGGAGGAGGATGATGCCGAGTCCTCCCCACACCATCCAGCGATTGAGGCGGACCGACGACGGGGTCATCACTCGCTCATCTCCTGCCTGAGCGGCGTTTCGCCGTCGCGGTGCCCCGCTCGGCCGACCGGCGCAGGAGCGATTCCACCCGCTCGTTCGCCGCGCGCAGACGCATGCCGATGATGGCCGCAAGGCTCATGACGATCTTCACCCCCAGGCGCGGGTTCCGCTCAATGAGTCCGAAGAGGTCGGGCTGGAAGAACCCGTAGATCCGGCAGGGGGTTTTCGCGATCGCCGTCGCCGACCGGGTGCCGCCGTCGAGCAGGGGAAGCTCGCCGAAAAACTCGCCGTCGCCAAGCTCTGAAACGCTGTCCGTCGACTCCTCGGCCCGGATCGTCACGCGTCCCGATTCAATGATGTACATCCCGAGGCCGGGCTCGGCCTGCCGGAAGATCACTTCGCCGGCGTGATACTCCCGGTGGTGGAGGATCCGTTCAACGGCGGCAAGCTCACGCCGTGTAAGGTCGGTGAAGATCGGGATCATCTTCAGCGTGTCTCTGAAGCGCGGCTTCATGCCGTCTTTTTTGCCGCGCGACAGGAACCCTGGAAGACCGATGCGCATATGCAGAATCCCTCTGGTTTATTTCAAGAGTTCGCCGACACTCTGTTTCCGGTATCCCTCGGGGAGGGAAAAGAGGTCGTCGGAGAGCGAGCGCGGTTCGATGCGCGTTACCTCCTGCATCTCCACGACCTGCCCGCCGATGCGGGTGGTTGCGGCAAGCGGGAACACCCCCATGCGTGTCAATTCGTCGTTCCACGCCGCCTCCTGCTGGCCGGTCCGCTCCTGCCCCAGCGCCCGGGCAAGCGAGCGGGCCAGTCCCGCGAGCTTCCGGCTCCCCCAGATCTCTGTTTCAGCGTCGCTGCGCCGCACCAGGAACTGTTCGCAGGAGTACCCGAGGATTTTTCTTGTCCTCTTCGTTTTCCGTATCACCGCCTTCTCATCTCCATTCCCCGGAACGCCGTAGTCGGCGGGTTCGTCGGCCCGTGAGACCTCGTAGTACGAGCGCTCCTCATCGTTGATCATCCAGATCACGTTGAGGTCCTGCCGGTAAATCATGGTGACCGGCGGCGAGGAGCCGATGGCGGAGTTGCTGACACGGGCCATCGCGTCCTTGACATACATCGTCATGGTGAATTCCTGCTGGAGGCCCGTCTCGTCGATCGTGAGGTTCCGGCTTTCGACGACACCTTCGAATTGTGCGTGGAGGGTACCGCACGCAAGGACAAGGAGAATGGTCGCGCGCTTCATCGCCGTGAGCAGGAATAAAAACGGAGAGATCGCCGCCGGTCGGCTGCCGGAAGATACGAAGTTTCCCCCCAACTAGAAAGCCGCGCCTCCCCCCTTACCTCCTCCGGGCGAGCAGAAAGATCGGCAACAACGCGGCGCCGGCAACAAATCCCCCGGCATGAGCCCACCAGGCCACCCCGCCAGACGCCGCCGCCCCTGCGCCCGCCGAGAGTGCCCCCTGAAGAAACTGCATCAGGAACCAGAAGCCGAGGAAGAAGAACGCGGACACTTCGACCACGGGGAAGAACACGAAGAGCGGAATCAGCGTCAATATCCGCGAGCGGGGAAACAGAAGAAAGTAGGCGCCAAGGACTCCGGCAATGGCGCCGCTCGCCCCGATCAGAGGCATGGACGACTCTTGCTGAAAATACACCTCTGAAAGCCCGGCGCCGATGCCGGCCGTCAGATAGAACACCAGATAGCCGAAATGCCCGAGCCGGTCTTCAACGTTGTCCCCGAAGATATACAGGTACAGCATATTCCCCAGCAGGTGCATCCAGCCGCCGTGGAGAAACATAGAGGTCACGAGCGTCATCAGCGGACGGAATTCGAAGCTCCCCTGGAACAGCGATCCCGACACCGCCGCCGGGATCACGCCGAGCGAGCTCACAAACGCGCCGGCGCGCGCCCCGAGCGACACCTCATACAGGAAGACAGCACCGCACAGCGTGATGATCGCATAGTTCACGAAAGGGATCGTCTTTGACTTGATCGTGTCGCGGATGGGGATCATGCGACCGGACGGAGTGAGCGGGAAACCTTCATGGATTGGTTGAGATGGTAACCAATTGCGTCAGGAATGTCAAGGAAGCGGGCGCCCCGGCGACTCCGTCCGCCTTGCATTTCGGAGGGCGCTTTGCTATCTTTTTTGCGACACCGTCGTCGTGCATCTCATACCGGCCCGTTCCTTGTGCGCCTGGTTCCACCGTACATAGAGTCGCTCGAACCCTACAAGCCGGGCAAACCCATTGCCGAGCTGCAGCGGGAACTCGGGATCGCGCGCGTCACGAAACTGGCCTCCAACGAAAACCCCCTCGGTCCCTCCCCCCTGGCGCTCGAAGAAATGAAGCGCCACATCAACGAGCTGCATCGCTATCCCAACGGCGGGCTTGACCTCCGCGAGGAACTTGCGCGGCGGTTCCGGCTCAAGGTCGGCAATGTCATCGCCGGCTCGGGCTCCGAAGGAATCATGTCCAACATCATCCGCGCGTTCCTGTGCGACGATGACGAGGTGCTCACCTCCGAAGGAACCTTCGTCGGTTTCTATGTGCTTGCACGCTCCCGCGGGACAACGCTGGTGACCGTCCCGCTGCGCGACTTCCGCTTCGACCTCGATGCCATCGCGGCGGCGATCACTGCCCATACCAAAATCATCTATCTCGCCAACCCGAACAATCCGACCGGCACGATCTTCACGCGGGCGGAGTTCGACGCGTTCATCCCGCGGGTCCCGCCCCATGTGCTGATCATCCTCGACGAGGCGTATTTCGAGTATGCCCAGCATTCGCCGGGCTACCCCGATTCAATGCAGTACCGGTATGACAACGTCATCACGCTCCGAACCTTTTCAAAGGCGTATGGGATCGCCGGGGTGAGGATCGGATACGGCTTTGCGCACGACCTTCTGATTTCGAACCTGCTGAAGGTGAAACTCCCGTTCGAGCCGAGCACGCTTGCCCAGGCGGCGGGCATCGGTGCGCTCGCAGATGAGGAGTTCCTGCGGCGCACGATCGCGTCTAACGAAACGGGCAAGCGCACATTGATCCCGGCGTTCCGCGCACTCGGCCTGACAGTCATCGACACGGAGGCCAATTTCGTCTGCGTGCCGATGGAGAGCGAGCGTGAAGCGAATACGCTCTACCAGGGCCTGCTCCTGAAAGGAGTGATCGTCCGGCCGCTCCGCGCGTTCGGGCTCCCCCACTGCCTTCGCGTCACCATCGGAACGGAGGAGCAGAACGGGGTACTGTTGAACGCTCTTCGCATGGTGCTGGCCGCAGAGCGCCAGCCGGCGGAAAAGGACTAGGTGCGCCCGGCGTCTCCCGGCCGGTGACACAACTGATCTTTCTCATGCACACGAGGGAATGCGCGTATGGATGATTTCCTTCCCATCAACGGGACAGATTACGTTGAGCTGTACGTCGGCAATGCAAAACAGTCCGCGCATTTCTACCGCGCCGCGTTCGGGTTCTCTCTCGTCGCGTATGCGGGCCCGGAGACGGGACGCCGCGATAGCGTCTCCTACGTGCTGCAGCAGGACACCATCCGCCTGGTTCTCACCACTCCCCTTCACCCCGATACCCCCATCGCGGCCCACATTGCGCTCCACGGCGACGGCGTGCGAGACATCGCGCTCTGGGTCGACGATGCCGAATCGGCCTATCGCGAGACCACTCGCCGCGGCGGCCGCAGGGTCATGGAGCCGACTGTCAGCAAGGACGAGCAGGGAGAGGTGCGACTGGCTGCCATCGCGGCATACGGCGACACCGTCCACACGTTCGTGGAGCGGAAGAACTACCGCGGCATATTCCTCCCGGGTTTCAACGTGGTCCCCGGGCCGGACACGGTCGCCCGGCCGACGGGACTGAAATTTATCGACCACATGGTCGGCAACGTCGGCTGGGGTGAGATGAATACCTGGGTGAAGTTCTACGAGTCGGTCATGGGGTTTCGCCTCTACCAGCACTTCGACGACAAAGACATCAGCACCGACTATTCTGCTCTCATGTCGAAGGTGATGGCCAACGGCAACGGGAGGATCAAGTTCCCGATCAATGAGCCCGCGCAGGGGAAGAAGAAGTCGCAGATCGAAGAGTACCTCGAATTCTACAAGGGACCGGGAGTCCAGCACATCGCCTGTTCAACGGACAACATCATCAGCACGGTGTCACGCCTGCGGATGCAGGGGGTGGAATTCCTGCGCGTCCCCACCACGTACTACCGGGAGCTGGGCGATCGCGTCGGGAGGATCGATGAGCCGGTCGAGGAACTCGAGAAACTCGGCATCCTCGTCGACCGGGACGACGAAGGATACATGCTGCAGATCTTTACCAAGCCTGTCGAGGACAGGCCAACACTGTTCTACGAAGTCATTCAGCGGAAGGGGAGCAAAAGTTTCGGGAAAGGGAACTTCAAAGCGCTGTTCGAGGCGATCGAGCGTGAGCAGGCCCTGCGCGGCAATCTCTGACCCGGCACGCGGATGAGACTCTGCACATTCGAGGTCGCAACGCCGCTCGGGAGACACCGCCGGTTCGGCGTCCAGCTCTCCCGGGGGGTGGTCGACATGAATTTCGCCTGCGCGTGGCATCTGGCCCGCAAGGGGGAGGTGAGGCCGTACACGCTGGCCGACGTGCTGGTGCCCGACACGCTGCTGGGGTTCCTGAGAGGGGAACAGACCTCGATGGGGTTCGCCCGGGCAACGCTTGAATCGCTGCAAGCGGAGCTGGACGGCGGCCGGGTTCCGCGCGGCCCGAACGACGAAACGCTGCTGTACTCCCCGTTGGAGACCCGCCTGCGGGCCCCCCTTCCCGATCCGGCATCCGTGCGGGATTTCTACGCATTCGAGACACACGTGAAGAAGGGCTTCGAAAAACGGGGGGAGTCGATGCCGAAGGAGTGGTACGAGATCCCCGTGTATTATACCAGCGGGCGACAAAATATCATCGGGCCTGATGAGGATGTCCTCTGGCCATCGTTCACGGAGAAATTCGACTACGAGCTCGAGATCGCGTTCGTCATCGGGAGGACCGGGCGTAACATTCCGGCGGAACGCGCTCTTGACCACATTGCAGGGTTCACGGTCATGAACGACTTCAGCGCACGCGACATCCAGCGGCAGGAGATGCGCGTGCGGCTGGGCCCTGCGAAAGGAAAGGACTGGTGCACCGGCATCGGGCCGGTACTGGTGACCCTGGACGAGATCGGCGATCCCTACAACCTGACCATGACGGCCCGCGTGAACGGGGAGGAGTGGTCGCGCGGTACCACCGGTTCAATTCACTGGAAGTTCGAGCAGATGATCGAGTTCCTCTCGCGCGATCAGACCCTGCATCCGGGCGACCTCCTCGGATCCGGCACTGTCGGAACCGGGTGCGGACTCGAGCTCGACCGGTGGGTGAAGCCGGGCGACGTTATCGAACTCGAGATTGAAAAGATCGGCGTGTTACGAAACCGGGTCGTCAAGGAGCAATCCCGATAATCCATGGATCGTCATGAAACGCCCCATCGCTGAGGAGGAGACCGAATGTATCCGCTGAAGAAGGGAAAAACCGCAAGCCAGGCACACGTCGCACTCCCGCAGGGGACGTTCGAAGAGGAGCACGGGAGGAAGGGGTTTTTCGGGAAGTCCGCGCACCTCTACCACGCTCACCCCCCGACCGGCTGGATACGGTTCGAAGGAAAGCTTCGTCCGCACTGCATCGACTGTAACACGCTGCAGCCGACGGACCAGACCGACCCGGACGGCGCTCCCGTCCCATTCCTGGGGAACGACGATGTCCGACTCTCCGTCTCGCGGCGTTCCACCCCCATGCCGTTTTATTACCGCAATGCGGACGGCGACGAGCTGCACTTCGTCCACCGCGGGAGAGGGACGGTGGAAACTGACTTCGGGCCGCTTCCCTTCGAGAAGGGTGACTACCTCGTGATCCCGCGTGCAGTCACGTACCGCGTAGTCCCCGAAACGACCGACAACTTCTTTCTGATCATCGAGTCAAAGACGGAGTTTGAGCAGCCCGACAAGGGACTCATCGGCCAGCATGCGCTGTACGATCCGTCGATCATCGTCACGCCCGATCCCGCCCCTCGCCTTGATGACAACCGCGAGTGGGAGGTCCGCATCAAAGCGGAAGGGGAGTTCTCCAGCGTGTTCTATCCCTTCAACCCCATGGACGTTGTTGGCTGGAAAGGTGATCTCACCGTCTGGAAGCTCAACCTTCGCGACATCCGGCCGGTGATGAGTCACCGGGCGCATCTCCCTCCCAGCGCGCACACCACGTTCGTGACGCAGGGAGCGGCGGTCTGCAGTTTCGTGCCGCGGCCGCTGGAGGAAGACCCCGAGGCCGTCAGGGTTCCCTTCTTCCACCGCAACACCGACTACGACGAATTCATCTTCTACCATGACGGGAGCTTCTTCAGCCGCGACAACATCACGGCCGGCATGGTCACGCTTCATCCCCGAGGCATCCACCACGGTCCGCACCCTAAAGCCCTGGCCGGGCAGGGCAAGAAGACACATACCGACGAATACGCCGTCATGCTCGACGGCCTGAACCCCATTCGGGTTCTCCCGGCCGGAGAGCGGGCTGAGTGGAAGGATTACTGGAAGAGCTGGCTGTCCACCCCATGACCATACTCCCCACGCACCACGAGCCGCGCGACATCTACCGGCTCATGACGGGGCTGATCGTTCCGCGCCCGATCGCCTTCGTCTCAACCCTCAGCCTGGACGGGGTGCGCAACCTTGCACCGTTCAGCTTCTTCACAGCGATCAGCGCGAACCCCCCCGCGATCTGCTTTGCCCCGATGATCCGCGGGACCGATGGGTCGAGAAAGGACACCCTGCGCAACATCGAGGCCATGAAGGAATTCGTGGTCAACATCGTGTCCGAGGACTTTGCGCGAAAGATGAACGCGTGCTCGTTCGATTATCCCCCGGAGGTGGACGAGTTCGCCGAATCGGGCCTGACTCCCATCCCTTCCGACCTGGTCACTCCGCCCCGCGTAAAGGAATCGCGCGCAGCCATGGAGTGCCGCTTGCTCCAGGTTGTTCATATCAGCCCGAAACCGCTCGGCGGGAGCCTCGTGATCGGCGAAATCCTCCGGTTCCACGTCGATGATGACATCGTCAGCAACTTCCAGGTCAATCCCGATCTCCTGAGGCCGATAGGGCGCATGGGGGGCGGAACGTACACGCGGACCACCGACAGGTTTGAAATGCCGCGGCCGTCTGCACCCGCGCGCTGAAGGGTCCTCGATGGCGCAGCCACGTTCTTTGAGAGTTCAGAGGCACGCTGGTATCATTATTGTATGAGGGTGGAGGCATGCCCGATCTGCCGCCGGCACTGCAGGAGAATATCCGCCGTGCCCGTTCCCTGGAAGGCGTCCCGCATGGGGAACCGATGGTCACCTGTCGCAACATCGCCGAACTACTTGCCGGCCATGCCGACCGGTATGAAGAGAAACCCTTCCTGATCTACTACAGCGACGACGGGCGCAGGTCCGAGTATTCGTACCGTGAGTTCTACGAGGAGGTGTGCCGCACGGCGAACTACCTCCTGTCGCTCGGGGTCGAACGCGGCGATAGGATTGCCACGGTTTCGTTCAACCATAGCGACGCCGTCATACAGTATTTTGCTGCGTTCCTGGTCGGCTGCGTCGTCGTCCCCGTAAACGCCGGTGAGGACGACCGGAGGATCAGGTATGTCCTCCAGAATTCCGGCGCACGGGTCGCCTTTGTGCGCGACCAGTTCCTCGAACGGATCGTCCCCCTTACCCAGGGCCTCTCGGCGCTCAAGACGATCATACAGGTGGGAAACCGCGTTCATGCTTCCTTTCCTCACTATCAGACCGAGGTGGCGAAATTCGCAACACGCTGCCAACCACCTGCCCCCGCAACGCTCGACGATGAAGCATTGATCGTCTACACGTCCGGGACCACGGGCAACCCGAAAGGGGTCGTCCTGGTCCAATACAATCTCCTGGTCGATGCGATGAGCATCGCCGAGTGGCACCGGATCTCGGACGATCAGCGCATGATGTGCGTCCTGCCGATTCACCACGTCAACGGCATCGTGGTCACTCTCATGACTCCCTTGTACTCCGGAGGCGGCGTCGTCCTCAACCAGCGATTCCACAGCGACCGCTTTTTCGAGCGGATCGCCATCGAGAAGGTGACCGTCGTGAGCGTCGTCCCGACCCTCCTCCAGTTCCTCCTCCACGCGAAGCTGAACATGGAGGCCTACAAGCTTGCTCAGTTTCGCCACATCATCTGCGGGGCCGGGCCCCTGACGGTGGACCTTGCAGCGAAGTTTGAGCAGACGTTTAAGATCCCCGTGATCCATGGTTACGGGCTTTCCGAGACGACCTGCTACTCCTGCTTCCTCCCCATCGACCTCTCCCCGGCGGAGCACAGAGCGTGGATGTCAAAGTTCGGCTTCCCCTCCATCGGCGTACCACTCCCCGTCAACGAGATGACGATCCACGACGATCAGGGGCATGAGCTCGAAGAAGGAGAAAAGGGGGAGATCGTGATCCGCGGCCACAACGTCATGGCCGGGTATTTTGCGGACCCCGAAGCAAACGAAACGACCTTCACGCACGGCTGGTTCAGGAGCGGAGATGAGGGGTTTTACCGGTTCGACGATCAGGGGAGGAAATTCTTCTTCATCACCGGACGCATCAAGGAGTTGATCATACGGGGCGGGGTAAACATTTCCCCCTTCGAGATCGACGAGGTGTTGATGCACATTCCCGGCGTGGAAGCGGGGATCGCGGTTGGCTTTGAAAACGAATGGTACGGCGAAGAAGTGGGGGCCTACGTGAAACCGAAGCCCGGGATCGAACTATCGGAGGAGCACGTCCTGGCGCATTGCAGAAAATATCTTCCGTTTGCGAAAAGCCCGAAGGTGGTCGTCATCGGCAACGACGTCCCCGTCACCTCGACAGGGAAGTATCAGCGGACGAAATGCAAGGACCTCTTTGCCCGGTGGAAGCCGGTGCAATTTATCGAAGATCAGTAGCAGTCATGTCCTCGTGAACAAGGTGCGGCGGACTCCACTCCACCATCAAAACGTCCCCACAAGCAGCCCCGCATTCACCATCACTCCACGGCCACTGACTCCGCTCGGGACACCCAGGAGGTCGTACTTTCCGTCCACGCTCCAGGAGGGAGCGGCCATGCCGACGTAGCTCACTCCCACGCGCAGCGCCAGCCAGTTGAGCATCGAGTATTCAACGCAGGCCGATGGGATAAAGACGAAGAACGATCCCGAGAGCACCCGCGTGGCATTGATTGTCGCCGACCCCGGCGTGTTCCCAAAGCTGGTCTGTTCTCCCTGCCAGGTATTGGTGCCACCGCTCGACTGCCGGAGCGTCAGATCGATCCCTCCCGCGCCGAGCATTGTACCCACGGCAAAGTCGAAGCGCTCCACGATGGGGATGACATACTCAATCGTTACCCCTCCATAGCCCACTCCCAGTTCTGCATCGCGTCGGACGCCAGCGGCATCGACCGATGAGCTCTTGATGCTCCCGTTCATCCCCACCCCACCCACCCGGAGGTTCGGCACCAGCATAATGTACGCCGCCCCGGCACCACCCCAGAGGAACACTCCTCCTTCCTTCAGCGCCGCTCCTTTGCCCCCCTTCAGGAAATCATTGATCGGCTTGAGGTCGGGGAAGAGCATGCCCGGGGTGAACCCGCCGAAGAGCCCGACCTTCACCATACGCGACCGTTTGGGCGGGATCGGCTCTTCCTGGGCGACACCCTGGAAGATGCAGCAGCAGGCAAGCGCAACGATGACCGGGAATGTTCTCATGCATGGCTCCAGCGATGATAAACGTCCGTGAAAGTACGGAAGAATCGACTAAGATTCAATGGCGATGGCATCCGACAGAGGGCATGCCTTGCTTATTCCACAGAGAGTTGTTTTCATTAGCGGACATTGCGATCAGGACACGCGTATGCGACTGAACGTGCTGATACTGCTGGCGCTGACTCTCCTCGCCCGACCAGCGCCGGGCCAACAAGGTGACCTCGCTGCGGGACCGGCCTGGACATTCCTCCCCGGAGGTGCATTCGTCGCGCCGCTGACAGCCAGCGAACAGGAGCCGCGCGTCGGTATCCAGAAGGAATTCGGCTCGTCGAAACTGAAGCTCGATATCGGCAGCAGCATTGATGTCGTGGAGTACCGCGACAGGGCAAACCTCATCCGGCTCGGCTTCGATTTCTTCACCTTCGCACTCACGACCAGCGCACAGGGGCTGCGCCTGCAAGTTGACGCAGTGGACGGCTTCTTCGGCGGGCACGTCACGTTCGTGCCTGCGAGCGAGTGGGGGGAGGGGATTCAACTGCGGCTCCGTATCCTGCACCAGAGCGGCCACCTCATCGACGGACATTGGGACAGCAATTCCGGGAAGTGGAGAGACGGGAAGGAGCCGATCCCGTACACGCGGGATTTTGGAGAATTCCTTGCCGCATACCGGTGGTCATGGGAAGACATCGCGATGCGCATCTACAGCGGGGCTTCATATGCGACGCTTGCGCGCCCCGACGACCTGGCGCGCTGGGGAAGCTTGCACGGGATGGAAGTGTACACCACCGGGTTGAGCGGATCGCTGTTCGACAAACCCCTCATAGCGTACGCTGCCATGCATCTCGCGCTTAACGGCATCCCGACGTATTACGTCACAGAGAGGTTGGAGGCAGGATTCAAGCTCGGTTCATGGGAGGGGACGGGCATCCGGCTGCATGTTAGCTACCGCAACGGGCTGGAGCCGTTTTCGCAGTACTACTTTGTGAGGAGGGAGTATTGGAGCGGTGGAATAACGATGGAACCGTAGCATTTCGCAATGATCAAAGTCCGAGCTCGGCAGCGACAGGTTTCAAAGCGGCAATCACAGCAGCAATGTGATCATCGAGTTGCACTCCCAGCTCCTCCGCCCCCTTGATGATGTCCTCTCTGCTGACAGCACGCGCGAAGGCCTTATCTTTCATCTTCTTTTTCACCGAGGGGGCCTCGAGATCAGCCAGCCTGTTTGGCCGCACCATTGCACACGCAACAATGAACCCGCACAGCTCGTCGCACGCGAAGAGCGCTTTCGCCATTGCCGTATCGCGTGCGACGTTCATCTCCGGGACGTGTCCGAGGATCGCCTTCCGTATCTCTTCGGAATATCCATGCTCCTTCAGGATCTCCGATCCATTCGTGGGATGATCGGGGAATTGCGGATACCGCTCGTAGTCAAAGTCGTGGAGCAGTCCTACAACGCCCCAGACTTCGGGATCTCCGCCGAATTTCACCGCGCAGGCCCGCATTGCAGCTTCCACCGCAAGCGCATGCTTCCGCAGCGCGTCGCTCTTCGTGTACTCATGCAGCAGTTCAAGCGCATCCTGCCGGTTCATGCGGCGGGCTCCTTCGATGTGATACGGGCACTTAAGATACAGCAGGAGAGGAGAAAAATCAAAACGGCGGAATTGCAGGTTACACAGCGTGGAACGCGTGGAGGTCTTCCTCGATCATGGCGATGAGGGCGGGAACGCTCTTGACGACGGGGTCGGAGAGTCCGACGCCGGTCCCGAATTCCTTCCCTTCGATTCCGTACAGGAGCAGGTGAGGTGGGAGCGTCCCGAGTTTCCTGGCGGTTTCGATCGCTTCAGCCACGCCGAAGGAATGCGTGGAATAGTGAAAGTAACGGCGCGGGACCTCTTCGGCGGTGGCGTCGAACCGCCGGATCGAGCCGGGCACCCCGCCGGAAAACATGGCGTCCACGATGATCACCTGTCGCGCGCCCGCCCACGCCTCCATCAGCCCCGAGCCTTCCCCGGAAACCTCAACGACGGTGACGGCCCCTGCATTCCGTCTCCGGATCTCGCGGGCAACGCACAGCCCCACGGCATCATCCTCGCGGAACTCATTCCCGACGCCGATCAGGAGGGTATCAACGGCTTCAGGGTGGTTGGTCATCGGCTTCTCCCGCCGGGGCTGTTCTCGACATCAAGCCGCACAAAATGCGTCGCGCAGGATATGCAGGGATCATAGTTGCGGACGGCCTGTTCACACTTCCAGGTCAGCTCTTCCCTGGGAAGATCGATGAACTTGGTCACAAACTGCCTCACATCCTCTTCGATTGTCGGCTGGTTCTGTGCAGTCGGGGGGACGATTTTCGCGTCCCTGATGATTCCGTCGTCGCTCACCCGGTATCGGTGATAGAGCATCCCTCGCGGCGCTTCGGTCGCTCCGCAGCCGATCCCCGCCACCGGTTCGACCTCGATCGCCGCCTGCGCCGGCGGGACATAGTCGGCGATGATGCGGATTGCTTCTTCCAGTGCATACACCGTTTCCACGGCGCGAACCAGGATGCTGCGGAAGGGATTGGTGACAGGCAGACGCAAGCCCATGTCACCGGCCACTTTTTGAGCCAGCGGGGTGAGCCGGTCGAAGTTCAGGTTGAATCGCGAGAGCGGACCCACCTTGTACCGGCCCGTGCCGCGTTCGAACCCATGCAGGGCGTTGGAGTGGCGCACATGCCGTTCCTCGAAATGGAATTCGTATTCGCGCACGGCGATGTCGAGGCCTCCCGAAGAGACGATGCGCCCGGCGTTCATCGGATATTCCGAGGGATGCCTCAACGCCACGAACTCGTACGTCCCATCGAAATCCGGAAACGGCAGTCCGGCCAGCATCGGGGCCGCCTCGATCATCCAGCTCAGGCCCCACTCCAGGCGCTCGAGTAACGGCCGCAACTCGGCGGCTGCTGGAATCCGGTAGAACCCTCCCACCTTGACGTTGACCGGATGGATCTCACGTCCGCCGACGATCGCGACGATATCATTCCCGATCTTCTTTAACCGGAGGGCATTCGCAACGAGCTCCGGCCTGTCGCGTGACAGCGCGATCGCGTCTTCATAGCCGAGGAAATCGGGGGCATGGAGCATGAACATATGGAGGACATGACTTTCTATCCACTCGCCGCAATAGAGAAGCCGGCGGAGCGCCGCAAGTTGACCGTCGACGCTCACCCCCATCCCTTGTTCCATTGCCTGCACCGCGCTCATCTGGTACGCCACCGGGCAGATGCCGCAGATGCGGGCCGTAATATCCGGGGCCTCGGTGAACCGCCTGCCGCGCAGGAACGCCTCAAAAAAACGGGGGGGCTCGAAGATACCGAATCTGACATCGGCAACCTTTCCGTCGTTGACCCTGACGTACAACGAGCCCTCCCCTTCCACGCGTGCAAGCTGATCAACGGTAATGGTCCTGCTACTCATGCGCGTCCGACTCCTTCCTGAACGCTTCGGCATACGCGTTGAAACTGCGGAACGCACGAACAATATCCTGCTTGCCTTCCCCCACCGCACGGAATCGCGCGGCAAGCGACGCGGTGTTCGGATTCTCCATGGGGCCGAAGCAGCCGTAGCATCCGCGGTAGTACGACGGGCAGATCGCCCCGCACCCCGCCTGCGTCACGGGGCCAAGACAGGGCGTGTTTGCGGACACCATGACGCAGACCGAACCGCGCATCTTGCATTCCATGCAGACGCTGTACGTGGGGAGGGATGGCTTCCGGCCGTTCAGGTACGCAGTCAGGACTTCGATCAGCTGATACTTGTTGATCGGGCAGCCCCGAAGTTCAAAATCCACGTGCACGTACGAGCCGATCGGCATCGAGCGGTCCAGGGCTGCAATGTACTCCGGGCTCGCATAGACGATGCGGGTGAACGCATTGACGTCCTTCCAGTTCCTCAATGCCTGGATCCCCCCCGCAGTCGCGCACGCCCCGATCGTGATGAGCACCTTGCACTGTTTCCGGATATCGCGGACTCTCTCCACGTCGTGCGGCGTGGTGATACTCCCCTCGACCAGACCCACGTCGTACGGTCCCTTCAGAACCCGGCGGCTTGCCTCGGGGAAGTTCGCGATGTCCACCGCGCCCGCGACAAGCAGCAGCTCATCCTCCGCATCGAGCAGCGAGAGCTGGCAGCCGTCACACGAAGCAAAC
Source organism: Bacteroidota bacterium (assembly GCA_040756745.1). Classification (GTDB taxonomy): domain Bacteria; phylum Bacteroidota; class Ignavibacteria; order UBA10030; family UBA6906; genus JBFLYO01. Next base: position 24,420 of record JBFLYO010000007.1, read on the forward strand.
TTGAACACCGCGAGTTTGGGTTTCTTCGACGCCATATCAGAGCTCCTTCTTCTCCAGCAGGTGCCGCACGCGTGTCAGCGGAAAAACGGGCCCGTCCTTGCAGATGAACTCCGGTCCGTACTGGCAGTGGCCACAGAAGCCGACCGCGCACTTCATGTTGCGCTCCATCGAGAGGAAGACCTGCTGCTCCGGCAGTCCCCGGCGGTCGAGTTCGTCAAGAGTGTACTTCATCATGGTTTCCGGGCCGCAGACAAAAGCGACCGTGGCACGGGGATCCAGCGTCACGTACGAAAAGAGGTTTGTCACAACCCCGATATGTCCTTTCCAGGACGAATCGCCGCGGTCAACGGTGACCAGAACCTCGACGTTGTGTGTCTTGCCCCAGTTCTCAAGCTCGACCCGGTAGAGGAGGTCGAGGGGTGAGCGTGCCCCGTAGAGCAGGATGATCCGCCCGAACGCGGTGCGCTCCCGCAGCAGGGAGTACATCACCGGGCGGAGCGGCGCGAGGCCGATGCCGCCGGCGACGATGCAGACATCCTTTCCCCGGGCGCCACCGATGGGCCAACTGGAGCCGAAGGGCCCGCGCAGGCCGATCATGTCCCCTTTCTTCATCTGGGCCAGGCCTGTGGTCACAGACCCGACGCGATGGATGGTGTGCGCCAGCGTGCGCGAGTGCGCGGGATCCGAGCTGATGGAAATTGCCGCTTCTCCACGCCCGAACACGTACAGCATGTTGAACTGTCCCGGCTGAAAGCGGAACGCCCCCCCGAGCTCTGTCATATCGATGTGGAGGGTGAACGTGTCGTCGGTTTCCCAGACGATCTTCTTGAGGGAAACCGGCTGCACCACCATGGGGTCGGCGGTCCGCGCAACGGCCGGGACGGCTTCATGCGTCATGTATTGACCCCGGTCGAATTGCCGTACAGGTCGAACAGCTGCAGGCGCGTTGCCTCGAGACGGCGTTCCATGACCTGTGAGAGCCGCTTCAGCATTTCATAGCCGAAATCATGGTCGTTCTCGCACTTCGTCCGGAGGCATTCACCGTCAAGCGCAACGGCACGGACATCGGCGACCGCGACGCCGTTGAAGTGCCATCGGAAAGGGGAAATGAGCCATGACCAGCCGAGGACTTCACCCGGGCCTGCGGTCTGGATCCTTATCGTGCCGCGCGCGTTGACGTCGGTCTCCAGCGCAACCCGCCCGGTCCGGATGAGATAGAACGTATTGGCGACTTCCCCCTCGCGAATCAGGTATTCCCCCTCCGCGAAATGCGCGTTCGACGCGCAGCCGATCAGCACCTCCATGTGATGCGCGGAGAGATTCGCCAGGAATGGGTGCTGCCGGAGAATTTCGGTAAGATTCTCGGGATGCATGCGTTGCTCCTTACACTTGTGCTCCGTTGTTGCGGATGGCGGCAGCCTCCGCGGTGATATCGATCCCTGCCGGACACCAGGTGATGCATCGTCCGCAGCCGACGCATCCCATTGCGCCAAACTGGTCAACCCAGTGTTCCAGCTTATGCGTCAGCCACTGCCGGTACCGGGCGCGGACGGATGGGCGAATGTTGCCGCCTGCCACGCGGGTGAATTCCGACGAAAAACATGAATCCCAGCGACGCCGTCGTTCAGCGCGGCTGCCGGTGAGATCGGTGACGTCCTCCACGGTCGAACAGAAGCAGGTTGGACAGACCATCGTGCAGTTCGCGCAGGCGAGGCAGCGGCGGGCCACTTCATCCCAATGCGGATGGTCGAAATTGTCTTTGAGGGCGCGCGGCAGCCCTTCGATGTCCAGCCGCGTCCCCTGCATGTCCGCCGCTCTCGCGACGGCTGCTTCCGCTTCCTCGATTTCCGCCGGAGTTGCGGATGGGGCCTGGAGTTCCTGCACAATTGCCTCACCGCGCGCGGTGTCGGCATCGACAGTAAGATAGTGCCGGTCCGGCCCCGTCACCTCCGTCAGCACAATATCGTAGCCGCCGTGTGCCGACGGACCGGTCCCCATCGAGGCGCAGAAGCAGGTCCCCCCCGACGTGCTGCAATTCACTGCGATGACAATGCTGTTGTCCCTGTTGGCCTTGTACAGGGGATCGACGACATCGTCGCCCAGAAATACCTTGTCGAGAAGCTCAAGCGCCCGCAGTTCGCATGGACGAACGCCGAGGAATGCCATTTTCTGGGGAGGATCCGCTGCATTCCCTGCAGCGACATCAAACCCTCTCCCGTTCCGGATTGCGCTAAAGAGCGTGGCGCGAGGAGGAACAAGGAACTTCTTCCACGACACCGGCCCGAGCGTGTAACCGAAGAACGCCCCATCCTCCCGATCACGCAAGCGATACGACGCCGCTGACTGCTCGTCGCCGACGCCGCGCGGCAGGTCGTCCAGTCCGCCGATTTCCGCATACACGACCGCTCCGTCGCGGACCGTCGGACCCACCACACAATACCCCTTTACCTTCAGGACCTGTATCATCCGTCCGAGGCTGGCCGGTTCAATGCTCTGCATAGAGACTTTCGAGAAAAGGACGCACCTGGTTTCCGCTGCCGATCATTTCACGCCAAAGGCAGAAGGTATGCCACCCTCCAGGGGTGTGGATTGATGGACTTTATTCAACGTGCGGTCTGGAGGGAGGCCCCGGTTTCCCACTGATGGGAACGGGGGGAAGGTGAGGTTCGCAGATTTGAAAAAGGGCACGGAGTGTGTATATTTACTCTACGCCCCTGACGCCACGTTCTCAGTCGCGGCCTTCCATGACCATTTCCATACTTGCCGCCGTCTTCCTGCTGCTCATCCTGGGCATTGCCCTGCTGGGATTTAAAGCAATTATCAAACAGGGGAGGTCGCCGGAGGACTTGAACAAGGAGCGATGTTCCATCTGCCGCGCCCAGTACCCCAGAGGACAACTAATTGAACGCCAGGTGGGTGACTACCGCCTTCTGTACTTCTGTCCGTCCTGCATCGGATCACTCTACAGTGATCTCACCAGCAAGAATTGACAGCGCGAAGCGGGGCGGAGAAGGGAGATTCTGGCGGGTGGACTTAACGCCGTGACGAGAGGAAGGCATCCGCCGAGGGGCAGCGGTCATTGAGCCGGCAGGAGGGGCAATCGGGCGTGCGCGCCTTGCAGGTTTTGCGCCCATGAAGGATCAGCGCTGTCCCGAGATCGATCCAGTCCTCGGAGGGAACAATGGCCATCAAGTCCCGCTCGATCTCTTCCGGCGTGTCCGCCCGCGTAAATCCCAGCCGCTGTGCCAGCCGATGGACGTGCGTGTCGACGACCACTCCTGAGGCAATTCCGAAGGCCTGACCCAGCATAACATTGGCCGTCTTCCGCCCCACGCCGGGAAGCTGAACAAGCTCTTCCATGCTTTCCGGAATCCTTCCCGCATGCTTCTCCACCAGCGCTTCGCAGCACGCGATGATGTTTCTTGCTTTCATCCGGAAGAACCCGGTGGAGCGGATTTCCTTCTCAAGCTGCGGCTGCGACGCCGACGCAAAGTCTGTTGGAGAACGGTATTTTGCGAACAGGTCCTTCGTAACAATGTTCACACGCTCGTCGGTGCATTGCGCCGAGAGTATTGTCGCGATCAGCAACTGGAAGGCATCCGCGTGGTTGAGCGCGGTGCGTGGAGAGGGGAACTCTCTCCTGAGGTCCGCAAGCACCGAGCGCGCCCGGGCTCGGAGTCGTTCCGCGGATTCTGTGGAACGAACGGAGGTTTTCTTCTTTCGCTGTTTCATACCGGTGGCACGACGGACTGGTTATTCGGGCCGGAGGATCTCCTTCACCAGCAGACGACCGTGACGTACCACTGCCTCGTGAATTTGCGCGGGTAGGTCGACGTCAGCCATGACGGCGAGGCATGGTTCGACGTTTTCCGGCTGGTCAACAAGGCATCGTAAGACGAACTCATCCCCCTTCCCCAGGCCGAGTTTTCTCTGCCACACTCCCGCCATACGGATCCCTCGTGAAGCGGCCGCCGCCTGCACAAGAGGCGAAAGAGAAGCACGGAATTCGTCATACGCGAGAGAAGGTTTCGAGAAGAAGACCGCCGCCTCGCGCATTGCGTCGCGGGGGGCGGAAGTGATTTCCTCTCCTGCAGAGAGGACGAGGTTGTGGGCAGCAACGGTGAATGAAGCACTTTCGCCGATGTGCCGGCCATGCGTCGACCCGTAGATTCCCAGCCGATCCCGCACGATGTGCTCCAGCACGTCCAGGTTTCGCGCCCCTGAGACGACGTGGACCGATTCGTGCACATCGGGCGCCCCCTTCCCTCCGGCAAAGCCGAGAGCTTTCAGATATTGCTTCCCGCTTCGCGCAAATCGCGCTGACCTTCTGCCCGGTGCGAATTCCACGATGCGCCCCTCCCAGGAGCCGATCAGACCCGGCGGATCTGTCTCAGTCACCTGCTCCCGGTATTTCTCAAACGCCTCGATCAGGATCCGCTGGATTTCCGCATCGTCGGTTCGGATGGGAGTCTCCAGAAACGATGCGATGGCGCCGTGGAGGATCTGGGCCTGGCGGGCGGTCACGTCCGCAACAGATTTCGCATGAGTTGCCGCGGCGGCTGAAGATTCCTCCCCCAGGCGGGCCTGCATCTCGAGCATCGTGCGCCCGTATTCGGGGGCCGACATGCCGGACTTCGGCTGATGGAGTATCGCATAACTGATGATGGGAACCGGAACGCCGAGCGAGGCGTAGATGCTCATCAGCTACCCTTTCTTCGGAGGAAGGACGAGAATGGGGTATTGCAGACGCTCCTGTACGAATCGCGGATCATCAATCAGGAGCCGGGTTATCACTTCCCCATTCAGGATCGTTTTCTCGATGATCTCGGGGACGTCGGCGACGGTGACCCCCCCGTACCAGATCCCTTCCGGATAGATGACCATGCTTGCGCCGAACGCGCAGGCGTCGAGGCAGCCGGCGCTGTTGGTGCGGACAATCCCTGCCAGCCCGCGCCGGAAGAGCTCGGCCTTCAGGAGCTCACGCACTTCCTCGGAACCCTTCTCCCGGCAACACCCCTTCGGATGGCCCGGAGGCCGTTCATTGGTACAGACAAAGACATGTCGCTTGAATCGCGCCATCCTACCAATATGCTGTTGTCACCGCAACTTCACCCTGGACATGCGCCAGACATGCCGCCCGCTCATCGCTCTTGAAACCGCAGGCCTGCGCCAGCTTCTTCTCCAGGGCCGTCAGCGGCGAGAGATGTTCGTGCCCCCTGACGACCTTCACTCGGCACCATCCGCACACCCCGTCCCCGCTGCACGACTGACCGATCGGGACACCAAGCTGCGTGGCTGCAGCGAGAATCGTCGCCCCCGGTTTGATCTCTTTCGATTTCCCGAGCGGGATGAAATGGACTTTCGGCATTTCCCTTCTTATTGGACCGAGATGTCGCCGAACACCTGGGAGACATCCACCACCAGCCGCCGCGGGGAGGCCGCGAAGTCCGGCCGCTCATGCACGATGTGTGCCGAGACACCCTCCTTCTTCCGATCGAACACTTCCGCATCGCCGAACAGCGTGTGCGCTGTGACTTTGACCGCCGCATCACGCGGGACATGGACAACGGCATCGCCGAAAACACTGCTGAGACGAAGCGTATGTTCGCCTTCGGCGAGGCGGCTCTCGCGGCAGTCGACACCGACATCGCCAAAAACGGTCGTCGCCGTACCCCCTTTAAAGGCGCGCGAAGTGACACGGATTTCGATGTCCCCGAGGACGTTGGCGGTGTGCAGGCTCTCCTCTTCAACTGTGCGCCGCACGTCGCCGAACCCGTCCGACCTCTCCACGGTCACTCTCGGGGATCTGCGCTTGAAGACCAACCATGCCCCCCACACGATCAGGAGAACAGGCCAGTAGGTGCCGATCATATCGCCGAGATTGATGGCCCGGAGGGAATCGAGAAGGAAGAATCCTCCGAGCAGAATGAGAACGATGCCGAGCCAGGCGTTTCGCGGGCGGTTCATGATGATTCACCGTTCATGCGATCTTGAAGTACTTTACAACTCCAGACAGCGTCCGGGTGTTCAGGACATCCTTCGGTTCAAGCCACCCTTTGCGTGCGGTACCGACGCCGAAGGCGACGTCGCCGAGTCCCTCCACGTTATGCGCATCGGGATTGATGGCGATCATCACCCCCTTCTCTTTTGCGTACGAGCAGAGGCGCCAGTCGAGGTCGAGACGCATGGGATGCGCATTGATCTCGATGAGCTTGCCGTAGTCAGAGGCGACGTTAATTATCTCGGTCAGATTCACAGGGTAGCCGTCGCGCGAAAGCAGAAGCCGCCCGGTCGGGTGGCCCAGCATCGTCACATGCTTGTTCTTGAGCGCCCGCACGATCCGGCGGGTCATCTCCGCCTCCGACATTTTGAAATTGCTGTGGACGGAAATCACCACGTACTCGAAGGAGGCGAGCACGGCATCCGACCAGTCGAGTTCGCCCGAGGGGAGGATATCGCATTCCGTCCCCTTGAAGAGCCGGAACCCTTTGTAACCGCCGTTGAGCCGGTCGATTTCCCTGAACTGGGCAGCGAGCTTTTCACGCGTCAACCCTCCCGCGTACGCCGCCACCTTGCTGTGATCGGCGATCCCAAGGTATTCCCAGCCGAGAGCGCGCGCCGCGTTCGCCATCTGCTGGAGCGTGTTGACGCCGTCGCTGTATGTCGTGTGGCAGTGAAATGTGCCGCGGATGTCGGCATCCGTCAACAGCGAGGGCAGCGCGTCTCTTGCCGCAGCTTCGATCTCTCCCCGGTTTTCGCGGAGCTCAGGCGGGACGTAGGAAAGTTCGAGGGTTTTGTAGATGTCCTTTTCTTCCCGGCATTTTACCACTTGCTTGGCCTTCCCCCGCGTTTCCTCCTCCCCCAGTTTTGAAAACCCGTATTCATTCAGGCTCAGCCCGTACTTTTTCGCACGGGTGCGGAGCTCGACATTGTGTTCCTTGCTCCCCGTGAAATAGTTGAGGGCGAACGGGAATTCCGCGTCGGTCACGATCCGCAGGTCACAATTGATCCCCGATTTCAAGGTAACGCTCGATTTGGTTTCTCCGCGGGCAACGACAGCCTGGACATCGGGGTGGGAGACGAATTTCTCCATGAGGCGGTTCCGGTCGGCGTCCTTCGCGCTCACCACGAGGTCGATGTCGCCGATAACCTCTTTCCGCCGCCGGAGGCTCCCTGCGATCTCGGCGCGCAGCACGGCGGGCTGGCGGATCATGGCATTGAAGACCGATGTGGCGGCCTCAAGCGCCGTCGAGTAGAGGTGCTTGTCGCCCCTGGAGCGGAGCGCCTGGATGCCGGCAAGGATGTTCTCCTGCGTCTTCGCGCCAAAACCGTTCAGACTGGAAAGCCGGTCCCCTTTTGCTGCAGTCTCAAGGTCGTCCAGACTCTTCAGCTTGAGCTTCTCGTACAGAACCTTGACCTTCTTCGGCCCGAGCCCCTGGATCCGGAGCATCTGCAGGACCCCAACCGGGATCCCCTCGCGAAGATCGGCGTACTCTTTGGATTTCCCCTTCAGGGCAAGATCGGCGATGATGGCGGCAATACTCGTCCCGATCCCCTTGATCTCGGTAAGTGTCTTTGCTTTGGCAAGTGAAGCGATGTCGCCCGTGATTCCCTCGACGGCGCGGGAGGCATTATGGAAAGCGCGGGATTTGAACGGATTGGCACCCTGGAGCTCAAGGAGGGTCCCCATCTCTTCGAGAACCGCTGCGATCTCTTTCTTGTCCATCGGGTGCTTCGTCGAACCGCCGGGAAGCGGGGCGCTTTTTGGAAGAACTGCTGAGTTTGACGGATTTGAAAAAGCAACTTACCGAAATCTGCAGTCACAATCAACGCAAGAAGTTGGTCACCGTGAGTTCAGACCGGTTCAGGGCGGGGGGAGTAGAGCTCGAGGAAGCGTGTAAGATGGTCGAGAATCGGGTGGGCTTCGGTGAACTGCATCAATTCCATGCGGACCTTTGACACGTGGGGCATGCCCCGGAGGAAGCCGGCGTAATGTTTCCGGAGCTCGATGACCCCTGCGCGTTCACCTTTGTACTCCACCGACAGGCGAAGGTGTTCCTTGAGGAGGTCTACCCGTTCTTCGATGTTCGCATCAGGGAGGAGTTCGCCCGTCGCCAGGTAATGCTTCGCCTGCCGGAAGATCCATGGGTTGAGCACAGCGCCGCGGCCGATCATGACAGCGTCGCACCCGGTGGTGTCAAACACGGTCTTGACGTTCTGCGGGCTGACGATATCGCCGTTCACGATAATCGGGAGAGACACTGCGTCCTTGATCTTCGGAATCCAGCTGTAGTCCACCGAGCCCTTGTGACCCTGGTCGCGCGTCCGGCAATGGACTGTCAGGGCTGCGATGCCGACCTCCTCGCACATCCTGGCGACATCCACGATGCGGATGCTCTGGGCATCCCACCCCAGGCGGGTCTTGAGTGTCACGGGCACCTTGACCGCATTGACGACCGTCGAGGCGATCTTTTCCATCTTCGGAAGGTCGCGCAAGAGCCCTGCTCCTGCGCCACGCATCGCGACGTCCTTCACCCAGCAGCCGCAGTTGATGTCGATCAGGTCAGGTTCGAAGCTCTCAGCCATCTGTGCCGCACCCGCCATGGCAGAGACGTCGCCGCCGTAAATCTGGATGCCGACGGGACGCTCCTCCTCCCGGAAAAACATTTTCTGTTGCGTCCTCTTCGAACCGCGCACGAGACCGTCCGAGTTGACGAACTCGGTGTACACGACGTCGGCACCCATCCGTTTGCAGATGAGCCGGAACGGGACGTCGGTCACGTCCTCCATGGGAGCAAGCAGGATGCCCCTGTCGATTGTCAGTTGCCCTATTCTCATGGAGACAAAATACGGAATCGATCGGGGATTTTCAATAACGGAATCAGAACGTTTCGTTCCCTCGCCACTTCCCCACCATCCGGTCCCAGAAGGACTCATAATACGCGCGACGGTAGAGGACGTATTCTTCAACGGAGAGCCCTTCCCCTTCGCGGATGATCCGCTTGAATGTGTACGTGTTGACCAGCTGGCCGCCCGACAGGTTGTAGTACCAGGTCTGTGTGTCGAGGTGGTTCAGGATTTCGCCCGGGGGACCGAGCACGATGTACAACATTCCCCGGTCGGTGCGCCAGCCCTCCCGGACGGTGGTGAAGAGCCGGTTCGCCTCTTCGACTCTGCTGTAGTACCGCCTGATCAATCCGGTCGCCGCCGTTCGTTCCTTCGCAAGGTTGAGCCAGAAGGCCTCGAAGCGGTCCCGAAGTTCGATTTGCGGCCCACCCTCCCACATGGTCTTCATTTCAATCCCCGTCGCAATGTAACCCGCCGATTCAATCAGGTCATGAAGGGTCACCGGCTTCGGATAGCCCCGCGACTTGATCGAATAGAATCGGGAGGCCACCATGCTCGTCTCGGAAGCGGCGCCCTCCGTGGTCTGCGCCGTGACCCGGATGTCGAAGCGGTAGAGCCCTTCCCGGATGGGGGGAATATAGTAGAGGAGCGTTTGTCGTCTCTTTGCAACCGAAGCGATCATGGCAACGCGGGTCAGGGTATCCGCCTTTTCGAGGTTGACCAGACCATATCCCATGGGCGTGGGTACGATCGAGTAGGCGTGTGGGGGGAGTGCGAGCGACGTATCGGCCTTGAAACGCAGGATCCGGATGTCCACAGGCAGTCGTTCATTCGGGGGGATATTGTAGACATCGACGGCGCAGCGCAGGGATTCCGCACCGACCGGGATGTGGAATGAGACCTGGGGCCAGAAGCGGCCGTCGATGTGCTTCGACTGGACCAGGAGTCGCCCGATGGCCGGCTCCTTCTGTGCGGGGTCAATGACGTTCAGGCCCTGGGACCGGGTCGCCGACTGGTCGCTGTTTCGATCCTCGAGCAGAACTTCCAGTGCGTATTTCCCCGGCTGCGTGAGAATGCGTTTTGTCAGGATGAGAGGTTCAAACTTCTGCGTGGCATCGTACTCCGCCACCAGGGTTGTCTCGCTCCATGCAAACTCGCTCACGAATTCCGCCGACTCCCGGTTGGAGACCCGTGCCGTCACGTCGAAAAGCGCCCGGAAACCATCGAGTTCGCGTGTAAAAGTGAGAGACGGGGGAGGGATGCTGATAAACAAATCGAATCCGGCCTCCGAATCGGCCGGCAGGGAAACCGCCTCAATATCGAAGCTCGTCACACCGGGCTGATAGGATGCCGATTTCCCTGCATCGGAGGCATCCAGCGCGGAAGACCCTGAGCATGAGAGGATAGGCGACAACGCGGCGCACAGGAGGAGGACTGTCAGGACGTATGTGGCGCTCTTGGATCTCAGTGCCATCGGTGGCCTCCGGTCCGACGTCACCGCCGGGCAGTCTGACGGAGCATGCGAAGGAATCCCACGACGTTGTACTTCAGCAGAAGGAATACTCTATAGGGAAGTAACGGCACCGTGCGGTGCATCGTTCCCTTCGCCGCGGGGAGAGGCGGCAGTTCGATGAAATCGGATTTCTGTGCAATGATCACGCCCATCGGGGGAACCCCAAGTTCCGGCTGGTCGGTCACGGCATACATGACGCTGAAGCCAGTCTGCCGCAACAGCGAAAGGAGATCGCGCCCGTAATTGCGGTAGGTGAGCGTCTGCCCTCCTCCGCCGTGATATTCCGGTTCCAGCAGGAAAATGTCCTTCTCTCCATCCGTCCTCACACGCACAATCGTTTCGGGCCGCTCATGCGCATACGGGACAGTCAGAAGGAGCGTTCCCCCCTGCTTGAGGGTCCTGAACACCTCCCGGTATCCGGCGGCATCGTCGCGGACATGTTCGAACACGTCGGATGCAATGACAATGTCAAAGGTCCCTTCCCCAAATTGAAGCTTTTGGATATCAGCATATTTGCGCGGCGAACTCTCATCTGCAGTACGCCGGGGATCGTATTCCGTTTCAAAGTAATCAAACTTCTCAGAGAGCAACATCGGGTAGGCGCCGCGGGCGCTCGATTCGAAGATAGCGATCCCCTTGCGCTCACGCCACTCGTGCATTGCTCTCCCCTGCTCGCCGAGCACCAGACCGAGCCAGTACATCACGGCGCGGTAGCGAGCCGAAGAGGCGCAATTGCCGCAATGGAGCCCCTCGCGACCCAGTTCGGAGTGGAGAAAATCCCCCCGCCAACCGCATATGTTGCACTGGCCAGACGACATAGAGGTTGAAATCGAGATTGAGATTAAGGGGTGGAGCAGGTTAAGGTTAAGGGGTGGAGCAGGCCCCTCAATCTCAATCTTAATCTCGACCTTCTTTTACCTTTCTCACTATCTCTTCCCCCATCTCCTTCGTCCCCACCGCCGTTTTCGGATTCAGGTCTCGGGTGACGTTTGTCCCCTCGCTGATCACCTCCGCTACCGCCCGCTCGATCCGGTTGGCCGCCGAAGTCTCGCCGACGTGGCGCAGCATCATCACGCCCGCGAGCACGATGGCCGAGGGGTTGGCGAGGTTCTTGCCGGCGATGTCCGGTGCGCTGCCGTGAACCGCCTCAAAGATCGCATCCGAATACCCGATGTTTGCCCCTGGCGCGAGCCCCAGCCCGCCAACCAGTCCCGAGGCCAGGTCGGAGAGGATATCACCAAACAGGTTTGTCGTCACGATAACATCAAACTGGTAGGGGTTAATCACCATCTGCATCGCCATGTTGTCGACGATCCTGTCGTCGCATGCGATGCCGGGGTACTCCAGCGCGATCTTCTTGGCGACTTCGAGGAACAGGCCGCCCGTGTATTTCAGGATGTTCGCCTTATGGACGACGGTGACCTTCTTTCTGCCATGGGTTTTCGCGTACTCGAACGCATACCGGACGATCCGTTCAGAGCCCGAGCGGGTCACCACGCCGATGGTTTCGGCGGCGCTTCGGGAGGGGTCGATGTAATGCTCAATTCCTGCGTAAAATTCTTCGGTATTCTCACGGACGATAATGAGGTCGATGTTTTCATACCGAGAGGGGGCTCCCTTAAAGGAGCGCGCCGGTCTGACGTTGCTGTAGAGATCGAACTCCTTCCTGAGGGCCACGTTGACACTGCGGAAACCGGAGCCGACAGGCGTCGTGAGGGGGCCTTTGAGGGCGACGTGCGTTGTGCGGATGGAATCGAGGACGTGAGCAGGGAGCGGGTCTTTGTACTTGTCTATAGCCGCCAGTCCGGCCTCCACTCGTTCCCATTCGATCTTGACCCCTGCGGCTTCGATGACCCTGACAGCAACCTCGGCGATATCCGGTCCGATGCCGTCGCCGGGGATGAGCGTGACCTTGTGCATTCAGTCTCGACCTTATCAAAAACACAGAAAGGTACGCAAAAACCGAGGGAGTTCCAAATGACGGCGGCCTTGGCCGTCGGCGTCTCCATGGCGCACTGTGGTTGTTTTTTTCCTCACCTCTCGTACTTTATTCCATGCGGGCGGCCTGACCCTGTTGGGGCCCTTCCGCAATTGCCGGGATCGCGGAGAAGTGGAAGTGATGAGCCGGCCAACCCTCATCGTCCTAGAACGAGAGCCATGAAAGACACCGCAACGACCGAACGCCTCACCGCCCTGATCGACCGCGAAGACCCTCGCGCCATTGAAGATTTCCTCGGGCGGCTGTCATCCCCTGAAATTGCATACGCCATATCGCGGCTTGATGAGGAGGCGCGGAGCAGGCTGATCACGCTGCTCACCCCCGCCAAGGCAGCGGACATCCTGCGCGACCTCCCCGATGAGCAGGCCGCAGGGCTGATTGCGGAATTGGAGCCCGGCACAGCAGCGGCGATTGTCGACCGGCTGCCGGCCGACGAACGGGCGGACCTTCTTGGCGGCATCGGGTCTGCAGAATCCCGGGCGATTCTTCAGGCCATGCCTGTCGACCATGCGACTCGCACGCGTGAGCTCCTCCTGTATCCTCCAGATACCGCCGGCGGGCTTATGACAGCAGAATTTCTCTCGTATCCCCTGACCACGACGGTCGGAGGCGTGATAGACGACTTCGAGCGGAACCGGCAACGCTATGCTGAATTCCAGGTGCAATACCTCTACCTGACGGATCAGGCAGGGCGGCTCGCCGGAGTGCTCCGCCTTCGTGACCTCCTCCTTGCGCCGCGGGAGAGTAATCTCTCCACGATGACCATTCCGAATCCGGTACAGGTTGGGCTGGAGGTGTCGCTCATTCAGTTGAAGCAACTGTTCGATGAACACCATTTCATGGGGGTCCCCGTCGTTGATTCCGGCGGGCGCATCCGTGGGGTGGTCGAGAGGACCGCGGTGGAAGAGGCACACGAGCGGGCGGAGCGCAACTCGTTTCTGCGTGTCAGCGGCATCATTGGAGGAGAGGAATTTCGCTCGGCCCCATTCCACCGCCGGGTCATGCGACGCCTGGCCTGGCTCACGCCAAACATCGCATTGAATATCATGGCAGCGAGCGTGATTGCCCTGTATCAGGACACGTTGCGGGCCGCAATCGCGCTCGCGGTGTTCCTGCCCATCATATCTGACATGAGCGGGTGCTCAGGAAACCAAGCAGTGGCGGTCAGCATCCGTGAGCTTTCACTCGGTCTCCTCAAGCCGGGGGAGTTTGCTCGGGTGTTTGCAAAGGAATCGTCGGTAGGTCTGATCAACGGGATGGTGCTGGGGCTCCTCCTCGGCCTCACTGCATTCCTCTGGAAGGGGAATGTCTATCTTGGACTCGTCGTAGCGACGGCCCTGGCCGCAAACACGCTCCTGTCCGTCCTCATCGGCGGTTCGGTCCCTTTGCTGTTGAAGCGGCTCCGCGTCGATCCCGCGCTCGCGTCCGGCCCGGTGCTCACGACGATAACGGACATGTGTGGGTTCTTTCTCGTGCTGAGCATTGCGCAGTCCATTGTGGAAAAGCTGTAGGCCGCCTGGAGGTCCCGCCGTCGCGTGGTTACCTCCCCTCCATGAGCAGCCGGGTCAGGAAGCGCAACCCATTCACCCATTCGAACAGCCAGACCTCAACCCATGTGAAGGGGTTCCAGACGTGAAGGTACCACCGCCGCCAGACACGGCGGGCATAGGCACGGGTAAATGCGCGCGCGAAGGGGTTGTGCTTTCGAGCCCAGAGGCAGACCACGGAGGGAACCCTGACGTCCGGCATTTCATCGTGGATCGTCCTGTAAAGGGCGGCAAGCTCTCTCGACTTGATGCTCCTCCAATCGCTGATATCCTGCCTCGTCCTGGCGATGAGATCCTCGAGGGCCTCCTCCACCCTGCTCTTCGGATGGCTGCGGAGCCAGACCTCTTCAAGCTGGAAGAAGAGCTTGACGATCCCCCGGAGACGCGCATGGAGAGTCCTGATCCGCCCCCACCAGAACGGAACGAACCCCTCCCGCGGCAGACCGGGTCTTCTCTCGCTCCTGTTCCGCACCGTCCAGAAACCGCAGTTCATCGGGTGCAGCCGCTCGATCCGTGACGCGTAGAGATACGCGGCGAAGAAAAAGAGTCTGCTCCAGTACCTTGTCCTGTCGTGCCGCCACTTCTTGAGCACATTTACCATATGATCCGTCGAGTAGAACTGGTCCCATGCCTTTCGGAACGCTCCGCGCAGTTCTTCCCCTGTCATCCGCTCCGGAGCGACGGCCACATGAGCCGAATCGTACGTATTGAAATCGTCATCCATCCAACGGCGCTCTCGCCACCAGCGCTGATGGTCCTTCGATCCGGGGAGCGGCGTCAGGATGTAGAACGACGCCGAGTCAAAGCCGATGTGCTGGAGCTCGGCGATGTCCTGCTGCAGGCTCTGAGGCGTGTCAAAGGGCAGTCCAAGAATGTACCCCGCATGGCACGTGATCCCAAGCGAGTGACAGTGGGCGGCCAGGGCCATGTATTCCGAGACCTGGTTCTGGAATTTCTCCTGTGACCGGAGGTTGTCGCGGTTGACGCTTTCGACGCCGAAGAAGACCTGGTTGCAGCCCGCCCGTGCGGCGAGGACAAAGAAATCCCCCGGCGGGATCTTGCGCGCGGCAAGATCGCTCTGCATCATGAAGGTAAAGGGGATCTTCTCTTCCTCTCTCAGGCGAATGAGACCCGCGAACAGCTCCCGCCAGCGCGGATTGCGGGCGATATTGTCGTCAGTGAAGAAACAGTGGTCGATTCCTGCTTCGCGATAGCTCCGGCGGACGAACTCGACGACCTGCTCCGGTTCCCGGCATCGCATCGTGCGCCCTTGCACGTTGATGATCGTACAGAAGTCGCACGTAAAGACACAGCCCCGCCCTGTATCGATGGTGCCGTATGGCGACGCAAAGCCCCTCATATCCCCACGCGAAAGTCGGGGTGTCGGTATTCCTGCCAGATCGGGAGTGGGCGTCAGGAAATTATAGAGCGGCTCCGCGCGGCCGCGGACGACATCCTCAACGATCGCCGGCAGACGTCCTCCCTCGACCTCGCCTGCAACGAGGGTAATGCCGCTGGACATGGCTGCCCTCAGGTCGGATGTCAGTCCGATCATTGCGAGCATGCCGCTCACATGGAATCCTCCGATCAGGACCGGGATCCCATGCGGCAGGAACCACGCGGCGATGTCCTGGGCCCGGGGGAACTGGTTCGTCTGCACCCCGACGACCATGACGATCGACCGGACGCCGGGAAGTCTGGAGCGCCTGAGAATCTCCCTGACCGGCACCTTTTCAATGGCCTCGTCGATCAGCCGTACGCTTAGCTCGACTCCGCGGAAGAACTCATGGTTCGCGAGATCCCGCACCAGCGTCCCCATCTGCGTCAGCGTGTTGCTCCGGATGATGCCGACCCGCATGGTGATCGGATACCCGTCATCGGTGTAGTTGGTGGCACGAATGAGCGTGATATCCAACTCGCGCACGCCACACCCAACTGAACTCACGCCGCCGACAGGGGTGGTTTGCTTCACCGGGGAGTTCTCTTGCATGGAGTTCCTCACGACATTATGCTGATCCACCCTGCCTGGCGCAGGGGCTTGTGAGAGGAACAAGATTTGACGGTGCAGTGGTTCCCTCGCGGCGCCTCAGAATGGGACAACTACCTTCAAGAAGGTCCCGACGAAGGGGCTACACGGTGAATTGTGCATAAATCCTTACCGCAGAGTTGGAGTTCTTCGTATCAGGGAACTCCCGATAGTTGCCAAACCGCTCGTAGAGCAGAAAGTCCGATCCCAGAGCGAGAGTACGAGTGAGCTCCCACACGGTGCCGAACTTCAAAACGCCGACAAATTCTTCGCCGACGGCTCCGCTCAGCGTGTGAATCCAGTATCGCTTGTAACTTGCCTGGACCCTGCCGAAGTCCCGGATTGTCACGGTCGAGCTGATGCGCGCGCTCGCCCCTGGCCCGATGTTGTAGTCCTTTCCGTACTCGCTCGCGTACTCCGAATTCGTCGCCCCCATCAGGATCGCCGATACCGACAGGGAGTTTTGCATCCCCACTGCGGATGAGAGCTCGAGATTGTCGATCAGTTGCCCGGTGAGGCTCGTCGCAGAGAGCTTGTACACGGTGTTGATCAGGATGTCCACCTCCTTGTATGCCCCCAGGACGTCCTTCGGATTTCCAAATAACGTCAGGCGGGTGTCCCACAACACCCCGCTGGCGAAGATGCCCACGATATTATCGTCCTTTGCCAGACTGAGTTCGCTGTGTACCACAAAAAAGTCAAAGGGATTCTTGTGTCGGGAAACCTCCAGCGGATCTCCCATGCCGAAGTCAAGACCCAGAAACGCGTACGTCGTATTGTTGCTCAGCTTCCTGCTGACAAACAGCGTATTCCCGCCCATTGAGAGCCGAAGGAAGAAGTCCGGATGCGGCTTCGCAGGCCCGCTCTTCCAGACCTCCCCCCTGAACAGTCGGCTGAGCGCGTGGATCGGGTTAATGACGAGGGCGCCGGTTTCCCTGACCACGCGTTCAAGCCCAACGGCGCTCTCGTCGATGATGACGTCGGAGACGCGAAGCGATATCTCGCCGAGGATGATCCCGGTGACGGGAGTATTGACGATGTCGTTGTAGGACGGGGGTTCATCTTCCATAAAGTACTCCCACATGAGACTCCCCCCGAAGGCGTAGGGTGCCGATTCCCAGAACCCCAGCCCGTTCACTCGCGCTGTACTATAGTAGGCGGAGCCGTGGTACGGATGCATGAACTGATTGGTCAAATACCCGTCGTAGTCCCACCTGAACCCGGTCCGGAAATTCCGTTTGATCGTCTCCCAGTTGATATCCGACCACCCGGCCTTCGTGAGGAACTTGTTATAGCTCCAAACGCCGAGATTCACCCCGACCACCTCAATCGCCGGCAGCCAGTAGTTTTCCCCGGTCGAGACAGCAAGGTCAGTCAAATCGTCCTGCGCCCGGGCTCCCGCAACGGAACCGGTACTGGAAAACGACGCCGGGAGGGTTGAGGCCTGCTGAGCGATGGACTCCCCCTGGACCAGGACCCCCAGGGCAAGTGCCGCGGTGATAGATGTGACTTTCATGTTCATGACCCGGTGTGGCTTTCAGTGACCTTGCTCTTTGTGCGATTCGACCGTCGTTGCGCCGTGTCCATGAGCGCCTCCGCGTGCGACCGCGTTATGGATCCCTTCAACATAGTGGATGAACGTGACGTACGAGCTCACGAATTTCCGTCCACCTTCCACGTCGTCGGCCTTGAAATTCTTCGATGCCTTGACCTCGTTGAACGATGCGCTCACTTTCTGTTGAACCGCCTTCGAGAGATGCTGCAGCAGCTCGTCGGCCGATCCCTTCTCGACTGCCCTGTCGGCCATTTCGACGCCGGGCTCGACTTCCGAACCGGCCGCCTTCAATCCCGTATACGGAGCGCCCTCCCCCGCTCTGTGAATCCGGACAAGGGTCTCGAAGAAGTACATGTCAGCAAGCTTCTTCGCTTCAGGACCCAGTTTGCGCACGGCAAGCGTCTTATTGAACGACTCCCTGATCTCCGCTTCGTCCTTCTTCTGGACCCAGATGAGCACGAGATTGACGTTGCCGCTGTCGAGCGCCTTCTGGGCCGCGATGACCACAGGTCCGTTCATCGTATCACAGTGAGCGAACGAGGTGGAGGAGCCGAGCAGAAGGGCCGCCGCAAGCAGTGTTGCGACACCCAGGGTTCGGTGGAACGATCGATGTTGCATGTGTGTGGCTCCTTATGATGTTGGTGTGGTGTTCGTTGTTTCCAAAGAAAGAACTGTGCCAGATGTCAGGCGGACGAAATTCCCACTTTTTTCCGTCAATCTCTTATCGTCCCCGGCTCCCGGTGCGAAGAGAAACGACGCATGCCTCATCCCATCCGTTTCTTAAACCTCATCACCGCCATCGTCAGAATCGCCCCGCCGAATGCGATCAACGCCGCCCCCTGCAGCCACAATTCCGCAACGCCGACCCCTTCCAGAAAGAGCCCCCGGATAATCACGATGTAATAGCGGAGCGGAATGCCGAACGTAAGATACTGAATCCCCTGGGGCATGTTTTCGATCGGGAAGGTGAATCCTGAAAGATAGATGAACGGCATGAAGAACAGGAACTGCGCGGTCATCATCGCCTGCTGCTGAGTCTTTGAGACCGTCGAGATAAAGAGGCCGAGCCCAAGCGTTGTCAGAAGGAACAGTCCGCTCATTCCAAACAGCAGCAACACGCTCCCGCGCAGCGGCACGCCGAACCACCATCTGGTCACCACCAGGACGAGTATGACATCCACCACACCGATGATGGCAAAGGGAAGCAGCTTGCCGATGATGAGCTGATATGGCTTGATCGGAGTGACGAGGAGCTGTTCCAGCGTTCCTATTTCTTTCTCTTTCACGACACCCAGGGAGGTCAGCGTCATGGTGATGATCATCAGCACCATGGCCAGCACCCCCGGAACCATGAAGTTGCGGCTTTTGAGGTCCGGGTTGTACCACACGCGGGTCTCGGCATTCACCATCGCCGGGCGCATCGCCTGCGGCGTCCGCTCGAAGGTCTCTGCAACGATGTCCCGGGAATACTTCGCGGTAATCTGTGATGCGTAGCTCAACGAGATCCCCGCCGAGTTGGCGTCACTGCCGTCGGCGATGATTTGGACGGACGCCGGCCTGCGGGCGAGGAGGTTGTCGGAAAAGTCCGGCGGAATCACCAGCGCCATCCACACCCTGCCATGTTCGATGAGCGGGTCAATCTCGGCCAATGACTGCACTTCATGCTCGATGATGAAGTAGCCGGATGTGGCAAAGCCCCTGATGTACTCCCGGCTCGTTGCCGACTTGTCCTGATTGTAGACGGCCATGGGGATATCCTTCACGTCGGTCGTGGCTGCATACCCGAGAATGATCAATTGCAGCACGGGCGCCACGAACGAGAGCATCATCATTCGGCGGTCGCGACGAAACTGGATGAATTCCTTGACGACGATGTGATAGATGGTCTTCATGCTACTCCGCCTTTCGCAATAATCGCACCGAGCTGATGCCCAGAGTGACAGCGGCGAAGATGGATAGATACACAAGCTGGTCCCAGAACGCGGAAGGCCCCACCCCTTTGAGAATGATGTCCCGGAGGGCAATGAGGAAGAACTTCGGCGGCGACAGATTGGAGAGCAGTTGCAGGGCCCACGGCATGCTGCGGATCGGAAAAATGAAACCCGACAGAATGAGCGACGGCAGGAGCGTCGTGAACACGGAGATGATGAACGCCACCTGCTGGGTCTGCGCCACCGTGGAGATGAGCAGTCCCTGCCCGAGAGCCGCAATCAGAAAGATCAGGATCGCGACGTACAGCCAGAAGAAACTCCCCCGGATGGCAATATCGAAGAACACATAGCCGATCAACAACACGAGGACCGAAGCGACCAACGCGATGAAAAGGTACGAGATTGTCTTTCCGAGAATGATTTCCGCCGTCTGCAGCCGGGAGACCATCATCTGATCCATCGTGCCTCGTTCCTTTTCACGCACCACGGAAAGCGAGGTGGAAACGACCGCACTCAGCATCAGGATGAAGCCGATGAGGCCCGGAACGAGGAACTTTGCGCTAAGGAGCTCGGGATTGTACCACACCCTCGGTTGGAGGCTCACCGGCACGTACGGCTCCTTGCCGTACCGCGCGAGTGCCGTGGTCGCGACGTTCCCCGAGTACGTCTGCACCACGGCATTGATGTAGCCGATCGCCGTGGTAGCGGTGTTGGAGTTCGACCCGTCAATGAGTACCTGCACGGTCGCGTTCCTGCCTGCAAGCAGATCGCTGGAAAAATCGGGCGGGATGACCGCGGCAACCAGGGCTTTTTCCTGATCGAGAAGCGCACTGATCTCCTCATAGCGTTCGACCGTGTACGTGAAGTCGAAGTATTCGGAGTTCGAAAAACTTCTCACGAACTCCCTGCTCGTCGGCGACATGTCCTGATTGAACACGGCGAGGGAGATGTGCTTCACGTCGAAATTGAGCGCGTACCCGATGAGGAGCACGAGGAGGGCCGGGAAGACGAGCAGCACTCCAAGCGACCGTTTATCGCGGCGGATCTGCCGGAACTCCTTGATCACAACCGGGCGGATGCGTTTGATGTTCATGCCCCCCTCCTTTTCGTGTCCTGTTCGAGCAGGTGCAGGAAGACGTCCTCCAGCGACGGCACGATGCGTTCGACTCTCTTTACAGCGATGCCTCGGGACGCTAGCGTCGAACGGATGAGCTGCGTCCCCTGCCGTTCGTCGCGCACGCCGACGTGCAGGTACGTCCCGAATAGCGAGATTTCCACGACCCACGATTGCGTTCTCAGCGTCTCCAGCGCCGCCACCACGTCGTCGGCATCGACGTCGAGGATCGGATAGGTAATGTGTTGGGTCTTCAGCTCCTTCGGGCTGCCGCCGGCGATGAGTCTGCCCGCATTGATGAGGATAATGTTATTGCAGTATTCGGCTTCGTCGAGATAGTGCGTCGTCACCAGGACGGTGATGCCCTGCTCGGAGAGCTGGTTGATCAGTTCCCAGAACTTCCGGCGCGAGACGGGATCGACGCCGCTGGTGGGCTCGTCAAGGAATACTATGGTCGGTTCATGAAGCACCGCGGTGCCGAGCGCAAGCCGCTGTTTCCAGCCGCCGGAAAGTGTTTTCGTGAGACTCTTTTCGCGTCCCTCCAACCCTGCCATTGCGAGGACCCATTTCATCCGTTCCTGCACTCTTTGCTTCGGTAAGCCGTACACCCCCCCGAAGAAGGCGACATTCTCCTCCACCGTCATGTCTTCGTACAGGGAGAACCGCTGCGACATGTAGCCGATGTTCTTCTTGAGCAGATCCGTCTGCGTCTTCAGGTCGAACCCCCCGACCGTTGCGGCACCCCCGGTCGGCTCAAGCAACCCGGTCAGCATCCTGATGGTCGTGGACTTGCCCGCGCCGTTGGCGCCAAGGAAGCCGAATATCTCTCCTCGTTTCACGGTGAAGCTCACTTTGTCCACCGCCGTAAACCCGCCGAATTTCTTGGTGAGGTTCCTAACCTCAATTGCGTCGTCTGTCATCGCCGTTCTCAATCGTCAGTTCGATGTGCCAAGTGCCCGCGAAAGCCTCGCCGCCGCGAGCTCGTTGTCAACGACTGACAACGTGTAGTTCAGTTTTGCCTGCAGCAAGGCGATTTCCGAGTCGAGCAGGTCGGCATTCGTCGCAGTGCCGCCGGCAAACTTGTGCTTCGTCAGCCGAAAGTTCTCCTCGGCCTGTTCCACCCCCCCTGCGGCAACGCCGATTTTTTCCTTCGATTGTGCCAGCGCCAGAGAGCTCTGACTCACCTCCAACGACACGTTGTCTTTCAATTGTTCAAGGGCGTAGCGCGATTGTGCGCGTGCTGCCTCTGCCTGGTCGCTCTGGTGCTTCGTTGACCCCCAGTTCCAGAGATCCCATGAAAGACTCACACCCACATCCCACGTGTCCTTGAACTCATCCTTCGTTGGCATGATGCGGGGATTGGGGCGCGAATAGGAGAAGTTGCCGTAGAGGTTGATCTGCGGCCACCACCCGCCATTGGCAGCCGCAACGGTGGCCTCGGCCGCATCGGCCTTCAATTCCGCCGCCCGCACGTCTGCCCGTGTGACCAATGCCCGTCGGGCCAGCGTATCTGGAACAGGCGTTGGCCCTCCCTGTGCCCCCGGGGTGGAGGCAATCTGAATTCCGGTCTCCAGAGGCAGACCTATCAGGTTGTTCAACGCCATCGTCGCGTTCTTCACATTGTTGGCCGCCTCGATGCGGGCGAGTTGAGCGCTGGAGAGCTGCACCTCGACCTTGAGCACCTCGTTTCTGGTCACCAGGCCCTGGGCCATCATGTTCTCCACGTCAGCCAGATGGGCTTCGATCTGCCCGACGTTTTCATCCACGACCCGTTTCACTTCCATCGCCTTGTACACGGTCCAGTAGGCAGCTTTCACGTTGTAGGCCACATCGACCATCTCCCGCTTCACGTCGAAATGGGACGCCTGGGCCGAGTAATCCGCCGCGGCAGCCGAGTTCTCAAGTCTGAACCCGGTGAAGAGCGGCTGCTGCAGCGAGACTCTCGACGTGTACTGGTCCAGCACCGTCGGCGATATCACGACGGGGGTAGGCGATGATGGAAGCTTCACGGCGAACGGCTCGACGTCGCTCAGTCGGGTATAGCCCGCCTGCAATTTTACAGAAGGAAGCCGCGCAGCGTTCACCTCACCGGACTTCGCATCGGCCGCCGCCGCTTTCGCCTCTGCAATATGCAGCGGCCTGTTGTTCTGCAGTCCCAGGAGAACCGCCTCATCGACGGTCAGCGTCCGCTGTTCCTGTGCCAGTGCAGCTGTTGAGATGAGTAGTGCGACAAGCAAACGTTTCATCATCGTGCGCTCCGTCCTATGCATTCCGTTGTTGTGACATCATTGAGATGAATATGTTCTCTAACGAGGGGGTAATGACACGCCACTCCGCCACCTGAATCTTCGCCTCGGCAAGTGTCCGCCCGATGGCTGGGAAATCCCGTTTGCTGTCTGCAACGACGAGGTTCAGCCGATCGCCGAAGGCCTGCACATCGTTGACTGCCGGATGCTGCGACAGCAGAGCCGCCGCCCGGCGGACCTGGTCGCTCACTAGCTCAATCACCTCACCCTGCATCAAACCCTTCAACCGTTGCGGCGTATCGACAACCATCACTTTCCCCTCGCTCACCAACGCCACGCGTCCGCATCGCTCCGCTTCGTCCAGGTACGGCGTGCTCATGACAATCGTGATATCGTCCTTGAGCAGGCTGGAGAGAATCTTCCAGAAATCTCTGCGCGAGACCGGGTCGACTCCCGTCGTCGGCTCATCGAGGAAGATGATTCTGGGACGATGGATGAGCGTGCACGCAAGGGCGAGCTTCTGCTTCATGCCTCCGGAGAGCTGCTCGGCAAGCCGGTGACGGAAGGGGGTCAGCCGGGTGAATTCGAGCAGTTCCTTACGCCGGTCCTTGTAGTCGAACACCTCGTTTGTCTCCGAGAAGAATTCGATGTTCTCGTCCACCGTCAGGTCGCCGTAGAGACTGAAGCGCTGCGAGAGGTATCCAATCTCCTTCTTGATTTCACCCGATTTTTGTACGAGGTCGTGACCGAGAATGGTTGCCGTACCGGACGTCGGCGTCAGAAGGCCCGTCAGCATGCGGAACGTCGTCGTCTTGCCCGCACCGTCGGGACCGACGATGCCGAACATCTCGCCCCGCCCGATCGTCAGCGTCAACCCGTCCACTGCGGTGAGGTTCCCGAACGTCCGGGTCAGTCGCTCTATTTCTATGATCGGTGTCATGGTGTCCGCGTGCGGATGTCGATTGTCGCATCGGCCGGCATCCCGGGCTTGAGCAGTTGCTCTGGATTCGGGACTTCGATTTTCACTCCGAACACCAGCCTCGTGCGATCGTCTTTGGTTTGCACATTCTTGGGGGTGAATTCCGCCTTGTCCGATATGTAGATGATCGTTCCCAAGAGCGGCTTGTCCCGATACGCGTCGATGTACACTTGTGCCTCCTGGCCCAGCTTTATGGAGGCAAGCTCCACTTCGGAGACGTAGATCATCAGGTGGACTCTGTCCAGGCGAGAGATGCGGAACAGCGAGCCATTCGGCATCACCATGTCCCCCGCTTCGACAGCTTTCTGCGTAACAACCCCTTGCATCGGCGCGACCACATTCGCATCGGAGAGCTTTTTTCGGGCCCCTTCGACCTGGGCGACGGCAAGGTCGCGCTTGGCGCGCGCCGCTTCGATTTCCTCGACACGCGAGCCGCGCTTCATCTTCTCGTATGCCTGCTGCGCAACGACGAACCTCGTTTGCGCATCGTCGAATTGCTTCCGTGCAATGCTGTGTGCTTTGTAGAGCTCGTCGGCGCGTTTCAGATCTTCCTGGGCGTTTCTGAAGGTTGCCTCCGCCTGCAGAATGTCTTCCGCGCGAAAACCCTTCAGGGTCAGCTTGTATTGCGCCTCGAGGGCTGCCGCGTTGGCCTCTGCCTGCTTGAGCTGGATGACGAGGTCCGTGCGATCGATCAGCGCGAGCGTGTCGTGCTTCCCGACCTCTGCCCCTTCGTCAACAAGCAGTTGCATGATCTCGCCACCCACCTTGGCGCTGACGGTCACTTCCGTGGTCTCGATGGTGCCGGAGGCTGTGATTTCTCTCTTTTCTTCGGTTGAGCAACCGACGATGAGAAATGCGAGAATGAGTGTCGCTCCCAATTTCATCATGATATCCTCTGTGTTAGGTATTTGTACGCTTAACGATGGTGCGGCGGTGTTGCTGACGATCTTGTTCCTGCTTGCGGTAGGCAAGTTCAGCGCCGGCATATGCCAGAAGAATCAATCCAGCCGTGAGCACCACGGTCCAGAGTATCACTGTACTCCACATTGTCGTTTCCCTCCGTTGAATGGAATGTGATTTCCATTAGGTCAAGCACCGTGCCAGGTCCGTGACTGCGGAAACAGGACGGAATCAACAACCTTGGGGACAACAAGGGGAGAGAAGTGCGAACGAATGGTTCGCAGGAGGATTTCCGATTTGGCGGAAAGCTATTGAAGGATCAACGGTTGCGGGGGCGAGCAGAAGGAACGCAGCACAGCTTACCCGGCCGAAAGCAGTTCAGGCGCCTTTAATCCCAGCTCTTTCATCTTGTTCTGCAGCAGTCGCCGGTCCATCCCCAGCGCACGTGCAGTATGCGACACGTTCCAGCGATTGTTTCGCAGTCCCTCAAGAACGAAGTTGCGTTCAAGTTCTCTCATGTAGTCGTCCTTGAGCTTCTTCTTTGCTGAGAGAAAGGCCTGGTATGAGGTCGGGAGCGATTCCGATTCACCCGAGCCCGTGAGATGCAAATCAGAAGGAAGATCATCGATCGTGACGTAGTCCCCGCCTGCGCCTACCATCGCGCGCACGACGATGTTTTCCAGTTCGCGCACATTGCCCGGCCATCGATGGGATTTCATGTATGTCAGCGCGTTTGGCTCGAAGCCCTTCAGATCTTTCCCGATTTCGTTCTTATGCTTCACCAGGAAGTGCTGGGCGAGCAACGGGATGTCTTCTGTACGTTCGCGCAACGGCGGGAGCTGAACACTGACGACGTTCAACCGGTAATACAGGTCGCTCCGGAAGCGATGAGCTTCGACCTCCGCGCGCAGCGTCCGGTTTGTGGCGGCGACGATGCGTACGTCGAGCGCAATGGCTTCGCTCCCTCCGACCCGGACGATGACCTGATCTTCCAGTGCGCGCAACAGCTTCACCTGCAGGTCGAGCGGAAGCTCGCCGATTTCGTCAAGGAAAAGGGTGCCGCCGTGCGCCTGCTCGAACTTGCCGATCCGCCGGGCGGTCGCTCCAGTGAAGGCGCCTTTCTCGTTTCCGAAGAATTCGCTTTCCAACAATTCGCGCGGGATGGCTCCGCAGTTCACAGCAACAAACGACTGCGATGCGCGCGGGCTTGCGGAATGTATCGCTCGTGCGATAAGCTCTTTCCCCGTCCCGGTTTCCCCCTCAATCAACACCGTGAATGTTGTCCCCGCGATCTGCTGGACGCTGTCCAGGATCGCCTGCATTCTCGCGCTTGCCGTAACGATTGCACTGCTGCCCGCGAGGGTCTGCAATTGTATCCGCAGCCGTTCGTTCTCGCGGGCAAGGCGTGCGTGCTGCGCCGCACGCGTGAGCGCAAGGTCGAGCTGGTCAAGGTTCACCGGCTTCACCACATAGTCAAATGCCCCTTCCTTCATCATGGCAACGGCATTCTCAATCGTTCCGAACGCCGTCATGATGATGACCGGAACCGGGCGATCCAGCTTCCTCACTTCACGCAACACCGCAGCGCCGTCGATGTCAGGCATTTTCAGATCTGTGACGACGATATCGACGGGGCGCTTCCGCAGCAGCTCAAGCGCCGCACCTCCGTTTTCGGCAAGGTGGAGTTCGTACGTCTGCTGCAGGTTCACTTCGAGGATACGCCGTGTCTTTTCCTCGTCGTCGGCAATCAACAGATGCAGTTTGCTCATTGGCGAATTCCGGCAATGGGAAGTTCAATGGAGAACGTCGTTCCACCGGTCCCGGACACGAACGAGATCTCCCCTCCGATGGCGTGGACCATCATGTAGACGATGGGGAGGCCCAGCCCTGTCCCCGCCTGTTTTGTCGTGTAGAACGGGTCGAAGATTTTCGTGTGAAACTCGGGCGGGATCCCCCCTCCCGTGTCTCGTACCGCGACCACAATGCGTTCGTCCCTGCGGCCGGCCGTGAGCACAAGCTCTCCGCCGCCGGTCATCGCCTCGACAGCGTTCAGCCCAAGGTTCATCAAGGCGCGTTCGAGGTGCCGGGGCGACGTGGTAACCGGAGGCAGCGATTCGCAGATCTCTTTCCGGATGCGGACCCCTGAGGCATCGCCCCGGGGCTGAAGCGCCGCCATGACGTTGTCGATTACTTCGACGAGGTTCACTTCCTCCCACACGGGCGTGTGGGGTTTGGCAAACTGGAGGAATTCCTCCACGGTGCGGTTGAGTCGATCAGTTTCTTCCAGAATGTATCTCCCTGTTTCCTGATGCAGCTTGCCATTGTCGGGGTTCCTGAGAATCGTCTGCGCCGAGGTTGCGATGATGTTTAGAGGATTGCGAAATTCATGCGCAATGCCGGCAGTCAGTCTCCCCAGCGCCGCCAGTTTTTCGTTTTGCGCCGCGCGGAGCTCCTCGGCACGCATCCGTTCTAATAAGCGATTTCGCTCGACACCCAATGCGACTTCGTTGGCAAAGACGGCAAGGAATTCCTCGTCATCGAAGGTGTATGGCCGGGAGGATTTCTTCGGGCCGACCAGCAGCATTCCGACCGGTCCCTTTTCGCCCAGCAGAGGAACAAGATAGCCGCCGGTAAAGGGCTCAAGCGTCCCCTTTTGCTCCTCTGCGCATGCCCTTAAGACCTCGGCGACTTCGCGCGGTTTATGGTCGTCGGCCAGGAGCCGCATCAGATCGTCATCGAATCGGAGGGTCTGATGCGGTGGCAGGACGCCAGGCATTGTCCTCACTTCCTCCCCCGCAACCAGGATGATGCCATCAGAGGCCGAGAGCGTCTCCATCAGAAACTTCCGTACCGCTGCCGCTAGCTCGGGCAGGCTTGTGATATGGAAGAGAGCCCGGGAGAAACGGATGAACTGCTGGCGGCGGCGGAACATGCTTTGCGAGAAGAGATTCTCCACCAGTGATTGGATCCGAACGATGAGCGGTCGGAACGCGAGCGCAAGCAGCAGGATCAGCAGAACTTCCAGCACAACCGAATCCACGTCGAGTTGTTTCCCCAAGGTCTCCGAAATGTTCTTAATGACAATGAGGTAGAACGCGAAGATCAGTCCCGTCACAACGGAATACGCGAGGCCCTGTTTGCCGAGCCGGCGGAGAACGAGGAGGCGGTTGCCGAGCACAGCGTAGGCGAACGAGACACTGATCAGCAGGAAGAGGATTCTCGAGGCATAGAAATGCACGGCCTCGTGGTGACGCAGCACATCGAGCAGAATGACGAGCACGGCGAAACCGACCGTGCCGAGCAGGATCGTGCCGATCCGGTATCGTTCCTTTCGTACCTGCGTCCCCCTGAGTTGAACAACCAAGTTGCCGACCCCCCAGGAAAGATGACCGAGCACCGTTGCAAACATTGCCGCGTCGAGCACACCGCCAGAGGTATTCACAACATAACAGTAGACCCCCTGCGCCGTGAAGCGGTGGAGCTCAAGCGGCTGGAAAAGACCAAGACCCGCGAGGATCGAGAACAGGAGCGGGAGGACGAGGAAGAGGGGCCGGACCGGCAGACGGTCGAACCGGGAGTGAATCGAGCAGGGGAACGAAAACGAAAGGAGGAGGAAGAACGTGGAGGCGAACAGCAGGGCTGCGACCATGATCGCGCCCCCGATGGCGGCGGAATCCGGGGTGGAGCTATTCACCACGACAACATCGGCGACCCCCCAAAGAGCGAAGCAGAAGATGAGCAGGGCGAATAGTCTGTGGGCGCGGCTCCTGAGGTTGTCGAGGAGGACGATGATGACGAGCGAAATGTTGATTCCGATCGTCAGCAACGAAGGCAGTGAATATGACGACAAGAGAAGGTCCTCCGCTGGTGCCTCTTGACACAAAGGTACCAAGGGATTCGATGGATATCAAATCGCGAATGGAGCTGCTGTTCTGAGTCATCGGAGTTCAGAAGATAACCGCAAAGGCGCGAAGGGCGCAATGGAAGATTCCCTCTCTGCGTCCTCGGCGCCCACCTGGCGACCTTTGCGTTTATCTCCTACGCCCGCGCAAAGAGGCCGATCTTCGTGATCGCCGTCTTCAGCAGCTCCTCCCCCGCTCCATCCAGCCGACAAAACTGCCTGATCTCGCGGGTCTGCGTCGATTGGTCAAGGATTGCACGTTGGGAAGGGGGGACTGCAAGTCAGCCCAGAGGCCGGCGGCTCGCCTGGCACTGCTCGTTGACAACTTACATCTTGGAACGGGATGCGGCGGCCTGAGCCCGGGTTCAGCCCCAATCGCAGCACTTCAGTCTTTCAACGACGTTTTGTATAATGGGGCATGCACATCCTGATAGTTGAAGATCAAAGGAAGGTAGCCAACGCTTTGGCAGACGGCCTGCGGCGTGATGGCTTCAAAGTGACGCTCGCAACTGATGGAGAGGAAGGTTTCTTTCTCCTGAACTCAAGTAGGGTCGATCTTCTCGTTCTGGACCTTGGGCTTCCGAAGCGTGATGGCATCGAGATTCTCCGGACAATGAGACAAAGAAGGATCAACATTCCAGTCATGGTACTTACTGCCCGTGACTCCGTCGAAGATCGGGTTCTCGGTCTCGAAAGTGGAGCTGATGACTACCTGGTGAAGCCATTTGCTTTCCCGGAACTGCTTGCCAGAGTACATGCTCTTCTGAGAAGAACCAAGGAACAGAATGAAACGACGTTGACTATCGGTGATCTTGCATTGGATCTGAAGACTCGCAGAGCAACCCGTGGACCGCACCCTCTTTCACTCACAGCCAAGGAACTGGAGCTCTTGGAATACCTCTTGCGAAGCAAGAACAGTGTTGTCTCAAGAGAGATGATTGTTCGCGATGTGTGGCATGCAACTGAACGGGCTACACCTCTTGACAATGTGATCGATGTTCACATCGCCCATCTCAGAAAGAAGATCGACGGTCCCTTCGAACTCAAGCTTCTCCACACCTTGAGGGGAGTAGGATTCATGGTGAGTCTGATGAAACCATGAGACTTGCCGGGCTTCGTCATATCCGTTTCCGATTGGCCCTCTGGAGCATCCTCGTGTTTGGGGGGATCCTCGTCTTGTATGCATCCGGAACGTCGTGGTTCTTCCTCAAGACTCTGAATGACCAACTGGATGCAAGCCTGAAGGAAGACTTGGAACTGGTCGACCAAATGCTGGTGCATTCGGTGGAGGGAGGGGCACCCATCGACATTCATGGCGAGAATATCAACGAGCTTGAACGCTTCCTGGAAATATGGTCGATGGATGGTCAGCTCATCTATCGAAGCAAGACCCTCGGAGCGCATGCGCTAGGTCCCGCGCCTGACACCACGGGTGTGGGCACAACCACACGAATCCACTCACACACACTCTCGGACGGAACTCAACTGAGGGTTGCCGAAAAGCTCCATTTCCACGGAGCAGCCCATAGACTGATTCGCCTGGGGGTGAGCGAAGAGGGACACTTCTCGAATGTCAATCGGTTCGTGAGGCTGATCTTGATTGGTATTCCAGTCGCGCTGCTCCTCGTGAGCGTCAGTGCCTACTGGATGGCGCGAGGAGCGCTAAGACCCATTGACGTCATGGCGTCTGCGGCAAGACGCATGGGAACCTCCGACTTGTCCGAGCGGATTCCTGTCAGGAATCCCGATGACGAGCTCGGCCGCCTGGCCTCAGCATTTAACGAGCTTCTCGCAAGGATACAGAAGTCGTACGATCAGCTCAAGCGATTCACATCCGATGCCTCACATCAGCTTCGAACGCCGTTGACTGCGATGAGAAGTGTTGGCGAAGTAGGACTGCAAGTCGGTCGGTCAGCAGAAGAGTACCGTGAAGTCGTGGGCAGTATGCTTGAAGAGAGCACACGGTTAACCAAGTTGGTCGACAGCCTGCTGTTTCTGACGCGTGCAGATGCCGGAAAGCACCGCCTGAATGTGGATCGACTTGACCTCCTGGAATACGTGAGGGAGACAACCGACCTGTTGGGCGTCCTCGCCGATGATAAGCATCAGCAGATGAGGGTTGATGGGAAGCCTGGTATCATGATCCGTGCGGATCGGTCGTTGCTCTGCCAGGCGCTATTGAACCTCGTCGACAATGCGATCAAGTTCACTCCTGAAGGGGGAAGTATTGCAATTCGTGTCGGAGTGAATGGCGCCCAACAGGCGTTCGTGGATGTCGTCGATTCCGGTCCAGGGATTTCACCGGAGCACCTCGAGAGCATTTTCGAAAGATTCTTTCGTGCTGACAAAAGCAACAGTCCGGGGGCAGGTCTTGGGTTAGCTGTCGCCAGATGGGCGGTTGAAGCACATGGCGGCACGATCACCGTAGAGAGTAACCAGGGTTCTGGCTCCGCATTTCACGTTGTCCTGCCACTCGACCCACGCCTTACGAAACCTTAAGCAAGTCTTCAGGAAGACTTAAGTTGAACTCCTAGACTATTCTCAGATACCTTCTCTTGGTTGGTGTGGTCCGAGAAGCGTATCGGCAGCACCCACGTCCTACCGCTCTGGCCTCCAGAATATATGTACGCATTGTTGGGGAGCGAAGGTGGAACAACGCCAATCGGAAGCTCCAACCTCAGCTGCCTTCCTGCTCATTCCATCAATCGCATAACTTCCCAGATCAGACCAAGGAGCAAGCTCATGCCACAGATGATACGATCACACCTGTTGATTCTCCTGCTGACCCTGCTTGCGACATCTATCATGCATGCTCAGATTACACGTCAGCAATGTTACCTGTGCCATGCAAACCCCGGCCTCAGCAAGACAATCACCCTTTCGACGGGATCTACCGAAACGATTCCGCTGTATGTAGACACCCTGAAGTTCAATGCGAGCCTCCACAGTGCTCTCTTGTGTGTCCAATGCCATACCGATATCACTCCTGCAAACTTGTACAACCATTCGGGGTCGAACTCGCTGCCCAAGAGCTACGGTGGCTGGGCCCGCTTTTCGGCCAAGAATGACACCGTTACTCCGGGGGGCGAGCGGACACGCAACTACTACACAGCAGCCTCCATGTCGTGCAACAAAAGCGGGTGCCATCCCCAGCAAGCTGCATTTGATTCCTCGACGCATCATGTTACGTGGCGACAAAAGCAGGCACACGTGCATACGGTGAACGGCGAATCGGTTGGCGAGGCGTATGTGTTCAATGACTGCAATCGCTGCCACACGTCTTGCGCGACGTGCCACTTCAAGTCAAATAAGGTTCAGAAGATCGGCGGCGATGTCCTCGCAATATGGGACAGCCTACAGTTCTTTGGAGACGGGGGGTCACTCTCTCGCTCAGGAGGGTTCACCGAGTATGCAATGGACTGGACCGTGAACGTCGAATCCCACACCTTCTATACAGGAGACAGCCTCAGGGCAACCAACGCGGTATGTCAATCCTGCCACCTCGGGTACTACAAACCACCGATGTACGGCTTCCTCTCCGAGGATCCACCATATCCGAAAGCATGGGGAAGCAACATCCGTCGGCATCCACAGACACAGGAGCTGACACTGAGCCAGCAACATTCGTCAAGAAAGTGCGCCCAATGCCACACGAATGTTCATGCGTATCCCGGCCGCCAGCACAACTGGCAGGAAGAGGGCGACGTCAAGTGCCAGACATGTCATACGATGACAAATCACTATCCGCAGCACACAACGGTGGACTGCATCTCGTGCCACTTCACAGGGTTCGGAAGGTCAAAGGGACAAAATGCACATGACGTATGGCGATGGCCTGTCGCGAGTAACCGCGTACGTCCGCTTGTGATGAAGTACAACGAAGCAATCAACTGGTATCCACACACGATAGTCCGTCCCGACACCAATACCTCCTGTGCGGGCAAGTGTCATTACGAGGGGAACCTCATCGGGGCATCAACGATTACCAGCGTTCCAATCTCAAAAGAAGTGCCGGGTTCGTTTGCGCTGGAACAGAACTACCCGAACCCATTCAACCCGAATACGACCATCCGATTCGCCATTCCGACCAAAGAACTCGTGAGAATTGCGGTGTACGATGTACTCGGCAGATTCGTGACCACACTGGTGAACGAAACGACGGAGCCCGGGACGTACAAGATTCTGTGGAATGGCATTGATCACGCCGGTATGCAGGTGTCGAGCGGAGTTTACTTCTACAGGATTGAAGCAGGTACATTCAGTTCTTCCAGGAAGATGTTGCTGGTGAGGTAGCGTCTCATGTCAGAGCGACCGGCCAGCAGGTCGCTCCCTTTCGGACCCCGATCCGATTCTTCGGATCGGGGTCTTTTGTTGGTGTTTCATTCTTGGTTCTTTTTATAGAGGTAGCACGACACAATCCTCCCGCCTGCCGGCGGGCAGGCAAACAGATCCCAACGCCTTACATCGGAAGGCCGTGAGGAAACATTTCACCTTCGCGTCCTTTGCGGTTATCTTCTCGCCGGAGTTGCTTGACCGCAACGACGCAACGGATGCGCAAGCAGGTCCTACCCGAGAGCTTCTGATGAAGCACCAAATCACAAACCCCAAATTCCAAACAAATTCCAATAACCCAAGAAGAGAACGACGAAAATACTAGGGATTGCCTTGTGATGCCTTGAGAATCGCACTGAAGATTTTCAAGAGCTCTTGTGACTCTTTGATCAACCCTTCCTGTTCAGAGCCCTGTCCGTCCCCCGGTGTAACCAGGCGCAGCCAGTAGCCGCTCTCTTTTACCTCTTTCCTGCTGATTCGTATTCTCATCAGGAAATCTCTTTTGCCAAGTGCTTCATTTGCCTCAATGTAATTGGCGCCAACAGAGCCGGAAGACCTGATGACCTGTCGACCATACTCACAATTCGAGAGATCCTTTGGAAGGCGCTTCACAAAATCGCGCACAGCTCTTGCAAAGCGTTCGGTCCTCTCTTCAAGGTCGTACTGACCGGCCACGATGACTCCTGAGATAGCACCAAATCACAAAACCCAAATCTCAAACAAGCACCAATTACCGAAATCTGAAATGCTCCAAACAGGCGGCCGTTTCCGTCATTTCGGTCTTGAGAATTGGAATTTGTTTGTGATTTGATGCTTGGGATTTGGTGCTTGTTTGTGAATTGGTGCTTGAGATTTGGTCATTCCTACATGATGCTTCTATCGAGGCTCCTATACTGAATCGCCTCCCCGATATGTTCCGGCCTGATCTCCGGTGCTGCTGCAAGATCAGCAATGGTTCTCCCCACCTTGAGGATCCTGTCATACGCCCGGGCCGAGAGCCCGATCTTCGTGATCGCCATCTTCAGCAGCTCCTCCCCCGCTCCATCCAGCCGACAAAACTGCCTGATCTCGCGCGTCTGCATGTCGGCATTGGCATACATCCCCTTCAGTCCGCGGAACCGCGCCGCCTGATGATCACGGGCATTCGCGACACGCTCGCGTATGATATCCGACTTTTCGCCGCTGTCATTGCTCGATAACTCCCGGTACCGCACGGCGGGAACCTCGATGTGAAGATCGATCCGGTCCAGAAGCGGACCGGAGATCTTCGTCATATACTTCTGAATAGCTGTCGCCTGGCAGGTGCATTCCTTCGTCGGATCAGTAAAGTAGCCGCAGGGGCAGGGGTTCATCGCGCAGACAAGCATGAAATTGGCAGGATACTCAACGGAGAGTTTCGATCGGCTGATCGTCACACGGCCGTCCTCGAGGGGCTGGCGCAGCACTTCAAGCACATTGCGGGCAAACTCGGGGAGCTCATCCAGAAACAACACCCCGTGGTGTGACAGCGAGATCTCCCCAGGCCGCGGCACACTCCCTCCCCCTACCAGCGCGGCATCTGAAATCGTGTGATGCGGAGACCGGAACGGGCGGGTCGCCACAAGAGCAGTGTCTGAGGCAAGAATCCCTGCTACCGAATGGATTTTCGTGGTCTCGAGGGCTTCTTCGAAGGTGAGCGGAGGAAGGATGGTGGGAAGCCGCTTGGCAAGCATGGTCTTTCCGGAGCCCGGCGGCCCAATCATGATGATGTTGTGAGCACCGGCGGCAGCAACCTCCAGGGCTCGCTTGACCGCAAGCTGCCCCTTCACATCGGCGAAATCGGCCTGGTATTTCTGATCGTGTGCGAAGAGCTCCTTCACGTCGACCGAGAGCGGAGCAAGCCGGCGATGGTCTGCTTCCAGAAACTCCACCACTTCCTTGAGCGACGACATGGGGTACACTGCCAGCCCCTGCACCATCGCCGCCTCCTTGCCGTTTTCGCGCGGCACAACCATCCCCCGGATTCCTCGCTTTCGGACCTCGAGGGCGATGGGGAGCGACCCGTGAATCGGCCGCAGCGTGCCGTCCAGGGCAAGCTCCCCAAGCAGCACGAACTCCTGCAAGGCCTCGTGCATCACCTGCCCGCTCGCCGCCAGGATCCCGACCGCCATCGGCAAGTCGAACGAAGAGCCTTCTTTCCTGATGTCAGCCGGAGCGAGATTCACCGTCAGCTTGCGGGTCGGAAATTCGTAGCTGCAGTTCCTCACCGCTGCAGTGATCCGCTCGCGGCTCTCGCGGACGGCGTTGTCGGGAAGGCCGACGATCGCAAACCCCGGGATCATCTTCTCGAGGTGCGTCTCCACCTCGACGATGTACGCATTAATCCCGTACGTCGCCCCGCTCAACACCTTCGAGAGCATCGCCTCCCGCCGCTCGTGATCCAATTTTCCCCGAACAATAAAGCCGGGCCACACGGGCCATCAGCTCCGTCCCGCCTGTGGTGCGGAGACAACGCCCGTGCAGCACCGACCTCTCTCTTCACCGGTACCTCAACTATTGATACACATGGGATGGCGGATTTACGAAGCAAAAAGCCCCGGAGGAAGCTCGAAGAACGTAAGCACCAAATCTCAAACAAATCCCAATGATCCAAACCGAAATGACCGAAACGGCCTGCCGTTTGGAGCATTACAGATTCTGGTGATTGGTGCTTGTTTGAGATTTGGGATTTGTGATTTGGTGCTTCCTCCCTGCCTTTATCGCGCGGAAGTACTGAGTGCGGAGCAGCTTAATGAGGATGGCGGTGCTTCAGGATGTGCGGCTTTTCGAGGCCGTGGGTGAGCATCAGGGGTTCATTGGAGAGAAGTTCAACGGTCGGGCCGGAGGCGATGACCGTGCCCTCATCCAGTACATACGTGCGCGAGCAGACCTCTACAATAAGCTCCAGGTCGTGAGAGGCGATAACCTTTGCCGCAGGCAGCCGGCGCAAGAGCTCGACAAGCTCTCTCCTCCCGCGCGGATCGAGATCGCCCGTTGGCTCGTCAAGAACAAGGATGCGTGAGCTGCAGGCAAGCAACCCGGCAAGACACACCCTCTGCTTTTCCCCGCCGCTCAGGTGATGGGGGGAACGGGACTCAAAGCCTGCAAGCCCGACTGTCCCGAGAGCTTCGCGGACGACCTCTCGAAGCGCTTCTTCAGACAGGCCAAGCTGCTGCGGACCGAATGCGACGTCCTCGAAGACCGTGGGGCAGAACAACTGGTCGTCAGGATCCTGAAACAGGAGCCCCACGTCGCGGTGGATTTCATGGAGGTTTGTCGCATCTACCGGCTGGCCGAACACATACACTGCGGGCGTGGCCGGGTGCGTTTCGGGCAACAGCCCATTGAGATGAAGAAGCAGCGTGGACTTCCCCGCGCCGTTCGGGCCGACGACGCCAACGCACTCCCCTTCCTCCACTTCAAGCGAAACGCCCTTCAGCGCCGACTTCCCGTCGGCGTACGCATACGACAGATCCCGCACCTCAAGAGCCCGGGTCACCGCCACCCCCGCGCAGTCATTGCCGCGTAGACGCGTTCGGCCCGCTCGACCGAACGGACGAAGAGATGGCCGACGATCCCCGCAGTATGGCGCCAGGATCGCCGGCCGCGTATGAACATCCTGCTTCTTCGTGCACGGGCCATCCGCTCCGTCTGATCGATGAGCAGAAAAACGTACCGGTACATCAGCGACAGAATCGTAATGAGGAGGGAGGGCGCGTGAAGCCTGGAGAGCACATCGAGCATGCTGCTGAATCTGGTCGTGTTGGCCAGCAGGATCATGGTCGCCAGGCAGATGTTGCTCTTCACGAGCACGCGGGCAGCCATGCTCCACCCTTCGGGTTGCGCGAGGGCAAACAACGCTCCGCCTACGATGAACGGCTGAAGCGTCAGCAATCGCCTGAGCATGAATCCCGCCGGTATCCGGGCCATCGCAGCTACGACGCACATCGCCGCCACGAGTCCCCCATAAAACACCATCGGCCATTCCGGGACGGCCACAGTAATCACGACGACAGCGAGTGCGCTCCCCATCTTCACCCCGGGGGCGATTCTGTGTATCGCCGAATCCCCCCTCGCATACCGATCAATAAAATTGTGCTTCACTCTTCGCCTTCAACTCCTTATTCATCACTCTTAACTCCTTCACCTCTCTCCTCTCATCTCTCTTCTCTCTCATCTCTCTTCTCTCCTCCCTTCTC
Organism: Bacteroidota bacterium; assembly: GCA_040756745.1. Taxonomy (GTDB): domain Bacteria; phylum Bacteroidota; class Ignavibacteria; order UBA10030; family UBA6906; genus JBFLYO01. The sequence continues at coordinate 61,527 of JBFLYO010000007.1, forward strand.
CTCCCCCAGCGTCCTCGCCAACACATAGCCCACAACAAACATCAATGCCGTACCCACCACCCCCGCCGCCGCTGTCGCCGCTACGGGTGAGTCCAGGCCCGGAATCATGTACCCCGCCATGGGCGCAGCGCCGTAATGTTCAGCCCGATCGAGGATGCCGAGTTGCATAACGACGGACTCAAGTCCGTCGGGCATGGGTGAAGAGAACGGGGCCACGAACAGCACGAGACACAGCGTGACAACTCCCCCGGCCAACACAAAGAACCCCATCCCCTCCCCCGTCGCTTCACCTGTCGCCGGCCCGGCCAGGTCCGGACGAGTGCGCATGATGACCGACAGAACCAACAGCGTGATCACCCCTTCGGCGCCGCCAATCAGCAAATGGACGTTCACCATCGCTGTCACTCCCACGTCCCATGGAATCGTCCCCGACCAGGCGAGTTCCCCCGCACAGAAAAGCGCACTGAGGATCGTCGCACTCCAACCCCCCATCGCCGCGGCGACCAGTCGTCCCCTCTCTCCTGGCAGCAGCCTGCACAGGAGACGATACACGGCGTACCCACCCAGGGGGCCCGCGATGCCGATGTTCAGGATGTTCGCCCCCAGTGCGAGCAGCCCCCCATCGGCAAACAGAAAGCACTGAACGAGCAAGACCGCAGTGAGAACGGCAATCGCTGCAGCCGGTCCCAGGAGGACGGCCGCCAGCATCCCGCCAGTGAGATGTCCGGACGTGCCCCCCACGACGGGGAAGTTGACCATCTGGGCGGCAAAGACAAATGCAGCCGCGAGTCCGATCAGCGGGACTCGCCGACGCGGGAGGGAGCGCTTCAGCGTGCGGAGCGAAACGCCGACGGCAACAGCCGAGAGTGCCGCAGTCGTCACAGCGGTCTTGGTATCGAGAAAGCCGTCGGGGATATGCATGATAAAGAAACGTGCGGACTTTCAGGCGCGGACGAGTTCTGCAACCCGCTTCTGTGCAAACGGCACGTGAGCCGCATATTGAACGGGGGGAAGTTCCAGAAACGTCCGGTAGGATGCTGCGGCATCGGCACTCCGGCCGAGACGTTCCTCAACCAATCCCTTGTTGAGCCATGCCGACTCGTTTCTCGGATCGACGTCGATCGCTCTGATCAGAGCTGCGAGCGCTTCCTGGAACCGGCCGAGTGTGTACAGGCAGTTGCCGCGGTTGCTCCAGGCGGACGCATTGTGCTTGTCCGCCTCCGTTGCGGCATCGTAGCACGCGAGCGCCTCTTCGAGCTTGCCAAGCTTCCTGAGACAGACCCCCTTGTTGTTCCAGGCATCGGAATTCTCCAGCTCCAGTTCAAGCACCTTGGTGTAATGCGCCACGGCCTCTTCGAGATGGCCGAGACTGCTGAGCGAGTATGCCTTGTTGTACAGCTCCCACGCCTCAAGGCTTCTGGACTTGTGCGCATCAATGGTTTCTCCCGTCATCCGCTTCAGCAGGGTTTCGAGGTCCGCGCGGAGCGCGTAGAACGACTGATACCGGGCGCTTGGTTCTTTCTGCAGGCAACGCTGAATGAAGGGAAACACGGGAGACGTCAGCGGCACCACGCCCGCCTCGGTGTGGAGCCGGTGCATTTCCCGCCATACGGTGGCGGGATCCTTTTTCATGTCCGGGAGCCGGAACGTCGTCTCGTACGGGAGCCGCCCGCGAGACGCCATCTGATACAGAACGACGCCGAAGCTGTAAATGTCGCTCCGTTCGTCGCATCGCGATGCGTTCTGAAACTGTTCCGGGGGCATGTACGTTGGCGTACCGAACCCCGAAAACTCGGGCAGCATGCGCCGTCGTCGCTGGACGGGGTCCATGGCAGCCCGCGCACGGGACATATCGATGACCTCCGCGAAGCCGAAGTCGGTGATTTTCACCACCTTATCCTTGTCGATCATGATGTTCGCCGGCTTCACGTCGCGGTGGCAGCGGATGCCGCGCGCATGTGCGTGTTCCATGCCGTGGCAGAACTGGACAGACCAGCGGAGCGTCTGGTTGAGGTCGGGGGGCCTGCGGGCGAGGTACCCTTCGAGCGAATTGAGGCCCTCCTCGTTCGGCTCGATGTATTCCATGCCGATATACAGGCGACCGGCAAGCTCTTCGATGAAGTGAGCCCTGACGACGTAGGGATGTCGCTCAAGTTCGACCCAGACCTTTGCTTCCTTCCTGAATTGATCCCGCGTTTCGCGGTCTTCGAGGTATTCGTCACGCAGAGTCTTGAGGGCGGAGACAGCGCGCGTTTCACGGGAGTACACCAGATACACCACGCTGAAACCCCCGAGCCCGAGAACACCAAGCACCTGATAGGAAGTGCCGATGACGTCCCCTTTCTTATAGACGGCACCCGGGTGGTCCGCCTTGATGCGAACGACCACGCCGCCGGGGAGACGCGTGGTGGAGAGGCCGAAGCGGGACGGGGGTGGGGGCGCCCCATGCAGCAGCCCGCCGAGCATCCTTGTCAGCCTGTTCATCGCGCAGTAGTGTGTGAGGGTTCGCGTCCCGGCAGGCGAGCGCTCAGTAGATGACCTCTTGCAGGAAGAGCCCCTGCGGAGGCGCGGCCATCCCCGCCTTGCGCCGATCCTTCGCCGCCATGATCTCACGGAACGCAGACACCGGGATAAAGCCGCGCCCGACATCCACCATGGTGCCCACGAGGGCACGCACCATGCCGTGCAGGAAGCGGTTCCCCCGGATTTCGTACTCATACATGCCGGGGGTTTCCTGCCACACCGACTTCGTCACAGTGCAGCGGTAGTGGCGCGCCTCGGGGTCGTTCTTGGCGAACGACTCAAAATCGTTGTCGCCGATGATCTGCGCCGCTACCGCGTTCATCGAGACGAGATTCAGGTCGTATTTCACGTACCACTGGTAGTGCCGTCCGATCGCCGTCGGCTTCATGGAAATGTAGTACTTATACACACGCTCCCTGGCGTCGTACCGCGCATTGAAGCCCTCCGGAACCTCCTCCACGGCATGGACATAGATGTCCTCCGGCAGGATTCCATTGAGGCCGCTCTGCATCGAGCCTACCCCCATCAGTGAATTAGTCCGGAAGCTCGCGACCTGGCCCCGCGCATGCACGCCCGCATCGGTCCGTCCGGATCCAATCAGATTGATCGGTTCCTGGAGGATCTGATCAAGCACCTTCGTGATCTCCTCCTGGACACTGCGGCCGTTGGTCTGCGCCTGCCAGCCGACAAAGTTCGTGCCGTCGTATTCAATAAGCAGTTTGATATCGCGCATGGTCCGTGATGGTCAAAAACTCCGTTGCACCGTGAGCATGACACCGTGGGGCGCCGCAGGGGATCCCAGGATCTCCGCACCGAGCCGGAGATCACCGAGCGCATCGTCCTGCGCCGCGTTCTGCGCTATCGCCGCCCGGGCGGCATTGATGGCGCTGGCGACGTGATTGACAAGGATCGCCGCAACGACAAACTTCCGGTTGTTATACATCGTCTCGCCCCGGATCCGCTCTTCGCGGAATGCGTGCCGGGACGCCTCTGCGTCCCATTGCCATGCATACCCGAGGGCGGGATCGTAGACACGGGAGAGGTCCCTGTCGCGGAGTTTTTTGTCGTTGTACTCCGCCAGTGAGTTGAAGTTGCCTACGTCCACGTAGAGCTGGTCGTCCTTTACTGGCGCCATGAGCGACGCATGCGCTGAGGCAAAGACCCGTGCGTCGTCGCGGAGGGCGTTTCCCGAAATTTCAAACGCCGCGTAGGTGATCCAGAGAACCCCCTCAGCGATCAGAAAATACTTGCCGGAGCCGAAATCTCCCGTATACACTTCACCCATGCCGGGAAGGATCAGGGAGTATATGGCTGCAAGCCCCGGCGTTTTCCGGTCGGCGGCTCCGCCCGTCGGCGGCAGCATTCCGTCTCCGTTGACCGCAACGGCGGCCGGAAGGCCAAACAGGTCGAGACAGATCCCGGCGCGCGTCTGCGCCGGACCCGAGGGGAGATTCTCAGCATGCAGGGGGAGAGCAAGGAAAGCGCAGCCGGTCAGGATCCATCGCATTGTTGCCACTGTCAGACTCCAGGTAGAGAGATGCCGCTGTTTAGGTCGTGGACGATGGTAACAATCGACGAGAATGCAAGGCTCCTTTCGTTTGTCGCAGACGGGCGAACACGGCATCCCAGCGCCCGTCGAAGACCATGACGGGGGTCTCCAGGCGTTCCTCGAGACTGGAAATCGTTTCGTCGTCAAGGAGTAAGCCGTCGGCATTCAGGATGTCGGGCGGCAAGAGGACAAGATCACCGCGCATTTTCCCTGCCAACGCAGAATATAGACATTTCCCCGAAAGAAGTCCAGCCACCGTCACGCTCCGGCCGAAGAGTCTGTTCTGTGCGACTTCGAGCCGGACCTCAAGCCCGCAGACCGCCGACAGCCGGGGAAGGACCCATGACCGCAGGAATCCTTCCGCAAGTTCTCCCGTTACGAGGGTAAGTACTCGGCGCGAACGAAGTCGGGTGGGAAATGTGCGAGATTGTCCATCAAATTCTCCAAGGAAGGATCGGACGAGGCCTACGCCGTTTTCGATCTGCGGAAAGCCGTCGTACGCAGAACCGGGCGGAATCTCCCTCCCCGCGAGGATGTAAAATTCATCTGAAGCGTACACAAAGGCACGGCCGCATTCCTTTCGGAAGCGTTCTTGCCAGCGGTCAAGAGCATCGAGCAGGGCGACCGCGTATTCGCGATCGACTTTGTTCAATTGCGCCAGCCCGAAACGGTGATCGGTCAGCCCTACGGGGACCAGCGCCAGAGAAATGACATGCCTGCGAAAGGCGTACAGATCCTCGACGGTCTTCGCCAGCGTCCCCCCATCGTTGATCCCCGGACAGAGGACGATCTGCGTATGCATATCGATGCCGTTGTCATGCAGCAAGCGGATCTTCTCGAGGATGCGGTCGTCTTTCTTGAGCCCCATCAGCCGCCGGCGGATCTCGAGATCCGTGACGTGCACGGAGATGTACTGCGGCGAGAGGCGCTGATCGATGATCCGCTGGAGGATGGCGGGACCGGCATTGGTCATCGTAGTGTAGTTGCCGTACATGAAGGAGAGCCGGTAATCGCCGTCGCGAAAGTAGAGCTGGTTCCGCATCCCCTGGGGGTTCTGGTCGACAAAACAGAATATGCAGTCGTTCCCGCAGGAGAGGATCTTCATCTCCTCGAAGTCGAGTCCAACCCGCTCCCCTTCCTCCTTTTCGACGTCGTAGATGGTGACTTCGCCGTCGCGTGCGACCTTCAGGGAAAGCTCCGGATCGCTTTCATGGAACCGGTAGTCGATATGGTCGAGCACCTTCCTGCCGTTCACTTCCAGCAGTTCGTCCCCCACCCTGATGCCGAGCTCATCGGCGATGCTTGCCGGTTCCACAAGAGTGATCTTCACGCCTCCACCTCCTGCACGACACGTCCCGTGCATTGTTCGTCATCCGCACCTGTAATGAAGACGTTGACGACACTGTTGGCACCTGTCGCATCAGCCGGCACAGCGACACGGGCATAGGTCCCGGTAAAACCCCTGCGGAGGCCTGTCTCGTTGGAGGATTCGAAGAGAACCTGAACGGTTGAATCCACCAACCCTTCATGAAAGGCCCGCCTCTTCTTCATCCCCACGAGACGAAGCCGCGTTGTCCGGCGACGCCGGACCGCGGGGGGAACGGGCGAGCCAAACGAGGCGGCGGGGGTGTGCGGCCGTTCCGAGTAGGTGAACACATGGAGATAGGACACCGGCAAGTTCTGCAGGAACGCAATCGTCTCCGCAAAGTGCGCATCGGTCTCCCCCGGAAAACCTGTGATGACATCCACGCCGATGCCGCACTCCGGAATTCTCTCCTGCACTGCATGGATGCGTTCGGCATACTGGGCCGCAGTGTAGCGTCTGCGCATCCGTCGCAAGATGTCATCCGAGCCGCTCTGGAGCGGGATATGGAAATGCCTGCACATAACCGGCTCGGACGCCACGAAGTCGATGATCGCATCGGTCAGCAGATTGGGCTCGATTGAGCTGATCCTGAGGCGGTCGAGCCCTTCGACGCGAACAAGTGTGCCGAGCAGGTCCAGGAGCGAGTTCCCATCCTTCGAACCGTAGTCCCCGACGTTCACGCCGGTCAGGACAATCTCACGATACCCCCGGGCGATGAGCGTCCGTGCCTGGTCGGTGCACGCGTCGATCGACTGGCTCCGGCTCGCTCCGCGTGCCAGAGGGATTGTGCAGAAGCTGCAGCGATAATCGCACCCGTCCTGCACCTTGAGGAACGCCCGGGTCCGGTCTGCCGCGTCCGTCGACGCCGCCGGCCCGAAGTTGTCCACCTGGTCGATCGGCGAGACAAAGACGCGCGGGTAGAGAGCGCGCTCGAGGGGCCCGATCAATGAGAAGAGCGAGGATTTTTCCTTCGCGCCGAAAACGTAATCCACCTCCTTCATCTCGGCAAGGCGGTCGGGGTTGAGCTGGGCATAGCAGCCGGTCACGATGAGCACCCCGTCAGGTGAAGCACGCCGGGCGCGCCGGATCAACTGGCGGCACTCCCGGTCCGCACGCTCCGTAACGCTACACGTATTAATAACTGCAATGTCCGCGGGGGTGCCGAACTCCACCAGCCGGTACCCCCGCGTCAGGAATTCCTTTCCGAGCGACGAGGTCTCTGCGGAATTCAGCTTGCACCCGAGCGTTGTCAGTGAGACCGTGGGCATGAAGTGATATGAAAAAGAGCTGCCCGGGGCGCGGGCAGCTCTTTCCTTTCGCGCGTACGCTGATGAATCAGTTTTCCGTCGGAATCGACGTGTCCCCCGCCGGCGGAGCGCCGGTGATCGTCGCAGATTCGGCGAGAGTGGCCGGCGCGAGACGGTGCTGCGCCATGTAGTCCTCCACGATCTTCGACTCCTTCCCCTTCAGGTATTCCACGGCCGAGAGGACGATCTTCTTTGTGTCCTTGTCGAATTCCACGACCTTCAAGGGAAGCGTGTCTCCAACTTTGAACTTGTCGGGGATGTTCTTCACCTGCGTCATCGCAAGCTGGGAGACGGGCACGAAGCCGTCCACGCCGAGCGGGAGCTCCACGATGACTCCCTTTTCGATGATGCGGACGATCTTCCCTTCGACTTCCGTGCCGACACGGTACTGCTCGCCAAACTTGTCCCAGGGATTCTCCTCGATCTGCTTGTGGCCGAGGGAGATGCGGCGTTGAGCCACGTCCACGCCGAGGATGACCACCTCCAGCTCGTCCCCCTTCTTGACGATCTCGCCGGGGTGGCGGACCTTCTTCGTCCAGGAGAGGTCGGAGATGTGCACGAGCCCGTCGACCCCCTGCTCCAGCTCAACGAACACGCCGAAGTTGGTGAGGTTTCGCACGATCCCCTTGTGCCGCGAGCCCTCGGGGTACTTCTGCATGAGGGTCAACCAGGGATCCGGTTCGAGCTGCTTGATGCCGAGCGAAAGCTTCTTGGCATCCTTGTCGAGGCTCAGAATCACGGCGTCCACCATCTGTCCCATCGACACGACCTGCGACGGGTGCTTGATGTGCTGCGTCCAGCTCATCTCGGAGATGTGGATGAGTCCTTCAATCCCTTTCTCGATCTCGACGAAAGCGCCGTAGTCCGCGAGGGACACGACCTTGCCGACGACCTTGGTGCCGACAGGGTACTTGTCCTGGATGTTCTCCCAGGGGTGCGGCTGAAGCTGCTTATACCCGAGCGAGATGCGTTTCTTCTCCTGATCGAAGTCGAGCACGACGACGTTGATGGTCTGATCGAGCTTCACGATTTCGGAGGGATGGTTGATCCGTCCCCACGACAGGTCGGTGATGTGGACGAGCCCGTCCACGCCGCCGAGGTCGACGAACACGCCGAAGTCGGTGATTGCCTTGACCGTTCCTTCGAGGATCTGCCCCTTCTCGAGGCTCTCGATGATGGCCTTGCGCTGGCCCGACATTTCCTCTTCGACGAGGATCTTGTGGCTGACGACGACGTTTTCGGATGGATGGTTGATCTTGACGACACGAAAATCCATGGTCCTCCCGATGAACGCATCGAAGTCGCGCACCGGGCGGACGTCGATCTGGGAACCCGGCAGAAAGGCGTCGATGCCGAGGAGATCGACGACGATCCCACCCTTGATCCGTCTGACGCAGCGCCCCTGGAGGACTTCGCCGGTCTCGAATGATTTCGTGACCCGCTCCCAGATGCGCATAAAGTCGGCGCGCTTGCGTGACAGCACAAGCTGGCCGTCCTTGTTCTCCACGCTCTCAAGGAAGACTTCGATTTCGTCTCCCGCCTTGAGCTCGTCCCGGTTCTTGAACTCGGCAAGCGGAACGGTGCCTTCCGATTTGAAGCCGATATCCACCGTGACGTCGGTATCGCCGATGTTAACGATGCGTCCCTTGACGATCTCCCCCTCGGAAATCTTCCCAAGGGTTCCCTCGTACATCTTCATCAGGTCCGAGCGCTCGGATTCGTTGTACTCCTGCTCGTCCATCGCCATCCGGCGTGTCAGACCGCTCATGGACCTCACTGCCTCTCGTGCCGCGCGTACCGTATCAGCCATTCATCCTCCTGTTGTGTGACATAACGTCCCGAGGCTGGTCGGGACCTTACCTTCTCCCGTGCGCCGCCCGTCGCCGCCGTCATCATCCGGCCCCGGTCGCCGTGCGAGAGAAACCTCTGTTGGTTGGTGGAAGTGAGTTAGTTTGTGATGACGGAATTTCTCAATTTCGGATTGTGGAATGCGCCCGCCTGCCTCTCTGAACTCTCTGAGGCGGGCAGGGATTGCGGAATAAGTCTCCCTTCCTCTCTGATTACTGACTTCTGCCAACTGACTTCTCCTGTTCCATCATTGACTCTACCGCCGACTTTACCCGCATCATAAGCCACTGTGGCGTCGACGTTGCTCCGCTGATCCCCACACGTTCCGCACTGTCGAACCATGCCCTGCGGAGCTCGGTCTCGTCCTCGATGAAATATGTGCGGGCATTCGCCTGCCGGCAAATCTCAAAGAGCACCTTGCCGTTGGAGGAATTCCGCCCCGCCACAAAGACCATCACGTCGTTCTTCCCGGCAAACTCACGGAGCTTCTTGTCCCGCCCCGACACCTGCCCGCAGATCGTGTCCTTGGCATGGAAGTCGATCGCCGATTCCTCGAAGGTCCCCACCACGAACTCCCTGATCTTCGTTCGGAGCTCGCTGGCGATTTGGTAGAAGGTCTCTTTATCCATCGTCGTCTGCGAGAAGAGCACGGTCTTGCGTGAGACGTCCACGCGAACGGCTTCTTCGACGCTCTTGATGACGACGGCCTCGTCGTTCGTCTGCCCGAGGAGCCCGATCACCTCAGCATGATCCTTCTTGCCGAAGATGACGACCTGGTATCCCTGGTCGTAGAACTTGCGGATCCGCTCCTGCACCTTCGTCACGACCGGACAGGTGGCGTCCACGAGCGTGATGCCGTGCGCGCGGGCGAGAGCATACGTGGAGGGAGGTTCTCCGTGAGCCCTGATGAGCACCGTGCGCCCTGACAGCCGGGGCAGGTCGGCATGCGTCACGGTCTCGAGTCCCTCCGTGCGGAGCCGCTCAATTTCTCTCGGATTGTGGATGATCGGTCCAAGGGAGTAGAGTTCCCGCGTCGACTTCAGTTCCTCCTCCGCGATGTCGATCGTGCGCACCACGCCCCAACAGAATCCCGAGTGCTGATCCACCGTCACTGTCATGCCGTTCCCTTCTCCTTCAGCAGCGTCCGCACGCGATCCAGGACCGCCGCCACCTGTTCCTCGATTGTCATGGAGGAGGTGTCCACTTCGATCGCATCCTCCGCCTTCCGGAGCGGGCTCGCCTCCCGCGTCGAATCGATTCTGTCTCGTTCTCCGATCTCTTCGGTCAGCGTCGCGAGGTCCGCGTGCTGCCCAGCTGCGCGAAGCTCCTCCAGGCGCCGCCGCGCGCGGGCCTCAATGCTCGCAATGAGAAAGATCTTGACATCCGCATCGGGAAACACGACCGTCCCGATGTCGCGTCCTTCCAGCACAATCCCCCCCTGCACTCCCATGCGCCTTTGTTCGCGCACCATCACTGCACGGACGTCCGGGATGCGGCTCACCGCGCTGACGGCGCGCGTGACCGCACCGGAACGGATCTCACGCGTAACATCCTCACCGTCGAGCATCACGAGGAGTTTTCCGCTCCTCACGTTCAGCTCGATCCTTGTGCGCTCGATCAGCCCTGCTACCTGCATTACATCATCCGGCAGGATACCGTTGCGCAGAACCTTGAGTGTCGCCGCCCGGTACATCGCCCCCGTGTCCACGTGGAGATACCCCAATCGTTCCGCGACGAGCTTTGCGGTGGTCGTTTTTCCTGACGCGGCGGGGCCGTCGATCGCGATGACCAGCTTTCGGGGGCTCAAGCTCTCCTGCGAACGTAGTCTATAAATATACCCTTTTTCCCCAGATTGCGCAAGGGTTGGACGAGGCGCCATGAATGCCTATATTGGAGCGGAATGGCACAAAAAACGGACGGAAACATTGAGAAAACTGACTCTGGAAGAGATCTCTGCAAGGCGCCCTCATCCGCTTGTCACATCCGACAAGCGGTTTCCCATTGCCGCATTGCTTGACAACATCAGAAGCCTGTACAATGTCGGCTCCATCTTTCGCACCTCGGACGGCGCCGGCATCCGCCACCTGTATCTCTGCGGGTACACGCCGCACCCCCCTCGCAAAGAGATCGAGAAAACCGCCCTCGGCACGGTCGCGACCGTCCCATGGTCTCATCATCGGGATCCCCTCGAAGCAATCAGGGCGGCACGCGGCGCCGGGATGAGGATCTGCGTGCTTGAACACACCGACGAGAGCATCCCGACCTACGCCCTCACCCCTGCCGACTTCCCCCTCTGCCTCGTCGTCGGCAACGAGCTGACAGGAGTTGCCGCGGCGATCATGGCCGAGGCGGATCTCGCCGTGGAGATCCCCATGCATGGCGTGAAGCAGTCGCTCAACGCCGCCGTCGCGTATGGCGTGGCGGTATTCGACCTGGTACGGATACTGAAGGGTGGCGCCGGAGGGAGAACGCCGGCCGACGCTACAGCGCCACGTCGTATGCGAGCGTGAAGAAATCGTTCCGTTCCAGCGTGTGGATGCGCACCACGCCGGCGCGGACGAGGGACACCAGGATGCGGGATGCTCGTTGCTCGGAAATGTTCACCAGCGCGCTGAACTCTTTCGCCGTGATCCGTTCGTGTTGTTCCAGGTAGCGGAACAGACGCCGCTCGTTCTCCCCGATCTCGATATTCATCGGCGGCGCGTCAGGCCGCTCGTCGTGCAGGATCTTCACCACCTCCCTGCTGGCCATCATCGTCTTGTCGTTGACGCGGATGAAGACCTTGGTCTCATCTTCACCCTGTGTAAGCCCGTTGCTGGCTCCGGTGAAGTAGTGAGGCTTGTCACGGCTCTCTTCCACATAGGCAACGATAACGTCCTTCCCGTCAAACGCCACGATATCGATTTCCGGGTGGATTTCCGGGAGACAGAAATCCGCGGCGGCCTGACGAATGAGGTCCACCTCGCTCTTCTCGCTCTCCACCCCCACGATCGAACCGTCGTCATCCACCCCGAAGAGAATGTGTCCCCCTTTGGTATTGGCAAAAGCGATCAACGCGCGGGCGATCTTCTCGGGCGTTGACACCTTCCGTTTGAACTCGATCTCAAATCCCTCCCCCTGTTCGATCAGGCGGTTCACATCTCTAAAATCCATTGAGTTCCTCCTCGTCTACCCCCAGGGAATCCACGGGTTCGGCCTCTGTTGAATCCACCGGCGCACGCTCGCCCGCGGTTGAGTCTACTGTGTGCGGTACCATGTTCCGGGCTGCCATCCGTGCGAGCACGATCGCCTTGCGCCGCAGGACGTAGCGGCTGTCCTCGTCCGCCCGATGGCGCAGCGGGCTCGGGATCACGGCGGCAAGCCGGGTCGCTTCTTCGAGCGTCAGCGCGTCCGCGCTCTTGCCAAAATAGGCCTGCGACGCCGCTTCAATGCCGAACACGCCGCGCCCCCATTCAATCACGTTCACGTAGAGTTCAAGGATCCGCGCCTTGCTCAGCGAGCGCTCGAGGAGCAGCGTGATCGCGAGTTCTTTCACCTTTCGCAGCGGGTCCTTGGATGTCGAGAGATACAGGTTCTTCGCAAGCTGCTGCGTAATCGTGCTTGCACCTCTCGCTGTACGCCGCTCCCGGATGTTTTTCTCAATCGATTCCTGCACCTCGAACCAGTCGACACCGCCATGCGAGAAAAACGTGCCGTCCTCCGCCACCACGATGGCATCGATCACCGGGCGCGGGATGCGTGCCAGAGGAATCCACCGGTGGATGATCCGCAGGGGTTTCCCCGCATCGGCCGCTTCGCGCAGTCGTTGACGCATGAGCGCGGTCTCGCCGGGATTCACCGTCCGAAGCTGAGCAATACCTGCATACGGGATGGTCGCCGCCTCGACCGCGATGAACACGCCGATCAGCAGCAGCACAGTCTTGTACGGATGTGTCCGCGCCCACCGGAACAACCGTTCGGGCAGGGTTTGCCGTGGGGCCGGGGGGGAAGGGGGGTCGAGAGAGGAATTCCCGACCGCGTGTTCCTCTCCCGTTTCGATTTCAGCGATGCGTCGTGCTCTCCAGATATTCCTGCAGCAGAAGGCGGGCGGCCATTTCGTCTACGCGCCCTTTCTCCCGCCGCAATTTCTTTTTCATCCCACCGTCGATGAACGCGCGCTGAGCACCGACGGTGGTGAAGCTCTCGTCCCAGGTCTCCACGGGGACAGGTACGACCGTGCGCAACACGGTCACGAAACGCGTCACTGCCTCTCCTTTGGCGCCCAAACCGCCGTCCGGGGCGTACGGCATGCCGACGACGATCAGCACAACCCCCTCGTTCCGGACGACCTCCGCGATGCGCTCGGGCAGATCGGTTGAGTTCTCCAGCGTCCCCGCTCCCCGTGCGATCACACGCAGGGGATCACTCACAGCCAGGCCAACCCGGCGGTCGCCGTAGTCGATCCCCATCACCCTCCCGGGAGCGTCCATCATGCCCTATTCCTCGAACCGCTCGGCGCGCCGAACCCCCTTCACCTTGCGGAGACGGTCCAGGACCCGCTCCAGATGATCGGTGTTTTTGACGTAGAGGATGAACGTTCCGTCGAAGAACGAGTCGTGCGAATCGATGTTGACGCTCCGGATGTTGGTGTCCATGGTGGTGGAGATCGCGTGCGTCACGTCGTTGAGCAAACCCGGCCGGTCGTCGCCGGAGGTGCGTACACCCGCCACGAACATCGTCGAATCGCCTGTCGGCCACTGCACCTGCACGATGCGGTCGCTCTGCATCTGGAGCATCAGACGGATATTCTTGCATGACCGGCGGTGGATCTTCACCCCCTCGCCGGTCGTTACAAATCCGACCACCTCGTCCCCCGGGATCGGGTGGCAGCACTTGGCGTAGCTGTGCATGAAGTTGTCCTGGCTCCCGTTCAGGACGATCCCCGAGGCGATGCCGCGCGCCGAGGTGATGAACCGGTTGAAGAGCCCGTCGATCTTTCCCTCTTCTGTCACAACCGCCGAAGGGTGCTTCTGTTCCTCCACGATCATGGCAATGATCTCGTCGGGGTCCACTTTCCCCTGCCGGATGCCAAGGAAGAATGACCCGACGTTCTCCAGCTTCTTTTCGTGCAGGAATCGTTCGAGATCGTCATCGTTGATGGCGAGCCGGGCCCTCTTGACCCGCTTCTCCCAGAGGTCCTTCCCCTCCTCGATGGCTTTGCGCTGCTCTTCCTTGACCCAGCGGCGAATATGAGATTTCGCCTTGTGGGTAATCGCGAATTTCTCCCAGTCGGGGTTGGGAGTCTGGTTCTTGGAGGTGAGGATCTCGACCTGGTCGCCGCTCTGGAGGGGGGTGTCCAGGGGGACGATCCTGCCGTTCACCTTTGCGGCAAGGCAATGATCGCCGACCTTGGAGTGGATCTCGTAAGCGAAATCGACGGGGGTGGACCCTTTCGGGAGGATCTTCAGCTCGCCCTTTGGAGTGAAGACGTAGATCTCGTCCTGATACAGGTTGAGCTTGAAGCTCTCCATCAGCTGCTGCGCGGGGATCTGCCCCTCCGACGCGTTCTCGAAGATCTCGCGCACCCAGTTCACCCAGTTGTGCAGCTCCTCGTCGATCGCCGCCGTGCTTTCCTTGTACATCCAGTGGGCCGCGACCCCCTTCTCCGCCACCTCGTGCATTGCGCGTGTCCGAATCTGCACCTCCACCATTTTCCCCTCGGGCCCCACGACCGTCGTGTGGATCGACTGGTACCCGTTCTTCTTCGGCACCGAGATGTAGTTTTTGAAGCGTTCCGGGTTTGGGATATAGATGTCGGAGACAAGCCCGTACACGCGGAAGCAGTCGTTGTTGTCCTGCGTGTCCAGAATGATCCTCACCGCAAACAGATCGTAGATCTCATCCAGCGGCTTGTTCCTCTTGATCATCTTGTTATAGATGCTGTAGAGGTGCTTGGGGCGGCCGGAGACCTCGAACCTGAACCCTTCCTCCTTCAAGCGCTTCTCGAGGGGCGTGGCAAACTTCTTGATGTAATGCTCTCGTTCGCGCCGGCGCGACTTCAGATCGCGCGCCACGGCGTCGTACGATTCACGGTACATGTACTTGAACGCCAGGTCCTCCAGCTCCCACTTGATGTTCGCGAGTCCGAACCGGTGAGCGAAGGGGGCATAGATGTCGAGGGTTTCGCGCGCCATGCGCTTCTGTTTGTCCGGCGGGAGATACTCCAGCGTGCGCATGTTGTGGAGGCGGTCGGCAAACTTCACGAGCATCACACGGATGTCGTTCACCATGGACAGGAGCATCTTGCGGTAGCTCTCCGCCTGGGTGACGTCGTGGCTCTTGAAGATGTCGGAGATCTTTGTGGCGCCGTCCACGATTTCGGCGATGGTGTCGCCGAACTCCTCCCGGATGTCCTTGATGGTGTATTCGGTGTCCTCGGCGACGTCGTGCATCAGCGCGGCGGCAACGGACACATCGTCCAGCGGGATCTCTTTGGCGACGATCCGGGCGACCTCATAGGGATGGTCGAAGAACGGTTCGCCCGAGGCCCGAAGGTCGTGCCGATGTGCATTGAATCCGAATTCGAACGCGCGCCGGATCAGGCTCTCGTCCATCTTCGGAAGGTTCTTCTGGCAAACGGCCAGGAGGTCTTCCAGCTTCTTCTTGTACTTAAGATTTGTCATCGTCGGAGGGGATTGTCCCCCTCTTCTTCAAACGGCGCGGCTCTCCTACATGTTCCGTGCCGTACAGACGTGAGTCCCCCAACCTAAAAAAATATATCCTGTTACTGCCGGAATGTCAAGGAATCTGTCAGGGGAGCGGCGTTATTCCGTGCCAAAAATGCGGTCGCCGGCGTCGCCGAGACCCGGAAGGATATACCCCCGGGCATTGAGGCGGCGATCCAGAACGCACGAGAAGATGCGGACATCGGGGTGGTCGCTACTCACCCGCCGGACCCCCTCAGGGGCGGCGAGGAGAGTGACGAATCGGATCCGCCGCGCCCCCTTGCGCTTCAGGAATTCGATCGCTGCACTGCCGCTCCCTCCTGTGGCAAGCATGGGGTCGAGGAGGAGCACGAGACTGCGGGAGAGCGAGCGGGGAAACTTGGAGTAATAGTCGACGGGCTCAAGTGTCTGCTCGTTCCGGTAAAGGCCGACATGACCGACGCGCGCTTCGGGAAGAAGATCAAGGAACCCTTCGACCAGACCGAGCCCTGCGCGGAGCACGGGAACGATGACGATGTCGTCAGCCAGCGCAAATCCCGTCGTCACTTCCAGCGGCGTGCGTACCCGGCCGCGCTCGATGCGGAGATCGTGCGTAACGGCAAACGCCATCACCGAGGCAATCCGCCGCAGGGTGGTGCGGAAGAGGTGGTTATCCGTCTTCCGGCTGCGCAGGATCGTGAGGTCCCGCTTGATCAGGGGATGGTCGATGATGGTCAGGTTTTTCATCGGCTCAGAGTCTTTTCCTCAATGCGTTCGCTGCGACAAGCAGGGGATCCCACAGTGGGGTGTATGGAGGTGAGTAGGCCAGGTCCCACTGCTGCATGTCGTCGAGCGTGATGCGCTGTTGGATCGCGACCGCAAGCGTATTCGCGCGGAGCACCGCACCCTCCGGCCCAATAACGTTCGCACCCAGAATGCGCCGCGACTTCCTGTCAGCGATTGCCGTTACGGAAATTCTGGCGGCTCCCGGCATAGCGGCGACCCGCGACCAGGCGGTGATCGTTTCCGTCACGGGGTCGAGCCCTGCTCCGCGCGCTTCCTCTGTGCTTATACCAACGTTCGCCACCTCAAGCCCGAACACTTTCACGGCTATCGCCCGGATCGCGCCGCGGAATTCCGCCCTCCCTCCTGCCGCGTTTTCGCCGGCGGTCCACCCCGCCTTGCTGGCAACCGTTGCAAGAGGGATGTACATCGGCTTGCCCGTGACGACATTCTTCACCTCGCAACAGTCTCCCGCGGCGTACACGTTGTCGGCTGATGTCAGCTGCCTCTGGTCGGTGGCAATTGCGCCGGACATGCCGAGGCGGAGTCCGGCCCCGGCGGCCAGCTCAGCAGTCGGCTCGATGCCGATGGCCACGATAACGCACTCGGCCGGAAACGATCCCTGATCTGTCACCACGTGAGTCACGCGCGCATCGTTGCCGGCGATGAACCCTTCAGTTCGTGCCTGGCCGATGAACGTCACCCCGTTTCGTTCAAGCTCCTCACGAACCTTTTCGCGCGACTGCCGCTCGAGGCCCTTCATGGGAAGGCTGGCATTGTGCAGGAGCGTCACCTCCAGCCCCCGCCCCCTCAGCGTATCGGCCATCTCCATCCCGATGTAGCCCCCCCCGATGACGACGGCCTCCCGCGGTTTCTCCTCGTCAAGGAACTTCTTCAGCGCCAACCCCTCATCCAGGGCACGCATCCGGAAGACGTTTCTGCGGTCCTCCCCTTCCAGTCCGAGCTTCCGGGGTCGGGCGCCGGTCGCAATAATCAGCCGGTCGAACGGTTCCTCGGATGTCTGGCCGTTCCGGAGATCGCGCACCGCGATCGTCCTCCGTTGGAGCCGGATGTCTTCCACCCGGTGCAGGATGCGCGCGTCGACCCGCTTTTGTGATCGCAGTGTCTCCGGTGTGTACGAGACCAGACCTTCGGGCCTCAGTTCTCCTGCAACGTAGTACGGAAGCTCGCAGATGCCGTAGGAGACCGCGTCACCCTGCTCAAAGAGGACGACCTCCGCGCCCGGATTCACCCTCGCCGCCTTGCTCGCCGCGCTCGGGCCGGCCGCCACGCCGCCGATCACCAGGATGCGACGCCGCATGACTATTTCTGTTTGAACGAGAGAACGACGGGAACGCCCGCAAAGGTGAAATGCGAACGGATGGAGTTCTCGAGATACCGGCGGTAATTGTCGTCGATCATCGTCGGCTCATTGCAGAAGAACGCGAACACGGGGGGACGGGTATTCACCTGCGCGATGTACTTGATCTTGATCTCCTTTCCAGATCTGCTCCGGGGAGGAAACGCCTTGATGTCCGAGCCCAACACGTCGTTCAGCTCGTTGGTCGGGATCCTCTTATTCTGTTCAGCATCGGCTGCCTTCGCCATGTCGAGCACTCTCCCGATGCGCTGTCGGGTGAGGGCTGAGACAAAGACGAGAGGAACAAAATCATACATGCGGAGCCGGTCCTTCAGGGCGCGTTCAAAGACGCCCGCGGTCCTGTCGTCCTTCTCAATGAGATCCCATTTGTTGACTGCAATAACGGTGGCACGTTTCCGCTCGAGGGCCGTTTCGACGATGCGGAGGTCCTGATGTTCGGGCCCCTGGGTTGCGTCGAGGATGACGACCGCGACGTCGCACCGTTCGATGCTTTTGAGCGTTCGGACGGCGCTGAAGAACTCGATGCTCTCCCTGATCTTCGCCTTGCGCCGCAGTCCCGCCGTGTCGATCAGCAGCAGCTCCTCTCCCTGGTAGCGGAGGACGGCGTCGACGGGATCGCGGGTAGTGCCAGGGATCGGCGTGACAATGTGCCTTTCCTCGCGGAGCAGGGCGTTCACCAGGGAGGACTTGCCGACGTTGGGTTTCCCAATGATGGCGATCTTCAGCCGGGGATCCGGCCGTTCTCCCCCGGGAGGCGGCATGTCGCGGACGACCAGGTCGAGGAGATCGCCGATCCGCCTTCCGACCAGCGCCGACACAGGGATCGGTTCCCCCAAACCGAGCGTGTAGAACTCAGCGACGGCTCCTTCCGTCGAATCGCCGTCCACTTTATTGACGATCAGAAGGACCTTTTTCTTTGCCTTCCGCAGGATTGCCGCAAGTTCCGCGTCCGCCGGGACGCGGCCTGCCTTTCCATCGACGACGAACAGAATCAGGTCAGCCTCTTCAATGGCGATCTGCGCCTGCTCGCGCACCGCGGCCTCGATCACATCTTCCGACGCCGGGACGAAGCCGCCGGTATCGACGATGGTGAATTCACGCCCCGCCCAGTCGGCCGCCGCATAGTTCCGGTCCCGCGTCACCCCCGGAAGATCGTGTACGATGGCATCGCGGTGTCCGAGAATCCTGTTGAACAACGTAGATTTGCCGACGTTGGGACGCCCGACAATCGCGACGAGCCGATGGGACATGAGAACGGGAACTGTGGAACGGACGAAGCTGTGCAAAAGTACGACAATCGGGGGCGAGGTGCAAGGAGAAGGACGAAGCGCGCTCGAAGCAGGACGCCCGGGCGGAGAGGTCAGGCCTTCTTCTTTCTGACGAGAGCGTGAACGCTGGCCAGAGCTTCGCTGAGCTTTTCGAAGCCGGATGACTTGGAGATATAAGCCGTTGCTCCTGCTGCACGGGCGAATGCAATATCTTCCTGCCGGTTCGAGGAGCTGACCACGACAACCGGGATGTCACGGAGGGCGATGTCGTTCTTGATCAGCTTCAGTATCTGTTTGCCGTCCACCCGCGGAATGTTGAGGTCAAGCAGCACGAGCCCCGGGCGGGGCGCCTTCGAGGCGTCGGCAAACTTGTTCCGCCGGTACAGATAGTCGATCGCTTCCTGGCCGTCGCGGACGATATGAATCTCCCCCGGAACTCTGTTCTTCTTCAGCAGGTAGGTGGTGAGCCTCAGATGCTCGTGATTATCCTCAACGAGCAATATGTCGAAGGGGGTCTGCATAGCGATGAGCAGTGAAAAAGCTCACGAAAGGATACAAAAATTTTTGGACGTAGTCTCTGACGCACGTCACATTTCCCAGGGTAGAACTGTGAGTTTGTCACAGTGGCAGAGAACGGTCATTTTACCCGGCCTGTCTCTGGCCCGGTTATGATCTGCTCAATTCATTGCCAATTCCCAGGAAAATCCGTACCTAATTCTTCCAATTGGAAAACCAGGTGCAGTCATGCGTGTGTCCATCCATCCCAAAAACCCCGAACCCCGTCTTATCCGAAAGGCCGCCGATATCCTCCGCGGGGGAGGGGTCATCGTCTATCCGACCGACACGGTGTACGGGCTGGGGTGCAGCACCGACAACAAGGCTGCCATCGAGAAGATTCACCTGATCAAGCGGCAGCGGTCCGACAAGCCGTTCAGCTTTGTCTGCTCAGACTTGACCCATATCAGCGAGTTCGCTCATGTCTCGAATATGGCCTTCAGGACGATGAAGCACCTCATCCCTGGCCCATACACCTTCATCCTCCCCGCCGCAAAGATGAAGCATCTGCCGAAGATCCTGATTTCGAAGCGGAAAACGGTGGGGATCCGCGTTCCCGACAGTCCCATCACGCAAGCGATCGTCAAAGAGCTTGGCCATCCGATCCTGAGCACCAGCGTAACAACAGAGGAGGGTGAGCTGCTCAATGATCCTCAACAGATCGCCGACCGGTTCAACAGTCAGGTAGACATGATCATTGATGGCGGGACGCTGCATTCCCCGCCTTCGACGGTGGTCGACCTCACAGGGGACGAGCCGGAGGTCGTCCGCCACGGCGCGGGCGATGCGGGATTGGTGCGCGGTAGGTAAAGAAACGGCATGCCACGCGCGCCCCGCCGGTGACATGACCGGCGGAGCGACGCACAGGCACCTTGACTCACTTCGGGCGCTTGAACAGGAAGTAGTGATCGCCTCCGTATGAGACCACTGCGGCGAGCTCCCACCCCTCGGCACCGAAATCATTGATCTCTTTCAGCTGCATGTTTGCGCCGTCGCGGTATTCCCATACGACGCGCGGAGGCGCCTTCTGGATTTCAGCGAATGTGGTCAGAGCAACGATGATGACCAGTACAGCGGCTGCAACGACAAGTGTAACCGGAGCTTTGAGTTTCATGAGTGGGGATCTCCTCACTGGGTCCTGGATTGAACCGAATATACGCGAATCTGAGCGACGGTGCAACTGAAATGCGGATTGCGGAATGCGGATTGCGGAATACGCTCAAGCCAATCTGCAACGTTGTCGGGGCGCCGGGATTTGAACCCGGGACCTCTTGGTCCCGAACCAAGCGCGCTAGCCGGACTGCGCCACACCCCGATGGCAAATCGATCTAATTTACCAACTTTCAGGTGGAGAAGCAAGGACGCGCAGAGCAGTGCAAGCAGCCGCTGGGTGTGACAAATAGCCGCCTCCGTGGGATCCGTTGTCCGTCACTCTCACTCACAGTCCGCCTTCCATCTTCTTCCCTCTTTTCTCTCTTCTCTGCTTCTCAAACTCTTCACTCATCACTCCTAACTCTATTCTGCGCTCTTCGCCAGCCACGACTCCAGCGCCATCAACGGTGCGGTCGGCATGAGCAGGGCGTGATCGTTGTACAGACGGGCGTCGAAGCGGTACCCCTTCATAAATCCCCCGGTCGATGAGCCGATCGGCAGGCTTCCTGAACCCACTCCGCGCCGGTATTTCTGCGTAATGCTACCGTAAATATCGAGGATCTGCCTCTTGCGGGTCACGTTATCCGCCGCGGCAAGGCCGCCGGTTAGCGCAACAATCGATGCCTCGATCCGAAACCGGTTCGAGCCGCTGTTGGTCGCATTATCGTTCATCGTGTTCGCGATAATAACGTTTTTGTACGCGAGCAGGCCGATAAAATCCCTGGAGTTCGGGTTGGATCGCGGACTGGTCCTGCAGAGTAAATCATTCGTGACGAAGATATTTCCCCCCCTCCCGGCGGCATCAGGGACCGTGAGCACCGACACCTTTCCCTGAATGGTCCCTTCCACGAACACGTCGACCCCCGGCTCGTAGATAATCCCGCTCGGTGGCACCGTCATGACCGTGTCGGTCGAACGAAATGCACCATAGCCGTTGTTGCTTGTTCGTTTGAAGTCCCGGAAGTAGCGGACCATCTGCTGGCCGCTGGCATCGACAAAGAACTGGAGGTGTAGTTCCTTCTTCGTGGCGACCGTGATGAGACCGTTACCCGCCGTGAACGACGAGTTGAAGTCCCCCCCGCCTGCAAGCATCGGGGGCACGGGCACGGGATCAAACGCCGTAGGGAACTCCACCAGGACACCCGACTCGGGCCTCTGCGTAAAAACCGGCACCGTCCCTGCGGTGATCGTCACAGGTCTCAGAGTCGTCACGCGTCCGTTGAAGACCGGCATGATCGTCGATCCGGAATAGTGGTCCATCCGGAGCGTATTGTTGCTGTGGAGAGCACCATATGCGGTGTCGTATGTCGTCCAGGGGACGGACCCGTCATCATTGTCCGTCAGGACAACGTACCGGTCGAAATACCCAGGCTGGAGATAGAACACGACCTGTTGCACCTGGCGGTCCCCTCCCGTGGCAGGAAAGGCGCCCGTGGAGGTCACCTGGATCTTGGGTCCTGCGTTCTCGATCGTCACATCGAGCGTCCCCCCGTTGAAGTCCACATTGTCGCGCCAGTGGCCCCTGAAAAACTTGTTGAAGTACATCGCATCCGCCGCCATGTTCGCTCCGCTCAGGGCAATATCGAACGCGCTGGCGCGGTTGAAATACATCGCGAAATTGTCCACCGCGTCACCGGTGTTCATGGTGGCGTTCACGACGATCATTGCCGCAGTCATCGCTGCCACGAGCAGGAGCGCAAGCCGCCCGGTCATTGGCGCGCCTCCACTAAATGGCTCCCTTCCCGAAGTTCCTGATCTCGAACCGCATCTGCTTCCAGTTGACCATCACTGTGGCGGAGGAATCGAGGCCTGTCACGGAGGTGTAGGGACTCACGTTTTCCACGCGCAGGCTCACCTCGACGGCGAGAATTTCCTTCAACCGGTCGTACGGGACAGGCGTCGGAAGGGTGTCCCCGGTGTATCTCAGGTAACGTAGCCGGAACTGCGTGATCCCCATCGAGCTCCCCCCGTATTCCCCGACATTCTCCCTGCGATAGAGCATCCGGTCGCGCGGGTTCGTCGTCGACGTCACCGGCGGGCCCAGGGCGTATGTCACGTAGTCGACAATCCCGTCCCCCTCGTTGGAGGATCCGGTGGGGAGATCCGTCTTGAAGCGTATCGAGTCCGCTGCTGCGATCGTAACGACCGGGACCGCCATGTTGCTCCGGATCTGGCAATACCCGATCCGCCGGAGGTCCTCTTCGAGCACGGAAACCACCTCAACGAGGTTCTTCTGGGCGATAATTTCATCACGGTACAGCTGTTTGCTCTCAAGGTTCTGCGCGTTGAAATTCAGAAGCGTGAGGAGAAGGAGGCCCCCCGTGATCGCAGCGCCGATGATATCCAGGATAACCTGATACCCCATACGGGTCCCTCCCCGTCACTGAAGGAACTTGAAGTAGCTTACGACGCACCGCCTGGTCAGGTCGGCCCGCTGGCCGTCGAACTGGAAATAGTGGGTCGTGCTCCCCGGGACGGTGTCGCAGACGGTCACCTGGACAAGCTTGAACCAGCGCGGGCTGAAGACTGCCGAGGCGGTTGGAGGGTCGTAGTAGCGGACGACGCACCGGATACGGAAGTTCCCCACGCCGTTCACTGTCACCATAGTGTCGAGCCCGTTGAAGTCGTCCACGTCGTCGTACTGGGACTGGGAGACCTCACCCGTCTCACGCCCCATGATGGTCGTCAGGAGCGGGAGTTTCGCTGCTGAATCAGCGCTCGTGGGCTTTGCAGCGTTGGAGAGGAGGTATTCGTCAAAGGCGAGCGCGGGACTGGTGATACGGTCGATGGTGGCATTTGCGACGGCGTTGGCGTTGATGCCGAGCTGGCTGACCGTGAGCGTTTCCGACGTGGACATGTTCGTCGTGTTTTCGTTCAGGATCAGCGTCCCGAGAAAGACGCCGGCCACAATGACGAAGATCATTTCGAAGCGGATCATCCCGAATTCCTTCCTTCTGTGTGTTCACTGGTGAGCGTGCCCGAAGGAGTCCCGGGGGTGTGGAGCCGCATCGTCGCGGATGCAGCCACATGGTACAAGGTTCTCCGATGAATCGCAAGCCGGATCAACGGGAGCCGTGTGCTTCGAGAAACCGCCTCTCGATCTCCGCCGCCAGCCGGTCGGGGGTGTCCGCAGCCGCCACATGCACCCATTGCACCCGGGGATCTGCGCGGAACCACGTAAGCTGGCGCTTCGCATACCGCCGGCTGTTCTGCTGGAAGAGGCGGAGCATCTCCGCGACATCGATCTCACCACGGAGACAGGCATACGCCTCCCGGTAGCCGACGGTATTGAGCGCATTGAGCGAAGAAGAGTACCCGCGCCGTTGAAGATCCGCCACCTCTGTGAGGAGTCCGTCCTCGACGATGCGCCTGCACCGTTCGTTGATGCGCGTGTACAATTCCTTCCGGTCGCGGAGCAGCCCGAAGATACAGGGGACAAAGGAGAGAGGAGGACGGGGGGTGCGATGCAGCGCAGAGAGAGGGGTGCCTGTTGCGTGAAAGACTTCCAGTGCACGAATGAGGCGGCGCGGCTTCGTATGATCGATGCGCTCTGCCGACACGGGGTCGACGCGCCGGAGCTCTTCCAGAAGTGCTTCCGTACCTCCCAGGCGGAGCCGCGATTCCGTTGCGTCGCGGAACTCCGGATCGGCCCCCGGTCCCTCGAACAACCCGTCAATCAGCGAGCGGATATACAGGCCGGAGCCCCCCACCACGATTGGCAGGCGCAATCGGGCAAAAATCTCGTCGATGATCGTCCTGCCTGCGGCGCCGAACTCGGCCGCGTTGAACACCTGGTCCGGCGTCAGGGCATCGATGCAGTGGTGGGGCACGGACTCTCGTTCTTCGGGCGTCGGCTTTGCGGTACCGATGTCCATGAATCGGTAGACCTGGCGTGCATCGGCCGAGATGATCTCTCCGCCGAGGCGCTGCGCCAGAGCGATGCCCACCGCCGTCTTCCCCGATGCCGTTGGGCCAACGAGCACAAGCACCGAACGATCATTGCTTCCCCATACCATCCTCAATCCTCAATTCTCAATCCTCAATCAGTCTCTTTCTTCACCATCCCATCTTCCCGATCAGCGGCACAAACTTGAAACCCTCCACCTCTTTCCGCTCAAACTGTTCGCCGTGCCGGGTGATAACCACGAGCGTCTGCACGGCGCGCGTGCCGACGGGAATGACAAGCCTGGCCCCATCGGAAAGCTGCTGCATGAGCGGCGCGGGGACATCGGGGGCGCCGGCAGTGACGATGACGCCGTCGAACGGTGCGAACTCATTCCACCCGACCGTGCCGTCCCCCCCCTTGGAGGCGATGCGGTAGTTCAGCCGGTCGAGCACCTTCCGTGCGGCGCTGAGCAGGTCCGGGTTACGTTCGATGGTGAAGACGCGCGCACCCATCGCCGCAAGGATTGCGGCCTGGTACCCTGAGCCGGTACCCACCTCAAGGATCTTGTCTCCCGGTTCGAGGCACAGCTCCTGCGTCATGAATGCGACGGTGTAGGGCTGGGAGATGGTCTGGCCGTGACCGATGGGAAGCGCGGAGTCTTCGTAGGCCCTATTGATGAACGCTTCCATGACGAACGCGTGCCGGTCCACCGTTTCCATGGCACGCAGCAAACGCTCGTCGGTGATCCCTCGTTCCTTGAGGAGAGCGATCATCTCCGCCCGTTCTTCGTCAAACCGTCCCATGTCGGCCCCCTGCCCTTGGGTATGTCATCATGTCAGGCGCCGGCCTTGACGATCCGCCAGACTGCCGCGGGCGAACGGTCCGTCTCCACGTTGAATCGGGACTTGAGCTCTTTTCGCAGCAGGGCAGGGGTCATCCCCCGGTAGAGCGTGCCGTTCTCCGCGATCGACACCATGCCGGTCTCTTCCGACACAATCACGACGATCACGTCGGCCTGTTCCGAAATGCCCAGCCCCGCTCTGTGCCGCGTGCCGAGAAGCTGTCCCTCCCATGAGGTGAGATTGGAGAGCGGCAGTGTGCATCGTGCGGCCTCGATCACTTTGTCCTTGACCACCACGGCGCCGTCGTGCAGGGGGGAACGGGGATTAAAGATCGAGAGCAGAAGCGAACGGCTGAGCTGGGCGTCGAGCTTGGTGCCGGTCTCGACTGCCATCCGGATACCCGAAGCGCGGACGAACACGATCAATGCACCTATCTTTTTCTTCGACAGCTCCGTCACCGCGGCGACCACCTCATCGATCGATTCGTCGACGTTCACCTTCAGGAAGAGCCGGATGAACGGGCTCCGGCTCACCAGCACCAGCAGCCGCCGCAGCTCGGGCTGGAAGAGGATGATGAACGCAATGACCCAGATATCGGTAAGCGTGCGGAGGAACCAGCTCATCGCCTTGAGGTTCGTGGCCTGGGCGACGAACGAAAAGGCAAGAATCAGGAGGAGTCCCGCAAAGATCTGGATCGCAATGGTCCCCCGCATCGCGACGTAGAGGCGATAAAAGATGAAGGAGACCAGGAGGATGTCGATGATGTCGGAGACGCCGACGGTAATGAAGCCGATCCTGAACAATTCCATAGTCCGTCCTGGTGGTGAGAGAGTGAATCACACCGGGGGGCGGCGAATCGCATCGGCGACCTGTGCCGCGCGGCGCGCCTCCCTGACGTCATGCACGCGAACGATGTTGGCGCCGTTGAGAATGCAGGCAGTTACGGCCGCCAGCGTCCCTTCCAGCCGTTCCCCGACGGGGAGATTGGTCACGGCGCCGATGAACCACTTGCGCGACGGGCCGACCAGCACCGGAACGCCAAGCGCAGCGAACCGTGACAGACCTCCGAGGAGGCGGTAATTGTCCGTTACCGTTTTCCCGAAGCCGATCCCCGGATCCACCATCATCTGCCGCACCCCCTGTGCCCGTCCCCTGGCGAGTGCATCGGAGAGGTACCCGACAATCTCGCCGAAAAGATCTTCATAGACGGGATCCCTCTGCATCGTTTGAGGTGTCCCCTTGATGTGCATGACGACGGCGCTCGCGCCTGCTTCACCGACGACGGTTGGCATGGCGGGATCGAACCCAAATCCGCTGATGTCATTGACGATCGCTGCGCCGGCGGCAAGGGCCCGTCGGGCCACGACCGACTTGTACGTATCGATGGAGACCGGGACATCCGTGCGGCGCACGATCTCTTCGATCACGGGAATGACGCGCGCAAGCTCGTCCTCCTCGCTCACCGGGGTCGCACCCCCCCCATACGTGGAGCCCCGCGGCCGGGTCGATTCGCCCCCGACGTCAATGAAATCCGCCCCTTCTTCAACCATCGCGAGCGCACGATCCACCGCCGTCGTCGACGTCGCGTAGCGCCCGCCGTCAGAAAAGGAGTCGGGGGTCACGTTGAGAATTCCCATGATGTGCGTTCGGGAGGCCAGGTCGTAGGTACGCGCACCGAACCCGTATGTCAGGGAGCCGTGCATCCGCGCGTCGTTCGCAGAGGGGTGAAACGCAACGAGGCAACCGTCCGGTCACCTCGTGCGCGTATCATGTCTTCTTCTTGGCAAGCAGCGCTTTGCGTTTTGCCTTGGCCCGTTCGATTGCCTTCTTGTGCTTCTTACGAACGTTCATGGCCTTCTTGTTCATCCTGCCTCCCTCAGTGTATAAATGGCCCTCCCCCCTGCGCAAGGCACTCGTTGATGAGCGTCTGGTATCGTTCCTCAAAGATGTGCAGTGGGAGCGACGACGTCGGGAAGAGAACAACATTCAGTGGAAAAATTGGATACCAGGCCCGGTGCATCGGTGTTCGCGCCCCAACATCCGCATGATACTCAATCCCCGGGTGAACTTCAAGGAAAGACGCGAGCCGGCGCCGACTGCAGCGGCGTCAGCCCGCGCATTCGTCATACCAGGCGGACTGGATCGCTTCCAGGATTTCGTCCGTCCCCGCCTCCGGCTCATCACCGAAAGCGGGGAGTCCGATCACCAGCGCACGGAGCTGGGGAAGCTCCAGTGCAAGAGGCTCAGTCTCGGGGTACTGCGCCGCAAGATCGCGGGCGATCTCCTCGACGTCACGCCACGTGCGCTTCACGCGCGGTGCTCCTGGCTCAGCGTGCGTAGCGCGTGTAGCGCTCGTTGATCCGCCCCCAGTGGAGGTGGGCGATGAAATTGTCAACGTACGCTGCCCGCTTCGGTCCGTCCTTGTGGTAGTAGGCATGTTCGAACACATCGACCGGGACGAGCGGGATTCCTCCCCAGATCGCGCCGTAGTGGTGCTCGTCCACCAGCACATTGAGCAGTCGGCGCGAGTAGAGCTGGTCAAAGACGAGCACGCCCCATCCGCTCAACTTGGCGGACACAGCCGCGGCCTTGAAATCCGCCTTCCATGCGTCAATGGAGCCAAATTCCTTCATGATCGCGGCACTGACCTCCGGCGCTTTGGCCGGGTCGCCGTCACCACCCATGACCTCCCAGTAGATGTCGTGTAACACCGTCCCGGCGTGGTTCCAGGTCATCCTCCGTTTCAGCTCGCCGACCTGGCTGTAATTCCCGTTCGCGGCGGAGCGATCCGCCGTTTCGAGGCCCTTCTCGATGGTGTTGAGGGCAGTGACATATCCCTTATGGTGCGTGTTGTAGTGCCAATCCGACGTCTCCGCATCGATGACAGGAGCGAGGAGCTTCTTCGCTTCTTCGTCCGAGTAGGGGCGGGGATTGAATTTCCATTCGTACGGCATTGTGTGTTTTTCCTCCTGTGATAGGAATGTGTTCAACAACTTTCCTGGCTGGCCCACGCCGGGGACGACGCCCACTGCCCCCGAGGCCGCTATCGTTTTCACAAACGTTCGTCGCTTCATCGGCGTTCCACCGTGACGGTCATGGATGCGGGCCGTGCGAGATCAGACGCCGAAGGAGCTGCCGCAGCCGCAGGTCCGTGACGCCTGCGGGTTGTTGAACACGAACCCTTTCCCGTTCAGGCCGTCGCTGAAATCCAGGACCGTGCCGCTGAGGTAGAACAGGCTTTTCGGATCGATGAACACCGTCACGCCGTGGGCGGTGAACACTTTGTCCTTCTCCCCGGGCTTCTCGTCGAACCCAAGCACATATGTGAGCCCGGAGCATCCGCCCCCCTTTACCCCCACCCGTAGCCCATGAGACTCCGGGACGCTGTTGTCCGCTTTGAGCTTGCGCACCTGGTTCGCGGCTTTCTCGGTAAGGGAGATCTCTTCAGCGAGCACAGGCGAGTTGAGCGTGGTTGATTCCTCCATATGAGACTCCGTTGTGCTGTGTGATACGTGAGAAGTCAGTAGTCGGAAGTCAGAAATCAGAGAGAAATCGTATTCCGCAATCCCTGCCCGCCTCAGAGAGTTCAGAGAGGCAGGCGGGCGCAATCCACATTCCGCGATGCTTCACATCATCCCGAGCTCCAGCTTCGCCGCCTCCGTCATCATCGACGGATTCCACGGCGGATCCCAGACGATGTTCACCTTGACGGCAGTGACGCCAGCAACGCTACGCGCCTTCGTCTCCACCTCGCGCGGCAGGGTTTGCGCCGCCGGACAGTATGGGGTCGTAAGCGTCATGGTAATCAACACGCCGCCGTCCAGCGCGACGCGGACGTCGTAGATCAGTCCGAGCTCGTAGATATTCACCGGAATCTCCGGGTCGTAACAGGTCCGCAGCATTTCGATGACCTGTCCTTCAATCAGTTTCTGCTCGATCGTGCTGATCTGCTTCGGTTCTTCCATTCCATTTACTCCGTTGACACGGCCGACGCATCTCCCTCGAGAGCCGCCCGGAGCGTGTGCCAGGCCAGACTTGCGCACTTGACGCGCGCAGGGTACTCGCTGACGCCAGCGAAGGCGGCAAGCTTGCCGAGCCGCTCGACCTGGCCGTTGCCCGTCGTCCCACCGGTCACGAGCGTGTGGAAATCATGGAAGAGCGCCTCCGCCTCGGCGCGCGTCTTTCCCTTCACCATGGAGCTCATCACTGAGGCGGACGCTTTCGAGATCGCGCAACCGGCACCGGTGAAGCTGACATCCTGAATGAATTCCCCGATCAATTTCAGGAAGACGGTGTAGTGATCACCGCACAGTGGGTTATACCCTTCCACGTGCCGCGTCGCATCCTCCATGGCATGAAAGTTCCGCGGGCTTTTGTTGTGGTCGAGTATCACTTGCTGGTAAAGTTCCCGGACGGACGACATCAGCTGAGCACCTCACGCACCTTCTGAAGCGCGGACACCAGGACGTCGACCTCCTCGCGGGTATTATAGAAGGCGAACGACGCACGCGCCGTTGCCGGAACGCCGAACCGCTGCATGACCGGCTGTGCGCAGTGGTGCCCCGTGCGGATGGCGATCCCCTCGTCGTCGAGGATCGTCCCGATGTCGTGAGGATGAATCCCCTCCATGACAAACGAGAGCACGGCGGCCTTTTCCTTTGCAGTCCCGATGATGCGGAGTCCCGGCACCTGCAAGACCGCGTCGGTCGCGTAGCGCAGCAGATCGTGTTCGAACGCGGCGATACCGTCCACGTCGAGTGTATTAATGTAATCGATGGCAGCGCCGAGGCCGATCGTCCCTTCGATGTTCGGCGTCCCTGCTTCGAACTTGTAGGGAAGGTCGTTGTAGAGGGTCTTCTCGAACGTCACAGACTTGATCATGTCCCCCCCACCCTGGTAGGGGGGCATCGCTTCGAGGAGGGCCTCCTTGCCATACAACACCCCGATCCCCGTCGGGCCGAAGACCTTGTGGGCCGAGAACGCGTAGAAATCGGCGTCGAGGTCGCGCACATCCACCCGCATGTGAGGGACTGCCTGCGCACCATCGATCAGCACGGGGATATTCTTCGCATGCGCCATGCTGATCAACCTCTTCACAGGGTTGACTGTGCCCAGAGCGTTCGAGACGTGGACGAGCGCCACGATTTTCGTCCGGGGTGTCAGCATGCGGGCATAATCATTCATCACGAGCTCACCTGCATCGTTGATCGGGATGACGCGCAATGCGGCTCCCCGCTCCTCACACAGGATCTGCCACGGCACGATATTGGAATGGTGCTCCATGGCCGAGATCAGGACCTCATCCCCCGGGCCGACGTGACGCCTGCCATAGCTGTGGGCGACGAGATTGATCCCTTCCGTCGTCCCCCGCACGAAGATGATCTCCCGCTGTTCCCCGGCGTTCAGGAACCGCTGCACTTTCGTCCGCGCCCCCTCGTAGGCCTGTGTTGCCCGCTCGCTCAGGAAATGCACCCCGCGGTGAATGTTTGAGTTCTCCTCCTCGTAGTATCGCATGACCGCATCGATCACCACCTGGGGCTTCTGACTCGTAGCCGCGTTATCGAGATAGACGAGCGGTTTCCCGTTGACCCTCTGCCGGAGAAGCGGGAAATGGTGCCTGCACGCCTTCACGGCGTTGAACCTGTCCAGCATCTCCTGCACGGCAAGCTGTTCAAGCGTTTGCATCACCTGCCTCCTGCACCCCGCCCCTGGTGGAGGCGGTCATGTACCATGGCGGCCACCGGCGCATGGAGGGCATCGACGTGGACGCGCTGGATCACGTCGCTGGCAAAGGCGAACGTCAGCAGGTCGCGCGCCGCGGACTCGTCGATCCCTCGCGAGCGCAGGTAGAACACCTGGTCCTCATCGAGCTGACCTACCGTCGCTCCGTGCGTGCACTTCACGTCGTCGGCAAAAATCTCCAGCTGCGGCTTGGTGTTCATGGTAGCGTCATCCGACAACAGGAGCGTCTTGTTGGTCTGCTTCGCATCGGTCTTCTGCGCGTCCTTGCGCACGTAAATCTTCCCGTTGAACACGCCCCTGGACTTTCCATCCAGGATCGTCTTGTACAGTTCGTGGCTGGCACACTCCGACGACGCATGGTCGATGGCAGTATGATTGTCGATGTGCTGTGTGCCGGTGGTCAGCGAGAGTCCGTTCAGGGTGCACTCGCCATGCCGCCCCTCGAGCACTGCCGTCACGGTGTTTCGCACAAGGGCGCCGCCGAGGGCGATGCTGTTCGAGGTCAGCGTGGCTCCCGCGCCAAGCCGGAAGTGCGTCGTGGCAGTGTGAAATGCCGTAGAGCTTTCGATCTGAATCTTGTCATGCTCGACCGTCGCCCCATCGCCAAGCCACGCCTCGGTCACAGCGTTCGTCCAGTATTCGTCCCCTCCGACCCCGGCGTACGTTTCGATGATCTCAAGCCGGGCATCCTTGCCCGCAACGATCAGGGTACGAGGGTTCCCCAGGGTCGGTTCGTTCCTCCCGGTGCCGATGAACAATAACTGCACCGGCTCGTCCAGAACAACCCCGTCCTCCAGCATGACGCACCCACCGTCCTGCAGGAAGGCTGTGCCGAGCGCCGTAAAACCGTTTTCATCACACCTGACCTGCCTGCCGATATGGCGCTCCACCAGGGTCGGGTCTCCGGCAACGAGCGACGCCAGACTTCCCGCCTTGACACCACGCGGAAGGTCAGTGATCACAGAGAGATCGCGGGAGAAATGTCCGTTGACGAACACCAGCCGGAGCGCCCCTTCCACTGCAAGTCCGGCAACCTCCTGTGGTCCAACTCCGTCGGTTCTGTACGTCAGGGCCGGGACGAACCGGATGCGTGCGATCGGCGCGACGTTCGTGAAGCGCCACTCTTCTTCCGAAGTGGTAGGGAAGCCGGCAGAGGAGAACCGCGCCAGTCCCTCCCGCCGGAGGGCGTGCAGGGCTGTCTTTGACGCGCCGTTCAGCGTCTTCTCAAATTGATCGAATCTCGCCGCGTACCACGCAACGGAGGGCGCTTGAGCACCGTTCATTTTTGGATCCATTTCAGGCACCTGCAGGAACCTGGCCGGCCTCCGATTTGATCCAGTCGTACCCTCGCTCTTCAAGCATGAGGGCGAGGTCCTTCCCTCCCGACCGGACGATCCTGCCGTCCATCAGGACATGGACAACGTCGGGGACGATATAGTTGAGAAGGCGCTGATAATGCGTGACCACGACCACCGCCCGTTCGGGGGAGTGCAGCTTGTTCACTCCTTCCGCGACGATCCGCAACGCGTCGATGTCGAGGCCGGAATCCGTTTCGTCGAGAATCGCCAGCGTCGGCTCGAGCACCGCCATCTGGAAGATCTCGTTCCGCTTCTTCTCGCCGCCTGAGAACCCTTCATTCACCGGTCTGGTCAGCAGGTCCTCGTCCATATCGATTAGTTTCATCTTCTGTCTGACGAGCGCGAGGAAATCCATGGCGTCCAGCTCTTCCTGGCCGCGATGTTTCCGGATCGCGTTGAGCGCCGCTTTCAGAAAATAGGTGTTGGTGACGCCGGGAATCTCCACGGGGTACTGAAACGCCATAAAGACTCCCTCTCGCGCCCGTTCCTCGGGATCCATTTCAAGCAGATTATGTCCCAAGTAGTGCACCGCTCCCCCTGTCACCTCGTACGTCTCCCGCCCCGCCAGGACGCCCGCAAGCGTGCTTTTCCCCGACCCGTTCGGGCCCATGATGGCATGGACTTCCCCCGCCCGAACCGTCAGGCTGATCCCCGAGAGGATTTCGTTCCCCTTGATCCCCGCGTGAAGGTCTTGTACCTCAAGCAGAAGCGGTCGTTCTCCGTTTGTTCCCTTTGCACCCATCGTTGTCCGTTGTCTGAGTGGTGACTATCGCTGATAGAGGGCCCGACGCATCACCCCACGCTCCCTTCGAGGCTAACGCCCAGCAGTTTCTGTGCCTCGACCGCAAACTCCATCGGAAGCTCGCGGAACACCTCCTTGCAGAATCCGTTTACGATCATGTTGACCGCGTCTTCCGTGGAAAGCCCCCGCTGTTTGCAGTAAAAGATCTGATCCTCCCCGATTTTCGATGTGGAGGCCTCATGTTCCACCCTTGCGCTGTCGTTGCGGACCTCGATGTACGGGAAGGTGTGCGCCCCGCACTTGTCGCCGAGGAGGAGCGAGTCGCACTGGGAGAAATTCCTCGCATTGAGCGCGCTCTTCTTGACTTCCACGAGCCCGCGGTAGGAGTTCTGTCCGAACCCCGCGGAGATCCCCTTGGAGACGACGGTGCTCCGGGTGTTCTTCCCGATGTGGATCATCTTCGTCCCCGTGTCGGCCTGCTGATGGTTGTTGGTGACAGCGACCGAGTAAAATTCTCCTATTGCATTGTCCCCGATCAGCAGACAGCTGGGATACTTCCACGTGATCGCCGATCCCGTTTCGACCTGTGTCCACGAAATGCGGGAGTTCACGCCGGCACACTTTCCCCGCTTCGTGACGAAATTGTAAATGCCTCCCTTTCCGTCCTTGTCGCCGGGGTACCAGTTCTGCACCGTCGAGTACTTGATCTGCGCGTTGTCCAGGGCAACGAGTTCCACCACCGCCGCATGGAGCTGGTTCTCGTCGCGCATCGGCGCCGTGCACCCCTCCAGGTAACTCACGTAGCTTCCCACATCCGCCACGATCAACGTCCGCTCGAACTGCCCCGTCTCGGCCGCGTTGATGCGGAAATACGTCGAGAGCTCCATCGGGCACCGCACGCCCGGAGGGATGTAACAGAAGGAGCCGTCACTGAAGACTGCGGAGTTGAGTGCCGCGAAGAAGTTATCTCCTGAGGGAACCACGGAACCGAGATATTTCTTTACCAGGTCCGGATGTTCGCGGACCGCTTCGGAGAAGGAGCAGAACACGATGCCGAGCTCGCTCAGTTTCTCCTTGAACGTCGTCGCTACCGACACGCTGTCGAACACGGCGTCCACCGCCACCCCCGTCAGGCGCTCCTGCTCCGCCAGCGAGATCCCCAGCTTCTGGTAGGTCCTGAGGAGTTCGGGGTCGACCTCATCGAGGCTCTCCGGCTTCGCGCGCTGCTTCGGCGCCGCGTAGTAGATGATCTCCTGGTAGTCGATCGGCGGATGGTGGATATTAGGCCACGCGGGCTCCTTCATCGTGAGCCAGTGCCGGTACGCCTTCAACCGCCAGTCCAGGAGCCACGCGGGCTCATTCTTCTTCGCGGAGATAAACCGGATTATCTCCTCGCTCAACCCGCGCGGAGCCGTTTCCGCCTCGATGTCGGTGACGAACCCGTACTTATATTCGCGGTTCGCCAGTTCCTCGATCGTGTGCTGTTCCGTGCTCATGATGGTGTTTGTTCTCCCGTCGGTGACGGCGGAGCCGCGGGAACCGCGGCCGGAGGCGTTTTCGGGGCCGCCGCTGCCGGTTTCGGCGCAGCCGGAGGAGCCGGCCGTGCAGCAGGCGCCGCCGGCTTGACCGGTGGTTTCCTGTACTGGGGATAGTTCACAACCCACGTTTGTCTATCGATCGGGAGAAACGTCCCCTCCTTTTCCAACTTCGCCGTAAACTCACGCGCGATCCGCTCAGCGTCAGTATAGCCGACACGCATTCCTTTGCGCTCAAGATAGGTCAGGATCCCGTACTGGATGTCGCGGAAGAAGATGTTGGACTGGTGGTAGATCGGGAACCGTGTCCTCAAAAATGCGAGGACCTCGGCATGATGTTCAAGAATGTATGCTTGCTCTTTCATTGTCCGGTATGGTATGTGTATTACAGAGCGGGGACATCAAGCCGCCTCCTGTTCATCAGCGCGCGCGCCGTCTCGGTGACCCGGTCGATCGCATAGTCGATCTCCCCGGCATTGGTAAACCGGCTGAGGCCGAACCGGAGCGAGGAGAGGGCATCTTCCCTGCTCAGTCCGATCGCCCGAAGCACGTGCGACGGTTCGGGCGACGCTGTGCTGCAGGCCGAGCCCGACGACACGGCGATGTCCTTCATGGCCATCATCATCGCATCTGCCTGAATCCCCGGGAATGTGATGTTCGCGTTATGCGGCAGACGCTCGACGGGGTGTCCGTTCACCCTGATGCCCGGGACACCCGCCAGCAGGCCGGCAACGAGCCGGTCGCGAAGCGCACGTACCCGGGCTGAGTCTTTGTCCATCTCTTTCCGCACGATTTCCGCCGCCATGCCGAATCCTGCAATAGCGGGTACGTTCAACGTCCCCGACCGCAACCCCCGTTCGTGCCCTCCCCCGTCGATCAGCGGAACAAGCCGCACCCGAGGCCGGGCTCCGCGCAGATACAATGCGCCGGCCCCTTTCGGCCCGTGCATCTTGTGCGCGCTGAACGACATCATGTCAACGTTCCAGGCTGAAACATCGACGGGGATCTTCCCGACTGCCTGCGTCGCATCCGTGTGAAAGAGAACGCCCCGCTCCCGGCACACGGCGCCAATCTCCATTACCGGGTGAAGGGTGCCGATCTCGTTGTTCGCCGCCATCAGGCAGACGAGAATCGTCTCCGGCGTGATGGATGCGGCCACCGCGTCCGGTTCGACCCTCCCGGTGCCGTCCACGCTAAGCGTGGCCACAGTGAAACCATACCGCGTCAGGCGTGCCGCTGTATCCAGCACCGCACGGTGTTCGGTCGCCGCGATGACGATGTGGTTCCCTCGCCCCTGCCCGCTTTCTGCAATTCCTTTCATGGCGAGGTTGATCGATTCGGTTGCACCGCTGGTGAAGACAACCTCTTCGGGGCGTGCCCCGATCAACGCTGCAACACGCTTGCGCGCGAGCTCGACGGCGGCTTCCGCCTCCCAGCCGAAGACATGCTGCCTGCTGGCGGCGTTCCCGTATCCCTCCGTCATCAGCGGGAGCATCACATCCACAACCCGCGGATCGACTCGCGTCGTTGCGTGATTGTCGAGGTACACGGGGGTGGTCATGGCATCACACGATCTCCGACAGCGTCATTGTGTTGAACGCCCGTTCGATGTTGGCCTGCACTCGGGTCAACGGTGTCTTGATCGTGCAGACGGTAAACACATCGCAGCTCTCCGGTCCTTCCACCATGCACTGTGCGATCATCGGCTGCGTCCCTTCGATGGCATGGATGATCATCGACACGGGGATCTCCCCCGGTCTCATCGCAAGCTCATACCCTCCGTGGACCCCCTGGTGTGAGTTGATCAGCCCGGACTTCGTCAGCTTCTGCAGCACCTTCGCCAGAAGCTCGTACGGAATCCTGTAGGTGTCCGCGATCTCCTTTGCTGTCACGATCTCGCCGAAGGGCTTCGTGGCAATATGCCTGATCGCAATCAGCCCGTATTCCACTTTCTTCGATAAGCGTACCATGGGGGCTGTCCGATCTTCCGTGAATGAAATATCCGACTGAACAAGTCCGGTTTCAGGTCAAAAAAATGAGGAGCTCCTTCGCTCCACAGATCCGAACGTCTCTCCAAGCCTCAAAGTTCCGAATCCACTAAAATATAGCCAAAACTCCCCTGTATGTCAACTCCCGCTGGTTCTGTGCTCCATCAGACAAGTGGGCTGCATTGATTCACCTGCGACATTTCAGTATGTTCGTTGACCAGCACCCAATCTGCCATGGTAGCGATCGAGGCATCCTCCCTTTCAAAGACCTATAGCAACGGCATATCCCGCAAAAGGAGGGTCGAGGCTCTTTCCGGGTTCTCTCTCTGCGTGGAGAGCGGACAGATCTTCAGCCTTCTCGGCCCGAACGGGGCCGGCAAAACGACATTCATCAAGATCCTTCTCTCGCTGACCCGGCCGACATCGGGCTCCGCCTCCATTCTCAACGTCCCGCTGCCGGACGACGCCGTTAAGGGGCGTGTCGGCTATCTGCCAGAAAACCACCGCTACCCCGGCTATTTCACCGGCCCACAGGTCCTCAGGTTCTTCGGGGGCCTCAGCGGGGTGCAGCGCCCGCGGCTTGAGGAGCGTCTCTCCCCCCTTCTGGAACTCGTCGGGATGGCCCAGTGGCGGGACATGAAGGTGAAGAAGTATTCCAAGGGAATGCTGCAGCGTCTCGGTCTCGCGCAGGCGCTCATCAATGATCCGGAGGTTCTTTTCCTTGACGAACCGACCGACGGCGTTGACCCTGTCGGACGGAAGGAGATCAGGGAGATCCTCAGAGACCTCAAGCGGCAGGGGAAAACCATATTTCTCAACTCACATCTCCTCTCCGAAGTGGAACTCATCTCGGACCGTGTGGCAATCCTTGACAAGGGAAAACTGCTGAGGGTCGGAACGGTGGACGAACTGACGGGGGCGGGCGGATCACGCTACCTCATCGGCATCAGCGGCCATCTCCCCGAAGAGGCGCAGACTGAGGCGCAGGCGACGGTGATTCGACTGGAAACGGCTGGCGAAACCGTGACCGCCGAGTGCTCGACACCGACCGAGCTGAACCGTGTCATCGATCTTTTGCGCCGGCATGGGGTTGAGATCACGTCGATCGCCCGTCAGCGGAGTACCCTTGAAGACTCGTTCCTATCGCTGATCAAGCGGGAAGTTGCCCAGTGAAGATATTCCTACTTATTCTCGGGACGTCGCGCGAACTCGCTGCCAAGGCAACGCTCTATGTGCTGGCGGGGATATCGACGCTGGTATTGCTGTTCGCCGGACTCGCCCTTTCCAGCGCCACGTCTGACGAGGGGACCACCCTGCTCCTGTTCGGGAATCCTGTCTCCCCCCCGGCAACCGCCGGGGCGTTTGGGGACCTCGTGGCAAAGATGGAGACAGGTTTTGCCGCGGGGCTGTTTGCAGGGGTCGTGCTGTTCGGGATGTTCGGAACGGCCGGCGTCATTCCCGATGCCCTGGATCGCGGGACGGTCGACCTCTACCTTTCCAAGCCGATATCGCGGTGGGAACTGCTCGCGGGGAAGTACCTGGGAAGCGTGACCGCAGTTTTCGCGAACATCCTGTATTTCATCGGGGGACTCTGGCTTATCATCGGGCTCAAAGTCGGCGCATGGAACCCGGCATTGCTGGCCACTGCGTTCCTTATGACGTTTGCCTTTGCATGTCTGTATGCGATCGTCGTCCTGTTCGGTGTTCTCACGCGCAACATGGCCATCGCGATCATCGCAGGCTTCCTCTACATTTTCCTGGTCGGTGAGGCGCTCCAGAATCGCGAGTTCGGCCTCTACCGCATCAGCACAAACGAAGTGTACCGCGCGATCGTGGATGGGTCCTATTACCTCTTCCCCCAGATCTCTGCTATGCAGTCGAACGCCATGAAGTTCCTTTCGGGCGTTGATATGGACTGGAGACCATTTGCGCAGTCGTTCCTCTCCTCCGGGGCCATCCTTGGTCTGGCCGCATGGACTCTGAGACAAAAGGACTTCTGACCCGCTGGGTGGGACGCGCTGCGATTGCCGCGCTTGTCATCATCGGCCTGGTACTCATGCGTCCGACGCGGGAGGCGCCGGCCGCTCCCGACCTTCGGTCGGACAGTCTGGCCGCCCAGTATCTCAGAGCGGTGCGATCACAGAAGCCACCGGAACTGCTCAAGAGAACCGCCGATCGTCGCCGCGTGCAAAGGATCGGCTACATATTAACGCTCGACGGCGTCATGCGCCAGCACGCTCTCGACGCCCTCCTCCCGTATCTTCGCATGCGACTTCACCTCGAGTTCTGGCTGCCGCAGGATCAACTCGTGGCGTACATCCCCATCATCCAACCCGAACGGCGAGATCTGGGATTCCCGGAGTTCTTCACATACGGCAGCAAGTCTGCGGCCATCCCCCTCTATGAAGACAGGACTTTTCCGGCCGACCCGTGGGCTGCGCCCGGTGATTCGTTGATGGTGAAATGAGATGCAGAACACGAGGCAGACCCGATTGCTGCTCTCCGTCGATGCATCCCGGAGATACCGCGAGGGAGAATTTGCCCGCGTCATCCCCCCTGCAGCCGGGATTGCAAACCTGCTCCTCTGTGCGACGTTGGAACCCGCGTTGAGAAGCGATTCCGCGGGGGGGGCGCATCTGCTGTTTGTCTTTCTTGAATCGGGCCTCATTGCGGCGTTGAACATTGTCTACTTCGCTGGACTTACGTCGGACATACTCGACAGGACGCGCATTTTCCCCCTCCGTCCCATCGACCGGTACACCTGTACGCTCGTTGCCGAACTGCGGCGGCATCTTACGCTGGGAGTTGTTCTTTCGGCGGCGGCTTTTTGTGTCGTCCTTCATGGGGCAACGATCCTTTCCGGCTTTATCGCTGCAGGGATATTCCTTCTTGTCGCTGTTGTCGTCGAACTTTCCGTTTCCTCTTGTGCGCTCCTTGTGCGACGGATGCGCCAGCCGTCGGCGGCAGCGCTTGGCATCGCCGCGGCGGTGCTCGCAGCGGCCTGTGTCGGCCTGCTGGTTTTCGACATTCCGGCCTTGCTGGCATCCCTCCCGCCGGTCCGTTGGGGAGCTCAAGGCTTACTGGCCGCCGGGCGCGGAGAGGCGGGAGACGCGCTTCTGAACGCCCTGTATCTCACTGCGTGGGGCGGATGCGCAGCGATCATTGGGACGAGGTATTCCTGATGCCCCGATGGAAAGAGCTGGCGTTATTCCAGACCGACATGAGACAATGCTTTTCCCTCCGTCGCGTACCTGTGTATGCCACCTTTACCGTCGCAGGGATCATGCTGGTGGCGCAGCGGGGGGATCTCCCCCCCCTGGGTGCGATCTGCCTCGTCACGCTCAGCGCGCTTGAGGCCCAGTTCAATAATATCCTGTACCATTCGCACGCAGAGCTGGACGCATTGACGATTCTCCCGCTCGACTGGCAACGAGTCATCATAGCCAAGAACCTCTCCACCGCCGTGGCAACCGGGCTTCTTGGCGGAATGATGGCAACAAGCATACTCTACTTTTCTCCCGCTCATATCGGTGATCGAGAAGTAAGCGATGCGGCTCTCTTCCTCTGGTCGATTTTCTTCCCCCTTCTGATAATCGGAAACCTGCGGTCAGTCCAGGAGCCCCGCAGCCAAAGGGATCACACCCGGGAAGCGCTGGTGCAGACCGCAGGAATGGCCCTCCTTGTGGTCATTCTCTCAATCCCCTACGTTCTTCTGAATACACTCGTGGCTTCCCCGGTCGTGACATTCTGCTATTGCGCGGCTACCACATTTGCGTGGATACGCTGGTCCGTGCCGCACACTGCCGCACGCGCTGCGCATCTCCTGGGAGGGCCATGACCGCGCGACACCCTGTGCTGGAAATCGATGGCCTTGTCAAAACCTACGGGGACGGTCCGCGGGCAGTCGACGGGCTCTCCCTTCGGGTTCCTGAGGGCTGCGTCTTCGGATGCATCGGGCTGAACGGTGCAGGAAAGACGACGACCATCCGCATCATCGCCGGGCTCCTTGCACGCGACGAAGGCACCATCCGGATATGCGGGCGCGAGCTCACGCCGGGGAATGCAGCTCTGAAACGCCAGCTGGGGTTCGTGCTGGACGAGCCCTTGTATTTCGACTGGATGGCGGCCGGCGAATACCTCGCGTTCGTTGGAGCCATGTACGGCCTTGAGATGGCGACGGCACGCAGACGGGCGGAAGAACTGCTCGAGTTCTTCGATCTCTCCGCGAAAGGTGAAGACCCGATCGCGACCTTCTCGACCG
The DNA here is from genome assembly GCA_040756745.1 of Bacteroidota bacterium. Classification (GTDB taxonomy): domain Bacteria; phylum Bacteroidota; class Ignavibacteria; order UBA10030; family UBA6906; genus JBFLYO01. Next base: position 102,296 of record JBFLYO010000007.1, read on the forward strand.
GGATGAAGAAGAAGGTTTCCCTTGCCGCCGCGGTGATCCATTCGCCTGCGCTGATCGTGCTCGACGAACCGCTGGAGGGGATCGACGCACTTGCCGCAAGCGCCATCAAGGAAACGCTGACCCTGATGGCCGCGAAGGGGACGACCGTGTTCATTACCTCGCATGTGCTAGACACCGTGGAACGGCTTTGTTCCGATATTGCCATCGTCCATTACGGCAAGGTGGTGTTGCAGTGTCGTACCGACGAAATCCGGGCCCGGGCAAGAAAACGGCTGAAGGGGGGGACGTTTGAGTCGCTCGAAGAGCTCTTCGTCGAGACCGTGTCCGACAAGACAAAGCGTCGCGGGCTTTCGTTTCTCTGATACCATGGTGCTGCTCGACTTTCTGGTGCGTCCTCCGCGCGGCGCGCGGCTCCTTGCAGAGCGGCCGCGGTGGCTCGCACCGTTTCTAATCCTTGCGGCCATCCACGTGGCGTTGTCGCTGGTCGCCGACCGGCAGCAGACAGACGCCGTGCTCGCGCATCTTCCCGCGACGGCTGGCAACGCAGGCCGGTCAGAGGCGGCGGAATTCATTGTTGCAGGAATCATCACTCGCGCTCTTGTGCAGCCGGTCCGACTCCTCGCCGGGTGGAGTGCTTTTGCGGGCGTTATGTACCTGCTTGCTCGGTCGCTCGCCCCGCGCCAGCCGCTCTCCTACATGAAGTTGTTCGCCCTCGAGGTCCACGCGGAAGGGATCCTGGCTCTGGGCATGGCGGTTGCGCTTGCACGTTCGCTCGCCGCAGGATCTCCGGATCTTGGTCCGTTCACGCCCGCATTCAGCATGGCGATTCTGAGTCCGGCGGATGCCCCAAACAGCGTCCGCGCATTGCTTGCCTCCCTGAATCTCTTTACATTATGGTACGCGGCCGTTCTCGCCGCTGGTACCCGTGTTCTCTGTGGTGTACGTGTGCGTGTTGCGGTCGTTGTTGCGGCCGGCTCCTGGGCGCTTTCCGTCCTCTTCGACATCGGAATCCTCACTCTCCTCATCAGTGCGCTGCACCTGCGGGTGTGAGGCAGGTACCCCTCCGCGCACGGCTGTCCTGTAACTGACAAAGGAATGTTCACATGGCTCAAAAGTTGAAATTTGAGGATTTGCAGTCTCCGCTGGCGGCGAAGCGTAAAGGGGACGACAAGTTCCAGATCGTGGGGGTGATCGGGCTCGGCGTCATGGGCCAGGGAATTGCCGAAACGGTCGGCGGCGCCGGTATCGAGGTGATCGGCGTCGAGAAGAATGAGAAGACGCTCAAGGCCGGCCTGGAAGGCTTATCGAAGGCGATGGACCTCGAAATCAAACGATGGGGAAAGACCGCCTCGGAGAAGCGCGCGGTCCTGAGCCGGGTCAAAGGGACCACCAATCTGGCGGGCCTGAAGGGATGCGACATCATCATCGAGGCGGTGGATGAGAACTTCGAGATGAAGCGACAACTCATCGAGGCGTTCTATTCGATCGGCAAGGAGGAGGCGGTGTTCATTTCCAACACCGCAACGCTGAGTCTGACCAAGCTCGCCCAGTCGAGCAGGCGCCCGGACCGGATCATCGGCATGCACTTCCTCAACCCCGTGCCGCAGGTCCCCCTGGTGGAGATCGTGCGCGGCATGAAAACGTCGGACGAAACCTTTGAGCTAGTCAAAGCGTTCGCGCGGCGGATCGGTAAGACCCCGGTCGAAGTTTTCGAATACCCGGGGTTCATCACCACGCGGATCATCCTGCCAATCCTCAACGAGGCAATGCATGTCCTGATGGAAGGGATCGCCAAAGCGGAAGACATCGACACCGCCATGAAACTCGGCTACGGCATGCAGGCAGGTCCGCTCGAGATGGCAGACTCCATGGGGCTGGATGAAGTCCTCATGTGGATGGAAACGCTCTTCCACGAGCTGGGTGAGCCCCGCTACCGCCCTTGCCCCCTGCTCCGGCGGATGGTGCGGGAACGCAAATTGGGCAAGAAGGCGGGAGAAGGCTTCTTCCGGTATAACGAGGATGGGAAGCGCCTATGAACATCCTCGTCCTGAACTGCGGAAGCTCGTCGGTCAAATACCAGCTCATCGAAGCCGAGAACAGGAAGACCCTCACACGCGGTTCCGTGGAGCGGATCGGCATGAGCGGGGCCACGCTGACCAACGTTCGTCACGACGGCGACGAGATCCGGATCGCCGGAGAGATCGTTGACCACACCAGCGCCATCGAGTACATCCTGGCGGTCCTGCTCAGCCGGAACCACGGCGTCATCAGCGACAAATCCGACATCCATGCCATCGGCCATCGGGTCGTCCATGGGGGCGAAACGTTCTCCGACTCCGTCCTGATCACCGAGGAGGTCATCAAGACTCTTCGGGATAACATCGAAATCGCGCCCCTGCATAACCCGCACAACCTGCGCGGCATTGCCGCATGCGACGTCAATCTCCCCGGCGTGCCTCAGGTAGGCGTGTTCGACACCTCCTTCCATCAGAAGATGCCGAAGAAGGCATATCTGTACGGCATCCCGTACTCGTTGTACTCGCAGTACAGGATCCGGCGCTACGGGTTCCACGGGACATCGCACCGGTACGTTGCTGCGCGTGCCGCAACGCTGCTCGGGAAGGACCTGTCGCAACTCAAGCTCGTGACCTGCCACCTCGGCAACGGGTGCAGCATGGCGGCGGTGGACAGGGGCGTCTCGGTTGATACGACGATGGGTTTCACCCCGCTTGAAGGGCTCCTTATGGGGACACGCTCAGGAGATATTGACCCGTCCGTGATCCTGTTCGTGATGGGGAAGGAAGGGCTGTCGCTCGGCGAAGCAAACACCCTTCTGAACAAGCACAGCGGTCTTCAGGGGATCTCCGGCATCAGCAGCGACATGCGGGAAATTGTGTCCGAGATGAAGAACGGCGACAAGAAAGCCACATATGCCTTTGATGTCTTCACCTACCGGGTCAAAAAATATATCGGCGCGTACGCGGCCGCTATGGGAGGGCTCGACGCCGTCGTTTTTACGGGCGGGATCGGCGAGAACAGCGTCGACGTCCGCGCGGCGAGCTGCGCAGGGTTGGAATTCCTGGGGATCACGGTCGACGAGGCGCGCAACGCGTCGGAGGAAAAAGAAAAGAACATCTCCCGGCCGGGGTCACGGACCGCAGTCCTGGTGATCCCGACGAACGAAGAGATGGTGATCGCGATGGACACCATGGAGATCGTGCGCGCGCGGCAGCGAGAAGCAGAGGCGCGCACGCAGGAGGCGGAGGGGGGCAGACGTTGACCGTCCCCCCACGGGAGGCTGCACCGTATTACGGGATAAACGTTACTCTCCCCCCCGTCCGGTCAGCGAGGGCGCCGCGGAGTTGCCCGGCCCGCGACGCCCGAACCTCCAGGCGCATGACCACCTGGTCGTGGTACGTTGTTTCGACCGTGCGTGCCCCGGTCTTCGCGATGGCGTGCATGACACCCCCCATCTGATCGTGGGCGAAGGAGATCGTCATCTGTTCCATTACATAGGTGGTCTCCCGCTGCGCGGACGCGAGAGCGCGCGCCGCGGCGCCACCATACGCCCGGTGTAGCCCGCCGACACCCAGCTTTGTCCCGCCGAAATACCGGATCACCACAACAAGAACATTCCTGAGACCCTCCCTGTCAATAGCGTGCAGGATAGGCTTCCCCGCCGATCCCGCCGGCTCGCCGTCATCATGCGCGCGATGCTGCTCACCCGAGGAACCGAGCCGGTATGCGTAACAGTGATGCGTCGCATCGTGGAACTCCCCGCGCAGAGCGTTCAGCACCACCTCCACCTCATCCCGCTTCCGAACGTGGTGCACAACTGCGATAAACCTGGAGTCCCGCACTTTCATTTCAATGCGAGCACCGCCGCGAACTGTCTCGAAGGCATCTGCCTCGGCATCCATCGATGCCACAGTACCAAAAAGCGGAGGTTTTTGCAAGGACGCTTGCGTGTCGATTCTCCCTGTTGTATCTTCATCGGGACAAATTCCATGAAGGCATGAAAATAGGCATTGTATGTTATCCGACCTACGGCGGGAGCGGCGTCGTTGCGACCGAACTTGGAAAAGCACTGGCGGCACGGGGACATCAGATCCATTTCATCAGCTACGCCATGCCGCAGCGCCTCGACGGGTTTGTCGGGAATGTGTACTACCACGAAGTGGAGATGGCGAGTTATCCGCTCTTTGAGTTCCCCCTGTACACACCGGCCCTGGCAAGTAAGATCGTCGAGGTAGCCCGTTTCGAACGGCTGGATCTCGTCCACGTCCACTACGCCATCCCGCACGCGCTCAGCGCATACCTGGCGCGGGAGATGCTGGCCACCGACATGAAGGTAATCACGACACTCCATGGAACCGACATCACTCTGGTGGGCCTGGAGCCGAGCTTCCTGCCGGTCATGAAGTTCAGCATCGAGCAGAGTGACGGGGTAACCGCGGTATCGCGCTTCCTCCGGGAGAAGACTACCACGAACTATGGGATCGACAAAGACATCCGCGTCATCCCGAACTTCGTCGATACCGAAAAGTACCGCCGCATCGAAGCGGAAACGATCCGGTCGAAATTTGCGCCTCCCGGCGAGCGGCTGCTCATCCATATCTCAAACTTCCGGTCCGTGAAACGGGTCCCGGACGTGATCAGGATTTTCGATGAAGTCCGCAAGAAAGTGCCGTCTCATCTCCTGCTCGTCGGCGACGGCCCCGACCGCTCGGCCTGCGAGATCCTTGTCCGGGAGCTTGGACTGCATGAGCGAGTCCGATTCCTCGGAAAACAGCTGGAAATCGTCCCCATCCTCTCCGCCTCCGACCTGATGCTCATGCCGAGCCAGTCGGAGAGCTTCGGCCTCTCTGCGCTCGAAGCGATGGCCTGTGAAGTCCCCGTTGTATCCTCGAGCGTGGGAGGATTGCCGGAACTGCAGGTGCACGGGGAAACGGGCTATATTGCGGAGATCGGCGACATCGACAGGATGGCGCGTTACGCGGTGGATCTCCTCACCAACGATGCCAAACGAGGAATGTTTGGGGAGGCATGCCGGAAGCGGGCGGTGAGCTGCTTCGACATGCGCCCGATCGTGACCATGTATGAGGAATACTACGGAGAGTGTCTGCAATGATGGATGTCGCTCGGTGGACGAAATCGAAGAAGCCGGAATTGGAGGAGCTGAAGAAGCTGCTGGAAAAAGAGGGTCTCGCGTCAGAACTCTATTCGGATCCGCCGGGTATGAAGTATGGCCGGCACAAGCATGACTTCGACGACTTCATCGTGATCGTCTCCGGAAGAATGAAGCTGGCCACTGACGAGCACGAATGGGTGCTGAAGCCGGGGGACCGCATCGACATCCCGGCGAACACCCCACACCGGGCGGAGATGATGGGAAAGGAAGAAGTGCGGTATCTCTCCGCCGCAAAGTGAGGCCGCGCCGGAGGTTCCGGTTCAACGGCGCATCGAGCGACGACTGAACAGCAGGTCCATAGCACCGAGAAGCGCGGCCACAGCTGCGGTGAAGGTCAGGATGGCCAGCGCGCCCTGCTGGGATAGGAAGGGAAAGTGTCTCGCAACGACCGCGCCAAGACCGCTCGCCGCCTGTGTCAGCGCATTCCATGGTTCAGTGACCCATCGTCCCGCCCCCTCACCTCCTGGCGCAAGCCCACCCAGATCTATGACGCCGGTGACAGCACATACGGCGATCAGCGTCGCTGCGACAATCAGGAACGCGAACCCCGCTCCGACCCTGGCAAGAACGCGCAGGGCCGCATCGTGAGGCATGCCAATGTGAAGGCGCTCCAGGACAGTCCCAGAGAGATGCACAGAGGCGCGTTCGAGAGGGATCTGTCGCAATATCTGGTCGACACGTTTGAATTCCTGCAGTTCGCTCCGGCACCGCGTGCAGGCGGTGAGGTGGTCGGCAACGGAGCGCAGTTCGGCTACCGTCAGCGTGCCGTCGACGTACCCCTGCAGCATATCCCCCGGGTGGCCGATGGTCCGATCGTTCATGTGACGTTCACCTCCTTGTCGCAACGACCCTTTATCCGCTCCCGCAGGCGCGACCGACCCCGGAAGAGCAATGTCTTTACCGTGCCGATCGGGATCTGCATGACCGACGCCATCGCACTGTACGACAGCCCTTCGACGTAGAAGAGCAGGACGGCCGTCCGCATTTGTGCCGGAAGCCGCGCGATCTCCTCGCCGATACGATGCTGAAGCTCCTCCTCTTCGATCTGTTCGAGAGGGGTGGGGTTCCGCTCACCCGCGGAATCCGCGGAGGCATCGAGCTCGTCGGAGATCTCGACAGTGAGGACACGCTTCCCCTCCCGTGAGATCCTGCTCATGCAGAGGTTATACACGATCCTGTACAACCAGGTCCCGAATGAGGCCTCCCCCCTGAACCTGTCCAGACTCCGGTATGCCCGCACGAAAGCGTCCTGGACCAGCTCCTCGGCCGCTTCCCGGTCCTCCACAAGCCGAAACGCAAGCGTGAAGGCGCGGTCCTTGTAGCGGTTGACCAGTATTGCATAGTCGCGATGGCCCCCCGCGAGGATTCGGGCGATCACGTCCTGTTCGCTATGGGGGGAAGGGATCATCGACACACTGTTAGACTCCTCACGGCACTTCAGGGTTTCACCCGGGGCATATGAAACATCCGGCGCCGGCGTGCAGTCTAAATCATCGACACAATCTCACTCAGCCATCACGCGGAGGGCACCATGCAAGCTGTCGAAGTACTGATACCCATAATCTTCTTTCTCTCCACAGCGGCCGTGTTGGCCGTCTATCTGTTCACACGGCACCGGGAGCGGGTGTTGATGATCGACAAAGGCATGCAATCCGATGAGATTAAGGCCATGTACGCACGGCGATGGTTCAAGGCCAACCCGCTCGGCTCGTTGAAATGGGGGATGCTGTTTGTGGGCATCGGACTCGCCGCCCTTCTCGGCATCTGGCTGCGGGAGAATTACGTGTTCAACGACGGCGTGATTCCCGGGATGATGACGCTCTTCGGAGGGATAGCTCTGATCCTGTTCTACGTGGTTGCCAGGCGAAAGGAAGGGGATGGTGATTAACGGGATGTCCGGGGGCTCTCCCACCCGGGAGGGATCACCTCTCCCGGGGGGGTCCGCCCTCCGCCCCCACCCGCCGCTGTTGACGGTCCTGGCGCGCGAGGATCAGCCGAAGCGTCACACGAATCAGGAAGAGTGCCGCGGCGACGAGAAACAGAGGCAAGGTCATCGACCGGGGGACTGCCCCCGCCCAGAGGAGCACGAGCATCACGGCCATAAGCACGATGGCCACAACGCCGTAGCGATCGACAGACTTCTGGGTGAGCATGGATCTCCGCAGGTTGTTGCAATCAATATAGCGATGGCGAGGCCGAAGAGCAACCTCCGCCCGCGCGGACCTCAGGGCGCGGGACGCGCAAATTCATGGCCGAGGAGGTCATAGATCTCCTCTGCCGTCGTTGCATGCCTCACATGATCCAGGACCCCCGGGGTCTGCAACGTCCGCGCCAGCAATGAAAGGGTCTGGAGGTAGAGCTGATCGTCGCCCGCAGCAGCGATCATGAAGACGAGATCGACCTGCGACCCGTCGAGTGTCTCATACGCGATGGGTTGAGCAAGCCGCGCCGCTATGATGACCATTCTACCCGCCGACCCCGATCGTGCATGCGGCAAAGCCACCCCGTGCTGTAGTCCGGTCGGCGCCGATTCTTCCCGCTCCCAGAGGTCTGCCAGGAATGATGCCCTGTTGCGGACATAACCCTTCCGATAGGCGCGGTCGACCATCTTCTCGAACAGCTCCCGCTTCGTCCTGGCCTTCACCGCCGTCATGATCAGCTCGGGTTTGAGGAATTCCCCCAGGTGCATGCTCGCCGTCTCCCCGCTGGCCCACCGCACCGCATACTGCAGCGCATGGGGAAGGTCGACCGCAAAATTCCCGACGCCGATTTTGGCCGTAATTCCCAGCCGGTGGAGAACCGCGCGGACCTCCTTTCGCATCCCTGCAAAGATGATCTTCTTTTTGTCCTTGTTGAGACGGTCGACGATGTCCTCGATGGCAAGCGCGCCGGTCGTGTCGATCACCGGCACGCTCTCCATATTGATGACAATGACTTTGTAGTCGAATTCCTCTTCGATCTCCTTCACGAAATTCTTGGCTGCGCCAAAGAAGAGGGGCCCTTCGATGTCATACGCCACGATCCGGTGCGCTCGGAGTTTCGCCTCCTCGTCCTCCGGGATCCGTATGCGATGCGTCTCCTCCAGAAGATTCGTCACTCCCAGCTCGCTCATCCGGTACACGAACAAGAACCCCGCCAGCGCGAACCCGACGAGCACGGCAGTAATCAGGTCGGAGATGACGGTGATGGCCATCGTCGCAACCATGACCACGGCGTCCGGGGCCGGCGTCTTCGGAAGCAGCTTGAGGGGTTCCCACTCAAACATGCCCACAGCGGTCATCATCAGCACGCCGGCCAGCACGACAAGCGGGATGGCACCCACCAGAGGAGCGAGCACGAGCATGACGGCCAGCAGGACGACGCCGTGAAACATGCCGGAGATCTTCGTAACGCCACCGGCCCGGATATTCACATTTGTCCGGACGATCGCGCCCGTGCCTGCGATGCCGCCGAAGAGCCCGGCAGTGAAGTTCGCCAGCCCCTGCCCCATGAGCTCCCTGTTGCTGTTGTGCCTGTCCCCCGTCAGGCTGTCCGCAACCACCGAAGCGAGGAGGGTTTCCAGCGCTCCGAGCAACGAGATCGTTAGACCCGCCGGAAACAATCGGGACCAGGTCCCCCACTCCATTGCAGGAAGCCGTGGGAACGCGAACGACTGAGGGATCTCTCCGATCAGGTCGAGGGCAGGACGCACGGCGAACGTCCCCGCAGCGGGCTCGAACGCTGCACGCAACCAGTCCCAACCTCCCGCAAGAAACGTAGCGGCAAGCGTTCCCACGATCAGGCCGAGGAGAGCCCGGGGGAGTCCCCGGTGGATAAATGGCGCTGCGACGATCGTGGCCACGGTGATCAGGCCGACAACGGGTGCTCCGAGAAAAAGGTGGACCTGCTGTGAGAAAATCAGGATCGCGATGCCGTTGGTGAAACCGACGATGACAGGGTACGGAATGAACGATATGAAACGGCCGGCCTTGATCAGTCCGTAGCCGATCTGGAGAAGACCGGCGATGAGACAGGCACCGAGGAGTGCATCGGCGCCGCCGTACTGCATGTAGACAGTTGTCAGGATCACCGTCATGCCCCCTGTCGGCCCCGTGATCTGCCGCGGTGTTCCGCCAAACAGTGGGGCGAGGATTCCGGTAAAGATTGCGCCGTAGAGCCCCGCAACGGCACCGCGCGGGTCGCCGTTGTATGCGAGGATCCCGAACCCAAGGGCAAGGGGGAGGGCGACAATTGCCGAGGTGAGGCCGCCCATCAGGTCCCCCCGGAGATGCCGGAAGTCGAATTTCAGGATATCCCCGAGGTTGAATTCCTTCAGGTAACTTCGCACAAAGATCGTCACACGAGCCCCCTATGAAATACGAAAGCCATCACTCTGGATGGCTTCCACTCCACAACACCATGTCCCTCCCCTCCCGCCATGAACCCCCCTTCCGCCGTTAGTCTCCTACCCCGTCGATGATACCCCCACCCACAATATCATCCCCCTCATAGAACACGGCCGACTGGCCAGGAGTGATCGCACGTCGCTTCTCCTCAAACACAACGCGTACGCAGCCGTCACCGATCGAGCTGACCGTAGCCCGTCCACCGCCATCCTTGTACCGGATCTTCACGTCCAGCTGGCGCGGCTCGCGGCAGTCGGCATACTTCATCATGTTCACACTGCGGGCAGTTAGCGAGCCATGATACAGGCTCTCCTCATACCCGATCGCGACCTCATTCCGTGCCCGGTCTATCCCCCTCACGTAGAGCGGCCGCTCCGCAGCGACGCCGAGACCTCTTCGCTGGCCGACGGTGTAGAACGGGTATCCGCGGTGCGTCCCGGCGGGACGCCCGTCCATCGTGACAACGCCGCCTGCAACGCGGTCTTGCAGGCCCGGGATCCTCTCGTTCAGGAAACGCTCATAATCATTATCCGGGATGAAGCAGATCTCATAGCTTTCCCCCTTTCCGGACACGGGGAGCCCGTACCGTGCAGCCAGAGCGCGCGTTTCCGCCTTGCTCAGTTCGCCGAGAGGGAACATCGTCCGCGCAAGGGATTCCTGCGCGACGGCCCAGAGAGCGTACGACTGATCCTTGGACCCATCTCTCCCACGCGACACCACAAAACGTCCGGTCGACCTCTCCTGCCTCACCCGCGCGTAATGCCCTGTGGCAATGTGTTCGGCACCGAGCGCCGCCGCCTTCTTCAGAAGCTCTTCCCACTTGATCTTCCTGTTACAGATCACGCAGGGATTAGGAGTCCGGCCGTTCAGGTATTCTCCAACGAAATCCTCGATGACTTCGCGATTGAAGGGTTCTGAGAAGTCAAGCACAAAGTGAGGCACGCCGAGCCTTGCCGCAACCGCCCTGGCGTCATTGATGCCATCGAGAGAGCAGCAGGTGCTTTCGTTGCCGGTGTTGCCCCCGACATCCTCGAAGCGGTAGGTCTTGATCGTCAGTCCGATGACGTCGTACCCCTGCTCCACGAGGAGGCCGGCTGCAACCGACGAGTCAACTCCACCGCTCATCGCAACAACAACTTTTCCCTTGCGGCTCACCGTCCCACTCCCCGTCCTGAACGTTTCTGTTGGTCTGAACCATTATTTTAGCGATTTTTTCTGTCAGTTTCAACGCCGCGCGCATATCGCATGTGCGCGTGTCAAACGTCAAAGAGCGCGTCGCCATACGCAAAGAGCGCCGGCGCACCGCCGGTATGCCAGAACAGCACGGTGTCCGTTCTCCCGAAGCGGCGCTTCATTATCAACTCGATGAGACCTCCCATCGCCCTGCCGGTGTATACGGGGTCCAGCAGGATTCCTTCCATGCGCGCGAGCAGGCGAATTGCGTCGCGTTCCCTCTCCCCCACTACGCCGTATCCACCCCCGAGGTAGCCCTCATCCACCTCTGCTTCACGCATCGGATGCACCGGCGGAGTGCCAGCAAGTGCCAGGATCCTCTCGGACAACGCTCCGATCTCCGATGCTAGAGACCCCTCACCGTGCTCACCTTTGTCGATGCCAATGCCGACGATTTGTCCCTCAAACCCGTTGAGCGCCTGACCCGCAAGAAGTCCTGCCTGCGTGCCGCCGGAACTCGATGCCACGACAATAGCATCGACACGCTGAGAATTCTTCTGCAGTTGTTCATGCAGTTCGACCATTGCCATTGCATATGCCGCGCCCCCGATCGGATTGGACCCGCCGTACGGGATCACGTACGGCGCTCTTCCTTCCCTCCGCAGCGATGACGCGATCGATTCCAATGCCTCTCCCCTTCGCTCGGGGCCTGTCCAATGAATGACGGCGCCGAACAGGTCATCAAGAAGGAGGTTGCCTTCGGGAGATTTCGGTTTTTCCCCGCCCAACACCAGCTCACATCGTAAGCCCGCTCTTGCCGCAGCGGCAGCCGTTTGTCGGCAGTGATTCGACTGGACCGCCCCGGCGGTCAGCAACGTGTCCGCACCCTGAGAAAGCGCGTCACCGACGAGAAACTCGAGCTTCCTGGCTTTGTTCCCTCCCAGGGCAAGTCCGGTCTGATCATCCCGTTTGATGAGAATCCTCGGACCACCAAGATGTTTGGTAAGCCGATCGAGCGCTTCGAGCGGTGTCGGCAGGTGGGCGAGCATGAATCGTGGGAGGTAACTGAAGGGAGCCGGAGCCATGGGCGACGGAAGGAAATGAGCAAAGGGAGAGCAAAGAGAGAGTACCCAAAAAGGAAAGGAAAATCAATGAACGGCACATGCGTCAGATGCGGAAATCCACCTGTGCGGCGATATCAATCCGTTCCAGGGCCCGAAGCTCACGCGGAAGCGCTCCGGAGGAGATGCCCGGCTCCTTGTCAAGCAGAGCTGCTTTCAACGACAGAGAACAGAGACGGGCCGGCGAGAGACGCGCCATGACGTAGATTCGGCGCCCCCTTCCATAAAGGACCTGGCTGGAAAAACGTCCCGGCAGATCGCTTTCAAACTCATAGATCCGCGCGTCGTACGCGTCGCAGTCAAACAGCACGAGGCGCGCTGAAATCGATATCGGCGGAAAACCCGCTTGCAGGTCTTCATAGATCATGAACCCCCTCACACGCCCGGCAGTGTTCATCGCAACGCTCGTTCTCTCGAGCCGCGTTGTGAAACGAACATGTCGGGAGATCGTGAGCGACAGGGTAAGACGCCAGCGTTCCCGAACGTGCTCCGATTCACCGCGGGTCTCCCTCCCGAATTCATCACGGGAAGCGTGAGTTTCCGTACCATTCTTCACGACATATCGGGCATTAAGTGATGCATGCGGAGCGAGGGTCGCTTCCGCCTCAACCAGCAGCTCATTCGCGGCCGTCGGGAACCGGCGCAAACCTCCCGGCATCGGATGCACATACTGGTCGTAATACATCCGGAGGATCAGCCCGTGCAGAGGAGCGCACACGAGGCCGACGTACACCCCCCGTTCGTTGCGGGTCTCACCGTTGTCCCCGAAGCCGCCGGCATAGGGGTTGTCGAATTGCGGAGCATAGTTCCTGAAATGAATGAGTGCCGAGAACTCTTGTTCCCCTGCGATGCTGAGCCCGGCCGCAAGTGCCGTTCCGCGGCCGCTGCAGAAAGCCCCCTCTCCGAAGAGATTCAACGATTGTAACGACAGCCGAAAGTCCGCGCCCGCGGCATCGAATCTGCCTCCGCGGAATCGCATGGGGTCTTTGCTATGTGTGGGTTCTCTAGAAAAAGACCGCAGTGCAGTGACGCCGAGCGACAACTTTTCAGACGACGTAAAAAGAAGTCTTCCCCCTGTTACGGAGACGGGGACGTGCGAGGACCCATCCGGTCCGCCATGGCGCGTTGAAGCAAAAGCGGTCCACTCCAAGCGCCCGCCGGCTGCCGGCCAGCGGCCCGTTACTCCACAGCCCCGAAAGAAATTTGTCTCGCCACTCGACCGGTGCGGCACAATGCCACGCGCACTCTTGCGTGGCCCCGTGACCGCCCACGCCGATTTGCCGATCACATTTCCTCTCCAGAGCACGAGCCCCTGTCCTGATTCGACGGAAAAATCCCCGATCGTGAGATCGACGCGTGAGAATGCGTTGAATACGGAGAGATAGGCGCTTGTGAACGCATCTCGTGTCAGCTCGCCAGCATCCCGCTCTAAGAGCACCCCGCTCTCCACCGCCGGCACAGGGCTCACCCAAACCCGGTTGTACGATCGCCAGGGACTCCCGAAGAGAGTCGAATCAGCAGGCACGCGCCCGGTCAACCTGCTCCGTGCGCTGAGACCTGAAACGGCTCCTCGGCCCTTCCTCCCGTATCCAACAACGACATATGGACTGATGGCTCCGTACGCGTGAGTGCCTCCCCCTTCCATCGTCAGAAGCTGTAGCACAGACTGAAAACCACCCTTCTCTTCACGGAAGCGTATCACCGCAGTCGCCTCCTCCTCTGTCACCGAAGGAATTGAAAGCAGGGCTTCAAACGACACCGCGTTCAGATCGTAGGGATGGTCATGACGCCATTGCAGATCATCGAGGAGTACGGCACCTCCGGCGTCATCCTGCAGCTCGTCGACACTCTCTACCAGATCGGCCGGCGGTAAGGAATCTCTGGAAGTGGAATCGGGAAACATGGAACCGAACAGTGCAAGTGCCATCGCTCCTGCCGTCATTGCTCACAGCTGCCCGACGTTGAAAGTGAGCGTGAACTGATGAGTGAACCCCAATTCGTCATGCCGGGTCGCGGAATACTCCAGGACCTGCCCTTCAAGCGACAGGCCGAACCCGGCCCCGTAGGTCGCCGGATCACGGGACGTCCCGAACCGGAGGAAGAGATTCTTCACGGGAACGTATTCGAGTCCGATGCGAAGCTCGGGGGGGAACCGGAGCTCTTTGTCGATGTCAATCAGCACGGAAAGACCGGGGAAGGGGGAAATCAACGCTCCCGCGCCGATTGATTGGGGAAGACGCTCATTCGATACGCCCAGCCGGGGGGCGTTGACATTGACGGCTACGCACCCAAGGGAGAGCGACTCTGAGGCCCTCCAGTGGAAGCCGAAGGTTATTCCCCACCCCCACGCGCTTCCGTATCCAGCGACCATGAGCCGGTAACCCCTGGCGGCGATGCCTGCGCTCACCTCGTCCGTAACCCTCCGGCCGAAGGCGAGGCCGATCTCGAATTCGCGATAGAGTTCAAATCCGAATCGGGAACCGGAGAGCTCAACTGTCCCGCCCTGAAAAGGTACTGCACAGACAATCGCACTGCGGCGCAACTCAGTCAATCCGAACGGAGCCGGCTGGTGGGTCAGTCCCGCCGCCACCCCGGGGACGCCGGCAGCTGCGGCGGGGTTCAGGAGCGCCCCCCAGGGATCACCCCACAATCCCATCCCTCCCCCTCCCAGCCCGGAGATCCTGGCCCCATCTCCCCCTCGATCGAATGAGGCGTAGGCGTTCGCGCACGCGGCAAAGAGAATCACAGACATCGCTTTCGTGCTCATAGTGTCCCTGCAGTATTAATACACTTGACCCAGGGAAATTCCGAAGGGTCATGCGCTTTCTCTTGCCTTGACCCCATCTCCCGAATGGTGTATATTCCTCCAACCACACTCTCCCGGACGCCGCACATGAATGTCAGACGAACACTCACGTGTCTCCTGTTTGCCGCCATGATTGTTCCGTGCGGCATCAACGCCCAGGAGGTCGATTGCACGGTCCAGGTGAATTACGAAGCCATCCCGTCCACCAATAAAGACCTCCTGCACGATTTCGCTAATGATATCAGGACGTATCTGAGCAATTACAACTGGGGACCGGGGAGCTCAACCGACAAGGTCTCCTGCACGCTGAACATCTTCCTGCAGTCGGTCACCGGAGAGAACCGGTACTCGGCACAAGTGTTCATCGGCAGTTCGCGGCCGATCTACAAATCGGAGCAAAGCACCGCGGTCACGCGGCTGTTCGACGAACAGTGGGAATTCACGTACGTCCGCAACAGGCCGCTGAACCACAATTCGTACTCGTTCAACGATCTGACCAGCTTCCTCGACTTCTATATGTATCTTGTGCTGGGGTACGACTACGACACGTACGAAAGGCTCTCGGGGACGCCGTTGTTCCAAAAGGCGTCCGACGTCGCCAGTCTGGGGAGGTCGAGCGGACAGAAGGGATGGCAGCAGGGGACAACGAGTTATTCAAGAACGCAGTTGATCGAGGAGCTGCTGAATCCTACGTTCGAGCAGGTCCGTGCGGCATCGTGGACCTACCATTTTTGCGGGCTTGATTCGCTGGCGATCGACAAGGAGCGGGGGTATGCGAACCTGATCAGGGCGGTGCAGGCAATCGGTGCAGTGCGGCAGAAGGTCGATCCCAGGAACCTCGTCATCAAGACCTTCTTTGATGCCAAGGCCAAGGAATTGGCGGACGTTTTTCTGGATTACCCGGACCCGAGAATCTATTCGGTCCTGAACAACGCCGACCCGAGCCACACCAAGACCTACGAAGAGGCGCTCCAGAAACGACAGCAATAGAGGTTCAGCGGGAGGAGAGGACGGAGTGAATGCGCTCGACGACTTCGGACACCTGAACCGCGTGCAGGCAGTACGATCCGAATCGCTGACCCTCGGGGATGCGGTTATGGCATGCGTCCGCGCCGCATGACGGGCAGACAAGGGGACTCTGCACAGTACCGCAACGTGCCTCGTCTTCGTAGACCTTCCACTCGATGTCATCGAATCTGGGGATGACGGCAAGCGTAGGGGTGCCGACCGCCACTGCGAGATGACGCGGACCGGAATTATTGGACAGACACAGCGCCGCCCGTCTGAGAAGTGCCGCAAGTCGTGACACACCGTCCGATGCGTCGATCACGCAGACTGTCGAGCGGCATGCGCCCAGGACCGCCTCAACCACATCCCTGTCGTATGCACTTCCGCAGAGAAGCACAGGAACGTGCATAACCTCCTGCAGGTGGTCGATCACCGTCGCGTAGGAAGCCGGAGGCCAGATCCGATAATTGCCGCTGGCTCCGGGATGGACGGCGACGTATTCCCGCTCTGCCAGCCCTGCTTCCTGCAATCGCTGTGACGCCCACGCTTCGGCTTCTTTTGAGACTCGAAACTCCGTTCGATGTGACGCCACACGCGCCCCCGCTGCTTCGGCGAGGGCGCAGTAGTAGCGGAGCACCCCTCGCGTCCGGCGGGACGTATCGATGCGCCGGCTCAGCAAGACCTTTGCCCATCCTTTGCCTTCACCGATGCGGACATGTGCCCCTGAAAGCCATCCCCACACGAGAAACCGGTCCTGCGGAAATGCGGAAATGACAACATCGAATCGCCCCCGACGAAGCCAGGCAACAATGGACAATTCCGCGAGCAAGCGGGCCCACCCCCCGAGCGCGCGAAGGGCCGTACGGTCGATCTCCGCGACAGCATCCACGGCACGATTCGCCGCGAAGACCTCAGCCGTCCCTCCCGACGGTTCATTCACTGTGGAGCGTCGTCTCCCGGGAATACCCGCGCGGCTGTAGCTCCGCCGCTGGAGAATCAGGCAGGTCTGCGTCGTTCCGGGAAACGTCTCTTTGAGTGCGCGGAGCGCGGGTGCCAGGAGAAGGATGTCTCCAAGCTGACCCTCTGATATCCAGAGGATCCTGGCCGGGGGCAAGGGATCGGACATCGGGGGCCGAAAAGCTCAGAAGAATGGTCGCGTAGTAAACGATGCACCGATCTCCTTCTCGACCAGCGTGCGCGCTCTTTCCTTGTCGACCTCGTCCAGATCGACAATAGTCATGACGACGCGCGGCAGCAGTCGCACGGCCTCCCGGGCGAATTCCACCATGGCCGGAAAGAACCGTGCTCCGTCGATCTGCATGAGCTCGCCGTATTGTCGGGGATCGGTGGTGTTCAGGCTGATCGAGACCGCATCGATCAGCCCGGCAAGTTCCGGAACAATGTTACGCTTGTTGATGATGTTTCCGTGGCCGTCGGTATTCAGCCGCGTCTTCCCTCCCTGACCTTTCACCCAGCGGGCAACCTCTTTGAGCGCGTCGAGGCGGATGGTTGGTTCGCCGTAGCCGCAGAAGACGATTTCATCGTAGCGGCGCGGATCGCCGATTGCACGGATCACCTCGTCGGGCGACGGCTCCCGTTCGATCCGGAGGTTATGTCCTTTGACCACCGCCTCTCCTTTCCTGTCGCAGAATACACAATCGGCATTGCAACGGATCGTTAGATTGATATAGAGGGAGTTCCTGAGCATGTACACGATGGCCGGCTCGCCGGGTGTGCCGATCCCGAACAGCTTGTACGCGCTGTAGCCCGTCGACCGCGCGATATCCTCCACCGAGAGCTGCTGCAGCTCTGCGATCGTTGAGGCGACGAGCGGGATGTGCATCGGCTCGTTCCGTGTGCCACGATAGGGGACCGGCGCGAGGTACGGGCTGTCGGTTTCCAGCAGGAGGTGTTCCGGCGACACTTCCGCCGCAACCTTCGCAGCCACACCCGCATTCTTGAAGGTAACGACACCCGGCAGGGACACGTAGAAGCCGAGATTGATCACCCGCCACGCCGTTGCGGGATCGCCCGGGAAGCAATGGAACACCCCCTTGGGGGCAGGGAATCTGCTGAAGGGGGTAGCAAGCTGGCTTCGCCACTCCGGATGCGCGGCAACGGCCTCCTCGACGATCGCCAGTGTCTCCTGAAGTGACTCACGCGTGTGGATCACGATGGGGAGATTCCGGCGCCGGGCGATCTCGATCTGTGCGCGGAAGACCCGCTCCTGCACGTCACGGGGGGAAAAGTCGTAGTGAAAGTCGAGACCGATCTCACCGATCGCCACGACGCGGGAGTGGGAACTGAGCTCTTCAATCGCACGGAGGGCATTGTCATCCGCCTTCGCCGCCTCGTGCGGATGGATGCCGACGCAGGCATACACTCCAGAGTGATGCTCTGCGAGCTCGACGCCTCGTCTGCTGTCGTCGGGTTCCGTGCCGGGGTTGACGATGAGCGACACTCCGGCATCCTCCGCCCTGCGGATGACGTCGTCTCGATCGCCATCGAACTCCTTCGACGTGAGGTGCGCGTGCGAGTCAATGAACATGAGAACGGCAACAATGACGGAGACAATCTGCTGAGTCCTGCATCACTTCACCGCCGCCCCGGATGCGACCTCGCCCGACGGGGCGATGAGTACGAGCTTCCCGCTGCCGTCGGATGCGGCCAGGAGCATCCCCTGCGATTCCTCCCCCATGAGGCGGGCCGGGAGAAGATTGAAGACGATGACGACAGACTTGCCGACCATCTCCTCCGGAGCGTATTGCCGAGCAATGCCGGCGAGAATTTGGCGCTGTTCTCCTCCCACGTCAACCTGAAGTTTCAGCAGTTTATCCGATTTCGGGACCCGTTCGGCCTGGAGAACCCGGGCGACACGGAGATCGACACGCTGGAAGTCCTCGATCCCGATCCGATCCTTCTCCTCCTGTAGTGCAGGCTGGGACGGTGGTGTCCCCGCGGGCGACCCAAGCGATTGCCGTTCTTTTTCGATCACGTCATCCTCGATTTTTGGGAAGAGAATTTCCGGTTTCCCCAGCGGGTGGCCGTCGGGGATCACCGGCGCGCCAGCCGACTCCCATGACTGGGCATCGGCGGCCCCCTGGAGGTTGAGCATCTTCCAGACTTTTTCGCTCGATGCCGGAATCACCGGGCTCATCAGGATTGCGAGGCCGCGCGCGACCTGTATACATACGTTGATCGCGGTCGCACAGCGATCGCGGTTCTCCTTCGCCGTCTTCCAGGGTTCGCTGTCATTGAAATACTTGTTCGCACTGCGGGCCAGGTTCATGATCTCCATCAAGCCGTCGCGGAACCGGTAGTGCTCATAGAGCGCGCCTGCGGCAGCCGGGGCACCGGCAAGGGCGGAAAGCATCTGCAGGTCGGCCGCGGACGGCGTCCCCCGCGGCGGCACTACCGCGCCGAATGTTCTCACAGCAAACGCGAGCGTCCTGTTGACGAAATTTCCAAGAATATCGGCCAGCTCGTTGTTGTTCTTCGCCTGAAAATCCTTCCACGTGAAGTCGGAATCACGATACTCCGGGAGACTCACCGCCAGATAATATCTGAGTGGATCGGCAGGGTACCGGTTGAGGAACTCCTGCACGTCAATCCCCCAGCCCCTGCTCTTCGAAAACTTTTGCCCTTCAAAATTGAGGAACTCGTTCGCAGGCACGTTTTCGGGAAGGACGTACTGCGGGCCGCCGCCGTCGTTCCAGGCCATCAGCATGGCAGGAAACACGATCGTATGGAACACCACATTGTCCTTCCCGATAAAGGCCACGTATTTTGTGGCCGGGTCAAGCCAGTATCGTTGCCACGCATCCGGTTTCCCCTGTCTGTCGGCCCACTCCCTGGTCGATGAGATGTACCCCAGGACGGCGTCGAACCAGACATAGATGACCTTGCGCTCGTATCCCGGGAGCGGGATCTTCACCCCCCAGGAAAGGTCGCGCGTCACGGCGCGATCCTGCAGCCCTTCTTTGAACCACCCGCGGCAGTACTGCAAGACGTTCTCCTTCCAGCCGTCGCGTTTGTCGCGTTCGCGGATATACTCCTCGAGACGGGACTGGAATTCGCCGAGCGGGAAGTAGAGGTGGGTCGTCTCACGGACTACCGGTGTCTCCCCCGTAATAGTGCTGCGCGGATCCTTGACCTGGAGCGGATCGAGGAACGTGCCGCATCGCTCACACTGATCACCGCGTGCATCGGGGTTTCCGCAGACCGGGCATGTCCCTTCGACGTAACGGTCGGGGAGGAACATGTCCGCCTTCTCGTCATAGAACTGACGTTCTTTCTTTTCCCTGAGAATGCCCCGTCGATGGAACTCCAGGAAGAACTCGACGGCGGTCCGGTGGTGCAGGGGGAGCGAGGTCCGGGAGTAATTGTCGAAGCTCATTCCGAACCGCCCGAAGGCCGCCATGTTCATCGTGTGGTACCGGTCGACGACCGCCTGCGGCGACACGCCTTCTTTGTCGGCCGTGAGCGTGATGGCCACGCCGTGTTCATCCGATCCACAGATGAAGAGCACGTCACGGCCGCGCAGGCGTTGGTATCGGACGTAGATGTCCGACGGGAGGTATGCCCCCGCAAGGTGGCCGAGGTGGATGGGACCGTTGGCGTACGGCAACGCGGCGGTCACCAGAATCCGATGCTCAACAGTCATGGCGTTCGTGGGGGGCGCAGACCGCCGGAGACTGATCGCGCAGCCCCCGGAAGAATGGCCTCTCTCAGGTTCACAACAAGCTGGATCAATACCAGCTTAATATAGGCATAACGTTCGACAAGAGAAATCGCCCGTTCGACATCCGCGAGGGCGCGGGTCAGATCGGCCCCGGGGAAATTCTTCATGAACGACGCCAGCTCCGCCTGCTGATCAAGGTTGATCACCCGTCCGCCGTGTGCAAGCACCAGGGCATCCCTGAACCAGACAAGCATGAATGAGAGGAACCGGACCGTCTCGTCCCTGTCCTTCGGCCCCGCGACCCGTTCAACGGCGTCGAGCAATTCGGGGACATTGTCCATCAGCGCCCTGCGGATCAGGTCGACGACGTCGCGCCGAATCTGCATCATGTCCTCCTGCAGGAGCTCGCGCGCCCGCGTATAGCTGCCGTTCGCCAGCCGGGCGACGAGCCCCGCTTGTTCCGGCGCCGCCTCGCCGCGGCCAATCAGAGCATCTCTGATCTCCTCTTCGGTGAGGGGGTCGAACCGGACCAGTTGGCACCGCGAGCGGATCGTCGGCAGCAGTGCTTCGGGATGTGCAGTCGTCAGGATCAACATCGTCCTGCCGGGGGGCTCCTCAAGCGTCTTGAGCAGGGTATTGGCTCCTTCGGCCTCCATCGCATCCGCCTGCGAAATGATGAACACTTTGTTCCTGTTGAACGCCGTGCTCATGGAGGACTCGCGCCGTAGCTCCCGGATGCTGTTGATTTTGATCAGGTTCGCGCGGGGGATAGTGATCCGGTGGTAGGGATCCGCTCCCTTGGCGCGGAGTTCTCCGGTGATTGCCTCGAGATCCGCCTCACTGAGCTTCTCGAGCGGGTCCTGCCCCTTTTCCTCGTTCTTCCCCGCCGGTAAGGAGGTTACGAACCGGACATCAGGGTCCTGCATCGAAGCGATGTTCCGGCACGAACTGCATTCGCCGCATGCCTCGTCTCCCCCCTGTTCACACCGGAGCACCCGGGCAAGTTCCAGCGCCATCGCATCCTTCCCGGTCCCTTCTGCACCATAGAACAGGTAGGCATGGGACAACCGCCCGCTCCTGCAGGCCGCAAGGAGTGCCCGCTTGACCCGCTCCTGCCCGATGACGCGATCCCACACGGCTCACCTCTCGGGAAAATGCTGTGACGTCTTGTCAGAACGCATGGCCGATGCCGAAATGAAAAATCCCTTCCTTGAACGTCTGTCCGATGAGCTGCCGCTGCGTGATCCATTGTCTCCCCCGCGCTTCACCCGGGTTATACACACGAAATCCCCAGTCGATCCGAAACGGGCCGAAGAATGTATCATAGCGCAATCCCAATCCCGCCGCGATGGCGAACGTTTCAAACCGGAAATCCCGTGCTTCCGCCCAGACATTCCCCACGTCAATGAACTGCACCAGCCAGATCTTGTCCAGAAGACCGTCGCGCAACCCCTGCAGAATATTGGTCCGCAGCTCAATGCTCCCCTCGAGGGAGAGGTTGCCTCCCAGCTGGGGATCTCCCGACGCGATGAGGTCGCGCGAGTTCCATCCCCGCACGCTGTTCCCGCCCCCCGCGTAGAACCTGTGCGTTTGCGGAATGCCGCGCTTGGGGTTTGACCGTGATTCGCCGTATTTCTCCTCGAACCCTCCCTTGGCTTTCAGTGCAACCACAGAGAAGCGGTGTCCCGAGAGGTCAGTGTACCATCGACCGATCAGGCTGAGGCGATAGAACTGCGTGATCGGCAGGTTGGGGAGGATCCCCTGTAACAGCAGGGGGAAGAGCCCAGCCTCGTCCACCGTTGCCGAGTGGATGAACCCCTCTGATGGAGAAAAGAGGTCGTTGGTGAGATCGCGCTGGATGGTGAACGACAGGATCGAGTTGAACTGATCCTCCTGCAGCAGGCGGACCTGCCGCTGGATCTCCGGGTCGGTCGTATCGCCTCGGAAGTTGTCGTTCTTTTCCGAGCCGACCGCTTCGAGCGTCCAGTCGAGAAAGCCGTTGGTGTACTCGGTGAATCGGTTGGTAAATCCGAACTTGTTCCGGACGATGTTCTGGCGATACGGTTTTTGCTTGTCGATAATGAACGAGAACGCCCACGAGCCCTTCACGCGGTTGCTGAAAACATAGGGCTGGACCAGCTCAAAGGTCAGGTCGAGGTTCGAGACCGCATCGGTGTTTTTACCGAAGTAGTTGGGAAACTCGTCCAGCGTCTGGGTGCGAAATCGCAGCCGGGTGGAAAAGATTCTTGCGCCTCCAAAGAAGTTCCTGTGCGTGTACCCGAGGCCGGTGCCAAGATTGAGGGAGCCGTTCTCGTCGCTCACAATGAGTTCCGGGCCGAGCTCGTGTTTGTCCTTCGGACGGATCAGTATCGACGTCGGGACGGTCACGGCGGTATCGCTCCGCGCCGGGACGATCATATCCATCCGTCGCAGATCGAAGATCCCGAGACGGTTCAGGTTGCTGGCGCTCGTCAGGCTGTCCTCGACACTGTAATGCTGTCCCGGCACATACGTGAGCTGACGGATGATGATGTCGTCAGTAATGTCGCTCCGCATCGCCTGGACGCGGAGGGAATCGACCTCCTGGCGAATCGTCACCCCTCCAAAGACATACGTCTTCCCTGGATCAAAACTAAGCTGCACCTCATAGTTGCGGGTGCTCGTGTAGCGGCGCGCCCAGGAGCTGTCGCGCAGGAAGCGGGCATTAGGATATCCCGCGTTTGCGAGGATCTTGAGGACGCGGCTTACCTCTTCCTCGAGGAGCTGACCGTTGAACGGCTCACCTGCGGTGATCTTTGGCGACGCCAACAGCTCTGTCCATACCGTCCCTGGCGTGTTGAGAAGTCCCTGGTACGTCAGGCTGTCGATGATCGAGCGGTACCCCTCCGAGATGCGAAGCGTGATGTCCACGCTGCGCTCATCCACGTCGTAGGCGAGCACGGTATCGATCACTGCGTCCGAAAAGCCGTGATCGTCGTAATACTTCTTGAGGCGCTTCAGGTCGGCGCCGAGGGTGGCGGGGTTAAGGAACTCGTCCTTCCGCCCGAGCTTCTCGCTGATGCTGTGGTGGAGGAACTTGTTCAGGAACCCGGGCGTCTCCTTCGTGAGCATCTGCGCCATGAGCTCGTTCCGCGGGAGCGTTGCGCTGCCCTCAAGCGTGATGGAGCTGATCTCGAACTGACCTCCCTCTGGCTGTCCCTGCCCTGCCAGCGTTCCCCCGGAAAGGAGTGCCACTGCAAGAGCGTGTCGTCCGCAGTGGAGGAGGAACCGGTGGTGAGCGGGGCGGCGGAAGAAGGGAACGGGACGGGACACGCGCTCAGCAGATGATCAATAGTCCGGTGAAACGACAAAAAAACCCAGCCGCTTGGCTGGGTCACCATGGTAACGAATCTCCGGAAGAATATCAACGCACGGCACGGACCGCCCTGCGTCCGACGCGCCGCACGCTCAATATTCTCCTTCGTCCTCGAAAAAGAAATCCTCACCTGTTGGGTAGTCAGGCCAGATCTCTTCCATACTCTCGTACGGTTCTTCGCTGTCCTCCAGTTCCTGAAGATTTTCGACCACTTCCACCGGTGCACCTGTCCTGATAGCATAGTCGACGAGTTCCTCCTTCGTCGCAGGCCACGGTGCGTCGTCCAGATAGGAGGCCAGTTCCATCGTCCAGATCAATGCTCACCTCGTACACTCTTCGCACTTGCCAGTTGCGAGCGGTACCGCGCGGCATCGATATCGTCGAAGAAGTAGTCGACCGGATTGTGTTTTCTCCCCATGTACCGCACTTCGTAATGAAGGTGCGGTCCGCTCACTAGACCGGAACGTCCGCTTTTGGCGATTAGTTCCCCCCGCTTGACGGCCTGCCCTTCGCGCACGAGCGCGCGGGCCAGGTGGGCATAGAGGGAGGAATAGCCGTACCCATGGGTGATTTCCACCACGACCCCGTACCCGCCGGCTGTCCTTCCTGCGAAGCGCACGATGCCGTCCCCCGCCGCATACACGTTGGTGCCGACGTCACTGATGATGTCCACCCCCTCATGCATGCGGTACACCCGGAGCACGGGATGAATCCGCATGCCGAACCCGTTGACCGAGTACGCTCCCTCCATCGGTTTGATGGCCGGGATGTGCGCGAAGAGCCCCTTGTTGTACTCCATCCTCCGCGTGATCTCTTCGTAGCTCGTCTGCTGCAGCTTCACTTCACGCTCGAGTTTATCGAGCAGGGCTGCCGATGTGTTCAGCACCTCCCGGGCTTCTCCCGAGAGGAATGAGCCGGCGGGAGGCGGCATCGATCCGCCGGTGGCCGCCGCGCGCGTATCGTCGTCGATGCGCGCAAGGTCCACGGCGGTCCGCAATTCATTCCCCCGGTCCGCGAGCTTGTCGAGCGCCTTCTGCACAACCACCATCTTCTCGGCAAGCGCATGGAGCTGATCCTTGAGGATCTTGTTCTCCGCTGTCAGCATCGACATGCGGTCAATCCCGAGGCCGAGCATGTCGCCGCTGAGATGATTGAGGAGGAGGAGCACCCCCAGCACGGCAAGCCCGACGAGCAGGCCCGAACTCAGAACCTTCGTCTTAAACAGACGGACTTCACGAAGCCTGACCGACGTGGTCGAGAAGACAAAGAATTTTGTGTTCCTCAGCATGGGTGACACCTGTTGACGTCGTTATCGGTGGTCTCGATCATGCCTGAGCGTTTATTCCCCTTCACATGCGCGATCGCCCCGTCCGGAGACACTACTCCCTCCCCCGGGATGGGGTATTCGCAAAATACCGGGGAAGTATAAAGAAATCTCCCGGTGTTGTCAAGATTTTTTTTCCGGTGGGACGACCTTCCCTGGGGGAATTACTCGAAGTCGTGTTCGAAGTAATTGATAGCGCGGGACCCTTTCTTTTTCTGTCCGATGACCCCCTCCAAACGCTTGGAGAATTCCTTGGCGGCATCGTATCCGTAATGTTTCAGAAGATAATTCAGCGAAATGACCTCGGTTATGACGGTGACATTCTTTCCCGGGAAGATGGGGAGTTTCACCAGTGGAATGGCGACATCCAGGAGGCTGATCTCCTGGTCGTCCAGACCCGTCCTGGTATAGTCCCGGTCGGGCTTCCACTCTTCCAACTCGATCACGATCTCCACCCGTTTCTGGTAGCGGATTGCGCGGATGCCGAACATGCTGCGCACGTCGATGAGTCCCAGGCCGCGGATCTCCATGAAATGCTTTACCAGGTCGGTCCCCGCCCCCATGAGGATCCCCTCCCCCTTCCGCGTCACCATCACGACGTCATCGGCAACGAGGCGATGGCCTCGCTCGATGAGGTCGAGCGCGATCTCGCTCTTGCCGATGCCGGAGCGGCCGGTCAGGAGAACGCCGACGCCGTACACATCCACCAGCGACCCGTGCACCACGACTTGCGGGGAGAACTGGTCGTCA
>JBFLYO010000008.1:0-127918 GCA_040756745.1 Bacteroidota bacterium
GCTCTGCTGAATGTCATGTCGGCCGTGGTGCTGAACTTCTTCGCTGTGGGGTCATACATCTCTGCTGAATTGAGAAAGACCTGCCCCCGCCCCTCCTCACCCTTTCTGAACCCGCCCGCAATCAACACCCTGCCGTCGTGGAGGAGCGTAGCTGTGTGCGACGCGCGCTGCTCGCTCATGACCGCAACCGGCTTCCACGGCGTCTGCCCCGGAGCGGGAGACGGGTCAAGCATCAGGAGCGAAGCGAATATGATGGTGACTCTGAAGGGACGCACAGGTTCCTCCGTCGCGGCGCAATCAGAACTTGAGATGCTTTACCGTCACGCCATGGTTGATCAGCTCGGAAAGCGAGTCGATGCCAATGCGGAGATGCACCTCCGAGAATTCGCGTGTCACCCGGTGATCGCTCTCGGCTGTCTTGACCCCTTCGGGGACCATCGGCTGGTCGGAGACAAGCAAGAGCGCGCCGGTCGGGATCTTGTTGAAGAACCCGGCCACGAAGATCGTCGCAGTCTCCATGTCGATCGCCATTGCGCGGATCCTGCGCAGGTAGTGTTTGAACCCCTCGTCGTGCTCCCACACGCGTCGGTTGGTCGTGTACACTGTACCGGTCCAGTAATCCCGACGGTGATTCCTGATGGTTGTGGAGATTGCCTTCTGCAGGTTGAACGCGGGGAGCGCGGGGACCTCGGGGGGAAAATAGTCGGCCGAAGCACCCTCCCCCCGTATGGCGGCGATGGGGAGGATGAGGTCCCCCAGCTTGTTGTTGCGTTTCAGGCCGCCGCACTTGCCGAGGAAGAGGCACGCTTTGGGCTTCACTGCGCCCAGGAGGTCCATCACTGTCGCGGCATTGGCGCTTCCCATGCCGAAGTTGATGATCGTGATCCCGTTCGCCGTGGCGTTGATCATCGGCTTGCCCCCACCGCGCACGGGGACATGATGCCAGGCGCCGAACTTCTCCACGTAGTTGGTAAAATTGACGAGCAGGATGTGCTTCGCGAATCCTTCGAGTGGCGTGCCGGTGTAGCGGGGGAGCCAGTTGGCGACGATCTGCTCTTTGGTTCTCATCAGCGAACGGGAGAGGATGTTGCAAGATACTGGTTTACGGCAAGCCAGTCAATGGCGTCACCACCAATGTCCGATGAAGTCCTTGATTGTCTCTCGTCTGCTGACGATATTCCCCGCCATGCTGCTGCCTCCTCATCCCACCTGCGCCGCCATCGACCGGTCGGCGTTCCTCCACAATCTCGCATGTGTCCGTTCGTACTGCGGGAGGGAAGTGCGGATCATGGCCGTCGTGAAAGCCAATGCGTACGGCCATGGCGCCGTGGAGCTTTCCCGCGCAGCGGCATCGGCAGGGGTGGAAGCGCTTGCGGTCGCGCGGGTCGGAGAAGCGCTTGAGCTCCGACAATCCGGGATCGACCTCCCCCTGCTGACGTTCGAGCTTGCGCCGGAGGAACACCTCGCTGTCGCACTTGCGGAAGGGATCGAACTGACCGTGGGGACCGCCGTCGGCGGCGAAGCTGTGAGCAGGGCGGCGCTGCGGGCCGACCGGACAGCGAGAATCCACGTCAAGGTTGATACCGGAATGGGGCGTCTCGGCTTTGCAGTATCCCGGGCCGCCGCCGAGATCGATACCCTGCTCCGTCTCCCGCGTCTGGAACTGGCAGGCGTGTACAGCCATTTTGCGACGTCAGAATCTCCGGACAAGTCGTTCGCGCAAACTCAGCTGGAATCGTTCCTGCGCGTGATCGACGAGCTCCGCCGGAGAACAATCAATGTCCCCCTGCGCCATATGGCCAACAGCGGGGCCATTATGACCATGCCGGAGGCACACCTCGATCTCGTCCGGCCCGGGATTATGCTGTACGGCTACGCACCGGCACCGGAAATGACCCAGCGGTTTGCCGTGCGTCCGGTCCTGTCCCTGCTCTCGTCGATCATCCAGCTCAAGACTGTGGAGTCAGGAACGAGCATTTCGTACGGAAGACGGTATGTGACCAACCGTCGAGCGGTCATAGCGACAGTCCCTCTTGGGTACGCAGACGGTTTCCCGAGGAGTCTGACCGGGCACGCCTCGGCGCTGATCAACGGGAAACGCTATCCCGTCGTCGGGACAATCTGCATGGATCATCTGATGCTCGACCTGGGCGAACGCACGGACTGCCGCGTGGGGGACCTCGTGACGCTGATCGGCTCCGACGGGACTGAACACATCACCGCATGGGATCTCGCCACGGCAATGGGGACCATTCCGTATGAGATCACATCCATGATCTCCTCACGGGTGCCAAGAATCGCTGCGACATGATGGAGGCACCCTCTCCGCAGCCCCCGGTACCGGCCGGCGTGGAAGCACTGATTGCGTTTGTCCTAGCTGTGTTGTAACGTTGCAGGACTTTTCGCTCGGATGGGACTCGGGTCAGTTGAGGGTGTGACGCGATGTACCATCTGTGTTCTACACCTCTTGATCCTTGACCTCAGTCTCGATCTAGATCTCAATCTCGACCTCACCCCGGCGAAAACCTGCCAATCTCAGGCCTTTCTCTTGTGACGCTCGATACCGTGTGATCAAACGCAAAGGTTTCGACCAAATTTTGTGATATCATTCACGTGTAAGAAGTGCATAGTTTTCAGGTTTGACTCTTGGCGCGTATTTGTGCAATTTCTTCAGGCGGGGCTGTAGGTGAGTCAGGCAGGCGCCGCCAGAGAGGGTTTTCTCAATGACTATACTTGTTGTCGATGACGAGCCGGAGTACCGGCTGATCATGCGCAGCGTCCTGATGACCGAAGGATGGGATGTCCTCCTTGCCGAGAACGGGGAGGAGGGGATGGCCAAACTGCACGAGTCGAAAGTCGACCTGGTGATCTCCGATATCTACATGCCGATCATGGACGGCATCAAGTTTCACCGGACGGTCCGGGGCACCCCGGCGTTCGAGAAACTCCCCTTCCTGTTTGTCTCGGCATACGACGACCAACACACGCTCGATGCGGTGAAGGATCCACGATACGACGGATTCCTCAGGAAGGCGCGGCCGGTCGAGGAACTCCTCGAATGGATCACCTACCTGACCATGCCGGAGGAAAAACGTGCGAAGCTTCCTCCGGGAGGGACACGGTCCAAGCTCTCGACCCAGATCCGCTTCGGCTCGCGCGGGGGTTCAGGGACGCCGATCCTCTAAGCGCAGAAACGTTTCGTACACTCTGCAGCCGCATAGTTCCCGGGATGCGGCTGCACTGTTTTTTCTTCTCCTCCGAATTCCGTATCTTGCTCTGTGCAGGCCCACCGTTTATCCGCCGACGAAACTCACATCTATGACCGATCACATCAGGAAACCCGCCGTTCTCGTCACCGGAGCGAACGGCGAAATGGGGCACGGCCTCATCGACCGCCTCACGCGCGAAGATTCCCATAGTATCATCGCCATCGACGTCCGACCCGTGGATGAGGAGCTGAAGCCGAAATGCACGGCAGTCATCGTCGGCGACATCCTCGACCAGCGGTTGATGGAGCGGCTCCAGAGCGAGTATGAGATCCACACGATCTATCATCTTGCCGCGCTTCTCTCCACCCGGGCGGAGTTCACGCCGGAAGCGGCGCACCGGGTCAATGTTGAAGGCACAATGTATCTTCTGAGACTCGCAGTCGAACAGTCACGGTGGCACGGTGCCACGGTAAGGTTTCTCTTCCCCAGCTCCATCGCTGTGTACGGACTCCCCGATCTCGCAACGAAGAACCGGCTCGGCAAGGTCAGGGAAACCGACTGGACAATGCCGATCACGATGTACGGCTGCAACAAACTGTACTGCGAGCATCTCGGCCGGTACTATTCCCGCCACTACCGGCAACTGGCGGCGGACACGGAGAAGCGCGGGGGGGTTGACTTCCGGGCCATACGCTTCCCGGGACTGATCAGCGCAGTTACTGTGCCGAGCGGCGGGACGAGCGACTACGTGCCGGAGATGCTCCATACCGCTGCCCAGGGGAAACAGTATATCTGCTTCGTCAGGGAGGACGCCAGGATCCCTTTTCTTGCCATGCCCGACGCCATCACCGCCCTCCTGGCGCTGGAGGCCGCGCCGGCCTCAAACCTCACCCAGTGCGTCTATAATATCGGCAACTTCAGTCCCTCGGCCGGAGAATTCCGCGAAATCGTCGCACGCGACTTCAAGGATGCTGCAATCACGTTCAGGCCCGATGACAAGCGGCAGGCGATCGTGGATTCGTGGCCGCAGGATGTGGACGATTCCGCGGCGCGCCGCGACTGGGGGTACTCCCCGGCGTATGACCTGCGCCGGGCCTTCGCGGACTATTTGATCCCCGGCATCAGGAATCTTTATGGAGTGTAGCCCCTTCCGCCGGAGACCCGTCGTTCGGGTCGTGCTCCTCTTGTTCGGGGCGCTCCTGTCGGTCGGCGTGTTGTCGGCCCAGGAACAGGACGCCGCCGCGCGTCATCGTGAAGTGCTCCGCCGGATCCTGAACGAAGGGTTGATGCATCCGGAGGCGTTCGACATGCTTGCGGAGCTCACAGCAAGGGCCGGGCATCGTCTGAGCGGATCACCGGGGGCTGCAACGGCAGTGGAGCTTGCGGCCCGCATGATGCGAGCCAAGGGGCTGCAACGCGTGCGGCTCGAAAACGTCATGGTCCCCCGCTGGGAGCGCGGTCCGGTGGAACGCGCGTCGATTCTGATGCACGACGGCCGCCCGCGACGGCTGGCTATCTGCGCTCTGGGAGGAAGCATTGCAACCCCCCCGGGAGGGATCACAGCGGAGGTCGTGGAGGTCAGGAGCTTCGATGAGTTGAAACAGCTCGGCACGTCAACCCGCGGGAAGATCATCTTCTTCAACCGTCCGATGGACCCGACGCTATTGAACACGTTCGAGGCGTATGGCAGGGCCGTTAACCAGCGGAGCAGGGGAGCGGTGGAAGCAGCCAGGGCGGGGGGAGTCGCTGCACTCGTGCGCTCTATGACGCTTGCGCTCGATGACGTACCCCACACCGGCGGGATGGGATATGCCGATGACCTCCCGAAGCTCCCCGGAGCCGCCGTCAGCACTCGTGGGGCCAACCTCCTGAGCGAACTCCTGAAAAAGCGGAAGCACGTTCGCCTGAACCTTGAACTCTCCTGCAACACCTACCCAGACGCTCCCTCCCACAATGTCCTGGGTGAAATCACCGGAACGGAGAGGCCCGACGAGGTCATTGTGGTCGGGGGGCATCTCGACAACTGGGACAAGGGGCAGGGCGCTCATGACGACGGCGCAGGGTGCGTGCAGGCCATAGAAGCTCTCAACCTGCTCAGGAAAGCTGGCGTTCGCCCCCGGCGGACGATCCGTGCGGTCCTCTTTATGAACGAAGAGAACGGACTGCGGGGAGGGAAGGCCTACGCAGCAGATGAGGCGCGCCGTGGAGAAAGACATGTCGCCATGATCGAATCGGATCGCGGAGGTTTTGTGCCGCGCGGGGTAACGACGGACAGCGACACCTCAGTGCTCGGGAAGCTCCTCCGGTGGCAGCCGCTCTTCGAATCGTTCGGAGCCGGCCGGCTGGCGGCGGGACCAAGCGGCGTAGATATTTCCCCAATGGTGGCGAAGGGGGTGCCGGGATTCGGCCTTGATGTTGAGACCCATCGATACTTCGACTACCACCACTCCGATAACGACACGCTCGACAAAGTAAATCCACGGGAGCTCGAGCTGGGGGCGATCGTGGAGGCGCTCCTCTGCTACCTTATTTCCGAGGAAGGGCTGTAAGAGCCCCGGTCGCCACCCTCATTCGCAAAATGTACGAGAATGCCCATTTTTTGACAATTTGGATGGACCCGCTGATGCGTTCAGAGCATCAGGGCTTGCCATTTTCATCGCAAAGCAATATGTTTGTGCCGGCATTACGGGTATGTCTCACAACACCCGATCATGCATGAGACGATACAAACCTGTGTTCAGCAAAGCCCGCGCACGCCTGCAGTATGTACTTATCATCGTCAGAATGGGAGTCTCTTTAAGGTTCCGGCGGCTTATCCTTTCGATGCTCGTCTGAGCGTCCCGAGCGTCGGACTCCTTCGTTCCCCCGTTCTCATTCCACCCAGGCCAACACCTCCCCTTCGCTCGGATTCGTGACGCAATTGATTGACTTTTTCTGCCGATTCTCATTAGTTTAGACCGAGCAAGCATTTTTCCGGGTCAACTTCACCGGTACGACATCAGACTGCTACCATCTCAGGTAATCCTTTCCCCTCCCCGATCGTTGCCTTTGTCGCGATGGGGGCGTGATCACCTTGTCCGGCGCGAAGCCCGACGCAGAACTCCCAGCAGTGTCCTTAGACTCCGAGGCAATGATGAGTAACGGGATTACCGCGCCCCGTTTCCCCTCAACGCTTGTGGCCGTTTTTACGCTCCTGGTCGCCTGCATCATCGTTGCCGGCTACCTCTACTACGAACAGCATCGTCGCCTGGGCAGGCGACTGGCAGAGGACGAACTCGATGCAGTCGCCGACCTCACGCTGCAGCAGGTGAATACCTGGCGGTCGGAGCGCATGAGCGACGCAAGATTCGTCGCCGCTAACCGGGAGATCGCCGCCGAGCTGGCGCGCTTGCGTTCCCGTCGCCTCGCCGTGCAGACTCCGGTCCCGCCGCCCGAATGGATGGTGTCAATGTTCAACAACAGGCACTATGCCGGCATTGCGGCAATCGACTCATCCGGGATCCCTATCACCGGACTCCCTTCGACACCTTCGGTGGTCAGGCCTCGGCTTCGGGCACTGATCAGGCAAGCAATCAGCGGAAGGGAGGTCGTCTTCTCGGACATTCAATCTGGCCCCGAGGAAAATCTCCATCTGGATATCGCGGTGCCCGTCGGTGCATCAGCAGTGCTTCTTCGCATCGACCCCGCGACATTTCTCTACCCACTTCTTCAGTGGTGGCCCCTCCCAGCAAAGACATCGGAGACCATCCTCTTTCGCGTGGAGCGCGATTCCGTCGTTTCCATCAGTCCGGTCCGTCACGTGGCTGTCCCGCCGCTCCAGCTCCGCTTCCCGCTGTCAGACACGGTGTACCCGGCCGCGGCGGCGGGGAGGGGTGCCGACGGTATCGTCATGGGGCGGGACTATCGGGGACACGAGGTACTCGCATCGCTCCGCCGTGTCGCTGGTTCCTCCTGGCTTCTCGTGTCAAAGGTTGATACCGAGGAGATCCTCGCCGCAAACATCGAGCGGGGGTGGCTCGTCTCCGGCCTCATCCTCGGCCTGATCCTGGCTTCCGGCGCGACGGTGATCACCGTCTGGAGGAAGCGGGAGCTGGATCACTACCGGCGTGGGCTTCAGGCCGAGGCGGAGCGCAAAGCCCTGATCCGTCATTTTGAGTACCTGACCAAACACGCGAACGACATCATCCTCCTTGCCGACGAAGGCCGCCGGGTTGTTGAGTGCAACGACACGGCACTGGCGGCGTACGGATTTTCGCGGGAAGAGATCATCGGGATGCACATCCGCGACTTCCGGGATCCGGCCGATCTCGCCGGATTCGACCTGAGCATGGCGGAACTGGATGCGAGAGGTTCACTGAACCTGGAAACGCGGCACCGCCGCAAAGACGGCAGCACGTTCCCCGTGGAGATCAGCATCAGGATCATCGTCGTCGACGGGAGGAAGTACCAGCAGGCCATCATCCGCGACATCTCCGAACGCAAGAGCGCTGAGGAGAGCATCCGCCGTCTCAATCGTGTCTATTCCCTGATCAGCAACGTGAACCAGGCGATCCTGAGGACGCGCGACCGCGGTGTGCTGTTCCGAGAAACTTGCCGCATCGCGGTGACTGACGGCGGGTTCCTCATGGCCTGGATCGGCTCCGCCGATCCGGAAACGGGGGACGTCGTGCCCATTGCCAGCGACGGGAGGGTCGACGGCTATCTCGACACGGTGAGGATCTCCGTACGGGATGTCCCTGAAGGGCGCGGCCCGACAGGTGTTGCGTTCCGGGAACGGCGCCACGTGGTTTGCAACAACACACTGCTCGATCCCGCCATGGCACCGTGGCGTGAGGCGCAGGCAGAGCGGAAGTACCGCGCGTCGGCAACCTTTCCTATCATGGTTCGCGGCGTGGCTGCGTATGCTCTCTCGCTCTACGCGGATGTACCCGGGTTCTTTGACAGCGACGAGATCCGGCTGCTCGACCAGCTCGCGCTGGACCTCGCGTATGCCCTGGAGTTTCTCGACGTCGAGCAGGAGAAGGACCATGCCGTCGCGCAGCTGCGCCGCTCGGAGGAAAAATACCGCACGTTCTTTTGGGATGACCTGACGGGCGATTTCGTCTCGACCCCGGAAGGGAAGATCCTCGACTGCAATCCGGCGTTTGCACGGATTTTCGGTTACGCGTCGACGGAGCAAGCCATGGCGGTGGGAGCGCAGGTTCTGTATCTCGATCCGGACGCTCGCCGCGGGTTCGTGGAGCGGCTGTCGAAGGAGAAACGGATTGAGTACCTCGAGGAGGAACTCCTTCGGAGCGACGGGACGCCCGTGTACACGATCGGGACGATGGTGGGGATCTTCGACGACGATGGCAGACTCGCCGGCATCCGCGGGTACCTCTTCGACGACACGCGCCGGAAGACGCTCGAGCAGCAACTCCGCCAGGCGCAGAAGATGGAAAGTCTGGGCACGCTCGCGGGGGGAATTGCGCATGACTTCAACAACATCCTCGGGATTATCCTCGGGCACATATCGTTTCTCGAGGCCGGGAAGAGCGCTCCCGCCCTCCTCACCAACAGCTTCGAGGCCATCACCAGGGCGGCGCAGCGGGGCGCCGGCCTGGTGCGACAGATCCTCACCTTTGCGCGGAAGACGGACGTCGCCCTCGCTCCTCTGAGCATGAATGACGCTGTCGAAGAACTGGCAAAGATGCTCCGGGAAACCTTCCCCAAGAATATCGAGATCGTGCTGGATCTTCAGAAGGACCTGCCGGCCGTGACGATGGACCACACACAACTTCACCAGGCATTGCTGAATCTCTGCGTCAATGCGCGCGATGCCATCGTGGATCCCTCGGCCCCCACGGCGCGCAAGGGAAGAATCGTGATAGCCACGTGCGCTGCGGCAGGGACCGAACTCCGGCAACGACTCCCCGAGGCCTCTGCAGCGCAGTACATCGGCATCAAAGTGGCTGACTCCGGTTCGGGAATGGATGAACGGACCAAACGCCGGTTGTTCGAACCGTTCTTCACGACCAAGGCACAGGGAAGAGGGACCGGACTGGGACTCTCCGTGGTCTACGGCGTCGTGCATGCGCATGACGGAGAGATCGAAGTCGAGTCGCAGCTCGGGAAGGGAACGACGTTTTCACTCTGGTTCCCCCGCTCTCTCGAGATCCCCCGCGCTATGCCGGAAGATACGCCACAGCCGCCGGCGGTCCGGGGAGGGTCCGAAACGCTGTTGTTCGTCGAAGACGAGGAAAGCCTCCTCTCGATGATGAAGCTGGTTCTGGAAGAAAAGGGGTATACCGTGTTGGAAGCGCGCGACGGCATGGAAGCCGTCCGTCTCTTTACCGAGCACCGCGACGACATCCGGCTCGTGGTCACCGATGTGGGTCTCCCGAAAATGGACGGAGTGGCGGTCTATACTACCTTGCGGGAATTCGATCCGTCCTGCCGCATTATCATGGCGTCCGGCTATGTCGACCCTGAAATCCGAGCGCGGGTCGCGGGAGCGCGAGATTCCGACTTCATTCAGAAACCGTATGTCCCCACCGAAATGCTGCGGAAGATCAGGGAAATTCTTGACCGTGGGTGACGAGAACATATTTTTGCATTCCCGCTTCGTAAAAGGAACGCCCCGTGTGTATCACTTAGGAGGGGCGACCGCCCCGGAACGCATGTCCAATTACCACCGAGCGGAGGGGTGTATGGGAAACAACAATGATCCCATCTATTCAACGATGGTGCGGGCCGGCAGGACCACCTATTTCGTCGATGTCCGGGAAGCGAAGAACGGGAATAAATTCATCTCGATCTCCGAATCGCGGGTGGATGCCGACGACAAGAAACAGCGGACGACGGTGCGCGTCTTTGGTGATTCGATAGAACCGTTCAGGCAGGCCATCGAAGAGGCTGCCGCGTCCGTGGCCTCCTGAGCCCGATTCCGGGAAATCGACGCGCCACGACGTCCTGACCCCTTTTCCGGCTCCCTGCATCCTATCCGTAGAGCGTAACCCCCGCACGGGCGGGGGCGACTCGATCATCAGCCATACGGGGAGCCATGGAACATCTCACGAAGCAGACCTTCCTCGAGAAGGTGTTCGACTACGAGAAGAACAAGGAATGGAAGTTCAACGGGGACATTCCGTGCATCATCGATTTCTATGCGGACTGGTGCGGTCCCTGCAAGATGGTCGCCCCGGTGCTTGAGGAGCTCTCGAATGAGTACAAAGGGAAGATTAACGTCTACAAGATAGACACCGAGCAGGAGCAGGAACTCGCATCCGTCTTCGGCATCCGTAGCATCCCGTCAATCCTGTTTGTCCCGAAAGATGGGAAGCCGCAGATGGCCATGGGCGCCATGCCCAAGGAAGCCTTCGTGAATGCGATCGGCGAAGTCCTCGGGGTGAACTAAGCTCCCTGCGGGGAGATTTTCGAGAGGCCGGTGGGCAAGCCCGCCGGCCTCGTTGCTTTTCATCCGCTATGTGATATATTCCCTCCAGTTCCATTCATGCCTGTCTCCCTCTCCCTGAACCGCCTGCCATGCCGGATGCTACAGGAGTATTGACTGTTATCCTCTTGGTCATCGCCGTTGCCCTCCTGCTCTTGCTCATTTCGCGCAAGCCGGGGGCCGGTGGAGCGGCGGACGGTGTTGCGGTAGAGATCGCCCTGATCCGTGAGCAGCTCGATAAACTGGAACGGGCGCTCCGGGAGGAGTTTGCCCGCAGCAGAGATGCCGCTGCAACGACCGCCCAGCAGGACCGCCAGGAACTCCAGGGTGCACTGCGTAACAGTTCCGATTCGCTGCAATCGCGTCTTGCGGAGATCGCAGGGCTCCAGCGGGCCCAGCTCGACGGATTTGCCCGTCAGCTGGAATCGCTCACGCAGGGGACAGAGCTGAAACTGGAGCGGGTCAGGGAGCTGGTGGAACAGAAACTGGGGACGATCCAGGACGAGAACAGCCGCCAGCTAGAGAAGATGCGCGCCACCGTGGATGAAAAGCTCCATGCGACGCTCGAGCAGCGGCTCGGTGAATCGTTCCGTCTGGTCAGTGAGCGCCTCGAGCAGGTCCAGGTCGGACTCGGCGAGATGAAGTCACTCGCCACCGGCGTGGGGGATCTGAAGCGCGTCCTCACCAATGTCAAGGCCCGAGGGACGTGGGGTGAGGTCCAGCTCGGAGCGCTTCTCGATCAGATCCTCACGCCCGAGCAATTCGCGACGAATGTTGCCACGCGCGATGGGAGCAACGATCGCGTCGAGTTCGCCGTGAAGCTTCCCGGGCGGGACGACGCGCAGCAGCCCGTGTGGCTTCCCATCGACGCAAAGTTTCCTCAGGACGACTACCAGCGGCTTGTGGAAGCGCAGGATCAGGCTAACCCGTCGCTCGTGGAGGATTCCGCCCGGCAGCTCGAAGCGCGGATACGAAACGAGGCGAAAAGCATCCGGGAGAAGTATGTCGATCCCCCCCGGACTACCGACTTTGCGATCATGTTTCTCCCGACGGAAGGGCTGTATGCCGAAGTGCTGCGGCGGCCCGGGCTCGCCGACACGTTGCAGCGCGAATCGAAGATTCTCGTCACCGGACCGACGACGCTCGCCGCTCTCCTCAACAGTCTCCAGATGGGCTTCCGGACCCTCGCGATCGAAAAACGTACCGGCGAGGTCTGGTCGCTCCTCGGGGCGGTGAAAGCCGAGTTCGGGCGGTTCGGCGACGTGCTCGACAAGACACAGAAGAAACTTCAGGAAGCAAGCAACACGATCGAAGATGCGGGCAAGCGTACCCGGCAGATCGAGCGGAAACTCCGGCAGGTGGAAGAGCTCCCCGCCCCCGACGCGGCGAAACTTCTTGGCGGGACCATCGAGGAGCCGGAGGAAGGGGGCTGACCTGCACGGGGCAAGCACTGCTTGAAGGTGAATCCCCTTTTTGTTACGTTGCGCTGGGCGGAGCGGTGATCCTGTTCCGTCCCGGAGATACTGCCATTCCATGATCAAGGAGGAGTCGTGACAACAACACGGTTGCAGGCGGCCATCGCGGTGGTGGCGGTGATGGCGCTCGCGGGCTGTGGCGGAGGGAAAACGGTGTCGCGCGTTGAACCGGAACAGACCATCGATCTGAGCGGCGACTGGAACGACACCGACTCGCGCCTGGTCGCCGAGGAGATGATCAAGGACGTCCTCTCGCGTCCCTGGCTGGGAGAATTCCAGGGAGAGAAGAAACGCACGCCGGACGTGATCGTCGGAACCGTCAGAAACCGGTCGAGCGAACACATTCCGACGATTCCGTTCATCAAGAACCTGGAAAA
Source organism: Bacteroidota bacterium (assembly GCA_040756745.1). GTDB lineage: Bacteria > Bacteroidota > Ignavibacteria > UBA10030 > UBA6906 > JBFLYO01. Next base: position 12,494 of record JBFLYO010000008.1, read on the forward strand.
AGAGCTGATCAACTCCGGGAGGGTCAACTTCGTCGCGAACAAGGAAGAGCGCACGGAGGTCCGCGAAGAGCGCGCCGATCAACAGGAGAATGCATCCCCCGAATCCATGAAGAAGTTCCAGCAGGAAGCGGGAGCCGACTTCATGCTCCGCGGCGACATCTCGACGATCATCGACCAGGAAGGGGGGGAGAAGGTCAAGTACTACCAGGTAAATCTGGAGCTGGTGAACATCGAAAGCAACCGGAAGGCGTGGGTAGGGGAGAAGAAGATCAAGAAGTTCGTTTCGCAGAGCGGCACCAAGTTCTGATGCAGCGGCTCACGACGGACTCCTGATTCCCCATGCATTGCCGACGTTCATTGCGTAAGGCGCCATGGATCCTCTCCCTGGCGCTTTTCGCGTTTCTCACCTCCTGCGCTCCCTCCACCGAGTTCTACCGGGGGGTCGAATCCAATATTTCCGGCGGCAACTACCTTGCTGCCCTCGATGAAGTGAGGGCAAACCAGCGCTCGTACGGCGACAAAGCAACGGTGCTGTACAAACTCGATATGGGGCTCCTCTATCATTATGCGGGGCAGCCCGACTCCAGCACCCGGTGGCTCCTCGCCGCCGAACGGGAGATCGAAGATCTCTACACCAAGAGCATCAGCCTCGCGGCGATCTCGATGGTGCTGAACGACAATGTCCTCCCGTATGACGGAGAGGATTTTGAGAAGGTGCTCGTCAACGTGTTTCTGGCATTGAACTTTGCCGAGAAGGGAGAGCCGGATGAGGCGCTCGTGGAGGCGCGCAAGGTCGACCTGAAGCTCCGTGAGTTTGCAAAGCAGTATGAGGGGAAGAACCGGTATCAGGAGGACGCGTTCATCCGCTACATTATGGGGGCGCTGTACGAGTCGCAGGGGGAGATCAACGACGCGTTCATCTCATACCGCAAGTCGTGGGAAGCGTACGCCACGTATGCGCGCGAGTATGCCACGCCGGCACCCTCGTTCCTGCTGGACGACCTGGTCAGGACTGCGACCCTCATGTCGTTTGACGAGGAAGCCGCCGCGTACCGGGCCAAGGGAGGAAGACCCTATGAGCGCAGGGCCATGCCATTCGGCAGCATCCTTGTGGTTGCCTATGCGGGGAAGGGCCCGATCAAGGAGGAATACCGCCCCACCGTGAACGTTGCGGACGCCAATGGCGTCATCCATACGTTTCAGACCGCCTTGCCCCGCTTCGTTCCCCGCCATCAGTCCGGCCGCACCTACGAAGTAAGCATCCTCGGTCCGGGTGCCACCATCCCCGTCAAAACGAGGACGGAAGTCGCTGAAAATGTCACGGCGATCGCATCGCGCACCCTTGAGGACCGGATGACGATGATCTATCTCAAGACGGGAGGGCGAGCCCTGCTGAAATTCCTTGCCGCCGAGAAAGCGAAGGCGGAGCTCTCCAAGGATTCGGATGACAAGGTGAAGAACATTCTCGGCAGCATCGCGATCGACCTCACGGTCGGTGCAACCGAGCGGGCTGATGTACGGACGTGGCGGACACTGCCCGCGGAGTTTCAGATCGCACGCGTCCAACTGCCGCCGGGTCAGTATTCGCTCCATGCCGGATCGAGCGACGGCCGGTATGTCCTTCCCGAAGAAACGGTGACCGTGAAGAAGGGGAGGACGACGTTTGTCATTATCGACGACGTGCGATGAGATCGCTCCTGTCGGCACGAACGAACACGACGCCATGAACACCACAGCTGGGATCGATGATGTCTATCGGGTGATATTCACCGATCACCACGATCCCTTTACCGTGCTCGGCGCACACCTCCTCGACGGCGACCGGCTTGCCGTGCGGGCATTCCTCCCCGGCGCAACTGCTGTCAGTGTGGTCAGAGAGCAGGGAAAAGGGAAAGGGAAGGGGAGGGAGTACCCGATGACGAAGGTGCACGAACACGGATTCTTTGAGGTGGTCATTCCCTCCTGCCGTGAGGTCTTCCCGTACAAGCTGAAGAAGACGATGTCGGACGGGCGGGTCGAATCGTTCCACGACTCGTACTCGTTCATGCCGACGCTGACGGACTTTGACATTTACCTGTTCAATGCGGGCGACCATCACCGGATCTACGAAAAGCTGGGTGCACACTACGCCGAGGTGGCGGGAATCGGCGGCGTGCAGTTCGCCGTCTGGGCCCCCTCCGCACGAAGCGTCAGCGTGATCGGTGATTTCAACGCCTGGGACCGCAGACACCATGCGATGCGGGTGCTCGGCTCCTCCGGCGTCTGGGAGATCTTCATCCCGGGCCTCCCGGAAGGGTCGCTGTATAAATTCCAGGTCAAGACTCACAGCGGGTACGTGATGGACAAGGCGGACCCGTACGGCTGCGAGATGGAACAGCGGCCGCGCACGGCGTCGTGTGTCAACTTTCTCCAGGGATATGAATGGGGTGACGCGGAATGGATGGCGTCGCGCGCCCGCGGTGAGCAGCTCGGCCGCCCCATGGCAGTCTACGAGGTCCATGCGGGATCGTGGCAGCGCGGGGATGGGAACCGATGGCTCGGGTACCGCGAGCTTGCCGAGGGCCTCATTGCGCACGTGAAGCGTCACGGGTACACCCACATCGAGCTCCTGCCGGTCATGGAGCATCCGTTCGACGGCTCGTGGGGATATCAGGTGACCGGATACTTTGCGCCGACCGCCAGGTTCGGCCGGCCGGCGGACTTCATGTACTTCGTCGATCTCTGCCACCGTCATGGCATCGGCGTCATTCTCGACTGGGTGCCGGCGCATTTTCCCAAAGATTCCCATGCGCTCGGCGAGTTCGACGGAACGCATTTGTATGAGCATGCCGATCCCCGGCTCGGGGAGCACCAGGACTGGGGGACGTTCATCTTCAACTACGGCCGTCATGAGGTCCGGAATTTCCTGATCAGCAACGCGCTCTTCTGGCTCGAAAAATATCATGTCGACGGGCTCCGGATCGATGCCGTTGCCTCCATGCTGTATCTGGATTATTCACGGAAGGAAGGGGAGTGGCTGCCGAACCGGTACGGCGGAAGGGAGAACCTGGAGGCGGTGGAATTCCTCAAGCAGATGAATTCCATTGTCCACACGTACTACCCCGGCGTACTGACGATCGCCGAAGAGTCCACCTCCTGGCCGGGGGTGACCGCTGCGGTGGAGCACGGAGGGCTCGGCTTCGATCTCAAGTGGAACATGGGATGGATGCATGACACGCTGGAGTACTTTTCCAAGGATCCGGTCTATCGCATCCATCATCACCGCAATCTGACGTTCTCGCTCTTGTATGCATTCAGCGAGCGATTCCTTCTCCCGTTGTCGCACGACGAAGTGGTCCATGGCAAAGGGTCGCTCCTCGGCAGGATGCCGGGAGACCCGTGGCAGAAATTTGCAAATCTCAGACTGCTGCTGTCCTATCTCTATGCCTTCCCGGGGAAGAAGCTGCTGTTCATGGGGGGCGAATTCGGCCAGTGGGATGAGTGGAGCCACGAGAAGAGCCTTGATTGGCACCTGCTGGCGTATGACACGCACCGCGGTGTGCAGTCCATGCTGGAGGACCTCGGGGCGCTCTACCGCAGGGAGCGGGCGCTCTACGAAGTCGACTTCCATTATACGGGGTTTGAGTGGGTAGATTTCCAGGATGCGGCGAGCAGCGTGATTTCCTTCGACAGGAAATCGGCGGACGGAGCGGAGACTGTGACCGCGGTGTTCAATTTCACCCCCGTCCCCCGGGCCGGCTACCGCATCGGCGTCCGGCACGCAGGGACGTATAGCGAGCTGTTCAACAGCGATTCCGCGCGCTATGGCGGGAGCAACATGGGGAACTACGGGGAGGTACCCGCCGACCCGGTTCCCTCTCACGGACGCGACCACTCCCTGGGCCTGACGCTTCCCCCCCTCGGTGCCCTCTATTTCAAGAAGAAGTAGACCGGTCTCCGGAATCTCCTCCCTCTGCGGAACCCCCTGCCGGCCGTCCGGTGTTCTTCCGACGGCGGAGGGGGGGCTGCCTGATCACCTGCTGAACACGAACATCCCTGATCATTCGAATTTCTTCCCGTGAGTGCGACGACACACAAGACCACCCTCTCGACCTCTGACGTTGCGCGGCTGTTCAGCGTTACGGAGACCACCGTGAAGCGGTGGGCCGACGATGGGGCGCTGCGATGCCAGAAGACGCCGGGAGGGCACAGGAAATTCGAGATCCGGAACGTCGTCGAGTTCGCGGAAAAGAATCACTTCGAGCCCGCCGGGATCCTCGCGATTCCCGCAAACGACCGGCTCGCCAGGCGGATCCAGGTGGCCGTGCTCGCGCGCGACCATGCGGAGCTCGTGGCGGCATTCGTCGAGAAAGCTCTCTCCCCCGATACCACAGACCTGTTCCTGTACATCTCATACCTCTATCAGCATCGCGTGCAGCTCTGGGAAATTTACGACCTCATCATCAGGCCGGGGATGGAGGCCGTCGGCGAGCGATGGGCAAAGGGAGAGATTGGCGTCAACCACGAGCATCGCGCATCGTACGAGACGCTGGAAGCGCTTGCCGGGCTGCAGGCACAGATTCACCGGCGGCCCCCCACGGGACGGTCGGCGCTCTGCTCCTGCCTCGAGGACGATCTGCATGAGATCGGACTTCGCTGTGCCTGCTACATGTTCGAATCGGAAGGATGGACCACGACGTATCTGGGGGCGCGGACGCCGCACGCAGCGGTGATGTCGGCGATCCGCGAGATGCGCCCGGATGTGGTTTCCATTTCTGTTTCGTATATTCAGGAGCAGTGCGTGCCGCTTAACGAGCTCGCGGAGATCGTGGGAGCGGCCCGTCGATGCGAAGCCCGCGTCGTCCTCGGCGGCAGAATGGCGCGCGCGATGACGCCCGTCGCCGGGCTTGATGCCGTGCTCGGCTCCGGGCGGGAGCTTCAGCAGTACGTGGAAACATTTGGGCGGGACAGCGGACAATGAAATTCGATCATGTCGCGGTGATCGTCACCGACATCGGAAGGTCGGTCGCCTGGTACGCAGAGACGCTCGGCGCAGCGGTACTGTACCGGGACGACACGTGGGCATTGCTCCAGGCGGGAGGGGTGAAGATCGCCCTGACGCTCCGGCGGCAGCACCCGGCGCACGTGGCATTCGATATCGGCCCGGCTCCTCCCCCCGAGTTCTTGCAGAAAGCGAAGAAGCACCGCGACGGAAGCCTGTCGCACTATATCATCGATCCAGACGGAAACGCAATCGAATACATCTCCTACCCCGACGGCGGTGCATGAAAATCATCGTGACCGGAGGGACGGGATTCATCGGCGGGGCGATCCTCGCCCGGCTCCGTGAACATCGTCATCACCTCGTGGTCCTCACCCGCAGGCCCGAGCGATCGGCGGGGTTGTTGCTCGAAGGGTTGACGATTGCCCCGTGGGATGGGAAAACCGCAGGGGCATGGGCCCAGCACGTCGAGTCCGCAGACGCTATCATCAACTTTGCCGGTGAGCCGCTCAATGCCCGCCGCTGGTCTGCCGCGCAGAAGGAGAGGATCATCAGGAGCCGTGTCGACGCCGCCACGGCGCTCCACCTCGCGGTGGCACAAGCCACAGTCAAGCCGACGCTTGTGATAAATGCGTCAGCGGTGGGCTATTATGGCGACGTCCCTGACGGTGAGGTATCTGAAATCGCTCCGCCGGGCAAGGGCTTCCTCGCAGAGACGTGTGTCCGCTGGGAGGAAGCGGCGCAATCGATTCTGGGTTCGAGTGGCCGGGTGGTGACGCTCCGCAGCGGGGTGGTGCTTGCAAGGGACGGGGGCGCGCTTCGGAGGATGCTCATTCCATTCCTTCTGTTCGCAGGAGGACCAATCGGGTCGGGGCGGCAGTGGTTCCCCTGGGTGCACCGGGAAGATCTCATACGGGTAATCACGTTCCTCCTCGAGCATCGTGAAGTCTCAGGTCCGCTCAACGTGGTTGCGCCTGAGTCGGTCACCATGGAGACTTTCGCATCAACGCTTGGCGTAGTGCTTCGCCGCCCATCCTACCTTCGCGTTCCGGCCTTTGGCCTCAAGCTCCTTCTCGGAGAGATGGCGGAGATGCTGCTCACCGGCCAGCGGGTCGTCCCCGCAAAGCTTCGCGCAATCGGCTTCAGTTTCAAATTCCCCTCACTTGTCCCCGCGCTGAAAAACATACTTCGTTGACGCCCGGTCGAACTGCAGCATGGGTCGCCTGTCGAGTTAAGAGTGAAGAGTGATGAGTTGGATCAAGCCTTCACTCCTCGGTGATTGCTCTTAGCTACGAGTGCCTCTTCCTTGACCCGCAACGAATTCCTCCCCTCTGTCACCCATGTTCAATGCTGCTGAGATTCTCAATACTTGACAAACGCAGTCGGCGGCACTACAATGTTACGAGCACCCGCTGAAAACCACTAAGCCGATTCTTCGGCTTACGAGATGACGCCATGGAACCCAAGACCCCGTGCGACTCTCGTTCATACTCATCGGATTCTCCACTGCTGCGTCCAGAGAGCGCCTCCGTGTACATCCCCCCTCGCCGAGGGGATCACGATGTCCGTGGATTTGGACTTCATCGTCCAAAGGCAAAACGAAATTGATGATGGATTCTCATTAGAGAGCGATGGCGCGACCTTGCACGTTGTGGGTGCCCCGAGCGGTCTAGTGGGTTGATGCCTTCAACACGATCGAACTGCCGCAACCTGCAGCCGCGCATCCACAGAAAGCGCGCCAAATGGTAGATTTTCTGCAGGCCTCCGCGGCTCGGTGAGATTTTCTTTCTAAATTTTTTCCATTTTGAATTCGAGGTGAGTCTATACTCTTAGAGGGGAGCCTCTGGACATGAAGGTTCGTGAAAAGGGATCGACAATGCGACTCATCATCCTTGCGGTAACTGTGCTCGGCTGGTGGTTTGATGCCTGCAACACGACTGAGCCGCAACCGCCGATCCCACCGGTTGATACGACGAGTCACGATTTCACTTGGACGATGCAAAGACTGGGCGATGGGAATTCGAGTGCACTGTACGATGTGGCAGTAATTAGTGATTCGTTGGCATACGCTGTCGGGGAGATCTACTTGCGTGACAGCTTGGGAAATTTTGACCCAAATGTTTACAACCTCGCCAGGTGGAATGGGAGTTCATGGGAACTGCTGCGAATTCAATTCTTCACAATTTGCGGTCAAAGTGGTCGCACTCCTTACCCAGCGAAGGCAATCTTTGCCTTCGGACAAACTGATGTATGGATAGCAATGGATGGGAGTCAGGTTGCTCGCTGGGGCGGAAATTCGCAGACCGCAACGATGTGCATTCCGATCGCGGTGAAGAAGTTATGGGGGGAACGCCCCAATTCTATCTACGCTGCTGGGTACGCCGGGGGAATTGCACACTTCGACGGCGTATCATGGCAGGCGCTCTCAAGCGGGACGACATTGCCTATACAGGACGTTTGGGGAGGAGTGAATCCCCGGACAGGGGAGACCGAAATCCTGGCGGTTGCCAGTGATCCGTTCACCGCTCCCGACCGAAAGATCCTTTCGGTACGTGGTATTACGGTGACGGCATTGTCTGACAACGGCATCTCTACGGCTCTTGGGGGCGTCTGGTTCAGTTCGGGCTCCAGCTACTATGTAACAGGAGGGTCGGCGTTTCGAAAATCAAATCCAGGAGAAGCTACGTGGACTGATGCGCTGAGGAGTCAAGGGATTAACGTCCAGTACCTTGATGCGATAAGAGGAACGGCACCCAATGACGTCTTTGCCGCGGGAGCGAATGGCGACGTGCTTCATTTCAATGGCGGGTCGTGGAGGAATTACAGACCTCAAACCGGTCTCACCTACGGGGAATACCATGCTATCGCCGTGAACGGGGATCTGGTCGTTGCCGTCGGAGAGGATGTCGGTCTCGGCGTGGTAGCAATCGGCAGGCGTACCCGGTAGGGCCTACAGTAAAGGATCACGAAAAACAGAAAGGGCAATAACACCACCGAAGCAACAATCCTGCCCCGGTGAAGCCATCACCGGGGCAGGCGACAACGATAATTCCCTTTTGGATTCGTGCGGAGCTCATCTGTCGTTAACAAGGTGAACTATCGCAACATGCGCATTTAAAGAAAACGCACCAAATGATAGATTCTGTGCAGATTTCCGCGGCTGCGTGGGATTTTCTTTCCAAATTGTTTCCATTTCAAATTCGAGATGAGTCTATACTCTAAGAAGGGGAGGCTCTGCAAATGAAGGTTCGCAAAAAGGGATCGACAATGCAATTCATGATCTTCGCGATAACTGTGCTTGGCTGGTGGTTTGATGCCTGCAATACGATCGAACCGGAGCCGCCGGTTCCACGGGTCGATACGACAAGCCACGAGTTCACTTGGACGGTCCAGACTCTTGGCGATGGGAATTCAAGCGCACTTTTTGACGTCGCAATCGCATCCGATTCCCTCGCATATGCCGCAGGGGAGATTTACTTGCGAGACAGCTCGGGTGGGTTTGACCCGCTTGCCTACAATATCGCAAACTGGAATGGAGAACAATGGAAGGTCAAACGCGTAACGGTATCGTATCGTGGCTCCAACATCACCCCATCGCTGAATGCCGTTTTTCTACTGTCACCTACGGAAATCTGGTTGTCTGCAGGCGTCCCGATTTTTGGTGACGGCCAAAATTGGACCCAATATCATCTTTTTGACATGGGCGTATTGACCCAGAATGATGGCTCGATTCTGAAACTCTGGGCTAGCTCTCCGTCCAGTGTGTATTTCGTTGGCAACAGGGGGACGATCGTCCAGAACAATGGCCAGACTTGGCAAAAGCTATCAAGCGGGTCAACTGGAACCATTCAGGACATCTGGGGGATTGCGGATCCGAAAACCGGGAGCCGCTACGTGCTCTGTGCGGTTTCTGAAGCGTACAGCCTCGGGGGACAACGTTTGCTCGAGATCAAATCCGATAACAGTGTTGACACGATCCCCTGGGTCGCTGGTCGACGACCGCACTCTGTGTGGTTCACCAGCCCATCGCAGGTTTTCACTAGTGGAGATGGCGTCTTTAGCCGGGGCCCTGACTACCAGTGGCGAGAGATCGCGGGAATGAGTGTCTTACCCGTCTTCACGGAAAGGATTCGGGGAGTATCGGATAACGACTTCTTCGTCGTCGGAGATTTCGGTGCGATCGCCCATTTCAATGGAGCGAACTTCAAAGTGTATCCTGCCGTTGCCGGATCGCCGATCTTTACGTCGCTCGACTATAAGAACGGCCTGATGATTGCGGTAGGGTATACCTCATCACAAGCGGTAATTGTCACTGCACGCAGATAACTTAAGGAGGACAGCCAACCAGCACTCAAAGCAGACCTGCCCCGGCGAGGCCATCACCAGGGCAGGCCAAAACGCAAACGGAACGGCCTTGATTGAGGTACGCAGTATGGTTCACTGCGCTATGCCGTTTTGTTTGCGTATTCAACTTACACAAAAGATGGCACAAATGCCCCATTTCTGCAGAAAGGAGTACTGCCATGATGACCTTCCGACGGAAGCTTCTCCTACGGGGCCTAGTATTGCTGCTCCTCGCCAGCTCCGCAACTCCCGCCCTGTCATACCCGTGGGAATTCGGCATGGTCGTGAGAGACAACCAGGGGAACCTGGTCTCCCGGACCGTGTATTTGTATGAGGAATTCGATCTCACAGCGCCCTATCGACAAGCCGTGACAAGTACGTTGGATCCAAATTTCCGGTGCGACATCGAGGTGCTAGATACGCCCGATCCCACCTGGCCCGCCATTGAGCCCGGTACATACTACATTAGAATTGGGGAAAGGTACGCTAAGCTCGTGACAGGATCACGAATTGAAGGTCCGAACGATCCTGATTTCGAGGTTTCCTACAGCGAGTCCGATGCAACGTTCCATCTCTTGTGGACACACAGATCCGGCACCGACGTCGGTCCAACGCAAACTTGGACGTTCAATACCGTAGCGGTAAGGATCGACCAGAAGAATGAGCAGGACCAAACCGTGGGGACTGTGCAGCGATTCGGAAGCGAAGGGTTGTTCATTGACGTGCTCCCGCTTGGCCAAACATTCGACTTCAGCGTCAATTCAACTCAGGTCCTCAGGGCTGACCAGAACCTCTACTCGGGCCAGAAATACAACAAGTGGAGTAAGGACGACTCAGTGACAAATCACCGTCCGTTTGTTATGACCGGGTCATTCCCTGCCGAGCTCGTTGCGCGACTCAAGACCGCCCAGGGAAACGTTTCCATTAAAGCTGAGCTGCTGGACGCTCCTGGGACCATCGGTGGCACAGTTGATTTCCGAGACCCGTGGTACATCGACTACGATGATCCGGCCTACGACAACACACGCAGAAACAGGGGAATGTACAGCGCCGTCTTTCGTTCGAGAGACGTTGGAACGGCAGGCTTTCATCCCGATTTTTCTACACCGTATCCTGAGGGTATGTACAACGGCGTATTCCTAAACGAGAACGTGAACTGGCTTCCGGATCGACCCAACTACTCCGTCGGCGCCCCTGCCACACAATCGATTTCCGGCATCGAATCCTATTTTCTCAACTGGGGAGGAAGTGGAGTTTCGTACCAGAATGGAGCCGCCGCCCAAACCGGCGTCGTCTTCACTCAAAGTGGCGCAACGGCAACAGCAATTTACTAGGGACACCTACGTACCGGGGCTCCCTCCCTTACAGATGCCAAGAATCAGCGCCGGCTTCTGCATGAATCGAATCAGTTCCGTGTGATGGTCTATGAGTCAATGGGGGATGTTTGGATCAGTGCATCACGTGATGGCGGCGTGAGCTGGTGGCCGGAAGAGCGGCTCAACACCCGCCAGGGCGCTGCACAAAACCTAACGTTGAGCAATATCGTCTACTACAACTACCAGGCGTGCGGACTTATCTCCTGGGTAGAGACAAATCAGTCCGGAACGCCCGAGCTTCACTTCCAGAGTTTCCGGGTGTTTACCGGGGGTGGTTACACGCCACACCCCGTCTGGTACGGGTGGAATGGCGCAGGTGATCGTTCAAGCTCGAATCACCGGACCATGGCAGAATTAGGCGTGGGTGGTCTTTATCCGCGAACGGGTGCAAGGCCGGTTCTCCATATGACCCTTCAGGGTTCCGTCATCAATTTTGCGTGCGCATTTGAGTCATCCGGCTCAGGGATCAAGTATACAGAACACATGCTTGATCTTGCGAGTGGAAACGATATTCTGAGCTCGGCGCCAAGCTTCTCTTCACCTAATACAGTTTCGACCTATACGAGCGACATCTGCCCCGTCTTTGTGATTTATCCTGCAGCCATGGGTTTCCCCGCGAAAAGATTGATCTATTACCTCGGCTCCGGCTTCGATTCAAATCTCAGGGTAGTTGAATACGATATGAATTCTGGACAAAAGGCCGTTCTCCCAAAGGGTTATACAGAATCTTCGTATTCTTCGCTCCAATCGGCCGTAAATGTCACGAGTGCAAGCTATGCCCTTGTTGCCCAAGGTGATGCGTACAACGGAAAATTGGTGAATCTTTACACAAAACCGACGTACTACAGCTCTCCTTCGCTGAACACTTGCTATCTCGACATGCGCCAGCCGACAATCATGGTTGAGAACGTGTCAGCATTTGGATCTCCAAATTGGACAATCCAAATGAAGAGCAATCTGAATACTACTTGGTACCAGGCTTCTCCCAGTGGTGGGCTTACACAAACCGGGGTGAGCATCGCAGGGTTTTTCACCAGGGAGCAGACACCGTCCTCAGACAGAATCTCACTTGTTATCAGGACCAATGTCACACCTGCCAGAATCGACGTATATTCGGGCTCCGGGTACCTCTCCAAGGAGTCTGAGCTGGCTGTGGACACCCGCGCTTACCGGTCCTGGAAGGGAATGGACGGCAAGGAGCAAATGGCGGCGTTTGACTTTGCGGGATCAGACGTAGTCATTCTCGATTCACTTGAATCAGACGCGACAATCTGTGCGGTCCGGTACAGCACAGCTTCCCCGAGCGGCATGATCGTGCGCCAGGCCGACTCGCTGGCAAAAAGCGTGGGAGTGGCCATTTCAAGAAACGGTATCGCCGTGAGCGCCTATGCCGCCTCATGTTGGACTGGGCTCGGGACAGCGAGTCTAAGCGGGTTGCAAACGGGAGACGTCATCAAGTTCACACTTCCCGAAAGGCCGATTGGACTCTGGGGGTACAAGGAGTTATCGCTGCGAGGGCAAAACCTCAAGAAATCTACAGAACGGGATGTCGCTCAGGAGCGGCTCACACCCCTCGCACATGATCTTCAAGCATATCCAAATCCCTTCAATCCAACAACCCGAATACAATACTCATTGCCGGAAGCAAGCCTTGTTGATCTGCGGATATACGATGTTCTTGGGAGGGAGGTCGAGGTCCTCAGTGATGGGTACATGGAAGCGGGTCTTCACACTGCCATCTGGAATGCGGCTTCAGCCGCAAGCGGGATCTACTATGCCCGGCTCTCCGTGAGGGATGAAAGCGGAAAAGCGCTCTTCACCAAGTCCATCAAGCTGCTTCTGGTGAAGTAAGCTGATCGTAAGACTCCGATGCCCGGCGCGAGGCTCAGACTCCATGTACTCGCGCCGGGATTGCGAAAAACGGAATTTGCCTCTCTTCTCCCTCTTCTCTTATTTCTTCTCTGCCTTTCCCAACTCTTCACTCATAACTCATCACTCATAACTCCCTGTTCTTTTTCCCCGAAGTTCCGTAGATTTAAATTCAGCTCTCCGCGGAGGAACACATGGTTCGTGACAGCTTCCCCACCCACATCGAACACATCGGCATCGCGGTCAGGAGCCTCGAGGAGTCAATTCCCGCCTTTGAAAAACTCCTCGGCCTGTCCTGCGGGGCCGTCGAGACCGTGGAAGACCAGCGAGTGAAGACGGCGATCTTCCGTCTGGGAGAAACCAGGATCGAGCTGCTGGAAAGCACCGACCCGGAAGGGCCCATTGGAAAATTCATCGCATCGAGGGGGGAAGGGCTGCATCATATCGCCCTGGCGGTCCCGGATGTGCGGCTGGCGCTCGACCGGGTCGCCGGGGAGGGACTTCGCCTGATCGACCGTGACCCGCGGCCGGGAGCGGAAGGTCTGCAGATCGCATTCCTCCACCCTCGCTCCACCGCCGGCGTTCTCACTGAGCTTTGCGGAAAGAAATGAAGCGTCCATGAACGCCATAGTCGATGCCCTCGCCTCCAGTCCCCTGTTGCTCCTTTTCGCGGTGATCGGCGTCGGGTCATTACTGGGCAATATCCGTATCCTCGGGTTCTCCCTCGGTCCGGCAGGAGTCCTCTTTGCAGGCATCCTGTTCGGATCGTTCGATGGGCGCCTCCGCCTCCCTGACTTCGTCTATATCCTCGGGCTCGTGCTTTTCGTGTACACGGTCGGCCTGCAATCGGGTCCGACATTCTTTTCCTCATTCGGGCGGCGCGCCTTTCGCGCAAATGTCCTCGCCTTCGGTACAATCGCCGCGGCAGCGGTAATAGCATTGCTCGGGTCGCGCCTCTTCGGCCTCGACGGGGCTTCCGTTGTCGGCGTCTTCTGCGGGGCAATGACAAACACCCCCGCGCTCGCGGCCAGCGTCGAAGCGCTCCGGCAGGCTGCCGGCGATATGGCCGACCTTCAGACGCGCGCCAGCGCACCTGTCGTCGGGTACAGCGTCGCTTATCCGTTCGGCGTGATCGGCATGCTCCTTGGTTTTCATCTCTTCCGGAAACTGCGGCCGGGTGGACTGAAAAAGGATGTATCGGCGGCCGAAGGAGGATCAGATCGGCCTGGACCGATCACAGCAAAGACGTTCCGGGTGGTGAATCCGGGAGTCGTGGGAAAAAGCGTTGGCTCGCTCATGAAGGATGCGCCGGGGCAGGGGCTCGTCTTCAGCCGGATGCGACGCGGGAACGATTCGTCGCTCGTTTATGCGGAAACGGTCCTCGACTCGGGCGACCTGGTTGTTGCTGTCGGCGACCCGTCGGCCCTCGAGCGGGCGAAGATGCTCTTCGGCGAAGAATCGAGCGAAGAGCTTCAGACGGAAAACAGGGAGTTCGATTTCAGACGGATCGAGGTGTCCGACCGGAAGGTCGTCGGCAAGACCATCGCAGAGCTCAATCTTCAGCGACTCCTGGACGCGACGATTACGCGCATTCGTCGCGGCGACACAGATTTTGTCCCGACGGGTTCGACGGTGCTCGAGCGGGGAGACCGGGTACGCGTGGTGACGTGGGCCGGCAACCTCGACCGGGTGGCGAAGTATCTGGGCGATTCTGTCCGGTTCAGCTCCGAAGCGGATCTCTTCTCCCTGTCGGCCGGCATGGTGCTCGGCGTACTCCTCGGCATAGCTCCGCTGCCGCTCCCCGGGGGCGGGACATTCACGCTCGGGTTTGCAGGAGGCCCCCTCGTTGCCGGGCTTGTGCTGGGACGCATCCAACATTCCGGGCCGGTCCGCTGGGGAATGCCGTATGGCGTCAATTTGACGTTGCGCCAACTGGGGATCGTTCTCTTCCTCGCGGGGATCGGTACGAAGGCGGGAGATCAGTTCGTCGACACGCTGCTCCATGGGGGTGCATCGCTCATGGCGGTCGGCGCGGCAATCACGGTGTCTGTCGCCGTCGTGGGACTGTTTGCGAGTGTCAGCTTCCTTCGGCTCTCGGTGCCCGGTGTCCTCGGGCTTGTCTCAGGCATCCAGACCCAGCCGGCCTGCCTCGCCTACGCCAACGAGCATGCCGGCTCGGATGAACCCAACGTCTGGTATGCGTCGGTCTATCCCGTCTCCATGATCGCCAAGATCATCCTGGCCCAGTTGCTTGTGGCGTGGCTGGTGTGATCACCTGCCGTGTTGTCTTTCATCCGGATGGATTGTACATTACGCACCTTCGGGAAAGGAATGTACTTGTGAAGGACTGCGGGTGAGCGTCGTTGAAGCAGTACTCCTTGGCGTGATCCAGGGCGTGACGGAGTTTCTCCCCATCAGCAGCACGGCTCACCTGACGCTTGCCGGCAAGATGCTCGGGATCGTTGATACTCATGCGCCCGAAGCGTGGACGGCGTTTATTGCGGTCATGCAACTGGGCACGCTCCTCGCCGTCCTGCTGTTCTTCCGGAAGGATGTCGCCGGGATGACGACCTGCCTCGTGCGCGACGTGAAGTCCCGGGGGGGCGGCAGAGGGATCGCAGGAATTACGCCCGAATCCCGGCTCGCGCTCCTCATTGTCCTCGGGACCGTGCCGGTGGGGCTCCTCGGGTACGGATTCAAGGATATTATTGAAGGTGCGTTCACCAAGACCATGCTGGTCATCATCGCAAGCCTGGTTGCCCTCGCGGCGATTCTCTGGATTGCCGAGAAGGTTGCCCGACACTCTCGCACGTTGCCTGACGTGACGTGGCGGGATGCGCTCCTGATCGGGCTTGCACAGGCACTGGCGCTGATCCCGGGATCATCGCGGTCAGGAACCACAATCACTGGCGCGCTCCTTCTGGGGTTCTCTCGCGAAGCCGCCGCGCGGTTCTCGTTCCTCCTCAGCATCCCGGCGGTGTTCGCGAGCGGCCTGTATGAGATGACGAAACTCCACGGGATCGGCGACCTCGGGATCGTCAACCTCGTCGTTGCCACGGGAGTTTCTGCGGGGGCCGGGTATGCCGCGATCGCGTGGCTGCTCCGTTACCTGATGAAGAACACCACGCTGGTCTTTGTGTGGTACCGTATCGCCCTGGGCCTGCTGCTGACATTGCTGGTCCTGCAGGACGTGCTCCAACCCTGATGGTGGTGTGACGGTGAACGCCGGAGTGTGGACTGTCCGTCGCGTCACGCGGCTCGGTTTTCTGGCCGCGGCAGGGACCGCGCTGTTCGTCTTCGAGTCGCTCATCCCGCTTCCCCTGCCGTTCCTGAAAATCGGACTGGCCAACATCTCCACGGTGCTTGCCCTGCTCGCCGGAGGTGCCGTCGACGCGCTGACCGTTGCCTTGCTGCGTATCGTTGCAGGTTCACTCCTGACCGGCTCGTTCCTGGGTCCTTCGTTCGTTATCGCCATCAGTGCCGGACTCACGGCCGCAGCAGCAATGGGCGTTGCGCGAACGCTTGCTGGAGATCTCTTCGGACCAGTGGGACTGAGCCTGATCGGCTCTTCGCTCCATGTCGTCACACAGGGGATCGTCGTGGCCGCGCTGTATGTCCGCAATGACGCCGTCTTGTCGCTGCTCCCCCTGTTGCTGTTCACCGGACTGGCCGGCGGACTTGTCGTGGGCCTCGTTTCCGCGCGCCTCGTCCCCCTGCTTCTTCAGCAGCAAAACACCTCGGGTGAACCCAGCCCCAGGCGGCATCGCGCCGTCACGATGGCGGACAGGATCATGATCGTCGGCGTGACTGCGCTTGTGGCAGGCTCGTTCGTTGCCGTCAGTGGGCATGATGCATCCACAGTGATCGTCCAGGTTGGGGGACGGAAGGTCGGGAAACTCGACCTGCGACGAGACGCGCGACTTTCTGTTGCTGGCGCGGAGGGAACACTCGTCGTCGAGACACAAGGAGGAAGAGTCCGCGTGAGTTCTGCCGACTGCCCCAACAAAATCTGCGTCCGGACCGGATGGCGGAGGAAAGGAGGGGACGTGATTGTCTGCGTCCCCAATAAGACCGTGGTTCGTATCGCCACGGAGACGTCGGGCAGCGCGGGTGCTGTGACAGGGTGAACCCGATAGCGATGGTGATCGCGGGAGGGCGGGCTGTGTATGATTGACGTCCGTGCAATCACGGTGAGTTATCCGGACCGGTCGATGCCGGCCCTTCATGGCGTCTCGCTGTCAATTCCGGAAGGGAGCTTCCTCGCTCTGATGGGGGCGAACGGGTCTGGCAAAAGCACGCTTGCGCGCTGCCTGAACGGACTCCTTCTGCCGGAGCGGGGAGAGATACTCGTCGACGGTGCTCCCACGGCGGATCCCTCCGCACGGCTGGCCGTGTCGCGAACGGTCGGCATGGTCTTCCAGAACCCTCATCTTCAGATCACGTCGCTGACGGTCGAGCGCGAAGTGGCCTTCGGCCTGCAGAACCTCCGGCTTCCGGCGGGAGAGGTGCGGCAGAGGACCGATGCGATGGTGGCGACGATGGGACTGGATCGATCGCGTCAAGCGTCACCGCGTTCCCTCTCGGCCGGGGAGCAGCAGCGGCTGGCGCTGGGTGGAGTGTTGGCGATGGATCCCCGCTACCTCGTCCTTGACGAGGCGACATCACTGCTCTCCCCGGCGGCGCGGTCGGCGATCCTTCAGACGGTAATGCGGGAGAGGGAAAAGCGGGGGATGGCAATTGTTCTGATCACCCAGTTTGCGGCGGAAGCCCTCCTTGCAGATCGTCTGGTCGTGCTTCAGGCAGGACGGGTCGTTCGGGATGGCTCGGCCCGGAATATCCTTGGCGACAAAGATGGCTTGACCGGGATGGGACTTCCCGTTCCGCTCCAGCTGACCGTCTGAGGCCTGAATGACATTCGCGGCTGAGCATGTGAGCTTCGCATATAGAGATCGGAATCGATCGGCGCATCAGGTGTTCCGCGACCTCTGCATGAGGATCGCCCCGGGAGAGGCGGTCGGACTCATCGGGGCCGAAGGATCGGGAAAATCCACGCTGCTTCAACTGCTCGACGGTCTGCTCGTCCCGGACAGAGGCGAGGTGATGATCGACGGGATTCGCATCCTGGCGGGGCGGGACTCTGACGGGTCGTTCAGGAAGCGGATCGGCATGACGTTCCAGTTTCCGGACGAACAGTTTCTCTGTGACACCGTTGTCCGTGAATGCGAGACGGCGCTTGCGGTGGGCGGTGTCCCGCCAGGACAGGTGCGCACGGCGGCGGAGACGTTGCTCCGGCGCGTCGGCCTGGACCCTGCCGTGGGAGGACGCTCCCCGTTTACGCTCAGCGTCGGTGAGTCACGCCGCCTCGCGCTTGCCCTGATTCTGGCGTCACGAAGGGAAGCGGCGATCCTGGATGAGCCGACGGCCGGTCTTGATGCCGATGGCGTACGACTGATGGTGCGCGAATTGCGTGCCCTGCATGAGGAAGGCACGACCTTGATCGTCGCAACTCACGACGTTGATCTTGTGGCGGAGACACTGGAGAGGGTCATTGTGCTTGATGGGGGAACAATCGTCCTTGACGGGAGAGCCGATGTGATCCTGTGTGACGACCTGCTGCTCTCCGAACACGGGTACCCAATGCCCGAAGCGGCGATGGTCGCTCAACAGTTGCGGCAACAGGGGAAACCCGTGCCGGTGGGCTTGGTGCGCAGGGGGGCACTGGAGCCGTACCTTTCGTAGAACTGGCTCGGCGTCAGCGGGGGACCAGCAGTGCGATTATTACGAGAATGAGAACGATGCAAAGAAGGAGAGCCTCGCCACGTGGCATAATGAGGGACCGAAATGGGGTTCGTGGTGCGGTTGGGAGGAAGCAGCGCGACTCCATGGCGTCGGCGAGCATGTCTGCATTTCTCAGGGCTGTCGCAAAAAGAGGGAGGGTGGCAGCTGCCGCTGCCCGAATCCCTGAAACAACGCCGCTGCGGTCATCGAACCCACGCGCGCGCCTGGCGTTGCGCACCCTGCGCGCAGAGGCAACAAGGAGCGGTAGATAGTTGACGGCGACCATCCCCACGCCGACCAGCGGATGCCCCTTCCGCGCGGTCCACTGCTCTGCGACATCCAGGATGTCAGCCAGGGGCGTTGTACGGATGAACAACAGTGCCCCCCAAAGGACAAGAACGAGACGGAGCGACTGCTCCGCTCCCTGCACCAATCCCTCGCGCGTGACGTATAACGTGCCGAACTCGACGACGACATGCCCATCGACGGTGAGGGCATTGATCAGCGCTATGGCGATCAGAAACCAGACAGCCGTCCAGAGTCTTCCGAAGAGAGCGCTGAGCGGCAGGCGGGAATGGATCGTCCATGCAGTGAGACCTCCGCCCGCACAAATAAGGAACCAGGGCGAGCTCGGTCCCAGTGCGCCGATCGAAAGGGACAGCGCTACGAAGAGTTTTGTCCTTGGATCAGTCACAATCGTGACTAGAATCTAAGCAAATTGAGAGGGTTTTCCAAGAGCAGGCCATTGTGGGCTATAGCACATCGTCATGTCATAAAAGGGTGATTCAACGCACAATACGGATTCTCTTGGTTTCTTAGATTGAGGCAAATGCTGTAACAGCTTTTGTTTTCTCATTGTCTGCATCAGGAGCGTGATCGTGTACAGCGAACATGACGAGGCCTCAGGAATTTCTCCAGCGGAAGCGTATCGCCGCGCAAAGGCAGATCACTACTATCAGCACGCCCAGGAGTGTTTCGACATGGGTCGCTACCTTGCGGCGATGAAATCGCTGGACTCGGTGTTCACCCTGGAAAAGGACCACCTGGAAGCGAGAGAGCTCAGGAAATCAATTGCCGGCATGCTGCAGGCGATGGCGTTGAGATCGAGAAACGGGCACGCGGCGAGCAAGGGGGAGGGCGCACCCCAGGCCCGTCCGCGCCGGTCGGAGCTCGTGATGGTCGTCGACCAGGATGAGCGGCTCCTTTCCTCCCTTACGGCGACCTTGCGCCGGTATGGATTCCTGGCAATCAGTGCCTCGAGCTATGAAGAGGCTGTTGAATCCTACGGCACTGCGAAACCCGATGTGGTAATTTCGGAGGTGAATTTCGAGGCCGGACCGAGGGGGTTCGACCTGTACCTCTGGCTGAAGACCAATGCCGGGAAGGAAAACCTGCCGTTCCTGTTCCTGGCGACGCGCATCGACAGGGATACGCTGATTGCCGGGAAGCGATTCGGCGTGGATGACCTCATTCTCAAACCGGTGGATGACGACGTCGTGATTGCCTCCGTCATCAACTGTCTCTCGCGTCGAAAGGCGATGCCGCTCCACAGCTGAGCTCTCGTTCGGATGCCGCCGGGTGTTTGCTTTTCCTGGCGTATCTCCGTACCTTCTCTTCCACCCCCCGCATCCTCAGAGCGTATGACCGAAGCCGTCACTGTCGGGGTTGTCCCGTGCACCTGCGGCGACGGACGTTGCAGGAGTGTCCGATGAGCAGGGAGAAGGGGATTGTCCTGGTCAGCGGGGGGATGGACAGTTGCGTCACGGCTGCCATGGCGCACCAGACGCACGAGCTGTCCTTCCTCCATCTCAACTACGGGCAGCGGACAGAGCGCCGCGAGCTTCAAGCGTTTACTGACATAGCCGACCATTACGGGGTCACCCGACGGCTTGTCGTCTCCATGGAACACCTGGCCGCCATCGGCGGCTCAAGCCTTACGGACCCGGCGATCCCGGTTTCCCGGGCCAATCTGGCCTCCAGGGGCATCCCCACGTCGTACGTTCCTTTCCGCAACGCGAACATGCTTGCCGTCGCCGTGAGTTGGGCGGAGGAGGTTGGCGCTCATGCGATCTTTATCGGCGCGGTAGAGGAGGATTCGTCGGGGTATCCCGACTGCCGGCGTGAATTCTACGACGCGTTTGAAGCCGCGATCAGAGCAGGGACGAAATCGGGAACGCAGATCCGGCTGGTCACCCCAGTGATCGGGCTCCGCAAGAGTGACATCGTCTCCGCCGGGCTCCGCCTCGCTGCGCCGCTGCACCTGACCTGGTCGTGCTATACGCGTGAGGATGTCGCGTGCGGCGTCTGCGACAGCTGCGCCCTCCGGCTTCGGGGATTCCGCCTCGCCGGATCGGAAGACCCGCTTCCGTACGAAACACGACCGGTGTATGAGTGACCGAACCGCATGCCATCCCAAGGAGAATACTGATGCAGCAACTGAACGAAAGCCTGATGAGACTTGTGGTCGAAACATCGACCAATCTGCCTCCCGACGTCCGGCGTGCCATTGCCGCCGCGATGCAGAAAGAGACGCCCCGGACGCAGTCGGCACTGGCGCTCGACACCATCGCGATCAACATCGACATGGCGTGCGACAACGCAGCGCCGATCTGCCAGGATACGGGGATGCCCACGTTTGAAGTCCGGACACCCGTGGGGACAAACCAGCTGACCATTGCCGCGGCCATACGGAACGTGATCGCCGACGCCACGAAGGCGGGAACCCTCCGCCCGAATTCGGTCGATTCACTGACGGGGAAGAACAGCGGGAACAACCTGGGGGAGGGAACGCCGGTCATTCACTTCGCGCAATGGGAGGGGGACGACGTCGAGGTCCGGCTGATCCTCAAGGGGGGAGGGTGCGAGAACAAGAACATTCAGTATTCGCTCCCCTGCGAGCTCGAACATCTCGGCCGGGCCGACAGGGACCTCGAAGGGGTGAGGAAGTGCATCATGCACGCCGTGTTCCAGGCACAGGGACACGGCTGCAGCGTGGGTGCGCTCGGCGTTGCGATCGGTGGCGACCGGGCGTCGGGCTACAACCACGCGAAACAGCAGCTCTTTCGTCCGCTGGACGATGTCAACCCCAACGGCGACCTTGCCCGCCTGGAATCGCAGATCATGAGGGACGCCAATGCGCTTGGCATCGGCACGATGGGATTTGGCGGGGCGGTGACGCTCATCGGCTGCAAGATCGGTGCGTACAACCGGTTACCTGCCAGTTTCTTCGTCTCCGTTGCCTACGACTGCTGGGCATTCCGGCGGCTCGGCGTCGTCCTCGATACCGGCACGGGCGCAATCAAGCGATGGCTCTACAGGGATGACACCCCTGCGGTCCGCATGGCGCGGAGCGAGCAGCTCGCGTTGACGGGGAGGGAGGTACGGCTCTTGATGCCGCTCGGTGAGGAACAGATTCGCTCGCTGCATGTGGGAGACGTCGTTCTCCTCAGCGGGCCAATGCACACCGGCCGCGATTCGCTGCATCATCACCTTCTCACGCACGATGCGCCGGTCGATCTCCGGGGCGCCGCGCTTTATCATTGCGGACCCGTCGCATTGAAGAAGGGGGAATCGTGGTTCATGAACGCTGCAGGGCCCACGACGAGCAGCCGCGAGGAACCGTACGAGGCGGAGATCATCAGGAAGTTCGGCATCCGCGCTGTCATCGGGAAAGGGGGCATGGGGGCGAAGACCCTTGCGGCGCTCACAGCGCACGGCGCGGTATATCTGAACGCCATCGGGGGAGCGGCGCAATACTATGCAAAATGCATAACGAAGGTTGACGGCGTCGATTTTCTGGAATTCGGCATACCGGAAGCGATGTGGCATATCCAGGTGAAGGACTTCCCGGCCATCGTGACGATGGATGCGCACGGCAAGAGCCTTCACGCGGATGTGGAGAGAGCTTCGGGGGAAGAGCTTGCCAGGTTCGCTGCCCCGGCAACACTCTGACCAACCACCTGACCATCACACCGCCATGGCCCACGCACCGGTTCTTAACACCGTCCCCGCCATCACGTCCATTCAGGACATGATGCTTCGTTCGGCGCGCCTCTACGGCGAGAAGATCGCGCTCGAAGACCTGAAAGACACCCCCATCCCCCACCTCACCTATGCGTCGCTTCTCAGGCATATCCTGAAGTTCGGCGCGGCGCTGCACGCGCTCGGGCTGAAGGAGCGCGCCCACATCGCGGTCATCGGCGAGAACAGGGTGCAGTGGTCGCTCTCCTTCCTCACTGGCATGTGCTTCAACTACGTCGTCGTGCCGGTGGACAGGAACCTGCCGACCAATGACGTGCTGAACATCCTGCACGAGTCGGACGCCAATGCCGTGATCTATTCCGACACCTTCGAGCCGACCTTCCGCGACCTCCGTTCATCGCTCCGCAAGCTCAAGGTGTACATCAACATGGATCTCCCCGCCGCAAAGGACCGGACGGAGTCGATGACACAGCTTCTTGAACGGACCGATCCCTGGCCGGTGGACCGACTCCCCGTCGTCGATCCCGGCGACGTCGCGGAGATCATCTACACCTCCGGATCCCTCGGCCGTGCAAAGGGAGTCATGCTCAGCCAGGCCAACCTTGTGGCAAACCTGATGGCTATGGTCAAAATGATGGCGATCAAGCCGGAGGACAGGTTCCTTTGCGTTCTTCCGATCCATCATACGTATGCTTGCACGTGCGGGTTCCTCTGTCCCATGTACACGGGCGCCTCCGTGCATTTTGCCCAGTCCCTCAAGACCATCGTGGACGACCTGCAGCGCGTGCATGCGACGATGCTGCTGTCGGTCCCGCTTATGTACGACAAGATGTTCAAGCGGGTCTACAAGTCGATCAACGAGAAGAAGCTCACCTCGCTCCTCATCGGCCCGCTGATCAAGGCGGGCACGGTGGCGGAGCGCTTCGGGTGGAAGAGCTTCCGCAGACAGGTCTTCAAGGAAATTCACGAGCGGTTCGGCGGCTCGATCCGATGCTTCATCACCGGCGGAGCAGCGCAGGATCCCCTTGTAGCGAAGGGCCTGCAGGAGTTCGGGTTTACCTTCGTGCAGGGATACGGTTTGACCGAGACCTCCCCCATCCTGACCCTCAACCAGATCGGCAATGCCAAGGACGATTCGGCGGGCCAGGCGCTCCCCGGCGTCACCCTCAGGATCAACAACCCCGACCACAACGGCGTCGGCGAGATCTGGGCGCGCGGGGCCAATATCATGCTCGGCTACTACAAGAACGAGCAGGCCACCCGGGAGACGTTCGAAGATGGATGGTTCAAGACAGGCGATCTGGGGAGCATCGATGAGGAAGGCTTCCTCCATATCGCGGGGAGGAAGAAGAATGTGATCATCTCGAAGAGCGGGGAGAATGTGTATCCGGAAGAGCTGGAGGACCTGCTGAACAGGAGCCCCTTCGTCATGGAATCGCTCGTGTACGGCGAGGCCGACGCAAAGCACGACGAGGTCATCGCAGCGCAGGTTGTGGTCGATGCCGAGGCGTTCATCGAACTTGCCGAGACGCGCGGGAAACAAATCACCGATGAACTGATGAAGAGCGTGGTTGCCGAAGAGATCGCGCAGGTAAACAAGCAGGTTCCGCCGTTCAAACAGATCCGGAAATTCACCATCCGCGACCGTGAATTCGAGAAAACCACGACGCAGAAAGTCAAACGGTTCCTGGTCCAGAAGACGAATTGAAGCGGGGGATGCGATGGACATCGTGAAGATCAAGAATTTTCCCGACCGACTGTACGCCGAGCGGGCGCGACAGAGCCTCGATGCCGAAGGGATTCCTTCGATGATCCAATCGATTGATGCGGGATTCCTCGGCGCCGGAGGGGCCATGGGCCTCCCGCAGGGGGCCGATCTCTACGTGCCGGCGGAACACGCCGAGCGAGCCAGGGAGATCCTGAACGAGCTCTTCAACGGGGTGTGACGCATTTCTCCACTTCTTTTCATTGCTTCTCAGACTCCCGGTTGGTACATTAGCAATTCATTTTCCACGAAAGGGACAGGGATGAAAATGTTCATCGCCGCAGCGCTGATCGCAACGATGCTCGGATGTCAATCCACAGGGGAGAAGAATGTGAAACTCGAAACGAAGCAGGACAAACTCAGCTACAGCATCGGGATGAACATCGGGAAGAACCTGCGACGTGACTCCATCGCCATCACGCCGGACGTGTTTTTGCGCGGCGTGCTGGATGCGGGGGCTGACAGCGCGAAGCGGCTGATGACCGACCAGCAGGTGCAGGAATCGATCATGGAGTTCCAGCAGGAGTTGCGGGAACGCCAGACGGCAAGCGCTCATGCCCTCGGTGAGAAGAACGCCCACGACGGTCAGGCCTTCCTCGCGGAGAACGCGAAAAAGCCGGGCGTCGTTACCCTCCCGAGCGGCCTGCAATACAAGGTCATTAAGGAGGGAACCGGGAAGAGCCCCAAGCTCACGTCCACGGTCACGATACACTACGCGGGGCGCCTTTTGGACGGGACAGAGTTCGACAGCTCGCGCAAGCGGAATGAGCCGACGACGTATCCCTGCAACGGGTTTATCAAGGGGTGGACCGAAGCGCTCCAGTTGATGAAGGAAGGGTCGACGTGGGAACTCTACATTCCCTCGGACCTTGCGTACGGCGAGAGCGGGGCCGGGAGCGTGATTCCGCCGAACTCGACACTGATCTTCGACGTGGAACTGCTGGCGGTGAAGTAACGTTGACCGAATCTCGACGCATTATGCCGAAAGGGGCGTTGCACTATGATCAGTAAGGCTCTTCAAGACGCGATCAACGAACAGATCAAACACGAGATCAATTCGGCCTATCTGTACCTGGGCATGTCGATGCACGCCCATGCCATCAACCTTCCGGGAGTTGCGTCCTGGCTCAGGGTCCAGTGGCAGGAGGAACTCGGTCATGCGATGAAACTCGCGGGCATGATCCTCGACCGCGGCGGACGCGTGACCCTGCAGGCGGTCGAGAAGCCGCCCGCGGAATTCAAATCTCCTCTCGACATCTTTCAACAGGTCCTGGCGCACGAACAGAAAGTCACGTCGCTCATTAACAAGCTGTACGAGACGGCCCTAAAGGAAAGCGACTATGCCGTTCAGGCGGAACTGCAGTGGTTCCTCACGGAGCAGGTCGAAGAAGAAAAAAGCGCTGCCGGGATCATCGAACAGCTGAAGATGATCGGCGATAGCGGGACGCCGCTGTTGATGCTCGACCGCCAGCTCGCAGCCCGCGGGGCATGACGTCTACCACATGGAGGTTTCCCCGCGCCTTCTGGACGGCGAACGCGGTTGAACTGTGTGAACGCGCGGCCTACTACGCGGTCTTCATAGCAATCACGATCTACCTGACGAACGTCGTCGGGTACGACGATATCTGGGCTGCCTGGATCGGCGGGATCTTCTCGGCGGGGCTTTACCTGCTCCCCACCTTCACGGGGGCAGCCGCCGACCGGATGGGGTTTCGCAACGCTATCATCCTCGCCTTCGCACTTCTCTCCATCGGCTACTTTGCGCTCGGCTTTCTCCCGTACAAGACCACCGTTCCGCCGGCCATCGTCATCCTGATGCTCGGCGGTTCGTTTATCAAGTCGATTATCACCGGGACCGTCGCCAAGACCACCGACGCCGTGAACCGCGCACGTGCCTACTCGATCTTCTACGGCATCGTGAACGTCGGGTCATTCACGGGTAAGACGTTCGCCTACCCCCTCCGCATCTCCCTCGGCCTTGTCTGGGTCAATTACTTCGCTGCAGCGATGACGCTGATCGCCCTCATCGTCGTCGTGTTCTTTTACCGGAGCGCAGCCGTAGGGGGGGAAGCCAAGTCCGTGAGGGAAGCCTGGCAGGGCCTGGTGCGCGTGGTGACGAACCCCCGGCTCGTCACGCTGATCCTCATTGTCACCGGCTTCTGGATCATCCAACACCAGCTGTACGCGACGATGCCGAAGTACGTTCTGCGGACGGTGGGGAACCATGCCGCGCCCGAGTGGATCGCGAACGTCAATCCCCTGGTGGTGGTACTCTCGGTCGTCCTGATCACGCAGCTCATGCGGAGAGCAAAAGCGCTGACCTCCATGTCGGTCGGTATGCTGCTGATGCCCTTTTCAGCGCTGTGCATGGCATCCAGCCCGATCCTCACCGCAGTCACGGGGGAATCGGTCTCCATCGCGGGGGTCGTTGCGCTCCATCCGATCACGGTCATGATGATCGTCGGGATCGTCTTCCAGGGGCTGGCCGAGTGCTTTATTTCGCCCCGGTACCTTGAGTTCTTTTCTCTCCAATCGCCCAAAGGGGAAGAGGGCCTGTATCTTGGCTTCGCTCATCTCCATTCGTTCCTCGCTTCGCTCCTGGGATTCGGCATCTCCGGATACCTGCTCAATGCCTACTGTCCCGATCCGCGAACACTGACGGCGGACCAGGCGCTGCACGCGTACGACCGCGCTTACGTGATCTGGTACTACTTTGCCGTAATCGGGTTGATTGCGGCGGCGGCGCTTATCATGTATGGAAGAGTCACGCGACGGAGGGACACGGCCGCGGTCGGATAGGACGACGGCCGGGAATCTGCGCCGGGGTTGCGCTACCTCAGGAGCAGCATCGTCTTCGCCCGCGCGAAGTCGTCTGCGACAAGGCGGTATATGTAGACTCCCGAGGCCACCCTCCTGCCGGCGTCATCGACTCCGTCCCAGGGCACCGTATACGATCCGGCCTCCATCCGCCCCCTGACCAACAGGGACACTTCCCTCCCCAGAAGGTCGTAGACAGCAAGGGTGACATCTGTGCGTCGCGGGAGTGAGAACGCAATCGAGGTCCCCGGATTGAACGGGTTCGGGAAATTCTGAGCCAGCGCAAAGGCCGCCGGGAGCCGGCCGGGGGGATTGGGGTCTCTGAGAATCCAGAGATCGGGATCGAGCGTGACGGATGTCGGCTTGAAGGGGATGCGCAGGGTAAACGACTCTCCTGAGCGGGTATGCATGACGGCGATGGTGGTGTCGTTCGTCCCATCCGAGAGCCCGATGTCCACCGGCATCGTGAAGAAGGCAGGTCTTCGCCCGGTGACCGTCTGACCGATGTCCAGGGTGACATCGTGTGCCGTCCCCGCCCCTGCAACAGTCCAATCAAGCGTATAACGCGGATACCCTTCGCCGTATACCCACTCATCGAAGAAATAGGCGAGCGATTTCCCTGATACTCCTTCGCACACGCTCTGGAACCCTTCGGTCGTGGCGCTTCCGTACCGGAACCGCGGGTCGGCTGCGTACGCGCGCAACGCGGCGAAGAAGGTCGAATCCCCCAACACACGCCTGAGCATGTGCAGCACCCATGCGCCTCTGGCGTACACACGGTCGAACGCGAACAGCGATGCAACGCTGCTCGTATCCTCCACGTAGAGCGTCCCCTCGGCGCGGAGCGCCGGGCTCATCATGTCGCGGAGATGGGCCCGGTATTCCTGTTCGCCATGCTTGATCTCCCCCCAGAGCGTTTCGCAGTATGTGGCAAACCCCTCGTTCAACCAGAGGCTCGGCCAGTTCGCGCAGGTGATCATGTCGCCGAACCACTGATGCGCCAGTTCGTGCGCGATAGTGTACTCCGCGAAGTTTGATGTGGAGGTCATCGTCTGATGCTCCATTGCCCCCCCCCAGCCGAACTGTGCGTGACCGTATTTCTCCCTCACGAACGGATACAGCCCGAACAGGTCCGAAAACACCTGGAGCATCTCCACCGTTGATCGCAGGGCAGGCCGCGCAGTGGCGAGGCTTTGCGGCAGGACATAATTGAGCACAGGCATCGAGTCGGTCGGGCTGTACCTGAACCAGTCGGTGAACTCCTCGTAGTTGCTCACCGCGATGGACACCAGGTAGGGGGCGATCGGATAGCGTTCCGACCAATGGAACGTCTGTGTGCCGCCTCCGTTGATCTGAACGCCGACCAGCCGTCCGTTCGATCCCGCCTTCAGGTTCGCGGGGCATGTGATACGGATGTCGACCGAGTCTGCCTTGTCCTGCGTATTGTCCTTGCAGGGCCACCACTCGTGCGCGCCGTACGGCTCGCTCAGAGACCATATCCAGGGGACGCCGTTCTGCGATGTGAAGAGGAAGCTGCCGAACCCGCTGACCGCCGGGGTTCCCTGATAGAACACTTCAACGGTGAACAGTTCGTTCGCCGGGTAGATCCGGTCCAGCGTGATTCCCATGCCGAAGGGGTATTGCACAAAGGAGAGAGGAACTCCGCCGGCGCGCACGGAATCCACACGCATCCCCCCGTTGAGGTCGAGCGTGAGGTTCCTCAGCGTATCGCTCAGGGAACGGGCGCTGACCGTTACCCCTCCTCGCAGCAACGGCGGGGAAGGGCGGAGAATCAGGTCGAGCCCATAGTACGTGACGTCGATGTTCTTGTCTGCATACGCCCCTTCGATTCGCACGGAACGCAGCGCCGCAACCTGCTTCTCCGCACAGGCGGAGCGCACGATGGCAGTTTCCCGCTGGAAGGGCTGTTGTGTGACGGCCTGAGCCGTGGGGAGCGAGAGCATCGACAGCAGCCATGCGACGTTGCGCTTCATGACCGAAGATAGCGAAGTAGGGACGCAGCTGCAAGAATACAGCTTCACGATTCCCTCCCCTTGCCTCTGTCGACTTCACAAAGTATCTTGGAGCGTCTCGGACGAACAATCCCTCAGGAATTCCATGAGTGTTGGCGAGCAGCGGACGATCCGATACGGCATCACGGGGTTCGGCCGCTTCGCGGAACGGGCGATCGCCCCCGCGATCCGCAATGCACAGAACTCTGCGCTGGTAGCATTGCAGAAGCGGTCGGCGGAGGCGGCGCGCCGCAAGGCGGATGAGTGTGCGGTCCCCCTTGCCTTTGCGACGGTCGAAGATCTGGTACGCCACCCCGATGTGGATGCCGTGTTCATTGCATCGGCGAACGCCGCTCACTGCCCGGAAACGGTGGCGGCCGCGGAAGCGGGGAAGCACGTCATCGTGGAAAAACCGATGGCTCTCTCCGCCAGGGAGGCAGAGCAGATGATTGTAGCCTGCACGCAAAACAATGTCAGGTTGATGGTCGGCCACATGGTCCGCCTGTCGCCGCTGGTCAGACGGATGCGGGAGATCATTGCCGCGGGCAAGATCGGCATCGTGAAGGCAGTGCGGGCGGATTTCATGTACGACGCGCGCATCAGCCCGAGGACCTGGCTCCTGGACAGGAAAGTGGCGGGGGGCGGGCCCGTCTTTGATGTAGGGGTTCATTGTCTCGATACCCTCCGCTTTCTGCTGGATGACGAGCCGGTGGTCGTCGCCTCGGCTCTCTCGCCGCCGCCGGGTGAAGACTCTACGGAAGAAACGGCCTCTCTCAGTCTGCGCTTCTCGCGCGGAGTCGTGGGCACGGTATTCTGCTCGTACACCGCGCCGTTTCGGCGTACGTTTCTTGAAGTCATCGGGACGGAGGGGGTCGTGTCAATGGCGGACTTCACCACGGTCGACCACCTGGGCAGGCTAACGCTCACCAGAGGGAAGGGAGGTGTGCCGGGCGCGACGACGGTCGAAGATGTCATGGTGCCGAACCTGTATGTCGAGGAAGTATCGCTTTTCACCCGCTGGATCCTTGGAGGTCCGGAGCCGGAGATCAACGGCGTCAACGGACTGAGGAACCAGGAACTCATTGACCAGGCGCTCGCCGGCTGGGTCGCCTGAACACACGTTCACACACTTCCGGAGGTACCCATGAAACACATTATCGTGGCGGGGATGGTCGGCGGGGTGATCCTCTTCCTCTGGGGAGCGATTGCCTGGATGGTCCTTCCACTCCACGACTCCGCACTGAAGACAATCACCAACGAGGAGGCGGTCATCGCTGCCATGAAGTCGGGGATGAACGCGAAAGCGGTGTATACGTTCCCCGCCATGCCAAGGCCCGAGGGAACCCCTGCGGAACAGGACGCCGCACGCGAGGCGTGGATGAAAAAATATGAGGCCGGCCCGACGGGGATGGTCATCTTTGATCCGGATGGCACCTCGCCGATGATGCCGACCCAGATGGTGGTCGGCTTGATCAACAGCATTCTTGCGGCCATGATTGCTGCGTGGCTACTCTCGCGCAGTACCGCTGCCGGCTCCGGATATATTGCCCGGGTCTCGTTCTGCGGCGCACTGGGGATCTTCGCCTCTCTTGTCACCCATACCGTCAACTGGAACTGGATGGGATATCCTCTCGATTACACCACGGGCCTCATTGCGGACAGCGTGGTGGGATGGGTGCTGGCGGGACTCGGGATCGGAAAAGTGATTCCTGGAACGGCTACCTAGTTGACTTTGGGCGTTACCGTTCCTACGTTCCTGCTGCAGTCCACGCTGCGTCTCGGGTGTAACGGGGAGGCCGGAGGCGCGACCTGTATCCCCGGGAAAGGAGGTGATCCTCTCGTGGTACCGAATAGAGGAGCCTCCGGTGAGGCCTGGTAGCGCATGCTTCCGGGGGCTCCCGGAATTCGAACGGGCCCCGTTCCGCCGTCTGCGGGACGGGGCCTTCGTGTGTTCATCTGCGTTACCGTCGCTGGCTGTTTTCGAAGGGAAGCTCGGAGAGGTCTATCTCGGGATGTTTCTCGGTGAAGAAGTTCAGCGCCCACTCCCCGGGGAAGAGGATGACCGCCTGACCACGCGCATCGTCGGCGAGCAGCGCGCCGGTGGGCAGGATGCCAGCAGTGAGCATTGCGCGGTCGACAGACGGGTGTACCCACCGGACGAATTTCCAATCGGTCTGGTCGAGCTGGGCCTCCGCCCCGTACTCGTTTTCCAGGCGGTAGTGAAACACCTCGAACTGCAGCGGCCCCACCGCTGCCAGGACCGGAACTTGTTGTGACGACTGATGTGGCCGGAATCCCTGCACCACTCCTTCCTGCAAGAGCTGGTCCACCCCTTCACGGAACCTCTTGAACTTCGCCGGGTTGGGATTGCGCAGTATCGCGAAGCACTCCGGGGGGAAGTGCGGGATTTCGTCATACCTGATGGCGGGATCTTGCGTCAGCGTATCACCAATACTGAGAAGCGACTGCCCCACGAAGCCGACGATGTCCCCGGCATACGCTTCGTCGACGGTTTCGCGGTCGCGTCCGAACAGCTTGGCCGCGTTTGCGAGCCGAATTTCCCGGCCGCTCTGCACGTGAAGGGCCGTCATGTCGCGCAGGAACTTTCCTGAGCAAACGCGCAGGAACGCGATCCTGTCGCGGTGACGAGGATCCATGTTGGCCTGAATCTTGAAAATGAACCCGGAGAACGCTTCGCCGCCGACCGGAATCAGTGACCCGTTGCTCCGGCGGGGCCGAGGCGTTTCCGCATGCTGGAGAAAGCCGTCAAGCAGCAGCTGCACGCCGAAGTTATTGCGCGCGCTTCCGAAGAAGACCGGTGTCTGTTTCCCTGCCCGGAGCGCGGTGGGGTCAAACGAGGCGCCGGCGTGGTCGAGCATGGAGATTTCCTCGCGCAGATGTGCGTGGGCCTCCGCGGTCAGGCGCTCGGACAGCATCGGGTCTGCGAGCGTCGCGATCTCCACTGGCGGCCGATAGGCGCCGCTTGTGCCGAGCTCGAAGAGATGGACCTGACGTGCGAGGCGGTCGTACACTCCGCGGAACCCGAACCCCGTCCCGAGCGGCCAGTTCATGGCAAATGCCCCGATGCCCAGCACGCGCTCCAGCTCGTCGAGCAGCGCCAGCGGCTCTTTCGTCGGACGATCGAGCTTGTTCACGAACGTAAAGATGGGAATCTGCCGGCGGCGACAGACCTCAAAGAGTTTCTTCGTCTGTGCCTCGATGCCTTTGGCGGCATCGATGACCATGACGACTGCGTCCACCGCAGTCAGGACACGGTAGGTGTCCTCGGAGAAATCCTGGTGGCCGGGGGTGTCCAGCAGGTTGATCCGAAATCCGTTATAATCGAACTGCAGAACCGTTGAGCTGATGGAGATCCCGCGTTTGCGCTCCAGTTCCATCCAGTCCGACGTCGACTGCCGCTGGTTCTTCCGAGCTGTGACCGAACCCGCGAGTTGCACGGCACCGCCATAGAGCAGGAACTTCTCGGTCAGCGTCGTCTTGCCGGCGTCCGGGTGTGAAATGATGGCGAAGGTGCGACGGCGGAGGATCTCTTCTCTGATTCCCATGTCGAATGGTGAATGAAACAGATCTTTCAATATACGAAATGCGCATACCAATCGGAAGCTGCCTCTGAACCACAGTGCATTGACTTTCAGGCCGCGATCCGGTAAGTTGATGAAGCATCGAGTGCCGCTAACGCATTCCAGAATCCCTCCGCATCGTGAAGACGCACGGTCCGACCCGCACGGTCGCTCTCATCCTTGGAGTCCTCGTTCTTCTTCCCGCGTTGTTCTATTCCGTCTACGAGGTGAACGCACTCAGTTCCAGCGAGGAGCTTGTGGCGGACGTCTACCGTCGCCAGCTCGACGTGGTGCTCTTCTCCATTAATCAGTACGCCTGGGATGTCGTCAACGGATGGGCCGGGGAGCTCATTGCGCGAGCGCGCGACGGGTCCGGACACACGCTCCTGCAGGGAGGGATGCAGTCCTGGCTTGAGCGCCATGCCGCCATCGATGCAGTCTTCCTGGTCGATTCTTCCGCTCGCGGCCTCCGCCTCGTCACCACACGTGGGGTGCCGGACGCGCACGATGCCGCTCGGCTCGAGCACGCCCTCGAGGGAGAGAAAGCAACAACGGTGAAGCTCATTGCCTTCAGCAGACAGGAGTACCGAAAACTGGAACCGGTAGTGCTCGACGAGGACACCGGTACACCTCAGCTCTATCTTCTCTTCGCGTATCAGGACCGTCGTGGGCTCCCAGTGATCGCGGGAATCGGGATCGATGAGTCCCGGTTCGTCGGCGAGGTACTGGCGCCGCGGCTACAGGAGGCCGCGGGAACCGAATTTGTTCTCGCTGTGCTGCAGCGGAACGGTGACGTCCTGTACGGGACCGGCGATGTGCGGCCGGAGGGACTGAAGCAGAGGCGCCAGCTCTGGCTCTTTCCGCAACTTGCCGTCGGCGTGCGCCTCCGTGGAGCGACTATCGAGGATGTCGCGCGATCGCGATTCACACGTAATCTTGCGCTCATCCTCCTCCTCGATGGTGTCCTGCTCGGCGGGGTCTGGTTTGTGTACAGGAGCGTGCGTCGGGAGATGGATTTTGTGCGGTTGAAATCGGATTTTGTCTCAAACGTTTCCCACGAGCTGCGCACACCGCTTGCGCTCATCCGCATGTATGCTGAAACCCTCGAGTTGGCGCGCGTGAAGAGCGAAGAGAAACGGCAGGAATACTACCGGACGATCGTCAAGGAGACGGAGCGACTGACGCGGCTGGTGAACAACCTTTTGAATTTCTCCAGGATGGAAGCGGGACGAAAGCCGTACACGCTCGTGCCGACAGATCTGAATGCCGTCGTGCGCACGGTGCTGGAGACGTTTACTCCCCACCTCAGGAACGAAGGGTTCGCTCCCGAGGTGTCGCTCGCGTCCCGATTGCCTGAGGTTCAGGCCGACGGGGAGGCAGTGCAGGAAGCGCTGATCAATCTCCTTGATAACGCAGTGAGATATAGCCCGGCCGAACGGTTTCTTCGCGTGGCGACCGGGAGTGGGAACGGATCGGCGTTCGTGGAAGTGACCGACCACGGTGCCGGCATTGCAGAGGAACATCAGACGAAGGTGTTCGAGACGTTCTATCGCGTTCCTGGAACCCGTGCCGGCCCCACCGGAGGGAGCGGTCTCGGACTCTCCATTGCCAGACATATCATGGGGGCGCACAACGGCCGTATCGAACTTGCTTCAGCGCCGGGCCGCGGAAGCACGTTCCGGCTCGTCTTCCCACTGCCGCAGGATGCGCCATGACCAAGATTCTCATCATCGAAGACGACGAGAAGATGCAGGCGGGGCTTCGGGATAACCTCGAGTTCGAGGGAATTGATGTGGAGGTGGCCGGTGACGGCACGACGGGACTGCAGATGTTGACGAACAACACGTACGACCTCGCGATCCTCGACGTCATGCTCCCGGAGCTTTCGGGATTCGACGTCCTCAAGAAGGCGCGCGAGCGGGGGAATGCCACCCCTGTGATCATGCTGACGGCCAGGGGAGAGGAGATCGACAAGGTGCTCGGCCTCGAGCTGGGCGCCGACGATTACCTGACCAAGCCCTTCAGCCTGCGAGAACTGCTCGCCCGGGTGAGAGCTGTACTACGCCGGGGCGAAGGGGGGCCACCCGCCGGTTCGACCATGCGGTTGGACGGCTTCGAGGCCGACTTCTCAACGTATAACGCGGCGCGGGACGGCGTTCCCCTCCCCATGAGCCCGAAGGAGTTCGACGTCCTCAAGTTCCTCTGGCAACACCGAAACACTACTGTCAGCCGTGACCAGCTTCTGGCCAACGTCTGGGGGTATGATCAATCCATTACCACCCGGACGGTCGACAATTTCATCCTGAAGCTGCGTCAGAAGATCGAAGAAGACCCATCGCATCCGAAACGGATCATCACGATCCACGGCACCGGGTACAAGTTGGTCTTCTGAACTCGATGCCTGTGCGCCTTCCCGGGCCTCCCGTGACATTCTTTGACATCTGCTGACCCTCGCGCGACAACTCCGACGCGCAGTGGGCGTATCCTCCAGCACACATCACAAGGAGGATACCATGAAAGCATCAGCGTTGTTGTTTGCCGCGATAACCCTTGCCGGCGCATCCGGAATGCGCGCGCAGGAGCCAGATGAAGCGAGGGCCTATTTTCCTCCTCCGGAGCGGTTTCAGAATATCAAGGTTGCCAAATTTGACCGGATGTATTCCGCGAGCCTGAATTCGGAAAACAACGGGGTTGTTGAATCCGCAATCGCTCATTGTCTATGGGCCAAATTGGTGCTCCCCGAGGCACAGTTCGACCAGATCAGGGAAGGCCTGGGCTCTCTCGCCGTGTTCGGCAGGACCCCGTCGATCCGGTATAAGGCGTACCTGGCGGGACTCGTCTTCGACGATCCCACGGTCTTCCTAACTGGTGTGGCGCGCCGGTACGAAAACTCGGACCAGCTCTTTGCGGCGCTCTCGCAGCGATTCCAAAGCGTCCTGCTTGGGTACAACGACCGGATATACGTGGGTCCGCGATAAGACTGTCATGACAACTTTTGACAATTCCTGACCGTCGAGGGACATATCGCAACAGGGCAATCGGTACATTCACGTTAGACGTTGAACCGGTCAGGAGCCCTACAATGAAGTCGAACCGACATTGCGCACTTATCCTCACGGCGGCCTCCCTCCTGCCGCTCATCGCGAGGGATGCCGCCGCTCAGGAACGGAGCCAGATCGCGTCGCTAGCCGGAATGTGGCGCTTTGCGATCGGCGACGACTTGGCCCGTGCGAACTCGGGATTCAACGACAGGGGCTGGGACTCGATCGCGGTCCCTTCGCCCTGGGAAAACCAGGGATATCCGGGATACGACGGGTATGCGTGGTACAGGAAACACTTCACGGTTCGTCCTGAATGGCGTGAGAAGGTTCTCTACCTGACCCTTGGCACCGTGGATGATGTCGATGAAGTCTTTGTCAACGGAGAGTTCATCGGGTTTTCGGGTGACTTTCCGCCGCACTATGCGACGGCTTACGCCGCGGCGCGCGAGTATCCGCTGCCGCAACGGCTGCTGAACTACGCCGGGGACAACGTGATCGCCGTTCGGGTGTACGACCAGGAGATTTCGGGTGGAATAACATCGGGCTCCGTCGGGATCACCCAACAACTCGATCCATTGCATCCTGCGGCCTCGCTGGCTGGAAGGTGGAAAATCATGACGGGGGACGATTTCCTGTGGAAGGAGTCAGGATATGACGATCAGTACTGGAGAGAGATTAATGTCCCTGCATTCTGGGAAACAGAGGGGATGAAAGGATATGACGGGTTTGCCTGGTATCGACTCCATTTTCTTCCCCCCGTTTCGTTGCAGGGGAAGAAGCTCACACTCGTCCTCGGAAAAATCGACGATCTCGATGAGACGTTTCTGAACGGCGAGAGGATTGGCCGCACCGGCTCGGCCAGGCGCATGCGTGACCGGGAGGTTGGCGGCGATGAATACCGTGATTTGCGCGCCTATGATATACCGACGGATGCCCTGCGGTTCGAGGGAGACAATGTGATCGCCGTCCGAGTGCTTGACACCTGGCGCCACGGCGGAATCTATGACGGCCCTGTCGGGATTGTTGAGCAATCGAAGTATGCAGAGTGGCGCGACCGCCAGCAGCGCGAACGGAGAAGGCCGTGGGACGTGTTCTGGGACTTCTTCCGGTAACCACACAAATTCAGATATCAGATATCCGATATCCTGCCTGCCGGCAGGCAGGCTGATATCTGAATTCTTGATTCGTCTTCCGTATCTGCATTCTCCCCGCATTCCGGCCCCGTTCGTGAATCTTTCTTGACGGCTGATCGTATAACTGTCAGATCCCTCTGGCGTGTTCCACAGCCCCATCGCAGTGATCTGTGTTCCCTCACATTTACGGAGCAACGTATGAAGTATTTCCCTGGCCGCCGAATTGCGTTTTCACTGCTCTCCTTCGCACTGGGATGCAGCGTAATCCTCGCCCAGCCCGCACCCCCGGAGACCGCCCATCGCGGACTTGACCCAGCCAACCTCGACCGTTCCATCCCGCCCACGCAGAATTTCTACAAGTTTGCCAATGGCGGCTGGCTTGCAGCCAATCCCATCCCACCAGAGTACGCGCGGTGGGGGAGTTTCAGCGAATTGAATGAAAAGAACCTCCGCGATCTCCGCAAGATCCTGGAAGAGGCCGCCGCGTCGGCGGATGTCCCTCAAGGGAGTTCAATGCAGAAGATCGGGGATTTCTTCGCGAGCGCCATGGACTCAGCAGGTGCGGAGCAAGCGGGAGTGACACCCCTATCAGCAGAATTCGATCGCATAGCGGCTGTCGCATCGCCGGCGGACATCGCGGCTGTCGTGGCACACATGCATACTCTTCTGGCCAACCCATTGTTCCAGTTGTACGTTGATCAGGATGCCAAGAACGCCACCATGATGATCGCCCAGATCCAGCAGGGAGGGCTCGGACTCCCTGACCGGGACTATTACACCAGGGAGGACGAGAAGTCAAGGGAAATCCGGAGGGAATATCTTGGTCACGTGCAGAAGATGTTCCAGCTCCTCGGAGAGGACGCACAAGTGGCGGAAGAACATGCGAGGACCGTGATGGCGATCGAGACGCGGCTCGCGAAGGCCTCCATGACGCTGGTGCAACAGCGCGACCCGAACGCAACGTATCACAAGATGACGGCGGGAGAACTTGCCGACCTCGCATCGGGGTTCTCGTGGACCAGGTACTTCACCGACATCGGCAAGGGGAGCCCGGGGGCGATCAACGTCGCTCAACCTGATTTCTTCAAAGAGGTGAGCGCGATGATGTCAGACGTTCCGCTGAATGACTGGAAAACCTACCTGCGGTGGCAGACCGTCCACGCCGCCGCGCCCTGGCTGAGCGCCGCGTTCGTGGCAGAAGATTTTCGGTTCAACCAGGGAGTCCTGACGGGAGCAAAAGAAATCCGGCCCCGGTGGAAGAGGGCCCTGAACGCTGTGAACGGCGCCCTCGGCGAAGCGCTCGGCATTCTGTACGTGCGGAAACATTTCAGTCCGGCTGCGAAGGCGCGGGCGAAAGAGATGGTCGAAAACCTCCGCGCAGCGTTTCGCGAGCGGATCAAGACGCGCGATTGGATGAGTGATGCCACGCGCGCGAAGGCGCTCGGCAAACTGGAGTCGTTTGCGGTGAAGATCGGGTACCCCGACAAATGGAAGGACTATGCGGGGCTGGAGATCGACCGCGGCCCGATCCTTGGCAACCTCATGCGTGCAAACGCGTTCGAGTTCACGCGACAGCTCGACGAGATCGGCAAACCGGTGGACAGGACTAAATGGGGGATGACGCCTCCCACGGTCAATGCGTACTACAACCCGACAATGAACGAGATCGTGTTTCCCGCCGGGATCCTTCAGCCGCCGTTCTTCGATCCTGAAGCGGACGATGCCGTCAACTATGGCGGCATGGGAGCAGTGATCGGACACGAGATGACTCACGGATTCGACGACCAGGGAAGCCAGTTCGATGCCGACGGGAACCTGAAGGACTGGTGGACGCCGACCGATAAGATCGCATTCGTCGCGCGTTCGCAGCGCCTGGAAAAGCAATTCGACGAGTTTACTGCAGTAGACACCCTGCACGCGAACGGCAAGCTGACCCTCGGAGAGAACATTGCCGACCTTGGCGGACTGACGATTGCATTCGCCGCGCTGAAGAAAGCGCAGCAGGGCAGGCCGCTTGTGCCGCAGATCGACGGGTTTACGCAAGAGCAGCGGTTCTTTCTTGCATGGGCGCAGATCTGGCGCGCCAACTACCGCCCTGAAGAGTTGCGCCGGCGTGTGATGCTTGACGTTCACGCGCTGAGCGAGCACCGCGTTAACGGCCCGCTGGTCAATATGCCGGAGTTCCATGAAGCTTTTGGGGCGAAACCCGGCGATCCGATGGTGCGCCCGGAGAAACTCCGCGCGAGAATCTGGTAAGCGGGCGTCCGCCCCTCGTTCGTAACCTTTCGAAGGCCTCATCCTTGACGGGACGGGGCCTTCCACGTTTACGGGCCACGGTGAACTGTTGCGTCGTTGCATTTCAGGAAGGGAGTGCGTAGTATTCCCACCGGCGTTTCCATCCCCCGTTCCCACACGACACCCTGACCCTTGTGACCAATCCTCTGGCCGCGCGCTGGGCTGAAGCGTGGCATGACCGACGGTTCCGGCTTCAGGCCATCGGGACGGCCATCCTGCTCGTCCCTCTTTTCGTGGGTCTCACCAGGTTTCTCAACACAGTGGAACGCCGACGTGGCGTGGTCATGGACGACCCCGTCCTCGCGTGGATCGCGGCCGTGGATCTCACCTGGCCGATCTTCACGATCATTTATGCAGGCGTCGTTGGCGGTATCCTGCTGATGCTTCGCAATCCACGCCGGCTGCTTATGGCGTTTCAGTCGTACGGTGTCCTGGCGCTCTTTCGCATGGCGGCCATGTATTGCACCCCTCTCGATCCCCCTCCGGGCATGATTGTGCTCAAGGACCCGTTTGTCGAGCTGTTCGGACCCGGTGAGCCG
This sequence comes from Bacteroidota bacterium, assembly GCA_040756745.1. Taxonomy (GTDB): domain Bacteria; phylum Bacteroidota; class Ignavibacteria; order UBA10030; family UBA6906; genus JBFLYO01. Next base: position 52,006 of record JBFLYO010000008.1, read on the forward strand.
TTTACGCGCGACCTCTTCTTTTCAGGGCACACCTCGACGCTCTTCTTGCTTTTCCTCCTGGCGGACGGGAGGACGCTGAAGGGCATGTATCTTCTCGGGACGATTGCCGTCGCCGCAGGTGTGGTGGTACAGCATGTGCACTACACGGTTGATGTCCTCGCTGCCCCCTTTGTTGCTTACGGCAGCTATCGACTTGTGCGTTCATTGGTCGGAGGAAGTGCATGAAGCGAATGCTGCTAAGGACATTCTGGACGGTTGTCGTCCTTGTCTGCGTCGGTTACGGGGTCATACTCTGGTGGTTCAGCGCGCACGAGACGGAACTTGTCTACGCACCCGACCGGCAGATCCGGCCCCTGCCGGAGGACTTTCCGCTGAAGGTTGAGCGGGTTGCTGTGAGGTCAGACGACGGAGTAAACCTGGTGGGGCGTACGTACCGTGTCGTCGGGCGGGAGGATACAGGAATGTGGATTCTCTATTTCCACGGGAATGCCGGCAATGCCACCCGGAGGGTGCGGTTCCATGCTCAGCTTGTGGAGATGGGGGTCAGCGTCCTTGTCGCAGAGTACCGTGGGTACGGCGAAAGTGAGGGAACGCCTGATGAGCAGGGGGTGTACCGGGATGCCGATGCTTTCTACGGATATCTCCGGGACACACTCGGAGTCTCCCCTGAGCGATGTGTCATCTTTGGCAGTTCGCTTGGATCGGGCGTGGCCATCGACGTTGCCAGCCGTCTCCCGGCTGCGGGGCTGATCGTCGAAGGCGCATTCACATCAATCTCGGACCGGGGACAGGAGCTGTATCCGTATATCCCCGTCCGGTGGATGGCGCGAAACCGGTTTGCGTCGATCGAGAAGATTGGGCGTGTGACAATGCCGAAGCTGTTCATCCATGCTGCGGACGACGAGATAATCCCGATCGCCCATGGAAGGCGGCTCTTCGAGGAGGCAGCAAACCCAAAGATGTTTCTTGAGGTCCGCGGTGATCACAACATGGCGTACGAGCAGGACAGCCGCATCTTTTTCGGCGGCATCGGCATCTTCCTGGGCAGAGTACGTGGCGGATCGTGGGACTGAGGGTTGCATCGAACCGGATTTTTTTTGTATTTTGGTTGAGCGAGAAATTCATCACGTTCCTTTACACGTTGCAGGTACGTCATGGCCGACCCCGCCGGTGCACCCGGGACAGCAGCACCCTCCGTGAAACCCAAGAAGCGTCCTCGTGAGCTTGCGGTAATCAACCAGGCGGGGTGCACGGGATGCGAGGTGTGCATCGAGTTCTGTCCGGTCGACTGTATCCTGACGGTGCCGGGGCCAGATTATGACCAGCACAAGAAGCTGGTCGAAATCGACCTTGACATCTGCATCGGTTGCAAGCTTTGCGTGAAATACTGCCCGTGGGAGACGATCGAGATGGTGCCGAGCGGCGAGTCGCTCGAGGTCGCACGGAAGTGGACGCAGCGGTCCGTGCTTCCGGAGGCGGAGTGGATTCGCGGGGCATCGGACATCGAGATTGTCCCCGAGGGCCCGCTTCCCCTACCCGGTTCAAAAGTCTCCTGAACCACCCTCGCATTGATTGTCGTCCCCGTTTTTCGTATCATTGTCTGTTTCGCTGAAGTAGCTCAGTCCCGACAACGTTTTCCACAATAGCTGGCGTAGCTCAGTCCCGACAACTTTTTCACAATTGCTGGCGTAGCTCAGCGGTAGAGCAGCGGTTTCGTAAACCGCAGGTCGAGGGTTCAAATCCCCCCGCCAGCTCAAAAACGACACGAGTTAGCGCTTCCTGCTAACTCCTCGTCATTTTGAGAGTCCGCCATCTTTCTGGCGGACTCATCCATCTGCGTTGTCGGGATAAACCGCAGGTCGAGGGTTCAAATCCCACCTTCAGCTCAACCCTCCCCTGGCCCCGGGCGCCGTCGAGGCGCCAACTTTCCTTGATTCTCTTCTCTCTTTTTGGTAGATTTTAAGATGTTGTCGTATGGCCGGCAGCGAGGCGGGTGTGCAGTGTCACGCCTCGGCGCCGGGGCTCGCGCTGCATCTGACCATCCCTGAACAAGCGCCTATCCATCCAAGAGGAATCGAATGACCGAAGGCAAGATCGTCCAGGTGATCGGGCCCGTCGTTGATATCGAGTTTGCCGACGGCTCCCTCCCGGAGATTCTGAACGCTATCTCCATCCCCCGCGCAACCGCGGATGGCCACGACGAGCGTCTCGTGGTGGAGGTTCAGCAGCACCTGGGGGACAACCGGGTGCGGACGGTGGCAATGGACTCGACGGACGGTCTCGTGCGCGGGATGAAGTGTCTGGATACCGGAGGGCCGATTTCCGTCCCCGTCGGCCCCGAGACCCTGGGCCGGCTGATCAACGTTCTGGGGGACGGGATCGACGGCCTCCCGCCGATCAAGACCGAGAAGCGCTATGCCATCCACCGCCCCCCTCCGCCCTTCGACCAGCTCTCGACGAAAAAAGAGATCTTCGAGACCGGGATCAAGGTGATCGACCTGATCGAACCCTACTCCAAAGGGGGGAAGACGGGACTGTTTGGAGGCGCCGGCGTAGGCAAGACCGTCATTATCCAGGAGCTCATCCACAACATCGCCAAGCAACATGGCGGCTTCTCTGTGTTCGGAGGAGTCGGCGAGCGCACACGCGAAGGGAACGACCTCTGGCTTGAAATGAAACAGTCCGGCGTGCTCGACAAAACCGCGCTGGTGTTTGGCCAGATGAATGAGCCGCCAGGCGCGCGTGCACGCGTCGGCCTCAGCGCCCTGACGCTTGCCGAATACTTCCGGGAAGAAGAGGGACGCGACGTGTTGCTGTTCATCGACAACATTTTCCGGTTCGTCCAGGCGGGCTCGGAAGTCTCTGCCCTTCTCGGCCGAATGCCGTCGGCAGTCGGCTACCAGCCCACCCTCGGAAGCGAGATGGGAGAATTGCAGGAGCGGATCACCTCGACCAAGAAGGGATCCATCACGTCGGTGCAGGCCATCTATGTTCCGGCGGACGACCTGACCGATCCCGCTCCCGCCACTACATTCTCTCACCTCGACGCCACCACTGTGCTCAGCCGGCAGATCTCCGAGCTGGGTATTTACCCTGCGGTCGACCCTCTCGACTCGACCTCCCGGATTCTTGAGCCGGGGATCGTGGGGGAGGAGCACTACGCAGTTGCCAAGCGGGTGAAGGAGATTTTACAGACCTACAAGGACCTCCAGGATATCATCAGCATTCTCGGCATGGACGAACTCTCCGATGAGGATAAGCTGACCGTGGCGCGCGCGCGCAGAATTCAGAAGTTCCTTTCACAACCCTTCCACGTCGCTGAACAGTTCACGGGCACGCCGGGCCGCTACGTGAAACTTGAAGACACGATCCGAAGCTTCCGCGGGATCATCGAGGGCGAGTATGACCACCTCCCCGAGGCGGCGTTCCTGATGGTCGGAACGATCGAGGAGGCGGTGGAGAAGGCAAAGCAGCTTCAGGCGGCGTAGCAGGCATGTACGACAAGCCCTTTGCTCTTGAGATTATTTCGCCGACGCGCGTTGTGTTTCAAGGCCAGGCTGCGAGCGTGAGTGCTCCTGGAGCAATGGGAGGGTTCCAGGTCCTGCACAGTCACGCGCCTCTCCTCTCCGCGCTCCGCATCGGTCCGGTGAAGGTCAAGGACATGGAAGGGCGGGATACGGTGTACGCGACGGGGGGCGGGTTTCTCGAAGTGCGGCAGAACTCCGTCGTCGTGCTCGTGGAAAGTGCGGAGCGGCCAGAGGAGATCGACGTGGCGCGGGCCCAAGCCGCGCGCGAACGTGCGGAACGCCGGCTCAAGTCGCATGATCCTGCCGTTGATGCCGCGCGCGCGGAAGCGGCGCTCGCACGCGCACTCAACCGCCTTCGTCTCGCGGGCGCGTCGTAGGCCGACCGGATCGTTGCTGGGGGTTGGACGCCGCGCTGCCCGCTGCGATTCGTTGACATTCGGAGATGGATGGGCTATATTCCCCCGGAATCCCAGGACTTCGATCCGTGTCCCCACCCACCAATGAGACAGTCGAGCTCCTCCGCAGTCTCCAGCAGCGTCTCACCGAAGAAGGACATCGTGTGCAGGGGGAGATGATGGGGAAAGTTGCCGAGCGTCTCGCATCGGCGGAGGACATCAACGCGGCGCTGGAGCAACTCTATCTTGTGCAGGGCTGGGATGCCATTGCGCTCAGACTGATGTGGTATGTCGAGGGCGGTCGCGCCGGCGGAGCCGAAGTCCCGCTAGAGGCCCTGCGAGAGTATCAGGTGGATGAACTCCATCACCTGTTGATGGCGGGGCCCGGCGGCGATGGGTCGGCAGCGACGCCTCCAACCGAGGACTCCACCTCCGTTCCTGTGACCGGAACGGTGTTCGAAGCGCTCCATCAGTTCAATACCTCCCTTGAAGACCTCCGCCGCACGGCATTCGAAGGTGAGCGGTACCAGGGAATGCGGCAGGGGTTCTTCGACGCCGCACTGTCACAGGCAGGTCGGCTCCACCAGACCTGTTCCGCGCAGGGAGCTGAAGCTCCTTCCCAATTCGCTGCGGCATTCTCTCTATTCCTCCGCTACGTCATCGAACGGGATCTCTTCGACGATGCGCGGGTAGCCCACCTGATCGACAATGCGGGTCAGGCGCTCCAGGAGGTGCTTGGAGGACCGGAGGAGAACTATACCCCCCTCCTCCAGACGATCGACATGCTCCACAACCCCGAGACACTGCTCGAATAACCGACACAGGGACTATGCCGAAAACGTGTGCCGTCATTATGGCGGGAGGAGTGGGAACGCGCTTCTGGCCCCGCAGCCGCGAAAAATACCCGAAACACCTGCTGCAGATCATTGGAAAGGATACAATGATCCAGAGCACCGTGAAGCGGCTCGCGCCGATGGTGACTCCGGAGGATCTGTTCGTTGTCACCAACCGGCTCCAGAAGAGCCAGGTGATCAAACAGATCCCGCATGTCCCCGAGGAAAACATTATCCTCGAGCCGGTGGGGAGGAACACCGCCCCCTGCATCGGCCTGGCAGCGCTGCATGTCCAACGCCTCGACCCGGACGCCGTCATGGTTGTCCTCCCCGCCGATCATATCATCCGCGATGAAGAGGAATTTCGCCGGGTGCTCCAGCTGGCCGTCGAGACGGCCAGAACATCCAAGAGCCTGCTGACGATCGGAATCCCGCCGACACATCCGGAGACGGGGTACGGCTATATCCAGTTCGTCAGCGAAGAGGAGAAGGAGAACCCTTTCTTCGGTCAGGGCGTACGGCGGGTAAAGACGTTTGCAGAGAAACCGAACCGCGAGACGGCGATGCAATTTCTCGCGAGCGGTGATTTCCTCTGGAACAGCGGCATGTTCGTCTGGAAGGTCGATGCGATCCTCAACGAGATCGAACGCTGCCTGCCCGACCTCTACAGGGAGCTCATCAAGATCAGCGGGGAGATCGGCACCGCACGCTATCAGCAGTCGGTGGACACCGCCTACGGAATGATTCGCGGGATTTCCATCGACTACGGCGTCATGGAAAAGGCGCAGCGGGTGTTCGTCATACCCGGTTCGTTCGGGTGGAACGACCTTGGCTCATGGGATGAGGTCTACCGGGTCTCGGGCAAGGACGACAGCGGCAATTCGGTCACCGGCAAGGTGATCCAGAAAGATACGCGGAATTCTTACATCTACTCACCCGAGAAGGTGGTTGCAACAATCGGCGTCGAGGATCTGATCATCGTGAACACGGATGATGCGCTGCTCATCTGCCGACGAGGACGGTCGCAGGATGTGAAGGAGGTCTCGGACTACCTCAAGCGGAAGCAGATGAACGAGTACCTGTAAGCATGACTCTACGGCGTGATGTCAGCTGCTCGATCGCTGCGGCTGCGTTGCTGCTCGCGGGCTGCGGGACGGGAGCCCCCCGCTTTACTTCGAACCCGTCGGCCGCGTCAAGGAGCACCGATGCAGTGTCGAACCAGCTTGAGGGGGTCGCCTCGTATTACGCGGACGAGTTTCACGGCCGAAAGACCGCCAGCGGTGAGACATACGACATGAACGACCTCACCGCTGCTCATCGGACGCTGCCGTTCGGCACACTGGTCAGGGTTACGCTCCGCGAGACGGGGAAATCGGTAATCGTTCGGATTAACGACCGCGGCCCGTTTAAAGACGACAGGGTAATCGACCTTTCTCTGGGGGCGGCAAGGCATCTTGGACTCATTCCCAACGGGACCGGCGCGGTCGTTCTGGAAATCCTGAAACCCGGCACGCAGGACAGACAGTAAGTATGGCTCGTCCCCTCCTGACAGAACGGGATATTCAAGATGCAATCGCTTCTGGCAGGCGACGCATCGAGACTTCGGCGGACACATTGGTAACACCCCTCGCCCGGGAGCTGGCGGCAAGCCATGACATTGAGATTGTCCACACGTCCGCCGTTCCCCTCTCCCCCTCTCCCGGTTCCCAGGAAGCCTTGTCTGGAGCCGTGCCATTGAAACCCGGCAACACCATCGCCTTCGGCGCCGACCACGGTGGGTATCAGCTCAAACAACTCCTGATTGAGTATGTCGAATCCCTCGGGTACCCAGTGCTGGACCTTGGAACTTCCACAGAGGAGCCCTGTGACTATCCTGACTTCGCCTTCGCCGTTGCGAGAGCCGTGGCCGACGGAAAGGCCTGGAGGGGAGTGGTCATCGACGGTGCCGGGATCGGATCATGTGTTGCAGCAAACAAGATTCTCGGGATTCGAGCCGCGTGCTGTCACAATGAATTCGTTGCCAGGAATGCAAGAGAACACAATGATACCAATGTTCTCACTCTCGGCAGCAAGGTGACAGGGAGCGAACTGTGCAAAGCCATCCTGAGAACCTGGCTTGAGACCTGGTTTGCGGGAGGGAGGCACGCCGGGCGAGTGAAAAAGATCAATGAGATCGAAGGTCGTTATTTGAAATAAGTCAACAACTTACGGTAGCCAGATCTTCAGGGCAGCACAAAAATGCTGCCCTTTTTTTGTGCGCCCAGGCACATGTGACCCAAGTCGCTTGACTCTTAAGAGGGAAAGAAGTACATTTACACTGATTTTTTTAATGCGAGCTGTATCTGGTTAGGTAGCACAGAGCTATCGTACTAACACCGATCTTTGAAACCAGAAGTCCAGAGACATCCGTATAAGTGACATAATACCGGGTGTCACCAATCTGTTATCAATTGGGGGATTGGATGAACAGATTTCTCATACCGGCTCTGCTCTTTCTGGCGTTCCTGGCGGGCTGCACGCCGACGAGTGAAAACATTGCGAAAAAGGCAGACCTGCAGGATGTAGGAGATTCGATTTCGGAGGATGCACTTGCTGATCCGGCGGATCAGGTTCCTCTTCTCGACCCGGCGTCGAACCGGATCATCCGCAGATACGGTGCGACGATCAAGCGGTACTCCGAGCTTTATGGATTTGACTGGCGGCTTGTGCTGGCGGTCATGAAGCAGGAATCCCGTTTCTCCCACAGGGCGGAGAGCCGGATGGGGGCATCGGGACTTATGCAGATTATGCCGGTCACCGGCGAGGAGGTGGCCAGAAAACTTGACCTCAACGATCTCTCACACCCTGAGAACAACATCCGGGGAGGAATCTACTATCTCAGGACTCTCTTCGAGATGTTTCAAGGGACGGGGGAGGCCGACAGGGTCAAGCTGACGCTGGCGGCCTACAATGCGGGAGCCACAAGGATTTACGATGCGCAGGAGATTGCGGCGTATTTCCACGAGGACCCCTCAACATGGAAATGCGTGAGGGATGCGCTGCCGCTCCTTTCGAGGAGGTATTCCCCGCTCCACAGAAGCATCTGGGAGCAGGATCGTCCGCGCGGGGGGTGGTTCGGCAATGCACGGGAAACCCTCCGGTACGTGGATGCCGTCATGGACTACTATGACGAGTACCGGCTTGTGCTGAATTGACGTTGCGGAACGTGCAGGGGTGGGATCGACGGCCGGGTGCTGAGCACCCGGCTGTTTCGTTAGTGACGGTGCAGACGGCTCGAGCGTCAGGGTAGAAGGATCGCGCACGCCACGACTGTCGTCCAGATGCCGTCTTTGTGTCCTTCGGCCGACTGCGTGATATTGTATGTCTTGACGATTTTCCCGCTCATCTTGTAGATTTTCTCCCTCTCGTCCCACGCCACGCCGGGGTCGAATTCGACGCCAAGGGTTGTGGCAAGCATTGTTGCGGCGAGATCTTCCGCGTACTCTCCAGCCTTTTCGTCGGTTTCTCCGTACGGATGATGTTCCGACAGGTAACCGTACTGCGTCAAGTCGGCGGGGGTGGCTACCCCGATGGATGCTGCGATGAGCCGGTTCGGTTCGTTGGTTGCATTGCGGGCCATGACGGAGAACGTGATCTGACCGGGTTGCAGAAGCTTCAGCCCGTCTTCAGTGGAAATTCGTCTGCAGCCGGGGGGATAGATGCTCGACACGGTGACCAGATTGCATTTCTCGATCTTGGCGTCACGCAGGGCGAGCTCGAAAGACTGCAGGTAGTCCTTGTGTCGTCCTACCCCCTTTGTGAAGAACAGTTTCCCCGGTACGTACAATGTCTCATCTCCCTCTTAGCGTAGTGGATAAAGGTGACAGCGAATCTTCATTCTTGCAGGACACGACGGAAGCCCCGCTTGCCAACCCGTACGGTGATCCCCTTCCCGATATCAACCACCGCGTTCTGGTCGGAGATGCGAGCACCGTCAATGCTGACCGCTCCCTGATCGATCATTCGCCGGGCCTCGTTCCTGGACGTCACCAGTCCCGCGTCGGTCAAGAGCTGCACGATCCCGAGCCTTCCGCCCGGGGCGGAGAGCACACACTCGGGAATTTCGTCCGGTGCTTCGCGTTCCTTGAACATCCTGTCGAACTCCCGTTCCGCCTGATCGGCCTCGACGTCGCCGTGATACATGGTGACGAGCGTCCGGGCGAGGCGACGCTTCAGCGTGCTCGGATTTGTCGCCGGATCGGCCAATTGGCTCTTGATGGAGGCCAGCTCAACCGATGACGCGTCGGTCGTCAGCAGGAAGTAGTCGTAGATCAGCGCATCGGGAATCCTCATGGTCTTCCCGAATATCTCCCGCGGCGGCTCGCTCAACCCGATGTAATTGTCAAGCGACTTGCTCATCTTCTCCACCCCGTCGGTCCCCAGGAGGATGGGTGTCGTCAGCGTGACCTGTGGCTCCTGGCCGTACTCTCGCTGGATGTCGCGCCCCACAAGCAGGTTGAACTTCTGGTCGGTTCCACCGAGTTCAACGTCTGCCCGGATCGCGACAGAGTCCATCGCCTGTGCGAGGGGATACAGGAACTCGTGGATGCTGATGGGCTCTTCGGCGTTGTAGCGGCGCTCAAAGTCGTCGCGTTCCAGCATGCGCGCAACGGTGTACTTGCTTCCGAGAGTAACGACCTCGGCGAAGCTCATCTTTGCCAGCCATTCCGAGTTGTACACCATGCGCACCCGCGACGAGGAGAGAATCCTTCCAGCCTGCTCGAGATAGCTCTTGCCGTTGGTGCGCGTTTCTTCGAGAGAGAGGGGAGGGCGCGTCTTGCTCCGGCCCGAGGGGTCGCCGATCATGCCGGTGAAGTCCCCCACGATCAGGATCGCTTCGTGGCCGAGGTCCTGAAACTGCCTGAGCTTGCGCAGCACCACAGAATGGCCGAGGTGAAGATCGGGCCGGCTGGGATCGCATCCGAGCTTCACGCGCAGGGGGGTCTGTGACTTCAGGGATTCGGCGATCTTGCGCTCGAGGTCCTCGATACGGATGATCTCCGATGCGCCGCGAGTGATAAGATCGAGCTGTTCGTTCAGCGGGGGGAACAATGGCGGTGACTACCGTGCTAGATGTCGCCTGATGGCTCGCTCGGCATCCCTCCGGGCGATGTCCTGACGCTTGTCGTACTCACGTTTTCCACGGCAGACGCCCAGCTGCAGCTTCGCGATACCGTGGACAAAATAGACCTTGAGCGGTATGAGCGTGATTCCTTTCTCCTTCAGGCGCGCGTTGATCCTGCGGAGCTCGTTTTTGTGCACCAGCAGCTTGCGCCTGCGGAGGGGGTCGACGTTGCTGTAGCTTCCGTGAGAGTACGGACTGATGTGCATGCCGAAGAGCCAGAGCTCGCCGTCCTTGATCATTGCGTACCCGTCGGCGAGATTGGCGATTCCCTGTCGCAGCGATTTGACTTCGGTTCCCGTGAGGACGATGCCGGTTTCGTAGGTATCGAGGATTGAGTATTCGTGCCGGGCTTTGCGGTTGGTTGTGACCAGCGTTTCGCCCGTCCCCTCCTGACCCGTCATGTGCCGTCAGAAATTTTGTGCGCGTAGTATACCGAAATCACCGAGGAATATCAAGGAATTCTTTTCGCGTCGCGCCGGGCTTCCGTCTCGCGGGCGGCTGAGCGTTCGTTGACTTTCAAACCCCGCTTGGGTATATTTTGTGACCTTCCGGGAAGCCGGAGGATGCACCAAGGGGAATGCCATTTCCCTTTTTTGTTGCTCACCAGTGAGGCATCATGGCGGAATCCAGGTACGATCTCCTCATCGTCGGCGGTGGACCCGGCGGCTACACCGCCGCGATCAGGGGGGCCCAGCTCGGTATGCGCGCTGCGATCGTGGAGCGGGAGCGTCTCGGGGGGATTTGCCTGAACTGGGGGTGCATCCCGACCAAAGCGCTGCTCAGAAACGCAGAGATCCTCCACACCTTCCGCAAGGCGGACGAGTGGGGGATCAGCTACGACAACCTTCAGGTAGACTTCGCCAAAATCATCAGGCGCAGCAGGGGGGTGGCGGACCGGATCACGAAGGGTGTCGAGTTCCTGATGAAGAAGCATAAGATCGACGTCATTCACGGGGAAGGGCGACTTGTCGCTGCTGGTACGGTTGAAGCCCGCGCCGACGGGAAACCGACCGTCACCGTCCACGCATCCCACATCGTTCTTGCCACGGGCGCACGACCCCGCTCGCTCCCCGGCGTCGCCATCGACAGAACCCGGATCATCACGAGCACCGAGGCGATGATGCTCAGCCAGCAGCCCGAGTCGATGATCATTGTCGGTGCAGGGGCGATCGGGATTGAATTCGCCTATTTCTACAACGCCCTCCGGACAAAGGTGACAGTGGTCGAAATGCTCCCGGGGATACTCCCCGTGGAAGACCGCGAACTGACGCGACTGCTGGAGACAAGTCTCAGGAAGCAGGGGATCGAAATCCTTACAGGCGCCACGGTTGAGACTGTCCGGTCAGGACAGACCGGTGTCACCGTGAGCGTTTCCTCCTCTGAGGGAAGGCGGGAGTTGAAGGGAGACCTCGCCCTGATGGCGATTGGCGTGCAGGGGAATGTTGAATATCTCGGCCTCGAAGATCTCGGCGTGGGGACGGAAAAGGGGAGGATCCTCGTCGACGGCAACTATCGCACCGCGTGCGCCGGCGTGTATGCCATCGGCGATGTGATCGGCCCCCCGTGGCTGGCACACGTCGCTTCAGCCGAGGGGGTTCACTGTGTTGAGGCGATTGCGGGGAGAAATCCCGAACCAATCGACTACACGTCGGTCCCCGGCTGCACCTACTGCCAGCCTCAGATCGCCAGCGTCGGCCTGACCGAGGAACGGGCGCGCGAAGAAGGGCATGAAGTCACGATCGGCCGCGCGCAGTTCCGTCCATTCGGCAAAGCAATGGCGATCGGTGAAACGGAAGGGATGGTCAAACTGATTTTCGATGCGAAGTATGGCGAACTGCTCGGGGCGCATATCATGGGATCGGACGCTACCGAAATGATCGCCGAACTCGTTGTGGCAAAGCGGCTTGAGACAACGGGAGAACAAATCTATCGGTCCGTGCATGCACACCCGACCCTTGGCGAAGCGGTCATGGAGGCGGCTGCGGCGGCGTACGGCGAGTCGATCAATATCTAAGCGGGACCTGCGAACATCCCTTCGTGCCCTGGTGTTCTTTCCTTTAGAGGAGTGCTGCGCCGCGGGAGGCGCACCATGAAGAGACCGAGCAATGAACTCTGGGTCGTCCCCCTGGGACGCACACCGTACCATCAGTGCTGGGACCTGCAGGAGGGATTGTCGCGCCGGCGACAAGGGGGGGAAGTTCCCGACCTCCTGCTGATGACGGAACATGATCCCGTCTACACCCTTGGCACCGCCGGGAGCGATTCCCATCTCCTGAAGTCCGAACCGGACCTTCGCCGTCAGGGAATCGGTGTGGTCCGCTGTAACCGCGGAGGCGACGTCACATGCCATGCCCCGGGGCAGCTCGTCGGATATCCCATCATCGACCTGCACAGTTTTTACCTGGACCTCCACCGCTATTTGCGGGACCTTGAGGAAGTGGTGATCCGCGCCATCGCGGCGTTTGGGATTCGCGCCGGCCGTGTCGGGGGCCTTACGGGGGTCTGGGTGGAGGGCGAGAAGATCTGCGCCATCGGGATCAGGACGCGTCGATGGGTGACGATGCACGGCTTTGCGCTCAACGTCAACAACGATCTGTCGCTCTTCCGAAATATCGTCCCGTGCGGGATTCGGAACCGCGGTGTGACCTCGCTGGCGGCACAGCTCGGCCGGCCAGTGGCCATGGGAGATGTTGCCGCTTCCGTCACGGAGGAATTCGCCGCCCTCTTCGGCCTGCAGGCCGTCCCCGTGACGCCGGCGGCGCTGCAACCGCAATCAGCGTAGGGGAGGATCATCGCCATGACGACGACCGCACAGACACGCGCCAGAGGACAGGCCCAGGACAAATCCCGGTCTCTTCCAGGGGCGATGGCCGGGCTTCCCAAGGAGCGCGTGATCGGTGCCTACCGGAACGTCCTCGCCGCACGCCTCATCGATGCAAGAATCCTCGTCCTCCTGAAACAAGGGAAGGTCTTCTTTCATATCGGCGGGTCCGGGCATGAGACCGCCCAGGTGGCGACGGCGCTGGCGATGCGACCGGGGTACGACTGGGCCTATCCCTATTACCGGGATCTGGCGTTCTCCCTCCAGTTCGGCTACACGGTCGAAGAGATCATGCTGGAGGCACTCCACCGCGCCGGAGGACCAAGCAGCAACGGGTTCGCCATGCCGTTCCACTACGGCCACAAGAAGTGGCGCATCATCGCCCAGTCCAGCCCGACAGGGACGCAATACCTGGGTGCGGTTGGTACTGCCATGGGAGCCGTCAAGGATGGCGTCGATGAAGTTGTGTACGTCTCCTCCGGAGAAGGGGCGACGAGCGAAGGAGAGTTTCATGAAGCGGTGAACTGGGCTTCGCGTGAACGGCTCCCCGTCGTTTTCCTGATCCAGAACAATCGGTACGCGATCTCGGTGCCGGTGCGCGACCAGGTCTCCGGCGGCTCGGTGACAGCCATGACGAAAGGGTACGAAGGGCTGCACCGTTTCTACGTCGACGGTTGTGACTTCCCCCTGATGTACGAAACGGCCGCGGAGGCCGTCGCGCTTGCCCGCCGCGGCGAAGGGCCCAGCATCATCGAAGCCGACACTGTTCGGCTCCTCCCGCATTCATCTTCCGACGATCAGCGCAAGTACCGCGATCCCAAAGATCTTGAGGCCGACGAGCAGCGGGATCCGATCCCCCGGCTTGAACGGCGCCTCCAGGAAGCGGGAATCCTGACCGCCGAGGAGTGTGCGAAGGTTCGGCAGGAGATCCAGAAGCGGATCGACGATGCGGCAGAGTGGGCGGAGCGGCAACCACTTCCGGATCCGTCGACACTCGAAGCGCACGTCTACGGGCCGGCACCTGCCGCGCCGACGGCACATGCGGGGCCCGTGCCGACGGGTCCGCCGATCGTGATGGTGGATGCGATCAACCATGCGCTTGCCGAGGAGTTGGCGCTGAATCCCAGAATGCTGATTTACGGAGAGGATGTTGCGGGGAAGAAGGGGGGAGTGTTTACCGCAACAAAAGGCCTCACGGACAAGTTCGGTGAAGCGCGCGTGTTCAATTCACCGCTGGCCGAAGCAAGCATCGTCGGGACGGCCATGGGGCTTGCGGTGCGCGGAGGGTTCAAGCCGGTGGTGGAAATCCAGTTCGGCGATTACATCTGGCCGGCGTTCATGCAGATACGAGACGAAGTGGCAATGCTCCGCTTCCGCTCGTGCAACGAGTGGTCGTGCCCTATGGTCATTCGCGTCGCCGTCGGCGGGTACATCCACGGCGGGCTCTATCACAGCCAGTCGATCGACGGATTCTTCGCACACATCCCCGGGATCCGCGTGGTGTTTCCTTCAAACGCCGCAGACGCCAAGGGACTCTTGAAGACGGCCTGCCGTTGCGACGATCCAGTGCTGTTTCTCGAACACAAGGGGTTGTATCGACAGGGATTTGCATCGTCGCCTGAGCCAGGCCCCGACGTCCTGGTACCCTTCGGTGTAGCAAACGTGAAGAAGTCGGGCGAGGATATCACGGTGATTACATGGGGGATGATGGTTCAGCGGTCGCTTGATGCGGCCAAGAAGGTTGAGAAGGAGACCGGGGTGACCGTTGAGGTGATCGACCTGCGCACGTTGAATCCTCTTGATAGAGAGACAATCTTCGGCTCCGTCCGCAAGACAGGGAAGGCGCTGATCGTGCACGAAGACACGCTGACCGGCGGATTTGGAGGGGAGATTGTGGCGCTCATTGCGGCAGAGTGTTTCGACAGGCTCGATGCGCCGGTCCGGCGCGTTGCGGCGAAAGACACTCCTGTCCCCTACGGGCCGGGGCTCGAGAACGCGATGCTGCCGCAGGAAGCCGACGTTGTCGATGCACTTCGCGCGCTTGCCGGATACTAACGTGGGGACGACGACCACGCTCAGGACCGCTGCGCGACGCAGGGACGGGCTGTCCGACACCGACCGCCTGAAGCTCTATTACTATATGCGGCTGACGCGGGCGTGCGATGACGCAATCCTCCGTTTGTACAAACAGGGGAAGATCGTCGGGGGAGCATACACCGGGCGGGGAAACGAGGCGACCGCCGTCGGAAGCGCGTTCGCGCTCGACGCGCATGACTATCTCCTTCCCATGCACAGGGACCTCGGGGCGCATCTCGTCAAAGGTCAGACCCTCCGGAACATCTTTCTGCAGCAGCTGGGAAGGAAGGACAGCCTGACGCGCGGTCGTGACGGGACCGGCCATTACGCCGATCCCCCTCTCAGGATCTACGGCAACGTCAGCCATCTGGCGGCAATGATCCCCGTGGCGGTCGGCGTTGCGCTCGCTGCCTCCTTGCGCAAGGAGAACGCCGTCGTGATGACGTACATCGGCGACGGGGGATCCAACGTGGGGGAATTCCACGAAGGGGTGA
The DNA here is from genome assembly GCA_040756745.1 of Bacteroidota bacterium. GTDB lineage: Bacteria > Bacteroidota > Ignavibacteria > UBA10030 > UBA6906 > JBFLYO01. The sequence continues at coordinate 67,316 of JBFLYO010000008.1, forward strand.
ACATGGCGGCCGTGATGAACCTGCCGTTCATCCTGATCATCGAGAACAACCAGTACGCGTATTCGACGCCGGTCGAGCGTCAATTCGCAGCCGAAAAGCTGTCCGACCGTGCCGCCGGCTATGGAATCCCCGGGGTGACAATCGACGGCACGGACGTCGAGCTTGTCCATGACACCTGCCGCACAGCGGTTCGGCGGGCACGGAAGGGAGAGGGGCCGACCGTGATTGAAACGCTGACGATGCGGCTGCACGGGCACTCGGCCTCGGACGATGCATCCTATGTGCCGGCCGAGATCCTGTCGGAGTGGAGCGAGAAGGATCCTGTTGGGCAATTCGCCCGCAGGCTGCAGCAGGAGGGGGTTCTGAACGACGCGAAGGAGGAAGAGATGGAGCGGGGAATCACCCGGGCGATTGAGGAGGCAGTGGATGTTGCGCTTGCCAATCCCTTCCCTCCACCAGAAGAGGCATCGGAAGGAGTATACGCCCCCTGATGGCGGTGATGACGTACATCGAAGCGATTGCCCGTGGGATGTGGGAGGAAATGGAGCGGGATCCTACCGTCTTCATGATTGGCGAAGATATCGGCGCGTACGGGGGTGCGTTCAAGGCAACGAAAGGGTTTCAGAAGCGCTTCGGCAGTGCGCGGGTGATCGACAGTCCGCTCTCGGAGGCAGCCATCATCGGCGCAGCGACTGGTGCGGCGCTCGTCGGGATGCGACCGATTGCCGAGATGCAGTTTGCCGACTTTGTGACCTGCGGCTTCAATCAGCTTGTGACGAATGCGGCGAAGATCCACTACCGCTGGCATCTGCCGGTCCCGCTCGTCGTGCGTCTCCCGACCGGCGGGTATATCCACGGCGGACCCTATCACTCGGCGAGTACGGAGGCGTGGTTCTTCCACGTCCCGGGATTGAAAATTGCGGCCCCTTCCAACCCGTACGACGCAAAGGGGATGATGAAGTCAGCGGTACGCGACAACAACCCCGTGCTCTTCTACGAGTTCAAGTACCTGTACCGGAGGGTGAAAGGAGAGGTGCCGGAAGAGGATTACACCGTGCCGCTCGGGAAAGGAGAGATCCGGAGAAGCGGCGACGATCTCGCGGTGATCACGTACGGTTCGACGGTCCATCTTGCCCTCGAGGCAGCCGAAGATCTTGCGCGTGACGGGGTTCAGACGCGTGTCGTGGACCTTAGGACGTTAGCGCCGCTGGATGAAGAGCTAATCCTTGAAACAGTTCGCGCGACCGGGAAGGTGTTGGTCCTCCACGAAGCGAACACGACGGGGGGCGTTGGCGGGGAGATTGCCGCGCTCATCGCGGAGCGGGCCTTCCGGGATCTTGATGCGCCGGTCCGTCGGCTCGGCGCTCTGGATGTGCCGGTCCCCTTCGCACCATCACTGGAGGAAGCAGTGCTCCCTGACAAAGAAAGGATCGTGGCAACCCTCCGTGAACTCAACGCATACTGAGGTGCGACGCATGCGCAACCCGCGGCTCTTCACTCATAACTCATCACTCTAAACTCATCGCATATTCTCCTATGGCCAGAATCGAAGTCGTCATGCCGCAGATGGGGGAGAGCATTGCGGAGGGAACTATCGTGAAGTGGCATAAGAAGGTGGGCGATCATGTCAAACGCGATGAGACCCTCCTGGAGATTAGCACCGACAAGGTGGATTCGGAGATCCCTTCGCCCGCGAGCGGGGTCTTGGCGGAGATTCTGGTGAAGGAGCAGACGACGGTGCCCGTCAGGACCGTGATCGCATATCTGGAGTCGGAGGGGAGCGTCGCTGAAACGACCGCTCAAGCGGCCGGCACAGGGGGGACAGCGGCGGCCTCATCGGCTCCTCCGCCAGTCCCGGCGGTCGCTCGCACACCTCCGGCGGCAGGACGGTTCTACTCCCCTCTTGTTCTCAACATTGCGCGGTCCGAAGGGGTCACGATGGAGGAGCTTGAGCGCATTCCCGGTTCTGGAGAAGGGGGACGTGTTTCCAAGAAGGACGTGCTGGCGTACGCGACGGCGAGGAAAAGCGGCGCCCCGCTGCCAGGAACTCCGGCAGTACCGCGCCCCGGCAGTGCCGTTGCGTCTCCTGTGAATGCTCCGGAGCTTCGTGCGAAGTACCCGGCGCCCGATCATGAAATCCTGCAAATGAGCAATGTGCTGCAGAAGATGGCCCAGCACATGGTGCACAGCGTGCAGACCTCGCCTCATGTCTCGGCGGTGCATGAGGTTGATATGACGGCGATTGTGAAGCACCGCGGGCAGCAGGCGGACGCCTTCGAACGGAAGGAGGGCTTCAAGCTCACGTTCACTCCCTATATTATTGATGCGGTGATCCGGGCGATCAAGAAATACCCGCTCATGAATGCGTCGGTGGAGGGGGACAAGATCATCCGGAAGAACTACATCAACATTGGGCTGGCCGTCGCTTCGGAGAATGGGCTGATCGTGCCGGTGATCAAGCACGCCGAAGAGAAGAATTTTCTTGGGGTTGCCCGCGCGGTGAACGATCTGGCGGCGCGTACGAGGGCAAAGAAACTGCAGCCGGACGAGATCCAAGGGGGGACGTTCACGATCTCGAATTTCGGAGTCTTTGGCACGGTGATCGGAACCCCGATCATCAACCAGCCGCAGGTTGCCATTCTGGGAACCGGCGCGATCAGGAAGCGGCCTGTGGTCGTGGACGATGCGATCGCCATCCGTTCGATCGCCTACTTCACGCTGTCGTTCGACCACCGGATTGTGGACGGGGCGCTGGGCGGCATGTTCCTGGAGGAGATCGTGCAGAACCTCCAGCAGTTCGATACGAGCATGAAATTCTGACAGAGCCATGGACTTCGTGATTCAGGAAGTGCCAGCACCGGAGCCCCCCAAACGCGTGCGGCCGGACTGGCTGAAGGTGCGGATTCCTTCAGGCGAGAACTACGCACGGCTGAAGGGGCTCATTGACCGTCACCGTCTGCATACGGTCTGCGAAGAGGCACGCTGTCCGAATATGGGGGAGTGCTGGAACGCCGGAACGGCAACGTTCATGATCCTGGGGGATGTCTGTACACGCTCCTGCGGGTTCTGCGCCGTGAAGACCGGGAGGCCGGAGGCGCTCGACTTCGACGAACCCGTTCGCGTTGCCGAGGCGATCAAAATCATGGGGGTCCGGCATGCGGTCATCACATCGGTGAACAGGGACGAGCTTCCCGATGGCGGAGCGGCGATATTTGCGGAGACGATCCGGCAGGCGCGGCGGGTCAATCCCGACATCAGGATCGAGGTGCTCATCCCCGATTTTCGTGGAGTGGCGTGGGCGCTGCAGCTGGTCATGGACGAGCACCCCGACATCCTGAACCATAATACCGAGACAGTTCCCCGGCTCTACCCGCGCGTGAGGCCCCAGGCCAAGTATGTGCGATCCCTCGACGTCATCGCCCGCGCTCACGAGGGAGGTATGCTGACCAAGAGCGGACTCATGCTCGGGCTGGGGGAGCGGCACGATGAAGTCCTTGCCGTCATGAAGGATCTGCGCGGTCGGGGTTGCGATATCCTGACGTTGGGACAGTACCTCCGGCCGACAAAGGACCATCTGCCCGTTGATCGTTTTGTCCCCCCGGAGGAATTCGCCCTCTTCAAAGAGGAGGGGCTTGCCATGGGGTTCCGGCATGTGGAGTCGGGGCCGCTCGTCAGAAGCTCGTATCATGCCGCAGGGCAGGTGTAGAAAATTCGAAATGCGGATTGCGGAATTCTTGGTTGATTGACTAATTGCGTGGAATTGTGTATCTTTATCAGCTTTCGTCATTGGCGCCGTTTCGTATCCGATTCTGACAGGAGCTGCACTCGTGGACAAACCCACACGATTTTTCAAGACGACGGAGAACACGCCGGTCTGGCACCTCATCGATGCCGAGGGGAAGACGCTGGGGCGGATTTGCACCGAGGCGGCCCGGCTGTTGCGGGGGAAGCACAAGGTGCAGTTTACGCCGAACGCGGACCTGGGGGATTTCGTGGTGGTGATCAATGCGGCAAAAGTGAAAGTGACCGGCAAGCGTTCCGAATTGAAGGAATATTTCCATTACACGGGCTATCCGGGGGGCGCGACGTTCGAGAAATTCCAGGACGTGCTCCGAAAGAACCCCCGGCGGGTCATCGAGCATGCAGTAAAAGGGATGCTTCCTCACAACCGTCTCGGACGTCAGATCATCAGGAAAATAAAAGTGTATGCGGGTGCAGAGCATCCGCACGCCGCGCAGAAACCGGTTCCCCGCCCCGTCAACCCGTAACCCTTCACGGAGTCACACACACACATGCACCAGCAGCAAAACATCCTCGCAGTCGGCAGGCGCAAGACGGCAGTTGCCCGCGTGATCCTCGCGCCGGGGTCCGGCAAGATCACGATCAATCGGAGACCGTTCGAGCAGTACTTCCCGCTGGAGACGCTCCGGCGCGACGTGCTGAAACCTCTTGAGACCACGCAGACGGCAGGGAAATACGATGTCCGCGTCAACGTGGAGGGGGGCGGGATGACCGGGCAGGCGGGCGCGGTTCGACTCAGTCTTGCGCGCGCTCTTGTGCAACTCAGCGACGAGCACAAGCCGGCGCTGCGTGCCGCGGGACTCATCACCCGCGACTCGCGCATGGTCGAACGAAAGAAGTACGGGCAGAAGAAAGCGCGCAAGAGATTCCAGTTCTCAAAGCGATAGCAGAATTGCGGAATGCGGAGTGCGGAACGAGGATTTCAACGACTCGCCCCCTAACTCTCCGCAATCCGCCATCCACATTCCGCAATAGTCACAGTTTCACCAGAGCCTTCGTCTTAGACGAAGGTGGGGTAAATACGCATACCCTTGGATTGCGCCGGTGAGTGTCCCGCTGCGGCAGGATGACCGGCGGAAGTCGAAAGGGGTAGAGGAATCAACTCACCATCAGGAGCACCACCATGCCCCGCGTTGAAGTCGCCGAGCTGCTTGCTGCCGGCTGTCACTTCGGTCACCTCACCCGCCGCTGGAATCCCAAGATGCGCCCTTACATTTTCATGGAGCGCAACGGGATTCACATCGTCGATCTCATGAAAACCCGGATGCTGCTCGAAGAGGCGTGCAACGCCATCGAGAACATTGTGGCCGACGGCCGCCGCGTGCTGTTCGTCGGCACCAAGAAGCAGGCGAAGGACGTCATCAGGGAAGAAGCCGTCCGAGCCGGCGAGTTCTATGTCAGTGAACGATGGCTCGGCGGTTCGCTCACGAATTTCACCACGATCCGCAAGAGCGTGAAGCGCCTGACGAACATTGAGAAGATGGAAAGCGACGGCACATTCGACAAGATCACGAAGAAGGAAGGGCTATTCCTGCAACGCGAGAAGGAGAAGCTCAACAACGTGCTCTCGGGCGTTGTGGAGATGACCCGTCTGCCGGGGGCGCTCTACGTGGTCGACGTGAAGAAAGAGGCGATTGCGGTGAAGGAAGCGAACCGGCTCAACATCCCGGTCTTCGCGATCGTGGACACCAATTGCGATCCGGACGGCATCGATTATGTGATTCCCGCGAACGATGACGCCATCAAATCGGTGCAGGTGATCTCCCATGCCGTTGCCGATGCGGTGATCGCCGGCAGGGAGCGTGCGTCGGCGCGTCAGATGGAGACCGCGGTGGAGGCGGAGAGCAGGGGGAAAGACGCCGCCGTGAAACCGGCGGCAGGGTGAGGAGAAAGCGTACGAACCATGGAAGAGACGATGGAGATTACCAGCACACTGATTAAGCAGCTTCGGGACAAGACCGGCGCCGGCATGATGGACTGCAAACGGGCGCTGGAGGCCACGCAGGGCAACATGGAGTCGGCCATCGAGTACCTGCGGAAGAAAGGAGCTGCCGTCGCGCAAAAACGTGCCGACCGCTCGGCGAAGGAGGGCATGATCGTCACCAGGGTCAGCCCCGACGGCAAGACCGGCGTAATCGTCGAGATCAATTGCGAAACTGACTTCGTCGGGAAGAGCGACGATTTCACCGCCTTCGCGAATGCGGTTGCGGAAGCTGCCGCGGTGAACAAGCCGAAGACGATCGAAGAGCTTCGCGGACTCAAGGTCGCGTCGGGGAGGACCGTTGCAGACATGATGAATGATCTGCTCGCCAAGGTTGGGGAGAAGATCGACGTGCGCCGGTTCTCGATCGTCGAGGCGGGGACCGGGACAGTCTTCTCGTATACCCACCTGGGCAACAAGATCGGCGTGCTCGTGGAGTGTACGAGTCTTGCCAACGACGCCGCCGGCACGGCGGTGGGCCGCGACATCGCCATGCAGATCGCGGCGATGAACCCGATGGTCATCGCGCGCGAGGAGATCGGCAAGGGCGTGGTCGCGCGGGAACTGGAGATCTACAGGACGCAGGCGGCGAATGAAGGGAAGCCGGCCGCGATCCAGGAGAAGATCGCCCTGGGCCGTCTCGAGAAGTTCTATCAGGAAGTGTGCCTTCTCGAACAGATCTTCATCCGTGACGGCGCGAAGACCGTGAAGGAACATCTGTCCGACGCCGGGCACGACGCGTCGGTCGTCCGCTTTCACCGCTATCACCTTGGAGAAGAGGCGCGCTGAATGCCGACGTCACCGAAATACCGCAGGGTCCTGCTTAAGCTGAGCGGGGAAGCGCTCATGGGGGATCGAGAGTTCGGGATCGACAACCGGGTTCTGAGCCGGTACGCCGAGGAGATCAAGGCAGTCCATGCGCTCGGCGTCCAGATGGGCATCGTTATCGGTGGCGGCAACATCTACCGCGGCGTGGCGAATTCCGCCGACCGGATTGACAAAGTCACCGGCGATCACATGGGCATGCTGGCCACGCTGATCAACGCCCTCGCCCTGCAGAGCGCTCTGGAGCATTCCGGGCTGGTGACCCGCCTGATGTCTGCCATTCGGATGGACGTGATCGCCGAACCGTTCATCCGTCGGCGCGCGGTGCGGCATCTGGAGAAAGGACGCATCGTGCTGTTCGGCGCGGGGACGGGGAATCCCTACTTTACCACCGACACGGCAGCCGCCCTCCGCGCCGTTGAGATCGAGGCCGACGCGATCATCAAGGGGACCCGCGTTGACGGCGTGTATGACTCCGACCCCGAGAACAATCCAGCCGCGTTCCGGTTCACGGAGATCTCCTACCTGGATGTGCTGAAAAAGGATCTGAAAGTGATGGACATGACCGCGGTAACCCTCTGCCGCGAGAACAAGCTGCCCATCCTCGTCTTCAATATGAACACGGAGGGGAATTTCAAGCGCCTCATCATGGGCGAAGAAGTGGGTACCACTGTGCTGGAGCTCTCGTCGTCCGTCCGCTAACAACCAGGAACGAGGACCATCATGGTTAAGACCATACTGAAGGAGGCCGAGGACAAGATGCACAAGGCCGCCGAGGTCGTGCGGCAGGAGCTGATCAAAGTGCGCACGGGCAAGGCGACGACGGCGCTTCTCGACTCGATCAAGGTCGATTACTATGGTACGATGACCCCGCTAGCGCACATCGGCAACGTCAGCGTCGCAGACATCCATACGCTCACCGTCCAGCCCTATGACAAGGGGATGCTGGATCACGTGGTGAAGGCGATCCAGACCGCCAACCTCGGCCTGAATCCTGTCCGGGACGGGGAAATCGTCCGCGTGCCCATTCCACCCCTCAACGAGGAGCGGAGGAAGGAGCTTGTGAAGCTGACAAGGAAGTTCGGCGAGGAAGGGAAGATCGCCATCCGCAACGTACGGCGGGACGCCATCGAACACCTGAAGAAATCGGAGAAAGCGGAGCACTTCTCCGAGGATGAGCGCAAGAAAGGGGAACAAGAGGTCCAGAAGATGACCGACAAGGCTATCAAAGACGTCGATGCGCTGCTGACCCAGAAGGAAAAAGAGATCATGGAGGTGTGACCCTCTCCCGCTGTCCCAACGACACGAACGCCCGCCATCCGGCGGGCGTTCGCTGTTTTTGGGGCGTAACATGCATCGGGCTTGTGCGTATCACGAAGAGAGGAACAGCCATTCCTCACCCAACAACGGAGGCACCCATGACGGAAAACGTACCTGCACGGCGCCTGTACAAATCCCGCACAGACCGTATGCTGGACGGCATCTGCGGCGGCGTGGCTGAATACCTCGGGCTGGATTCCACGCTCATACGCCTCGCCACCGTGCTCCTGGCGATCTTTGGAGGGGTGGGAATTGTTATCTATATCGTGGCGATGATCATCATGCCCACGAATCCGTCTTTCGCTCCGGCCGCTGATGCTCCAGCGGCGCCGGCGCGCACCCACGAACGGAACAGCAAGTTCTGGGGGATCCTGCTCATCGTGGTCGGTACCCTCTGGTTTCTTGGCAACCTGGGGGTGCCGATCTGGCATCACTGGTGGGGCTTCTCGTGGGATATCCTGTTTCCGGTCCTGTTGATCCTGGCAGGAGTGGCATTCATCTTCGGCGGGAGGAACTCTTTGCATACCACGACAACATTCGCGCCCGCGCCACAGCCCCCGCCATTAGCGGGGTCAACCGTCCCGCCGAAACGGCTCACCAAGTCGCGCACCGAACGGAAGATCGCGGGAGTCTGCGGTGGAATTGCGGCATACTTCGACGTCGACCCGACGCTCGTTCGCCTTCTGGTCGTCGTGGCAGCATTTGCCTCATTCGGCTTCGTGCTGCTGGCGTACATCATCATGGCGATCGTTGTGCCGCAGGAAAAACCGGCTCCGGCGTAGTGGAGTGTTGGGCCGTATCGAGTTCAGATATCGGATATCAGATATCTGATATCTGAATTCGTTTTTTCAGTGGGCTTCAAGCCAGTTGGAGCCCGTTCCCACATCGACCTTGAGCGGGACGGAGAGTTGCATGGCGTTTTGCATCGTGCCGCGCACAAGGTCCTCGGCCTCGTTCATCTCTCCCTTTGGCACTTCCAGCAACAGCTCGTCGTGCACCTGGAGCAGCATCCTGCTCCGCAGCCCTTTCCTCCGAATCGCGTCGTCCAGCCTGATCATCGCCAGTTTGATCAGGTCTGCCGCCGTCCCCTGAATCGGCATGTTAATGGCCTGGCGCTCGGCATTCCCCCGAATATTCTGGTTGCGGCTGGTGATGTCGGGGAGGTACCGCCGCCGGCCCGTGAGTGTGGCAACGTACCCCTGCTGCCGTGCTCCTTCCAGTGTGCTGGTGATATATTCTTTCACGCGGGGGAACCTGCTGAAGTATCGGGCGATGATTTCGCGCGCCTCCGTCTGTGAAATCTCCAGCCGTCCTGACAATCCGAATGGACCGATGCCGTACATGATGCCGAAGTTTACTTCCTTCGCCTTTCGGCGCATTTCCCGTGTCACGTCACCCGGCGCAACACCGAATACGCGCGATGCCGTCGAGGCATGGATGTCCTCGTCGTTCCGGAATGCCGCAAGCAACCCTTCGTCGCCCGACATGTGGGCCATGATGCGAAGCTCGATCTGAGAGTAGTCCGCCGACATCAGGACCGACCCCGGGGTTCGCGGGACGAATGCCTTGCGGATCGATCGCCCGATCTCCGTGCGGATCGGTATGTTCTGAAGATTGGGATCGCTCGAAGAGAGTCGTCCCGTCGCCGCCACGGTCTGATTGAAGGAGGTGTGCACGCGGCCGGTCTTGGGGTTGATCAGTGACGGCAGCGCATCGATGTAGGTCGATTTCAGCTTGGTCAGCTGCCTGTACTCGAGGAGCTTCTCGATGATCGGGTGTTTGCCGCGGAGGGTTTCCAGGACGGCGACATCGGTGGAGAAGCCCGTCTTGGTGCGGCGCGCAGTGGGGAGGCCGAGTCTGGTAAAGAGCACCTCGCGGAGCTGCGGCGTCGAGTTGATGTTGAAGGCGCCGCCCGCCAGCCGGTGAATCTCTCCTACGAGATTTTCGAGAAGACGCTCCATCTCCTTCGACATATCGGCGAGATACGCCACGTCGAGCGTGATCCCCTCGAACTCCATCCGTGCCAGCGCCGGGATCAGGGGGAATTCAATCTGCTCGCACAGTTTCAGAAGGTCGAGCTGCTGCAATCGCGGGATCTGCAGCTCCCTGATTCTGAACGTCATATCGGCGTCTTCGGCCGAATAGTCTGTGATCGCCTCGAGAGGGACCTCAGTGATCGGCTTCGCCTGCTTCCCTTTGCCTACCAGATCTTCATATGAGATCATCTTGTACCGAAGGAACTCCATCGCCAGTGCGTCGAGATTGTGCTGGCCGTCGGCGCGGAGCACGTAACTGGCTACCATGGTGTCGAAGTCGATCCCTTCCACGCCGATGCCATGATTCATCAGGACGAGCGTGTCATACTTGATGTTCTGGCCGGCTTTCCGGATGGCGCTGGACTCAAAGACCGACTTCAGCGTATCGAGGACCAGGTCGCGGTCGAGCGCCTCCACGGTGTGGTTGTGTTGAACGGCGTTCTCGTTCCCTCCTCCGAAGAGTCCCGCGCCGCCCGCTTGCGCTGACGGGGGCTGACGTACGGGGACGTACCAGGCGCTCCGCTCCTTTGCGCAGAACGAAAGCCCCACCAACTCAGCCCGGAGTGGATCGGTCGAGGTAGTCTCCGTGTCAAACACGATCAAGGATGATGCTGCGAGTTCGGCACAGAGTGCGTTCAGCTCCTCCTCGGTCGTGACGCACCGATAGGTGTGTTGATCTGACCTGATGTCGGTGATTGCGGCAACTTCCGCCTCGGGGGTCGAGAGGGGGGCTGGCTCCAGTTCATCAAATGGTTCCGTGTCGCGCAGTCGGCCCGCGAGAGATTTGAATTCCAGCTCCCCGAACAGGCGGATGAGGCGCGGCGTGTCGCGACGCGACGCGCGAAGAGAATGGAAGTCGACTTCCAGGGGAACCTGGGTGTCGATGGTCACCAGTCGCTTCGAAAGAATGGCCAGCTCGCGGTTCTTCAGCAGTTTCTCCCGGAGTCCTTTTTGGGGGATTTCCTCCGCGTGACGGTAGAGTTCCTCGATGCTGCCGTAACGCTGGATCAGCGGGATGGCGGTCTTTTCGCCGACGCCGGGAACGCCGGGGACGTTGTCCGAGGTATCGCCAATGAGCCCGAGGACATCGATCACTTTGTCGGGAGTAACGCCGAATTTCTCAAGCACGCCGGACTCCTCCACCACTTCCGCATCGCCTCCCGATTTCCCCGGCCGGTACATCTTGACGAGCGGGGAGATCAACTGCATGAAGTCCTTGTCGCCCGTGACCATCATCGTCAGCACCCCTTCCCGCTCCGCGCGCCGCGCAAGAGTTCCGATGATATCGTCGGCCTCGAAGCCGGGGAGCTCCAGCAAGGGTGTGTTGAACGCCCTGACCACTTCTTTGAGTATCTCCATCTGGGCCGCCATGGTTTCGGGCATCTTCTGCCGCGTCGCCTTATAGTCGGGGTACATTTCGTGGCGGAACGTCGGCTCCTTCGTGTCGAACACCACGGCAACATGTTCCGGCTTTTCCTCCTCAAGGATCTTCATCAGCATCGTGACGAACCCATACACTGCGCTGGTATTGACCCCCTTGCTGTTGATCAGGGGGCGGCTGATGAACGAGAAATAGGCGCGATAGGCGAGCGCCATGCCGTCGAGGAGAAAGAGCCGTTCCGTGGAGCTCATGGGCGGACTTCAGGACAGGTGTTCAATGATTCGGGCCGTCGTGTACGGCGCAGAAGCAACGTACGCAACCGGATCCGGAGTTTCAATCAGATGCCTTGTTCGACCTGCGCTCCCGGTGCAGGAGCGGGGACACGCCCGTCGTCGACGTTTCGCCAGACCACCCAGCTCGTCGCGATGAGCAGGAGGCCGGTCACGACGAACGATGCCTTGATCCCGAACGCGCCGGCGGCCGCTCCCCCCAGGACCGGACCCAACATGTTGCCGAGGATGGTCATGCTGGATGCGATAGCCATCATCCCTCCCCGGCGTTCCGGCGGCGCATAGACGCTCGTGAGCGAGTACAGCGCCGGGAGGACGCCGCCGCGTGCGAACCCGAGGAACGCCCTGAGCAATGCCAGCTGGAGAAGATCGGGGACGATGATGTGCCCCATATAGGCGACGCCGCCGACGGAGAGCGCGATGGTGAGGTGCTTGCGGTATCCCCGCCTGTCGTTGCGCTTCCCCCACCAGGGGGCCGAAATGACCATAAAGAGGCCGGTGATCGAGAAGATCCCGCCCGCCAGCGTGGAGACGAACTGCGACGTGGGGGGAGCAAAGCCCTCGATGTAAAGCGCGAAGATCGGCTCGATCATGAGCACAGACATCTGGCTGACGACGAGCGTCAAAGCGATGACCCGGAGCCGCCGGTCGCGGTACATCAGCCGATAGTTCTCCCGGACGGTGTACCGTTTGCCTTCGCCCGGTCCCCTGGTCAGTTCGACCACCCTGCGGATGACGACGACCCCTCCGGCGGCACAGATCACCGCCGTCACGAAGAAGATCTCGCGGTAGCCGATCAAGTCGGCAAGCAGGCCGCCGATGAACGGCCCGAGCACCATACCCCCCGCAGTGGCGGACTGCATCACGCCGAGTGCGTAACCGATCCGCTCCTTCGGCGTGTTGGTGGAGACGAGCGCGAGTGCCGAAGCAATGAAGCCGCTGATCGCCCCCTGCACGATTCGGAACAGAAGCAGCTGGTAGACGTCCTGTGCGAGGCCCATCAGCACCTGGGAGACGGCGAGGCCGAACAGCGCACGAACAACCATGATCTTCCGCCCGTACCGGTCACCGAGATTCCCCCAGAAGGGGGTGGCAACGAACGAGACAAAGAACGGTCCCGCGAACACGAGCCCGCTCCAGCGAGCGAGATCGTCGGGATCGGTGACGCCGAGGGAACGGATGTAGAACGGAAGGAAGGGGACGACGAGGTTCATCCCGATCATGGCGAGGAACTGCGTCCCCCAGAGGATTCTGAGATTCCTTCGCCAGAGTTCGGGTGGTTGAGGAGGAATCGGGGACGGGTCGATGGCTTGAGTCACGATGAAAACTTATTCAATCCTCTTTTGAGAATCAACGGCACCGTGCGCGTTCATTGCTTGTTTTCACGGGAAGTGGTACATTGAGCCACCACACACGTTCCTTTGCATGAAGATTTACACCAGGACCGGTGACCGCGGCGAGACATCACTGTACGGCGGGCAGCGCGTCCCCAAAGATGCGCTCCGGGTCGAAGCGTGCGGGACAGTCGATGAGTTGAACTCGGTCATCGGGATGATTCGCTCCGACGCTCCCCAACCAGAGATCGACGCAGTACTCACGCAGGTGCAAAACAGGCTGTTCGACCTCGGGGCCGACCTGGCGACCCCGCGGGCGCTTGCGCGAACCGACGTGCGGCGCATCGACGCGGGGGATGCTACAGACCTTGAGCAGCACATTGATGCAATCGAGGGGCGGCTGAAACCCCTGCAGCAGTTTATCCTCCCCGGCGGGTCGCCGGTTGCAGCTCGTCTGCACTTTGCCCGCACCGTGTGCCGCAGGGCCGAACGGAGCGTCGTCCGGCTCTCCCGCAACGAAGACATTGGCGACACCATTACCACGTACCTGAACCGGCTCTCCGACCTCCTTTTTGTCCTCGCCCGCTACGCCAATCAGTCCGCGGCAGTTCCAGAGATCACGTGGAAAAGGTGAGACACCGGATTCCCGGCGCTCTGTCTCCCGGCCTCAGATCCCGAGGCGCGCACCTCCGGCACCTCTGTCCCATGATACCAGGTGCCACGGCATGACCATCATCCGGCTCCTCCTCTCCGCCGTCCTACTCGCCGCGCCAGCATCTTTTGCTCAGAGGACGCTCTTCTCCGGCGATTCGGCCTACGCCGTCCTCAACGTCCTTGTCAACGAGATCGGACCGCGGCCGATGGGTTCCCCCGCGGAGCGACGGGCGCTGGAGTATGCGGTCGCGAAGTTCGCGCAACACGGCTGTCAGGAGGCCTACGTCATGCCGATGACCGTTGCGGAAGGGGTGAACACTGCGAGCGGGATTGCCATCGGCCTGTTGAAGGGGAAGACCGACCGCATCATCCTGATCGGCGGCCACATCGACTCTTCGGGCCCGGAGGTCCCCGGAGCGAACGACGACGGCTCGGGCGCTGCAACGGTGATCGAGCTCTCCCGGGTCCTCGGCAAGACCACCCACGAATCCACCGTTGTCTTCTGCTGCTGGGGAGGCGAAGAGGAAGGGCTGCGCGGGTCGGAATATTTTGTGAAGACGTTTCCGCGGCTGAACGATGTGTCACTGATGCTGCAGATCGACATGGCGGACGGGTCGGGGACGCTCGACGCAGATCCGGACGGCTCGTGGCAGGTCAGTGCTCCGCGGTGGCTGGTGTCTGCCGCATTCGATATCTATTACCATGAGCTGGGGTACGAAGGGCTGATCTACCCGACGCAGAGCGCGACCATCAACTCCTCCACCTCCGGCAGCACCGGATCGGATCACATGCCGTTTCTCAACGCCGGGATTCCGGCAATCGATTTTACTTCGGATGTCACCTATCCAATCCATACGCCGCTGGACAACTGGAAGAACTTCAATCCCTCCGGACTGGCCAGGAGCGGCGACCTTGTGCTGAAGCTTGCAGAGCGGTTCGATGGTGGCGTTCCATCGCGGGATACAGATTCATATCTTCTTGTCGTCGTGGGAGGGGTGCCGGTCTTCTTCTCGCACACGATTCTCCGGATCGGAGCCATCGCATCAGTCGTTGCTGCAATCATCGTCTTTGTGATGCTCCGAAGACGCCGGCTTCCCCCGCCGGCGGAAGGACGTATCAGATGGTCCGGCCTCAAGCTGCTGCTGGTCACGCTCATCGTGCAAGTATTCATATGGGTCTCGGGGGAGATCGTTGGTGTGATCAAGGGGTATCGTTTTCCCTGGGTCAATAATTTCGGGGGCTTCGTCGTCCTGGGAATCCTGTGCGGACTTGTTGGGGTCTGGCTTTCGCTGAGACTGGTTCGCAGGTTCCGCCTCGCAGCGGACCCCTATTCCTATTACCTGCGGGCAGTGATCCTCCTGCTCCTCATGACTGCCGGCCTGTCGCTCGTCAATGCTGAGCTCGGGATCTATCCTGCGCTCTCCTTGCTCTTTCTCGCCGCGGCGCTCTCGGTGCGTGCCCCGTTCCTGCGTGCGCTTTTCCTCCTGTTGACGCCGTACCCGATGATCCGACTCGTGTTCATTGAGTACCTTGGCCTTTTCCAGAGACTGATTGCCGTGGGGACGCCTGCCGATGTGCCGATCACGCTCCTGACGCAGGCATCATATATCGTGGTGTCCACAGTGCTTTCCCTCCCCTTCGTGTATGCATTCGTTGCGGTCCACCGCGCATCCGGCGTGGATCTGTTCTGGGTAAAGAAGTTCTCTGGCAGCGGAGGCCTCATTTTCGCGGGGACGGGTGCGGTGATCACGGCGGTCATTCTTCTGTTCGCCCGTGTGTACGACGACACCTGGCAACCGGCCGTCCGCGTCCAGCAGCAGTATTCGCTTGGATCAAATTCGGGTACGGTGACCATCGCGAGCAGCGAATTTCTCGATGGTCTCCAGCTGTCCTACGGCGGCAGAGACACCATGGTCACGGGGAGAGTGACGCGAATGACGCTGGACGAAGGGCCGGCGTCGGTCGTCCCCTGGCTGAGCGTGCATGATACGACGACGGCCGAGGGGAGTGGCAACGATTCCGTGCGGACACTTGAGAGGCGTTTGACACTCCGCTCGCACATCCGTCCGTTTGTGGTGTCCGTGACCTACCGCAGCGACGAACCGTTCACGATTGCGTCTTCGTGGGCCATTGGCGGGCGCCGGCGAAGAGAGAGGGAATCCGACAGGGTCAAGACCCTGTCATGGTACTCGTTCCCCGACACCGTGCTGGAAATACCGGTGACGTTAACCGTAAGCGATTCTCAGCGGATCAGGGAGTCGATCGAGGTCACCTACGATACGCTCGCCTACCCTGTGCGTGCGCAGCGCGACCTGACGTACTTCATCCGCAGGACCGTGGTTAGCGCGTCGGGTAGTTTCACGGCAATGTCGTTCACGCGATGAGCCGCGCGCCGAAAACGGAGCATCTCCTTGAGGTCCGCCATCTCGTTAAGCGATATGGCGAGATCACTGCGGTCAACGGCATCACGTTCGGGGTTCTGCCACGCGAGATCTTTGGCATCCTCGGGCCGAACGGGGCGGGGAAAACAACGACTCTGGAGTGCATCGAAACGCTCCGGCCGATCGATGAGGGCTCCGTGACGTTGCAGGGGCTCGATGTGCGTCGCGAACCGCAGCAGGTCAAGCGGATCATTGGTGTCCAGCTTCAGGCGTCCTCGTTCTTCGACAAGCTGACGCTCGTCGAGTTGCTTTCGCTCTTCGGCGAGATCTACGGCAGGAACATTGACCCCATGCGACTTCTGGAGGAGGTCGAGCTCACGGAGAAGGCGCGCGCGAAGGTGGGAGAACTGTCGGGCGGCCAGAAGCAGCGGTTCTCGATTGCCGCGGCCCTGGTCAACGATCCCGTCCTCCTGTTCCTGGATGAGCCGACAACGGGGCTCGACCCGCAGGCACGACGGCATCTCTGGGGGGTCATCAGGCGGATCCGTTCGGAGGGTAAGACGGTTGTGCTCACCACGCATTACATGGAAGAGGCGGAAGAGTTGTGCGACCGGGTCGCGATCATGGATCACGGGAAGATTATCGCGCTTGCGCCGCCGCAAGAGTTGATCAACCGGCTGGTGGCGGGCGGATTCAGGAAAAAACGGGTGGAGCGGCTGGCAAACCTTGAAGACGTGTTCCTTCAACTCACGGGGCATGCGCTGCGTGAAGAATAGTCGTGAGCGATGCCGCATGGACGGAGGCCAGGGGGTGAAGTGGTGAGACTGAAATTGAAGCTGACGGTCGCGTCGATCAAAATGTTTTACCGCCAGCGCGAAGCAATCATCTGGACTTTCCTGCTCCCCCTGTTCATCATCGTCCTGTTCGGATTTGTGCACTTCGATGGCGTCGGGCAGGTGCATCTGGGGGTCGTGAATGAGGCGGGGGACGCCGGCGCGACGCTCATTGCCCGACTGAAAGGCGTGAGAACGCTCGAAGTGTCCGTAGGAGAGCGCGCTGCCCAGCTGACAGAACTCGTCCGGGGGGAGCGTGACCTCGTGCTGGTCATCCCACAGGCATACCGTGAGAATTCCGTGACGACGCTGGCCGCGTACGGCGACATTGAGGCGAAGCCGCAGGAAACGCAGCTGGCAGGTCTCCTCCTGCAGCGCGTGCTCGATGAGCAGGCGTTTGAGGCGGGAGGGGGGGCGCGCCGGACACTGGTGAAGACCGAGCCGGTGGCGACGCGCAATCTGACCTATATGGACTTCCTGCTCCCCGGGATCATGGCCATGTCCATCATGCAGATGGGGGTCTTCGGCGTGGCGTTCGGATTTGTTTCGCTCAAGAAACGTGGAATCCTCCGCCGCCTGCGGGTCACCCCGATCAATCCGAACGATTTCATTTTCGCGCAGGTGACGACACGGCTCATCGTCGTTGTCTTGCAGATGTCGTTGATGGTTGGTGTCGGCATGGTTTTTCTCCATTTCCACTTCATGGGGAATGTTGCACTCCTTGCGCTGTTGAGCATCCTGGGCGCGATCGTCTTCCTCGGCGTCGGTTTTACGCTTGCGGGTGTGTCATCATCGGAAGACCAGGTGGCGCCGCTGGCGAACGTGATCAGTCTTCCGATGATGGCGCTCTCCGGCGTGTTCTTTAATCGATCGCACCTGCCGGGGATCCTCAGGAGCGCGACGGAGATCCTTCCCCTCACCTATCTTGCCGACGGATTGCGCAGCGTCGCTATCGACGGTGCGACGACCGCTCAGGTGGCGCCGCAACTCATCGGTCTCGCCGTGTGGGGAATTGCATCCTGCGCACTTGCGGTTCGCCTCTTCCGTTGGGAGTGAGATCGTCCTGCGTCGCGTCACCTTGACATTCCTCGCACTTCTACCTATATTAGGGCACGTTCCTTGTCCCGGTACACGTGTTGCATGTGCGCCGCCCTGCGAGCTTCCCTCACCCTTTGTTCGCACTGGAGATCCTGATTGATGCTCACCGAATTCGGCCGGGTCTTTCTGTTCCTCATCATCGGAGGAGTATTTGTCGCAGGAGGCCTTGTCGTTGCCTGGCTCCTGCGCCCGCACCGACCGTACGCCAACAAGCTGACGACATACGAGTGCGGTGAAACCCCCGTCGGGGACACGCGCGTGCGTTTCAACATCCGTTTCTATGTCGTGGCGCTCATCTTCCTGATCTTTGACGTCGAGGTCGTGTTCTTGTTTCCCTGGGCCACGGTCTACAAGGACCTCGGGTGGTTTGCGTTCATCGAGATGCTCGTGTTCCTCGGCATACTCTTCGTTGGGTATGCCTACGTCTGGCGCAAAGGTGACCTGCAGTGGGACAAGCCGTCCCCGCGGGTTCCAACGTACGTGCGGGGCGTTGGCGTGCAGGAGCCGCGGCTGAAAGAAGAAGAAATTGTCGTGTAGCGATCACTCCATGGGACTCCTCGATCAGCGGTTTGAAAACGGAAACGTCCTCATCACGTCGATGGACACCCTGCTGAACTGGGCACGGCTGTCCTCCGTCTGGGGGATGCAGTTCGGCCTCGCCTGCTGTGCCATCGAAATGATGGCCACCGGCGCAAGCCACTACGACCTTGACCGATTCGGGACGTTTTTCCGGGCGACCCCCCGGCAGTCGGACGTCATGATCGTTGCCGGCACCGTGACGCTGAAAATGGCAAGCCGCATCAAGGTGCTGTACGATCAGATGTCCGAACCCCGGTATGTGCTCTCCATGGGGAGCTGCGCGAACTGCGGCGGCCCCTACTGGGAGCACGGCTACCATGTGCTCAAGGGGGTCGACAGGGTTATCCCCGTGGATGTCTATGTGCCAGGGTGTCCTCCCCGACCCGAAGCCCTGATGGAAGGGCTCCTGAAGCTGCAGGAGAAGATCCGCGGCGAAAGCCTCGTCAAGAGAAAGTCGGCCTGACACCTCCCCCACCCCCGCGCATTGTGAATCCTCGACCGCACTCCCCATGATCCCACAGGAAGTCTTCAACTCCCTCAAGATGCGGTTCGGCGACGGCATCCTTGAGGCAACGCTGGATGGCGTGCCGAACCCCTTCATCCGGGTCGCGCCCCGGCAGATGAAGGAGGTCGCGTTGTTCCTCCGCGACGACGAGCACCTGCTGTTCGACGTGCTGATGTGCCTGAGCGGCGTGGATTACACAGGCGGGAAGCTCGGCGTGGTCTATCACCTTCACTCCATGACGCACAATCACAAGATTGTCCTTAAGGCCGACGTCACGGTGGAGGACCCGCACGTCGCCTCGGTGGAATCGGTCTGGAAGACTGCGAACTGGCACGAACGAGAAGCATTTGATCTCTATGGGATCGTGTTCGATGGGCACTCTGATCTCCGACGGATCCTCCTCCCGGACGACTGGGTCGGGCATCCCCTGCGGAAAGACTATCAGGTCCCGGAGTTCTATAACGGTATGAAGGTCCCCTACTGATGGAAGAAGTTCTCACACGGCCGTCCGCGGTCTCCGGCATCAGCAGGGCGCTCAGGACCGAAGAGATGGTCATCAACATGGGTCCCCAGCATCCGTCGACGCACGGGGTTCTCCGGCTCGAAGTGGTGGCAGACGGCGAGATCGTCGTGGACGTGGTGCCCCATATGGGCTACCTCCACCGGTGCTTCGAGAAGCACTGCGAGCACATGACGAACTACCAGCAGGTGATCCCGTACGCCGACCGGATGGACTATGTCGCCGCGATGAGCAATGAGTTCGGTTTCGTGGTCGCGATGGAGCGCCTGCTGAAGATTACGGTCCCCGAGCGCGTCGAGTATATCCGGGTGATCATGGCCGAGTTTTCCCGCATCGTCAGCCATCTGATCGCCATCGGAACGTATGGCATGGACATTGGCGCGTTCACGCCGTTCCTCTATTGTATGCGTGACCGCGAGCGCGTTCTCGATATTTTCGAGCAGACCTGCGGGGCCAGGCTCCTCTACAACTACATGTGGGTGGGAGGCCTGT
Source organism: Bacteroidota bacterium (assembly GCA_040756745.1). Classification (GTDB taxonomy): domain Bacteria; phylum Bacteroidota; class Ignavibacteria; order UBA10030; family UBA6906; genus JBFLYO01. Next base: position 87,346 of record JBFLYO010000008.1, read on the forward strand.
CACATGACGTTCCTCCGAACTTTGCGGAGAAGGTGAAGGATTTCTGCACCTATTTCCGGCCGAAGATCAAGGAGCTCAATGATCTCCTGTCGTACAACAAGATTTTCATCGAACGGACCGCAAACGTCGGCGTCCTGCCCGCGCCCGTGGCCGTCAACTACGCGTGCAGCGGGCCGGTCCTGCGTGGTTCGGGTGTGAAGTGGGACCTCAGGAAGAACGACCCCTACTCGATGTACGACAGGCTTGATTTCGAGATACCTGTCGGGAAGGGGCTCCGGGGAACCGTCGGTGATTGCTGGGACAGGTACATGGTGCGCATCCACGAGATGGAGCAGAGCGTCAACATCATTGAGCAGGCGGTTGCAAAGCTCCCTGCGGGCGACGTGCAGTCGGCGATCCCGAAACGCATCAGGCCCGACGCGGGCGAAATCTACGTGCGGACCGAGACGCCGAAAGGTGAGCTTGGCTACTACATCATCTCCGACGGATCGGCAACTCCCTTCCGCATCAAGGTGAAATCTCCCTGCTTCGTCAACCTCTCTGCGCTCCCGGCCATTTCGCGCGGGGCGATGATCGCCGACATGGTCGCGATCCTGGGGAGCATCGACATCGTCCTGGGAGAAGTGGATCGATGAAAGAATTCCTGATCAGCGTCCTTCAGAACGAAATCCTCGTGTACTCCCTGATGGCGGTGCTGCCGCTCATCTGGGTGATTCCGTTTGCCCTCTTTGCGGTGTGGTGGGAGCGGAAGATTTCCGCACACATGCAGGACCGGCTTGGGCCGATGCGCACCGGAGGATGGCACGGGTGGTCGCAGACGATCGCCGACATCCTGAAGCTCATCCAGAAGGAGGACATTATCCCGACGGCCGCAGACCGGAAGCTGTTCATCCTTGCACCGTACGTCGTCTTCGTCGGAGCATACGCGGCCTATGCGGCAATCCCCTTCAGCGCTGCGTATATCGGCAGCGAGATCAATATCGGTCTGTTCTACGTCATTTCGATCTCCTCGCTCGTCGTCATCGGCCTTCTGATGGCAGGCTGGGCGTCCAACAACAAGTGGTCCCTCTTCGGGGCAATGCGCTCCGCCGCGCAGATTGTGAGCTATGAGATCCCCGTTGCCCTGGCCCTTCTCGCCGTCGTCATGGTCGCAGGAACATTCGACCTGCAGGAGATTAACCGCGCCCAGTCGGGCTGGTTCTGGAACTGGTACGTCTTCCAGAAATTTCCGCTCCTGTTCATCGCCATGGTGATCTACTTCATCGCCTCGCTGGCAGAGACGAACAGGACGCCGTTCGACATTCCCGAGGCGGAGTCGGAGCTGGTCGGCGGGTATCACACGGAGTACGGTGGGATGCGTTTTGCCCTTCTGTTCCTCTCCGAGTACGCCAATATGTTCGCGGTATCGGCCATTGCCTCGACTCTCTTCTTCGGCGGCTGGAACAGTCCCTTCGGCGATTTCCTTTCGGGCCCCTGGTGGGGCCTCTTCTGGTTCCTGTTCAAGGGGATGGCGTTCATCTTCCTCCAGATGTGGTTGCGGTGGACCCTCCCGCGCCTGCGTGTAGACCAGCTGATGTACGTGGGCTGGAAGGTGCTGATCCCGTTTGCGTTCGTCGTCGTGATCGGCGTGGGGTTCTGGGTCATGGCGGTTCGTTGAGAAAGGATCCGGTATGGGCAGATACTTCAGGAATGTGTGGGACGGCGTTATCACAGTGCTGATCGGGATGAAGGTCACCTGGCGCCACCTGTTCACGCCGGCGGTGACCATCCAGTATCCCGACGTCAAGGTCAAGCTTCCTGAGAGGGCCCGGAACCGGCTGTACGTCAATATGGACGACTGCATCGGGTGCGACCAGTGCGCGATGGCCTGCCCGGTGGACTGCATCACGATCGAAACGGTGAAGTCAACGCCGGACGTCGACCTCGGCCTCACATCGGTGGGAACGAAGAAACGGCTGTATGTGACGCAGTTCGACATCGACATTGCCAAATGCTGCTACTGTGCCCTGTGCGTGTATCCCTGCCCGACCGAATGCATCAAAATGACCGATGTGTATGAGTTTTCGGAGTTCGAGCGAAACAATCTGATCTACAACTTTGCGACCATGACTCCGGCGGAGGTCGACCAGGCCAGGGCGAAGCTCGCTGCCTATGAAAAGGAGCAGGCAGCAAAGAAAGCGGCCGCGGCGGCCGCCCCAAAACCCACCCCGGCACCGGCGCCCGCATCGCCTCCTTCTTCCGACAGCAAGGTGTAGCCACCATGCAATTGTTCGACGTCGTCTTTTTCGTCTTTGCATTTATCACCCTCGTGTCGGCCTTCATCGTAGTCTTCTCCCGGAACATCATTTATTCGGCCTTCGCGCTCCTCTTCACGTTTTTCGGCGTCGCTGGACTGTACGTGCTCCTTCGGGCCGACTTCCTCGCCGTTACCCAGGTCCTCATCTACGTCGGCGGGATCCTGGTGCTGCTCCTCTTCGGCGTGATGCTGACCAACAAGGTGATCGACGTGGAGATCAAGACCGGGACCATCCACACGGTCCCGGCCCTGATGCTTGTGGCGGTCGTTGCGGGATCCCTGGCCGGGCTCTTCTACTCACTGTGGCGGGAGGTCGGCACGCCGGCCGAACCGCCTGCTTCGACGACACGGACTCTTGGCGAGATGTTGATGACCACGTACCTCCTGCCGTTCGAGGTCGCCTCGGTCATCCTCCTGGTGGCGCTTATCGGCGCGGCCATGACCGCACGCCGGAACAGAAACGCATAAACGGACGACCCCCATGGGTTCACTCGAAGGCCTCTGGAATGAATTCTCTACGTGGCTGCCCCACGTCCAGCTCGCCCATTTCCTGGTGGTGAGCGCGGTGCTGTTTGCCCTCGGGATCTTCGCGATTGCCACGCGGCGGAACGCCATCATGGTGCTGATGGGCGTGGAGCTTGTGTTGAACGCGGCCAACGTGAACTTCATCGCCTTCGCGCGCTACAATGCGGCGAATTTCGACGGCCAGGTGGCGGCCATCTTCGTCATCATCCTTGCCGCCGCCGAGGCGGCGATCGCGCTCGCCATCGTCCTGAACATCTACCACCGGTTCCAGACTGTCAACATCGACGAAGTGAGCTCACTCAAAGAATAAGTCCATGACCCCGGATACACTGCTCGCACTCGCCGTCGCCATTCTTCTGCTGCCGCTCGTAGCGTTCACGATCACGATCTTTTTCGGGAAGCGGCTCCCGCGACAGGGCGACTGGGTCTCCACGGGCATCATCACCATTGCGCTCGGGCTCTCGCTGGCCGTCATGATCCAGAAGCTCACCGGGTTCGCCGACGAGACGCTTTCCTTCCGGTTCACCTGGATCGATTTCCACAACGTCCCCGGCATCGGACCCCTGCCGATCCTGCTCGGCATCGCGATCGATAACCTGTCGGCCGTGATGCTCGTTGTCGTGACCCTGATCAGCACGCTCGTCCACTATTTCTCCGTCGGTTACATGAAGGGAGACGTCCGATACTCCCGGTACTTCGCGTTCCTCGGCTTCTTCTCCTTCTCGATGCTGCTGATCGTCCTGGCCGACAACCTCTTCATGTTGTACGTGGGCTGGGAGCTCGTGGGGATCAGCTCGTACCTGCTGATCGGACACTGGTACGAAAAGAAAAGCGCCTCCGACGCGGCAATCAAGGCGTTCATCGTGAACAGGGTAGGGGACCTCGGGTTCTTCATCGGGATCGCGATCCTTTTCATGACGTTCCATACCTTCGGCCTGCGGGAGATCTTTGACGGCATCAACAGCGGGAATCTTCCCTTCGGCAGCGAGTGGTGGCTGACGGCGGCAGGTGTACTGCTCTTTTGCGGCGCGGTAGGCAAGTCCGCCCAGTTCCCTCTCCATGTCTGGCTTCCGGACGCCATGGAGGGCCCGACTCCCGTCAGCGCCCTTATCCATGCGGCGACGATGGTTGCGGCCGGCGTCTATCTCGTGGCGCGCCTCTTCCCGTTGATGACGGCGGATGCGCTCCTGGTGGTCGCCTACATCGGCGCGATTACTGCGTTTATTTCGGCCACGATTGCGATCGCACAGAACGACATCAAGAAAGTCCTTGCGTACTCCACGATCAGCCAGCTCGGGTACATGATCATGGGACTCGGCGTGGGGGCGTACGGTGCCGGCTTCTTCCATCTCGTGACCCACGCGTCGTTCAAGGCAGGGCTCTTCCTCGGCTCCGGCTCGGTGATCCATGCGATGCACCACGCACTGCATCACGCGAACGACCACCACACTGACCCCCAGGACATCCGGAACATGGGAGGGTTGAGGGGAAAGATGCCGATAACCTTCTGGACGTTCGTCATGTACACGCTGGCAATCTCGGGAATACCGCTGACCTCCGGGTTCCTGAGCAAAGATGAAATCCTTGCGGGCACGCTGGCCTTCGGCGGGCTGACCGGACACGTTCTGATCCCTATCACAGGTTTTCTGGTGGCCGGACTGACTGCGTTCTACATGTTCCGCCTGCTCATTCTCACCTTCCTGGGCGACCACAAGGAGGCGGGCCGTATCGACCAGATCCACGAGTCACCGAAAGTCATGACAGTGCCGCTGATCATCCTGGCGGTCCTGTCGTTCTTTGCCTTCTACAGTTACAATCCGTTCGGCGCTGCTTCGGGCTGGGTGATGCAAGCGGTCGAGCGCCCGGCCGCAGTCGTCCCGGCCCATATGGCGGCGCCCACGGCGTCCGTCTTCGAAGAGGCCCTGCACCACGCGCACGGCAACGCCATGCTTATCTCCCTTGCCATGGCCGGGCTGGGCATTCTGGCGGCATTTGCCACCTATTACTGGAAGAAGATCAGTGCCGACGCGGTTGCGGGCGCCCTTGCGCCCGTTCACCGGTTCCTGATCAATAAATGGTATTTCGACGAGCTGTACGGAGCTGTCGTCGTGGACGGCACACACGCCGTCACCCGCCTGATGCGCTGGTTTGACAACACGATCATCGACGGCGCGGTGAACGGCGCAGGATGGGTCACGAAGGGGACGTCGTTCGTCAGCGGCAAGTTCGACACCTACGTCGTGGACGGTCTCGTGAATTTCACCGCCTACGCGTCGGGCTTCTTCGGCCTGCTGTTGCGGAAATTCCAGACCGGCAAGGTACAGACCTACGTCATCTTTGCCGTTCTGAGTGTGATGGTGTTCTATTTTGTATTTCGGCTCGTCTGACGCCGGTCTGTTCCCCATGCTGCCACCATTCTCCTGGAGGAGTTGAGCCTCATGACAATGTTAGGAATCGGCGTGCTCTCATGGATCACGTTCCTGCCCGCGCTGGGGATGATCCTCGTCCTCATGCTTCCGAACAACCGAAAGGACCTCTTCCGGTGGACATCGCTCGTCGTCACGGCCGTGCAGGTGGCCCTTGCAGCGCTGATCTTCATGCGGTTCGACCGGGGACTCGGGGGCGTCAACACGGAAGCCGGCATGCAGTTCCTCGAGAAAGCGACGTGGATCGATGTCTCGAGCGTGGCCTGGTTTGGTCGGGTCCACATTGAGTATCTGATGGGGATCGACGGCATCAGCGTGATGATGGTGCTGTTGACCGCGCTGATCAGCTTCATCGCGGTCGTTTCGTCGTGGACGATTGACAAGTCGGTGAAGGGGTACTTTGCCCTCCTCCTCCTGCTCGACACCGGGATGATGGGGGTGTTCGTGGCGCTGGATTTCTTCCTGTTCTATGTATTCTGGGAAGTGATGCTGCTCCCGATGTATTTCCTGATCGGCGTCTGGGGGGGACCGCGGCGCGAATATGCGGCGATCAAGTTCTTCCTGTACACCCTGCTGGGAAGCGTGCTGATGTTGCTGGCGATGATCGCCCTCTATTTCAGCGTGAACGTTTATATCGACCCGGCCGGCGGACTCCACTCGGTGGCAGAGGCAACAAAGTCCATGGGGCAGGGCTGGGAGAAAATTTACACATTCAACATGCTGGCGATGATGGATCCGGGGAATTTCGTGCCGGGATCGCTGCTTGCCGGCGTCGATACAACCTGGCGGTATCTTGCGTACATCGCTCTGTTCATTGGCTTTGCGATCAAAGTGCCGATCTTCCCCTTCCACACGTGGCTCCCGGACGCGCACGTGGAAGCCCCGACGCCCATCAGCGTCATCCTCGCGGGCGTTCTGCTGAAAATGGGAACGTACGGGATGCTCCGGATCAGCTTTCCCATCTTTCCCGATGCAATGCGTCACTACGCATGGGAGCTTGCGCTCCTTGGGGTCGTGAGCATGGTGTACGGCGCCCTGGTGGCTATGGCTCAGACGGACTTCAAGAAATTGATCGCATATTCGAGCGTGAGCCACATGGGCATCGTTGTATTGGGGATGGCGTCGATGAATACGCAGGGGATGACGGGTGCGGTGTTCCAGATGTTCAATCACGGCACGATCACCGCCATGCTCTTCCTTATCGTGGGAGTGATCTACGACCGCGCCCACACCCGCGGACTGAACGAGTTCGGCGGACTCATGAACCAGATGCCGCGCTATGCCGGGGCGATGACCGTGGCGTTCTTTGCGGCACTCGGGCTCCCTGGCCTGAGCGGATTCATCAGCGAAGCGTTCTCGCTTCTCGGGGCGTTCCAGACATTCCGGACGCTGACGATCATCGGCGCGGTGACGATTGTCCTGACGGCGGGCTACATGCTCTGGGTGCTGCAGCGCGTGTTCCTCGGTTCACTGCCGGACAAGTGGAAGGGGTTGACCGACATGGACGGTCGGGAAACGTTTATGCTGGCGACCCTCGCCGTGATTGTGATCTTCTGCGGGATTTATCCCTCGCCGGTGCTCGACCTCATGACCAGCTCCCTCAACACTCTCTCGGCTCTCCTGCAGCACACTGCGTCGGTGACGATGATGAGCGGGATGTGAGGCGCGGGGGATGCTCTTGACGAACTTCAGTACACTTTGGTGATCTGACGTCTATGTCCGACCAAATCCTTCACGACCTGGCGCTGTTCACCCCGGAAATCGCGCTCACCGCCTTTCTGCTCATCGCCATTGTTGTCGATTTAATCTTTCGTCGTTCCTCGGTGGCCGTCTCCGCCGTTGTCCTTGCCGGGTTTGTCGTCACCGGCATCCTCGTCATCGGCCAGGCAGGCACGAATGCCTCTATCTTCGCATCAATGATTGCGGTCGATGCGTTTGCGGTCTTCTTCAAGCTGGTAGTAGTCCTGACGGCGATCCTGATCGTCGTGTTCTCTCTCGGATCGGCCGAGCTGAACACCAAGGGGAGGAAACTGGGCGAGTACTACACGCTGCTCGGTGCGGCGGCGCTGGGGATGATGCTCATGGCGGGTGCGAGCAATCTCCTGATGATGTACCTCGCGATCGAGCTCTCGTCGCTGAGTTCCTATCTGTTGAGCGGGTACACCCGTGAAGCCCCCGATTCGAGCGAGGCGTCGCTGAAGTACGTGATCTTCGGTGCGGTCTCGTCAGGTCTCATGCTGTACGGGATTTCCATCATCTATGGCATGACCGGCTCGCTCGACCTCTACACGATCAACCAGGGATTGCCGCAGGTGTTGGCGAAGGGAGGCGCAACCTCGTTCGCTCTGCTGATTGCCGGCGTGCTCGCTCTGGCGGGGCTGGGATACAAGATTTCCGCGGTGCCGTTTCACTTCTGGACGCCCGATGTGTACGAAGGGGCACCGATCACGATCACGGCATTTCTCTCCGTGGCGTCCAAGGCGGGGGGGTTTGCGATGATGATCCGGTTCTTCAAGGTCACGTTCATCGATACCAACGCCATGCCCCTCGTGGCCGGCACCTGGTCAACCCTGCAGGGCTTCCAGTGGGTGGATCTTGTTGCCGTGCTGTCCGTGCTGACCATGACGGTGGGGAACCTGGTTGCCATCTGGCAGAACAACCTGAAGCGGCTCCTGGCCTATTCGAGCATCGCCCATGCCGGGTACATGCTTATGGGTGTTGTGGTGCTGAGCAACGAAGGTCTTGCAGCGATCATGGTGTACTTCATCGTCTACCTCTTCATGAACCTCGGGGCATTCTATGCGGTGATGGTGATTGCGAACAAGACGGGGTCGGAAGATATCGATGACTACAAGGGTCTCGGGTCGCGGGCGCCGTTCCTGGCCGTTGCCCTCGCAGTGTTCCTTATTTCGCTTACCGGGCTCCCGCCCACCGCGGGGTTCATCGGGAAGCTGTATCTGTTCGCGGCGCTCATCAACCACGGCTGGGTCTGGCTGGCCATCGTGGGAGCGCTGAACAGCGTGATCGCTCTTTACTATTACGTACGTATTTTCCGGAACATGTTCCTTCGGCCCGAAGAAGGCCAGGCGGCTCCCATTCTCATCGGCACCACACCGACCGCCGTCCTGTTGGTTCTGCTCGGGCCCACACTGCTGTTCGGGCTCTACTTCACTCCGCTGGTGCAGCTGGCGCAGGCCTCGGTCAAGATGTTCGGTACCCCCTGACCCGCCCGGTCCGGGTCAGGCGTGTCCTGTCCGGCATGATTCTGTTCAGCGGCTCGGTGTGTGAATCAGGGAGACACGACTATGCAAATCTATGTTGGCAACCTCAGCCCCGAGATGTCCGAGGAGGGACTCAGGGCGTTGTTTGAAAAGCATGGGACGGTTCGCCGTGCGACCATCGGCAGGGAAAAGGGGACGGGGAAGTCGGAGGGGTACGGATTCGTCGAGATGCCGGTGAAATCGGAGGCGCGCGATGCCGTCGAAGCCTTGCGAGGCACGGAGATCGACGGGAAGCCGCTCCGGGTCAAGATCCTGAAGCCGGGCGATGAGTTTCACCAGCACGCGCTGAATCTGCACGGCGCATCCGTGCCGGGCGGCAAGACGCTGACGCAGGGGGCCAAGCCACGAACCGATGTTCCCTACCGCGGAAGTGGAGCGGTTCGCCGAGGGGGGAGAAGAGGGGGGTAGCAGCGCCTACTTCGATATTCCATTCACCCGGTCGCAGATCAGGCGGATCCCGTCGAGCACGAGCGATGGCTCGCAGGCCTCGATGAGGGGGGTATGTTGAGCGATGATCGGCGCGAGACCGCCGGTGGCAATAACCTTCGGCTTCATCCCCAATTCTGCGCTGATCCTGCGGACCGTTCCCTCCACGGCGTCCACCGTCCCGAACATCACCCCCGCCTGCATGCTGCTTTCCGTTTCGCGTCCGATCACCGATGAGGGAAACCGGAGCTCGATCTTCGGAAGCTTTGCCGCTCGCCGATGAAGCTCCGCTGCCGTGGATTCAAGGCCGAGCGTGATGACACCGCCGAGGTAGTCCCCCGTCGCAGAGACAACGTCATACGTCGTGGCAGTCCCAAAGTCGATGATGACCAGCGGGCCGCCGTATTTGTGAAACCCGGCGATCGCGTTGCAGAGCCGGTCGGCTCCCACTGCAGAGGGGTCTGTGTAGTGAATCCGGAATCCGAGGTCGAGGGAGGAGGTGACAGTCACAGGTTCGATGTGGAAATACAGGCGGGCCAGGGATTCGTAGATGCCGGTGAGATTGGGGACGACCGAAGAGATGCCCACCCTCTTCACGGCAGCAGGAGCGATGCCGGCGTCCGCGAAGAGGCTCTTGACAGTCAACCAGAGTTCGTCGACAGTGCGGTTGCTCGCGCTGGCAATCCGCCAGTCGGTGAGAAGCCGTTTCTCGTCGTACACGCCGAGTACGGTGTGGGTGTTGCCGACGTCAACGGCAAGGAGCATGGTGCCTCACATTCCCACGATGGTGACGTCGCCCGCAAAGAGCGTCTTCTCGATGCCATTGGCGTTCAGGATCAGGGCTCCCTCGGGACTAAGCCCCGTGACGACGCCGGAGAGGGTGGTGCCGTCCTGGGAGACCGTGATTTCCTTGTTGATCATCGTGGTGCGGGAGAGCCAGAGAGAGAGGATGGAGCGGAAGCCCTCTTTCATGATGGTGCGGTAGCGGGCTTCGAGGGATTGGAGAACTTCGCGAAGCAGGGCCATGCGATCGATCTCACCGCCGGTTTGGAGCCTGAGCGACGTAGCCCGGGGGGCGATATCGGGCGGGTACACTGTCTGATTCACGTTGATGCCGATGCCGATCACGACGTACTCGACGGCGTTGTTCTTCAGCGATCCTTCCAGGAGGATCCCGGCGATCTTCTTTCCTTTCACCAGGAGGTCGTTGGGCCACTTGCATTCGACCGCCAGCCCCGTCACCTCCTCGACCCCCTCGGCCACCGCTACGGCGGCGTAGAGCGGGAGGAGGTTCATCGCTTCGGGTGGGAGGCCAGGGCGCAGAATCATCGAGAATGTGAGGTTCTCGTTGGGACTGGCCTGCCAGGTCCTCCCAAGTCTCCCGCGCCCTGCAGTCTGTTGCTCCGCGAGAACCAACGTCCCCTCCTCGGCCCAACACCCCGCCAGCGCTTTGGCGCAGTTGTTCGTTGAGTCGATGGTCTCAAATGTGAAGATTTTCTGGCCAAACTTCCGCGTGCCGAGCATCTTCCTGAGCGCTGCGGAGTTCAGCAATGGGGATGTGTGAAGCACGGCCGGGCTTGAAGAAGGAACAGGTGCTGGAGGTACCAGCGAAGAGCGAAACACCCGATGATAGACAAACCTCGAGCGAAAGTCAATAGCTGATTTTGTTAGCAAGTATCTGACATGTTTTACAGTTTTCTGCATATATGGCAGGTTTACACTGCCTCTCTGTCTTTCGAAGCAAGGAGACGAAAGCCAGCCTTGCAGGCTGTCCCGTCATAAGTAATACCACTCCAATAGGTTACGAGCATTGATGAGCGGCATGTTCCCGATGGCATGGGAGTTGGTGGTATTGTGAGGGGATTTGTGTGTTTGCAGACTAATGACGTGAGGAGATCATAAGGATGGGCAAAATCATCGGTATTGACCTGGGAACGACCAACTCGGTTGTTGCGGTCATGGAGGGGAAGGACCCCGTCGTCATTGCCAACGCCGAAGGAGGCCGAACGACCCCTTCAGTAGTGGCGTTTGCCAAGAACGGTGAGCGGCTCGTCGGCCAGTCGGCCAAACGGCAGGCCGTGACCAACTCTCAGAATACCGTGTTCTCCATCAAGCGCTTCATGGGGAGGTTCTTTGACGAGGTGACGGAGGAGATGAAGCTGGTCCCCTACAGTGTCGTACACGGCGACAACAACACGGCGCGTGTGGACGTCGGGGGGCGCGTCTATTCTCCCCCTGAGATCAGCGCGATGATCCTTCAGAAAATGAAGCAGACCGCGGAGGACTACATCGGCCAGAAGGTCACCGAGGCCGTGATCACCGTCCCTGCATACTTTAACGATGCTCAGCGTCAGGCGACAAAGGAGGCGGGGGAGATTGCGGGTCTGTCCGTCAAGCGTATCATCAATGAGCCCACGGCCGCCGCCCTGGCGTACGGGCTCGACAAGAAACACAAAGATCTCAAGGTGGCGATCTACGATCTGGGGGGCGGGACATTCGATATCTCAATTCTTGAACTTGGCGAAGGAGTTTTCGAGGTGAAGTCGACGAACGGCGACACCCACCTCGGCGGGGACAACTTCGACCAGCGCATCCTCGACTTCATTGCGGAAGAATTCAAGAAGCAGGAGGGGATCGATCTCCGGAAGGATCCCATGGCGCTCCAGCGGATCCGCGAAGCCGCCGAAAAAGCCAAGATGGAGCTCTCGACGCTGATGCAGACGGAGATCAATCTCCCGTTCATCACGGCCACGGCGGAAGGCCCAAAGCACTTGAACATGACGCTGACCCGGGCGAAGTTTGAGCAACTCGTGGATGACCTTATCCAGCGGACGGTCGGACCCACGGAGCGGGCCCTGAGGGATGCCGGCCTCAACCCGAACCAGATCGACGAAGTGATCCTGGTTGGCGGCATGACTCGCGTGCCCCGCGTGCAACAGCTCGTGCGCGACGTGTTCGGCAAGGAGCCGCACAAGGGGGTCAACCCCGACGAGGTCGTTGCCGTCGGCGCCGCCATCCAGGGTGGCGTGCTTGCCGGTGATGTGACCGATGTGCTCCTGCTCGACGTGACCCCTCTGTCCCTTGGCATTGAGACCCTGGGGGGAGTGATGACGAAGCTCATAGACTCCAACACCACGATCCCGACTCGGAAAAGCGAGATCTTCTCTACGGCATCGGATAACCAGCCGTCCGTGGAGATCCATGTCCTGCAGGGCGAGCGACAGATGGCGGCCGACAACCGGACGCTTGGGAAGTTCCACCTTGACGGAATTCCACCGGCGCCGCGTGGCGTCCCGCAGATCGAAGTGACGTTCGACATCGACGCCAACGGCATCCTCCACGTCTCGGCGAAGGACAAGGGGACAAACAAAGAGCAGTCGATCCGCATAACCTCCTCCAGCGGCCTGAGCAAGGAGGAAGTGGAGAAGATGAAAGCCGACGCGGCCTCGCATGCAGCGGAAGATCGGAAGAAACGGGAGGAGATCGACCTGCACAACCAGGCCGACAATCTTGCGTTCCAGACCGAGAAGCAGCTGAAGGAGTTTGGCGACAAGATCAGTGCCGACGCGCGGGGAAAAGTGGAATCGGCCAACGAAAAACTGCGCGAGGCAATCAAGTTGAACAACAGCACGTCGATCAAAAACGCGATGGAGGCGCTCAACACGGCCTGGAATGAGGCCTCGACACAGATGTACCAGCAGGCAACGCAGGCTGGCCAGCGACCCGGTCCCGAGGCTTCGGGAGGCGCGCCGGGTGGGGCTCCTCCGAAAGGGGACGAGAAGAAGGTCGAGGACGCCCAGTACGAAGTGGTGGACGACAAAGACAAAGACAAGGAGAAGCGATAGTCGCTTTCCGGATGCGTGCACTGACGTTGCAAAAGGCGAGGCGACCCCTCGCCTTTTGTGCAGAAGCGGTGTGAACATGATAGATTTCCTGATCATCGTTTGCATGATCCTCGCCCTGGCGGGGCTCATTTGGGCAATCGTTGCCGGCAAGTTCTCTGGCGGGCGCGGGTCGGGGATCGCGTCGCTGACTGCCTTTCATGATTTTCAGCCGAAGGACAAGCAACGTGCGGTGGAGATGATCATCGAACAAAAGGCGGGCACGAAGCAGGAAGAGCAGAAGACGTCGGATACGGCTGCAGGCGGAGGGCCGGCTTCCGAAGGGAAGGAGAGACCATGAATATCAACAGACTTACCGTGAAGGCGCAGGAGGCGCTGCAGAACGCGCAGGAGATTGCCTCCAGCTATGGCAACCAGTTCATCGAACCGGAGCACCTCCTGGCCGCACTCGTGCAGGATTCGCAGGGGACCGTCGTGCCGATCGTTCAGAAGATCGGCGCGAACATCGCGACACTCCGCATCCGGGTCAATGAAGTGCTAGAACGGCTTCCCAAAGTGAGCGGCGCCAACATTGCCAACCAGGCCCTCTCGCAGAGATCGGGGCAGGTTCTGGAAACCGCCCGGAAGAAGGCAGACGCATTGAAGGATGAATACGTCAGCACGGAACATCTCCTGCTTGCCTTGCTGGACGAGAAGGGGGGACAGGCATCGAAGCTGCTGCGCGATCTCGGGGTGACGCCCGATGGAGTTCTTCATGTGCTCAAGGACATCCGGGGGACTCACCGTGTGACAGACCAGAACCCGGAGGAAAAGTACCAGGCGCTTGAGAAATATGGCCGTGATTTGAACGACCTCGCCCGGCGGGGAAAGCTCGATCCCGTCGTGGGGAGGGACGAGGAGATCCGTCGCGTCCTGCAGGTGCTTTCCCGCAGGACAAAGAACAACCCCGTGCTGATCGGCGATCCCGGCGTGGGGAAGACCGCCATTGCCGAGGGCATTGCGTACAGGATCGTCCAGGGGGATGTCCCGGAGACCCTGAAAACCAAGCGGATCGTTGGTCTCGACATGGGGTCGCTCGTGGCAGGCACAACCTTCCGGGGGCAGTTCGAAGAACGGCTCAAAGCCCTGTTGAAGGAGGTCGAAGAGTCGAACGGCGAGATCATCCTGTTCATCGATGAACTCCATACCCTTGTGGGCGCCGGCGCCGCGCAGGGCGCCGTCGACGCGGCGAACATGCTGAAACCCGCCCTGGCGCGAGGGGACCTGCGTGCCATCGGCGCGACGACGATCGATGAATACCGAAAGCACATCGAGAAGGATCCCGCACTGGAGCGCCGCTTCCAACCGGTGATGATCGGAGAACCGAGCGTGGAAGACACGATTTCGATCCTCCGCGGCCTCAAGGAGCGCTACGAGGTGCACCATGGCGTCCGTATCACCGACGGGGCGATCGTGGCTGCAGCCCAGTTGAGTGACAGGTACATCGCTGACAGGTTCCTCCCCGACAAGGCGATCGACCTTGTAGACGAGGCGGCATCAAAGCTCCGGATCGAAATTGACTCGCTCCCCGAAGAACTCGACCAGGTGGAGCGGAAAATCAAGCAGCTTGAAATCGAACGCGAGGCAATGCGTCGCGAAAACGACGACCCGGCCCTGGAGCGCCTCCAGGCGATCGAAAAGGAAATCGCTGAACACCAGCAGCAGCGCTCCGAGCTGCGAGCGCACTGGCAGGTCGAGAAGGAACTGATTCAGTCGATCCGTACGATGAAGGGGAGGATCGAAGAGGCCCGGACCGAAGCGGAGAAGAAGGAACGGGAAGGGGACCTGGGGCGGGTGGCGGAACTCCGCTATGGCGTCGTTGCGGATCTGGAGCGGAAGATCGCAGCCGCATCGGCGAAGCTTGCGGACGTCCAGCGATCGCGGAGGATGCTCAAAGAAGAGGTGGACGCCGAGGACATTGCTGAGATCGTTGCGCGGTGGACTGGCATTCCGGTGAACCGCATGTTGGAGAGCGACCGGTTGAAGCTGCTCCACCTCGAAGACCGGCTGGAAGAACGGGTGGTTGCACAGAGAGAAGCAGTGCGCGCCGTCAGCGATGCCATCCGGCGCTCGCGTGCCGGCCTGCAGGATGAGAAACGCCCCATCGGTTCGTTCATCTTTCTCGGCAGTACTGGCGTTGGGAAGACCGAGCTGGCACGCGCGCTGGCAGAGTTCCTGTTCAACGACGAGTCGGCGCTCGTCCGTATCGACATGAGTGAGTACATGGAGAAGTTCTCCGTGTCCCGCCTGATCGGCGCGCCCCCCGGATACGTCGGTTACGACGAAGGGGGCCAGCTCACCGAAGCGGTGCGGCGCAAGCCCTATTCCGTTGTTCTCCTCGATGAGATCGAGAAAGCGAATGCCGAGGTGTTCAACGTCCTCCTCCAGGTACTGGATGAAGGGCGGCTCACGGACGGCAAGGGGCGGACAGTGAACTTCAAGAACACGATCATCATCATGACGTCGAACCTCGGATCACAGCTCATCAGCAGGCGCATCGAAGAAGGGTTCGACCGCGGCGACGGCTGGGAGAAGGAATTCAACACCCTGCGGAACGAGTTGCTGGGGCTCCTGAAGCAGAGCATCCGGCCGGAATTCCTGAACCGCGTGGACGAGATCATCATGTTCCGCCCCCTGGCCCAGGACGATATCCGTGCGATCGTTGCGCTGCAGCTCAGGCGCGTTACGGACCTTCTCGCCGGCAAAGACATCCGCCTGGAGGTTACCGATGAGGCGCGCGACTGGGTGGCAAAGCTTGGGTATGATCCCATCTACGGGGCCCGTCCGCTGAAGCGGGTCATCCAGCGGCACATTGTCAATCCGCTCTCCGAAAAGATTCTTGCGGGGGAGTTCGGCCCGGGAGATACCATCGAAGCCGGTCTCGATAACCGCGGACTGATCGAGCTCGTCAAGAAAGTCGAGGCGACCGTCAGTCGTTGACATGAGAGCAGGACTTGCTCGTGCGCGCCCTGCTGTTGCAGGGCGCGCCGTTTTTTCGTATGTTTTTGTCATGAAGATCCATGCTGTTGCCTCATGAGCCGCAGGCGCACCCTCGCCCTCGTCATTCACGGCGGTGCGTGGGACATCCCGGACGATCGTGTCGCCGTGCACCGGAAGGGGATCGCCAATGCAGTTCAGGCAGGATGGGACGTCCTGGAGGACGGTGGGTCTGCCGTGGAGGCGGTCGAACAGTCGATCGTGACGATGGAAGACGACGAGACGTTCGATGCGGGCCGCGGATCCGCCCTTAATGAAGCAGGGGAGGTGGAGCTCGACGCAGGGATCATGAGCGGCAAATTGCATCGCGCAGGATCGGTGGCGGGCGTGCAGAATGTACTCCATCCGATATCGCTCGCGCGTGCGATCATGGAGGATGGCGAATGCGTCATGCTTGTCGGGCGTGGCGCGAGCAGGTTCGCCAGGGAGCACCGGGTCCCCACATGCAGCCAGGATGACCTCATCACTGAGCGGCAGATCGAGCTCTGGCGCGAGGCGCATCTCTCCGAAGGTCGGGTTGCGCGACGGAACTCAGCAAGGAGAGCGGCAGACACGGTCGGAGCTGTAGCCCTTGACGGGATGGGAGACATTGCCGCCGGGACTTCCACGGGGGGGCCGTTGAATCGGCGGCCGGGACGAGTGGGCGATACCCCGTTGATCGGATGCGGCACCTATGCCGACAATGCGGTGGGGGGAGTCTCGGTATCCGGCGACGGCGAGGCGATGATCAGCGCGGTGATGGCGAAGAGCGTGATTGACCTGATGTCGCGCAATGGCGAAGACCCGGAAGGGGCGGCGCGCGAAGGGATCGCGCTTCTGGCCTCCCACGGTCGAGGCAAAGGTGGGATCATTGTTGTCAGCCGTGCAGGAACGATCGGCGTTGCATTCAACACTCCGCGGATGGCGCGGGGATACATGACCTCTTCCATCAAATCCCCCCGTGTCATCGTCTGAGTCCTTCCCGAGCTTCCACGGTACGTGAGACTCTCGGCGCTCATCGGCCACGTCGTTGAGGTCCTCGATCTCATCCGCGCGGGTCGGCGGCCCGCGGATGCCGTTGTGCGGGAATTCTTCCGGGCGCGACACTACCTGGGGGCCAGCGACCGGCGGTACATTGCAGAACGGACATTCGACGTTGTGCGGCACCACGCCTTGTTGACCCTTCTGTCACGTGAGGCCTTTGTTTCACTGGGAGCGGTCGATCCTGGTCCGGCTCTCTCCTCGGTGGCCCTCGTTGCCACTCATGAGGTGCGGTGCAAAGAATCGGAGCGAGCGCCAGACGATCTCCTCCCCGATATTGCGGGTGTGTGGCGTATGTCCTTCACCGATGTGGAGTGTGAAGCATTCCTGGGGGAGGTCCGACACGCCGAGATTCCTCCTTCGGTCAAGGATGACGACGAGCGGTTCCTGAGCGTCCGTCATTCGATTCCCGCGTTTGTGGTGAAGGACTGGTTGCGGCGGTTTGGATCCGGAGAGACGGCTTCCCTGTGCGCGGCGGTGAATACGCCCGCGCCGGTCACCATCCGTGTGAATACCCTGCGGTGCACCCTGGAGGAGTGCCGGGAGGCGCTTGCACACGAAGGGATAATGGCACAGCCGACCGCAATGTCGCCCGTCGGTCTGCATCTTGCCAAGCGGATCAATGCGCATGGCCTGCATGCCTTCAAACAAGGCTGGTTTGAAATGCAGGACGAAGGAAGCCAGGTTATTACTCCGCTCACCGGAGCATGCCCCGGGATGACGGTCGTTGATGCATGCGCGGGCGGAGGGGGGAAGTCGCTCCACCTCGCTGCCCTGATGAATAATCGGGGGAGGATCCTGGCGGTGGACGTCGACCGGTCGAAGCTCGAACAGCTTGAGCAGCGCGCTCACCGTGCGGGTGTTTCTATCGCGGAGACCTTGCATGCCACCTCTCCAGATAAGTCCCCACTGCCGGCCACGACATGCGCGGACGTGGTGCTGGTCGACGCTCCCTGTTCCGGCACCGGCACGTTCCGGCGCAGCCCATGGCTGAAGCTCAACCTTACAGAGGCGACAATACCTCCGCTGGTGCGGTTGCAGGGGAATCTGCTCGAACGCTATGCAGGAGTCGTCAAGCCGGGGGGGCGACTTGTGTATACGACCTGCTCGCTCCTCGACGAAGAAAACCGGGCTGTCGTGGAAAGGTTTCTCACGTCACATCCGGAATTTGCACCACTCCCCCTGGATGCGGCGACGAATTGGCAATTGCAGGGGAATCATGACGGCGGTACCTATCTTGAGCTTCTCCCTCACAAAACCGGCACGGATGGCTTTTTTGGGGCAATTCTGATAAGGAGCCTGAGATGACGAATCGCATTATCATTGCAGCAGTGATGTTCGCCGTGGCATACTCTGGATGCAGCAGACCGACGGCTGAGGAAGAATTCAAACGGGCGGAGACGGCAGAAGCTGAAGCGGCGCGGTCCATGGACACGGCGCGGAGTGAAGGGACAGTGCGGGCACTGTTCACCCCCGTCATTGAGGGATTCCGATGTGTGATCGACCATCACCCCCGTCACGTGCTGTCCGAACTGGCGCTCTTTCGCATTGCTAACATCAGGAACAACTATCTCCACGACGCACAGGCGGCGGTCGACACCTACAACCAGTACATCACACAGTATCCCGACGGCGAACATACCCCCCTCTCGATGTTCCTCGTCGGTTACCTGTACAACAACGAGTTGCACAACATCGACAGCGCCGGCGTTGCGTACCGGCGATTCCTGCAGAAGTATCCGAACCACGAGATGGCCGTCTCGGCCCAGTTCGAGTTGAACACGCTTGGTAAACGGCCGGAAGAGCTCATCCCGGCGTCCCCGCCGCCCCCAAAGACCGGAGCGAAGAAATCGAAACAGTCGCCGACATAACCTGCATGGCTGCCGCGTACTGTCGCTACAGTACTCCTGGACGTCCATGAGCCCGTCTCCCCTCCAGTTCCTCCAGCCGCACGTCGTTTCGCGCCTCTCCAATATGGAACTCCGCGCCCGGCTTGTCGTCGAGGGGTTCATCACGGGACTGCACCGGAGCCCGTATCACGGGTTCAGCGTGGAGTTCGCGGAACACCGCCAGTACATGCCCGGCGACGCGATTCGGTACATCGACTGGAAGATCTACGGAAGGACCGACCGCTACTACATTAAGCAGTACGAGGAGGAGACGAACCTGAAGGGGATGATCGTCCTGGATACCAGCAACTCGATGGGGTATGCCTCGCCCGGCAACATACCCAAACTCGCCTATGGGTCGTACCTGGCTGCGGCCCTGGCATACTTGATGGTCCGCCAGCAGGATGCAGTGGGGCTTGCGACGTTTGACGAGGCGCTTGCCTCGTATCTGCCCCCTCACGCCACTCGTTCATACCTCCGCCAGCTTCTCATCCGCCTCGAGCACGCGACGGCGTCAGGGACTACCGGCGCGGCGCGTGCCCTCCACCAGGCCGCGGACCGGATGAAGCGCCGGGGACTGGTTATTGTCATCAGCGATCTCCTCGAAGACCCGCAGGGGGTTGTCGCGGCGCTCAAGCACTTCCGGCACAAAAAGAATGAAGTGATTGTGATGCACGTGCTGGACCCCATGGAGCGTTCGTTCGCGTTCGGGGGAGATGCAATCTTCCGCGATCTGGAAACTTCTGAGCGGCTGATGACGCAGCCATGGCATATCCAGTCGTCGTACCGCCGGGCCCTGGCAGAGTTTCTAAACCGTTACAAACACGAATGCCGCGAACATGCCATTGACTACGTCGTGATGGATACTGCGACCTCCTTCGACGTGGCTCTCACGGAGTATCTGATCAAGCGAGAGCGGATCCTGTAGCGGCTGCCCCTGTCCGCCCCCCTCCTCCGGCGGTTGAATTTCCCCTTCCCGTGCCGTATACTTGTTGATGTCCCTTTTGCAGGATTTCCACCCCCATGCCGGACCACGAAGCGATCGTCATACGCGGTGCGCGGGAACATAACCTCAAGAATATCGACGTCGATATCCCGCGCGACAGACTCGTGGTGATCACGGGACTCTCCGGATCCGGGAAATCCAGTCTTGCCTTCGATACGGTGTACGCGGAAGGACAGCGCCGCTTTGTCGAAAGTCTCTCGGCGTACGCCAGGCAATTCCTGGACGTCATGGAGCGTCCCGACGTCGACTACATCGAGGGGCTGAGCCCTGCCGTATCGATCGAGCAAAAGACGGTGAGCCCCAACCCCCGCTCCACGGTTGGCACCGTGACGGAGATCTACGACTTCCTCCGGCTCCTCTTCGCCCGGGCCGGGACGCAATTCTGTTACAAATGTGGCCGGAGAGTCCAGAAGCAGTCGACTGACCAGATCATCGATAGCCTCATGCGGCTGCCGGAAGGGACGATGGTGCAGATCCTCGCGCCGGTCGTGAGAGGACGCAAAGGGCACTACCGGGAGCTGTTCGAAGAGATTCTGCGCGACGGATTTTTGCGGGTACGGGTTGACGGCGTCGTGAAGGAGATCACCCGCGGGATGCAGGCGGACCGCTATAAGGTGCACTCGATCGAAATCGTTGTTGACCGCGTCACGGCGCGCAAGGAGGCGCGGAGCCGGATCACCGAGTCCGCCGAGGTGGCGCTCAAATTCGGCGGCGGAGTCCTGATTGCCGCGGTGGAGGGGGAAGGGGGGAAAGCGGCCGCCCGGTCCCGGGTGAAGGGGAAGCGATCCGCCACGACGGGGGACGTTCTGTACAGCCGCCATCTCTCCTGCCCGTTCTGCAACATCAGCTATGATGATCCTGCGCCGAACGCGTTCTCCTTCAATTCACCATTCGGATCGTGCGAGGCATGCAACGGACTGGGAGAGATCAAGGAATTCGACCCCGACTTGATCGTCCCCGACTGGGAACGCACGATCAACGAAGAGGGTCTCGCGCCGTTTGGTAAACCGCGGCAGACCTGGGTGTTCAGCCAGTTGCGCGCCGTCGGGAAGGCATACGGATTCGATTTTGACACGCCCCTGAAGAAACTCTCCCGGAAGGCCCGCGAGGTCCTCATGGAGGGAGGGGGAGCCGAAAAATTCGACATCGAGTACCGGTATGCGAGCGGACGGACCGTCGTGTACAAGCACCGGTTCGGCGGGGTTCTCGACATCCTGAATCACTACTACAGCGACACCAGCTCCAACACGATCCGGGAGTGGGTGGAGGCCTACATGAACGTCAAGCCCTGCCCTGCATGCGCCGGAGGGAGGCTGCGAAAGGAAAGTCTGTCTGTGCGCCTGGTGGACGAGACGGCAGGGAAATCCTACAACATCCATGACCTGGTCTCCCTTTCGATCGTGGATGCGGTCAAACTGCTGGAGACCCTGAAGCTCGGCGACCGTCCCATGGTGATTGCCGCGCCGCTGCTGAAGGAGATCCTCCAACGGCTCCGGTTCCTTCTGAATGTCGGACTCGAGTACATCTCACTGGACCGTCCGGCGCGCACACTCTCGGGAGGCGAAGGGCAGCGCATCCGACTCGCCACGCAGATCGGGACGCAGCTCGTGGGTGTACTCTACATCCTCGATGAACCGAGCATCGGGCTGCATCAGCGGGACAACATCCGCCTCATCGCCTCGTTGAAACAGCTCCGGGATCTGGGGAACACCGTCATTGTGGTCGAACATGACAAGGAGATGATCGAGAGTGCGGACTATGTGATCGACCTCGGGCCTGGCGCCGGCCGGCATGGGGGGTACCTCGTAACCGCAGGCGTCCCGGGCGACCTGGCGCTCAGGAATGACGCCCTTCCCGTGAACGGCAACGGCTTCGAGCCGGTGTCGTACACGTCGCTCTATTTGCGGGGGAAGAAGTCGATCGAGGTTCCCCCCTCCCGACGTGAAGGGAACGGCAGGATTGTGCTCCTGAAAGGCGCGACAGGGAACAATCTGCAGGATGTCACGCTCCGTCTGCCGTTGGGAAAATTTGTGGCGGTGACGGGGGTGAGCGGATCGGGGAAATCGTCCCTTATCAATGAAACCCTGTATAGTGCGCTTGCCCGCAAGCTCTACGGCGCCAAGACAGTCCCCCTGCCCCATCGCACGATCGAAGGGCTCGGTCAGATCGACAAGGTCATCGACATCGATCAGTCGCCGATCGGGCGGACGCCGCGCTCGAACCCGGCAACGTATACCGGGCTGTTCGGTCTTGTTCGCGACCTGTTCACGCAACTCCCGGAGGCGAAGATCCGCGGATACAAAGCAGGTCGGTTCAGCTTTAACGTCGCCGGAGGACGCTGCGAGGGGTGCGAGGGGGACGGGGTCAGAAAGATTGAAATGAACTTCCTGCCGGATGTGTACGTTCTATGCGATGTCTGCAAAGGGAAACGGTACAACCGGGAAACGCTGCAGGTGGTGTACAAGGGGAAGTCCATCGCCGACGTCCTGGACATGACCGTGGCCGAAGGTGTTGAATTTTTCAGCGAGATCCCCGGCATCGAGCGGAAACTGAGGACTCTGTTCAACGTCGGTCTGGGTTACATTACGCTTGGGCAACAGGCAACAACGCTGAGCGGAGGAGAGGCCCAGCGTGTGAAGCTCTCCACGGAACTGTCCAAAGTAGGAACTGGAAACACCCTGTACATTCTGGACGAGCCAACGACCGGGCTGCATTTTGAAGATATTCGGATGCTCCTCTCGGTCCTGAACAAGCTGGTGGACAAGGGGAATACCATTGTGGTCATCGAGCACAACCTGGACGTAATCAAGACAGCCGATTGGGTGGTCGACCTGGGCCCCGGCGGCGGACGAGATGGCGGGAAGATCATTGCCGAAGGGACGCCAGAGATCGTGGCCCGATCTCGCGAATCCGTTACAGGACGCTATCTCGCCCAGGTGCTCTCCAGAACGTGACGCACGCCACACGGCGGGACTGGACAGCGTTGCGGGCTTGCACATTGCAGCACTTGCAGGTATATTCTTGGCGTAAGGGGTCCGGTCCAGTCCTTGTAGAATCCGAGAACCAATCGTTTGCCTCGTCGAACTGTTCTTTCCGACTTTGTTGTTGGTCTCACGGCCGCTCTGCTGCTTGGAGGCGCGGGTCCTTCATGCAGCACAACGCGTGAGACTTCGTCGGAGTCCACCCGCTCGTTGCCCAAACCTCCCCTTCCGCTTCCACCGAACACCTGCCGCATCGCAGGAACCATCGTTGCAGTGCTTCCTCCTGATTCCGGGAAGGATGTGGGGCCGTGTGCGTCCGTTCCTTGTGCGGCGGATGTGCGGGTGGATTCTGTGATGGGTTACGGTGCGGCGTTTCCGTATCCGCTGGCCGCTGGTACCGTTGTGCGCGTACGGTTCACCCGCACGCTGGCGCCGACGCGTGCAATGTTCCCGGAACTGATGGAGATCCCTGCTTCGCTCGGAAGGGGGGACAAGTTTACGGGTGACGTTGAGGGCGCTGAGGCTCTGTCTTCAGCGGGACCACAGTCAATGAAATTTTCGGTAACTACCTATACGAAGCATTAGGAGGGTCACAGCCATGTTCTTCCGGGGGCACAGCGGCACGAAGACGGCATTCATCACAGGGGGAGCCGTCCTTGCGGCCTTCCTCGCATTCAATGCACACGTAACCCGCCGGGTCGACATTCCCAAACCAGGGGGGGAATCAGTGCTCGAGAGGGTTGAAGATCTCAGGGCCCGGGAGTCGTTCGACTGGATGCGGCTGCACGATCCCGCGACCGGCAAGATCCCCGAGGGAATCAGACAGCGTGAACTGGCCTTTGCGGCAAAGTTGCCGAAACGTGATCAGCGCTCCGGGCTCGAAAAGTCGACGGGGGGGGCGGCGCTCACCTGGAACAAGCGGGGACCATACAACATCGGCGGTCGGACCCGCGCATTTGCGGTCGACGTTTCCAATCCGAATGTGATCCTTGCGGGCGGCGTTTCAGGGGGAATGTGGCGATCCACGGACCGAGGCGTCACGTGGACGAAGACTACGACGCCGCAGCAGCTCCACAGCGTCACCTGTATAGCGCAGGATACCCGTTCGGGTCACACCTCAACCTGGTACTACGGAACCGGCGAGTACCGCGGCAATAGTGCCAACGGCGGCGGAAGCCCCTATCAGGGGGACGGTATCTTCAAATCTACCGACGGGGGTGTCACGTGGACCCTGCTTTCATCGACGACGAACGGCAATCCCCAGTCCTGGAGTGGCGCGTTCGACTATGTCTGGTCCATCGCGGTTGACCCATCGAACATGGCGCAAGAGGAAGTGTACGTGGCCACTCCTGGCGCGATCGTCAGGAGCACGGACGGCGGGACGTCGTGGTCCACGGTCCTCGGTCTCCTCTCCAACAGCTATCCCCGCTTCACGGACGTGGCAGTGACATCGGCAGGCGTGGTCTACGCTGCTCTGAGTGAGTTACGGATTGACGGATCCGCCAGCGCCACTTCACGGGGGATATGGCGCTCCCCCGACGGGACCTCGTGGACGAACATCACTCCCGCAACCTGGCCGACAACGTACCGAAGGATTGTGATTGGTATCGCCCCGAGCAACGAATCCATCCTGTACTTGCTTGCCGATTCCCCCGGGTCAGGTTTCCAAACGACATATGCCGGGGCCGCGGAAGCACATAACTTCTGGAAATACAAATACGTGAGTGGAGACGGTTCGGGCGCGGGAGGAGTGTGGACCAACCGCTCGTCGAATCTCCCGAATTTCGGTCAACCAGTGGGCGATTTTGCCTCTCAGGGCAGCTATGACCTGATTGTGAAAGTCAAACCGGACGACACGAATGCGGTGTTCATCGGAGGAACGAACCTCTACCGATCGACAAATGGCTTCAGCACGACCGGGGCGACGACCTGGATCGGCGGATATGCTACGGTCAACAATATTTCCCAGTACAGCAACCACCATCCGGATCAACACGGGCTTGTCTTCTCTCCCGACAATGCCCTCCAGCTGTATTCTTCACACGACGGGGGGGTCAGTTCGACCCTGAACTGCCTGGCGGCCCCAATGACCTGGACCACTCTAAACAACGGATACCAGACCACCCAGTTCTACACGATAGCAATTGATCACGGAACCTCCGGAAGCAACTCCATCTTGGGGGGAATGCAGGACAACGGAGTATGGGAGGTGAACGCGGCGCCCGGGACCACGCCCTGGTCGGAGGTGGCTACGGGTGACGGTGCATACTGCTACGTAAATGACGGTCGTTCGGCATACATTGCCTCGATCCAGAACGGGCTTAGCTACCGGATCCGGGTAAGCGATGGGGCATGGACGAGGATCGACCCAACCGGTGGAAGCGGATATCTGTTCATTAACCCTGGCGCCAACGATCCCAACACCAATACAATCATGTACGTCGGCGCGGGTTCCTCGCTCTGGCGCAACAGCAATCTCGACGGCATTACGTACGACTTCTCGGCGTCAACGAAATCCACCAACTGGACGAACTTGACCTCTGCGGGGATCTCCGGCTCGACGATATCGGCACTGGCAATGTCGCGAACGCCAGGCAACCGACTTTATTATGGAAGCACCAACGGCAGGGTGTACCGACTTGACAATGCGTCGGCAGCAACCACAAGCACCGTCCCCGTGGATGTGTGGACGGCCAAAGGCCTGCCCGCCGCGTATGTCAGCAGCATTGCGGTGGACCCCACAAATGCGGATGTGGCCCTCCTGACATTCTCCAACTATAACACGCAGAGCGTCTTCCTTACCACGAACGCCGGATCGACGTGGACAGATGTCGAGGGGAATCTCGCAGGGACAACGGGGCCGTCAGTCCGATGGGCCTCGATCGTGCCATATGGCGGGTCGACGACCTACTTCGTCGGCACAAGCACCGGCTTGTACGCGACAAATACCCTCAACGGCGTCTCCACCGTCTGGGCACAGGAGGGGGCAGCGACGATCGGCAATGTGGTGGTGGATATGATCGATTATCGGTTGTCGGACGGATTCGTCGTGGTCGCGACGCACGGACAGGGGGTGTTCAGCACCAACATCATCCCAAGCGGCGTGGAGGAATTCACGCGCCCGCAGTTCGCGGCCCTGTATCAAAACTATCCGAATCCGTTCAACCCGTCGACGACGATCCGGTTCCGGCTTGCTGCCACGGGGGATGCGACGCTGAAGGTCTATGCAGTGACCGGACAGGAGGTGGCCACGCTGGTCGACGGGGAGCTGGGGGAAGGAGATCACGAAGTGAGCTGGGCACCCGCGCACCTAGGGAGCGGTACCTATTTCTATACGCTGCGGTCAGGCGAGTTCAGCCAGTCGCGGACGTTGATGCTGTTGAAGTAAGATTGAGATCAAGATTGAGATTGAGGGTGAGGGGCAAGGGTTGAGCCAGGGTGAGGTTAAGGTTAAGGGGTGGAGCAGGTTAAGGAGTGCGCTCCCCCTGTCATTGCGAGGGGTGCTTCACAACCCCGAAGCAATCTATCATGAGCTACGGATAGATTGCTTCGCAAAGAGCGCTCGCAATGACGTACGATCCTTAACCTCGTTCTCGCCCTTGTCCCCTTGACACAAACTTGCTCCCCCTGATGTAGAACCTCCAGCGATGTTCCTTCCCGTTGGTGATGCCGATACGGGGTGACCGCGCTATCGTGCCCGGTCGCTTGGACTTCGCATCCTCAGCAATCCACAGTGTAGTTCCGCAGAGATCAGCACCGTTCTCCCTTCTCCCGATGCCGAAGGCCTCACACAGCCTTGCCGGCCCGCTGCACAGGTCGAGGAGAGTCAGCGTTCTCCGCCGGCCGTGTCGCCGGTTCCTCATCATCGCATCCAGACCTCCGACGGGCTCTACGGCCCGGAGAAGCACTGCCCGTCCCTTCCCCGCGCGCTCGGTCACCACGTTGCAGCAGAAGTGCATCCCGTAAGTAAAGTACACGTACAGGTGCCCCCCTGGCCCGAACATGACGGCGTTGCGCCGGGTCACTCCGCGGTACGCATGGCTTGCGGGATCACGTTCTCCCAGGTACGCCTCGACCTCAACAATCCTGCCGACAAGAATGCGCCGGCCGCTTCGGCGGACGAGCAGAGTGCCGAGCAATTCGCGCGCGACAGTGAGCGTGGGACGGAGGTAGAATGAGCGGGGGAGCTTCCGCACAGATTCCTACTTCAGCTCCTTCCTGAACGATTCAGCAATCCGGTCCACCTCTTCAGGTGTGAGCCCCGTGCCGAGGACCGTGGGCGCGCCGGGTGAAGGCGCTGGCTGTTCCTCTTTCTTCCATACGGGCGAGTTGCCGGCCTTCAGCACGATGCGGCGCTCGATCTCGTCCATCCATGACGAGGGAGGCAAGGCAGTAGCCTGGAGCGTGGGAGTAGGGGGTAGGGTGGTAGGGGGTAAGGCGGCAGAGAGGGAGGGATCGGCATTGATGGGATTCGTTTCGTATGCGAGTCGCTTGATGTTCATCAGATGGCGGGCGGTGACGTTATCGGAGACGATCGAGCCCCCCCAGGTCCCCGGCCCGAGCGTCATCGAGGGATCAAGGCCGTTCGTGTATCCTACGGCACCGAGGGCGGCCTGGGTATTGACCAGAATGCGGAACGCCGGCTTCTCCAGAGCGAATTTCATGATGATGTCCTGATCGGTGGAGTGGATCACCAGCGTGTGTCCCACGCCTCCGAATTCCAGGAGCTCGATGCAACGGTG
This sequence comes from Bacteroidota bacterium, assembly GCA_040756745.1. GTDB lineage: Bacteria > Bacteroidota > Ignavibacteria > UBA10030 > UBA6906 > JBFLYO01. The sequence continues at coordinate 114,816 of JBFLYO010000008.1, forward strand.
ACACGCGTCTCTCCAACCATCTTCCGTGTAGAACGAAAGAACGGGTGAGAGTTTTTCACGTGAGAGCGGATATTCCCGGCCGACACCCTGTTGTTCGGCAATCAGGACCGTGGTGTTCGGCGGAACCATGAATCCCGCCCGCTGCGCAATATACGCAGGGGACTTGCCAACGACGTCCGGATTGATCGCGCCACGACTGTCGAACAGCAGTCTGGCCAGCCGTTCCTTCTCCTCGCCCGCAACGAAGTACGCCCCCCTTCGCCGGCATTCGTCCATGACGTGGAGTTTCACCGGTGCGTCACAGACGAGGGCCGATTCGGTGGAGCAGAGGACCCCGTAATCGAACTGCTTTCCGGAAATGATATCGGCGGCGGCCTTGCCGATATGGGCGGTCCGTTCGATGAACGCAGGCACATTTCCCGAGCCGACCCCGTAGGCGGGCTTGCCGGAGCTGTACGCCGCGCGGACCATCTGATTGCTGCCGGTAGCGAGGATGACGGCCGTCAGCTTGTGCCGCATGAGCTCATTGGTACCCTCGATGGTCGGATTGGTTAATGCGGCCATCAGGTGCTTCGGTGCTCCCGCCTTTTCCGCCGCGTCGCGGATCACGTTCATCGCTTCGATCGTGCAGCGGGCAGCGCGCGGATGCGGACTTGCGACAATGGCGTTGCGGGCCTTGACGGCGATGATCGCCTTGAACATCACTGTGGAGGTGGGATTCGTCGAGGGGATGAGGGCCGCCACGACCCCCATCGGTTCGGCGATCTTGAGAATCCGCTTCTCTTTGTCCTCTTCGATGACGCCGACGGTCTTCAGATCGCGGATCGATTCCCATACGCGCCGGGTGGCAAACTCGTTCTTTCTCTTCTTGTCCTCCGGTTTCCCGAACCCGGTTTCCTCGGAGGCCAGACGGCCCAGCCGTGCCGCGTCGGCATACCCGGCGTCCGCCATGGCCTGGACGATCCGGTCCACCTGTTCCTGCGAGTAGTTGCGGAAATCGAGCTGGGCGGCTTTGGCTGCGACGAGGAGCTCGCGGACCTCCTGAATCGAGGAAAGATCCTTGTCGAGAGTCATCGGAGGATTTATGAGTTCAGAGTTATGAGTGATGAGTTGCAGCATTTCGGATTGCGAAGTGCGGATTGCGGAATGGGTCGTCAATGTGTCGTTCCGCAATCCGCGATCCCCATTCCGCAATCAGCCAAAGAGCCCTTGCTCTTCTCCGCGCCTCGTCAGCCCGAAGTGCTTATAACTAAGCGTTGTCGCCTCCCGGCCCCGCGGAGTGCGCTTGATGAATCCTTCCTGAATCAGGTACGGTTCATACACTTCTTCGATGGTGCCGGCTTCCTCGCCCACGGCGACGGCGAGGGTGTTCACGCCGACGGGCCCGCCGTCATACTTCTCGATGATGGTCAGGATGATCCGTTTGTCCATCTCGTCCAGGCCGTGGTCATCCACCTCGAGCTCTTTGAGGGCGTAGACTGCCACGTCGCGGGAGATCGTTCCTCCGTGCGATGAGAGGTTCTTGTCGACCTGGGCAAAGTCCCTGCATCGACGGAGGAGCCGGTTGGCGATGCGCGGTGTACCACGGGAGCGGTGTGCGATTTCCCGGAGTCCTTCGGCATCATGGGTAATCTCCAGAATCCCGGCGGAGCGGCGGAGGATCTTCTCCAGCGTCAGTGCGTCGTAATAGTCGAGCCGGTTATTGATCCCGAATCGCGCGCGCAATGGAGCAGTGAGCAGGCCCGCGCGCGTCGTCGCGCCGATCAACGTGTAACGGGGAAGTGAGAGCTGCACGCTGCGCGCGCTGGGACCGGAGTCGATCATGATGTCCAGCCGAAAGTCCTCCATTGCCGAGTACAGGTATTCCTCCACGACGGGATTCAGCCGGTGGATCTCGTCGATGAAGAGGACGTCCCCTTCCTGCAAATTCGTAAGGAGGCCCGCGAGGTCGCCCGGTTTGTCGAGCACGGGCCCGGAGGTGATCCTGATCTTGACCCCCATTTCCGCTGCGATAATGTGCGCGAGGGTGGTCTTCCCGAGCCCCGGGGGGCCGGTGAGGAGCACATGGTCGAGGGTGTCACCCCGCTGGCGTGCGGCGGCGATGAAGACGTTGAGGTTGCGGGTGATCTTTTCCTGGCCGTGGAAGTCGTCAAAGGAGAGGGGCCTGAGTGCGCGGTCGAATTCGACATCGGCATCCAGCCGCTCGGGCGACATGGGGTCTGGGCGGGGCATGCGCAAAGGTAGCAAGAGATTGACCAAATCTCAAGCACCAACAGCAATAGACCAACGCAGAGGACGCAAAGGTCACAGAGGGAATCTCTCCCGTTGCGCTCTCATTGGCGCACGATAAGCGCGCCTGGTCTTCCACCTCCATCAAGACAGGCGTCCCGAATCCGTTGCCTTACACCCTCCTTGTGGCTTCGCAATGGTGACACTCGAATGGTTCTGCGAATCGCGCCTGGACATGCGGCGACAGCATCGATGCCCGGGGATCCACGCCCAGCAGCTCCGTATCCGTATCTATCATGATGTGCACGGTGGTTCCCAGTGCACGATAAAATTGATTCTCCGTGTTGTTCAAGAGTGTGTTTGAGAAACTCCCCGCCCAGCGTCCCAGATGGTCACAGAGGAATTTTCTCTGTGCGTCTATCGCGATGTCCGTTTGTTGGCGTTCCCCCTGTTCCCTTCCATACGCCTCGTTGAGTGCAAGGTATTTCATGAATTCAAGTTGGGTGCCAATAAAGTCGACCCGATCCCTATTCTTATCAGCAACCTCCAGGCCGAACGCACGATAGAAGCCGGCAATGTCGGCCATTGCTTCGGTCTTCTGAAAAACGTTCTCAATTCCGTATTCTGTCTCGTAGGGGGGGCACCTTGCGGAACCCAGGTGCGCGAACAGGCGGTGATACTCAGCGTCCAATTTTTCTCGACCGGCCGAGGCGGCTCGGGAAGAGGCGACAAGCTTCTCGAACGGTTGCTCAATCCCCTGTTGGGGAGCCAATGAGACGTACAGCATCAGATTCGCTTTGTGCTCAGGAAGTTGGATATAGGCGAGCATCTGATCAGTCGGGTGGAGAAACGCTTTTGTGAGGAGCCCATATATATTCGCACGCGCGAGCGCGCAGGCGGACGACGCATCGGTCTCAATGTTGGTCATGCGAGACCCTTTCTTATTTGGTTCCGATGGTCAGCTGATACCAGTTTGTTACCATCTTCTGGCCATTACGGTCCTTGAGAGAGCCGTCCCAGACGGCAAAGGCGGCGGGGATGGTTGTGCCGGGCTTCAGCACAACGTCACTCCGTTCGCCCGAGGTGAGGGCACGGACAAAAACGGCACTCCAGGTCCCCGCATTCCAGACCCCCGTGCCGTTCACAGTCTGTTCGCTCGGTGGCTGCGGCGTCAGTGAGCCGAAGCCATGTGCATTCAAATCCTCGATGGAAGACGTGTGCGTTTGCGCGCTCAGTGGGTTCCGAGAAGCCCATCCTGAGTTCCACATCAGCGAGATGTTCCTTGCAGAGTCTTTGCTGACGAAGAACTCGATGCGAGATCCGCCCGCAACGTCGAACGGATAGAAATCGACACCGTTTCGTGGGAACGTTGTGTTCACTCCTGCGTATCCACCATTGACGGACAAATCCCGGTCCCACCAGCTTTTCCATTGCCAGATGTTCACTGCAAAACTCGTATCCCCCATGCCGAAGAAGGGATCACTTGCAGGATCCAGCGGAAACTGAATTGCTGCGGCGTCCCCGAACCGGGATGCATGGAGTCCATCGTCATTCTGCGTTGGGTCTTCCCACTGAAGTCGAAATGCGATCATCGTTCCATCGTTCACGGTCTGGACGGAGACCCGGTCGGTTGGCGTGTCGCGTTGCCATAGCGAGATGAGAGGGAGTTCGACAGCCTTCACGTTCTGCCAGACATCGGCAGAGGGGTTTCGAAACGCTGCAATCTCTGCCACCGGTACAGACGTCAGCTGATGATCAATTGTTGTGTAGGAGATTTGCGGCCTGCTTGACTGCGAGAGCGAGAGGACGTAATACACGAGCGCCCAGCGCCGTTCTTCCGCAAGCGCCTTCCGCTGTTCGGCATCCAATTCGCTGAGTTGTTTCTCTGTCGGCCACCTCAGTGCGTATGATCGTATCTCCTGAAGTTCGCTCTCCGTGTACTGGCTCTCGAGTGCCGTGAGATCAGAGATACTTTCCTGCCCGAGAGTCAGCGCTTCCTCGCCATACCCGGGCATCGGAGTGCCGCCAATCCCGGTGCTGAACGTTCGGTAGATGTCACGCGGCGCGCCACCGCCTTTGAACGCACCAGCGCGGGTGAAATTGTAGGGACGAATCGGCCGTCCCAGATCGTCAACCAACGTCCCGGACGAGGGGCCATCCCCCAGGCCCGATTTTCCGTGACACATCCAGCACCCTGCGAGTGCGTACACTGCCTTACCGTCGCGAATCATGTCCGGGGTCGATGGGGGCTCCGTAGCAATCGTCAACACTTCGGCCGGCGGCTCCGTCTTGAATCGTTCACAGAATTCCTTGACGAATGTGACGAGATCGGTCCGTTGCTGGTCGGTGAGTCTGTCCCACGCCGGCATCGGAGATCCCGGCATGCCATTCTTCAACGTTCGCAACAAGTCTTCGTCCGTCGGCAGTGATCCGGCGGGAGTGGACTGAAACTTGAAGATCCCCCGGGTGAAATCACGTGGCTTGGGGTTGAGGTAGATTGCGGCAGTCCCCGATCCGCTGCCGTCGCTTCCATGACACGTACTGCAATACTTCGCGTAGAGGATCCTCCCGCTCCGAAGGGAATCCTGCCGGTCGGGTGAGACGGCAAGGGAGCGGGCCGGTGTCGGCATTGAAACGATGACCGCTGAAGCAAGTACGACAGTGGAAGCATTCATTGATCAGGCTCCGGAACACTTATGTGTCGCTCATGTGACATTCAGATGTTTCTCCGGGCGGACGATCACGGGGTCCTCGATCGGCACGCGGACTAGTTCCTGCTTCTTCCTTCCATACCCGATCACTTCGTCCTTTTCGACGGTGTAACTGAACAGCAGCTTCTGTGTGGCGCCAAAGAGCTGCAACACGCCGAGCAACTCATGGTCCGGTTTCGCGTAGGCATTGATAGCATGGTCGACGCCCGGTCCAAACATCTGTCGGAGATAATTTCTCGGGGCCCAGCGCGGGGGGATATAATACACGTTCGGCTCTGTGCCAAACTGAGGGTAGAGCGGCAGTGCGACCTTGGCTTTTCGGACAAGATAATTCACAGGACTCTGCGGATCGTCGATCCACCCCTGGAGACGGATCTTCCCAACGCACGCGGAGATACAACGTGTCACCATCGGCTGGCCTTCCGTGAGCGGGTCTGTTCCTTCGATGCGGGGATAGCATGCGATACACTTCTCGGAGAGTCGTGTTTCGGCGTTGAACATCGGTTTCTTATACGGGCACTGCTCCACACACTTGCGGTAGCCCCGGCATTGGCTCTGGTCGATGAGCACGATGCCATCCTCAAGTCTCTTGTAGATTGCGCCGCGAGGACACGCTGCAAGGCACGCCGGATACGAACAATGATTGCAGATCCGCTGGAGATAGAAGAACCACGCCTTGTGTTCGGGGAGCTTCGCCCCATCGGCGACGATTCCCTGTTTTGATGCAAGTGTTGAATACGCCGTATCCTCATAGAAGTTGGGCGAGCGCCATTCCTTTTCGGTCGGGAGGTACCCGAGCGCCTGCTGTCCACTTTGCGTTGCGTGCGTCTTTGCGGCCTCAAACAACGTTTCACCCTGGTATTCGCCGTAGGGTTTTGCTTCATCCGCCTTGCTTGCGTCCCAACCCGGCTGCTCACCGAGAAGCTCGAGCGTTTTCACGTCCCAGCTTTGAGGGTAGCCTCCGTACGGCTTTGTCTCGACGTTGTTCCACCACATTGCCTCCTGTCCTTTTGAGTAGGTCCAGGTACTCTTGCACGCCATCGTGCACGTCTGGCAAGCGATGCAGCGATTGATGTTGAAGACGGCGGCGAACTGTCGCTCCGGGCGCTTCCCTTCGTACGGATACTCCATGTCGCGACCCAACTGCCAGTTGTAGACCTTCGGCATATCGATCCTCAGATTTGTCGGTGGTGGCCCGAGGAGCACCCTGCGGGAATCAACCTCTGCGAACCCCGTTCAGGATATCGGCGACGAATTGCTCACCGCGTTCCGTATACACATGATGCGGTCCTGCATAGAACGGATTCCGAAACACATCCAGGATCGCTTCGTCCGTCCATCGCATTCGTTTGAACTCGATGACGAACGCCTCCGCCATCTCTTCGATGTGGTCGCGGCCTGGTTCCCCCGGAACGACATGATGCGTCAGTTCAAATGCGTCCGGCGAGTCTGCATCCATGGACCGACGGCGAGCCGCAGAATCATGTGACTGCTCGGTCATTGCCTTTTCCGATACTCCACGTGACTATTCTTTCGAGATGAATTCGCCGCTGAGGTACTTCTTCATCGTCTCATTCTCATTCGCCGGCGTCAGCTCGGTCTTCACCGGATCCCACACCCCCTTGCCATCCATGCCGCCAGCTTCTGCCTTTGTGATGCGGACCAGTGTTTCCTTGGGACAGGTGTTCGGAGAGTTTGTGTCCTCTTCGTATCCCTGTCCGATGTGCTGTCCGATAACGTCCTTGCGGACGAGAGAATCGGTCATCATCGTCGGCTGCAGCCAACCCCGTGTGATACTTTGCTGCGAGCCGTATCGGAAGCTCGCCTGGTAGCCAGTGTCCTCGGACACCGCCCGGCCGTCGTCGCGCGTCTCATGCGCCTTCACGGATTTTGGCGTGGACATCCAGGCCGAGTGTTTCATCATCGTGACCCCGCGGGGATAGGAAGGGTTGTATTTGACGCGGAGAAGAAGTCGTGAGACTTTGTAGAAGGGGTCGTCCGGTGTCCAACCCCTGTAGGGACGATCGGCGGGGTTTGCATCCACATACACGTAGTCCCCATCGTTGATGCCAAGCTCCCTGGCGTCCTCCGGGTTCATGTTGATTTGATGTTCACCCACCCCCGGCATGCGCCTGTCCGTGCGATACGGGTCGCCGAAGTTGCTGTTCCAGATGAAATTCCAATCAGTCACGGCCCACGAGGAGTGATTCGTGTGCCGCGATTTCGGCGTGAGGCACCAGAAGCGATACCCCTGCTCCCACAGGAAGTTCTTCGTCTGTTTCACCTTTCCCCATGGCATCTTCACATTGCGCACGGAGCGCTCGTCGGCTCCGGGATGGTTGGCCGGGATCCCGTAGTCTCTTGGCCGGATGGCGGGATGCGACGCGACGATGACATTGGGGAGGTACGGCGTCGCTTCAACCGGCTCCCGATGGACGATCAGGTTTTCACCGTACTCGATGAACTCATCTTCTTCGCGGTAGAATTCAATACGGCCGGTCTTGTTATAGAACGGCTTTGACTCGTTGATTTGCTCCCACCCGGGAATGCGTGGATAGGTCCGGAACATCATGAGCGCGGCTGCGTCTCTCTTCAGTAGTTGATCAATCTTGTAGCCGTCTGTGGTTGATCCCGCATCAAGAATTCTCTGGAGATAGACTTCAGCGTTTCCTTCAATGATGAATTTGAAGGAATCGCGGTAGCGTCCGTCACCTGTCAGCTCGGAGAGCTTCTCGGCGACCCCGGCCATGATCATGGCATCGTTGCGGTTATCAAAGATGGGTTTCACGCCCCCCTTCCAGGCCTGCAGGAACGGATTCGAGCAGGAGGCGGTCATGTCGGGGAGCGTCAGCTCTGCCCAGCACTCGGCCGGGAGGACGATATCGGCAAACTCGCAACTCCCGGTCCATTCCATCTCGTTGATGCAGATCATTTCCACCTTGGAGTCGACGTTGCGCGCCATGTTATACGCCCACTTCGCGTTGTTCAGGAGATTGACGTTGGCCGTCCATTCGACCTTTGTCGGCGTGGGCATATGCGACTTGCCGGTGAAGACCTTCCGTCCCTCATTCGTTTCGACGATAAGAGGTCGGTCTTCGTAGTTCCAGTAACAGGGATTCTCGGGTTTGTAGTATTTCTTGCTCTTGATCTGGGAGCCGTGTGCGGTGGGATCGAGATTCATGTTGAACGGATCTTCTGCGTTGAACTTCGGAAGGCCATCGAAGACACAGAACTTGTAGTTGCCTGCCCAGTGCCCGACGCCCGAACCGGGCTTGCCGATGTTGCCCGTGAGCGCCATCCACAAGAACGTTGCCCGGGTCGTGATGTCGCAGTGGAAGTAGTGATTCACGCCTTCGCCTGTGTGCACCGCTGCCGGCGTGATTGCGCCAAGGTCTCGTGCGAGACGCACAATCAGTTCCTGCGGCGCGCCGGTGATTTCGTGCGTGGTCTTCAAGTCGTATTCGGCGCAGAGTTCTTTGTACAGCTGGAAGACAGTCTTCACTTTCAGTTGCTTCCCCTTAACATCTTTCACGGTGAAGCTGCCTTCCAATGCTGGCTCCAAACCTTTCTCATCAATGAAGCTACCGACATCTTCACGCGTTACAGCAAACGGCCTCCTGGTCTTTGAATCCCAAACAACGAAGTCGCCCCATTGTTCACGCGCCTCGGCGTCGATCTTCTGCACCGTTGTGCTGTAGCCTTTCAGGTCCTGGTTCTTGTAGCCCTTGAGGATATCCGTTGCGCGCAAGAGCTTCAGCGTATCCATTCTGACGAGCAGCGGCATATCGGTGTAGCGCTTGACGAATGGCGCATCGTACAGCTTTTCTTTGAAGAGAACGTTGGTCACACCCAGTTGCAATGCCGGGTCTGTGCCGGGACGGATCGGAATCCAATAATCCGCCTTTTGCGACGACGGGCTGTATTCCGGCGCAATGACGACGATCCTGCCCCCCCGCTCCATTGTTTCGATCCACCAATGTGCGTCGGACATTTTGTTCTCGACGAAGTTGACTCCCTGAATAATGAACAGCCGCGCGTGGCGGAAATTGTTGTGGTCATCGTCATGCGTCTGAATGCCTGTCACCATCGGATGTCCGGGAGGGAGGTCGCCATGCCAGTCGTAGTTCGTCCACGAACGCGCTCCGTACGGTTGCCTGTTATGCCTTACCGCTTCTTCCTCATCGTGAAGGGCAAGCATATTGCTGAAGCGCTTCATGGCCTGGATGCGCAGCGCACCGTGAATGGACATTCCAGGGCGGAGCTTCAATACCTGCCCTCCGCTGCCGTGCATCGCTTCGATCATTTCTTCGGGATAGCCCTGCGCCCGCAGTTTCCTCGCTCCCTCCCCTCCCTGATACTTCGTCATGGTGTTCAACAACCCCCTGGCAACGTACATCGAGGCGTCATCCCACGAGACCTTCAACCAGCCGTCCTCGCCCCGCCCGAAATAATGCTTGTCGGGCGAACCATTCTCGTCGGCAGGGAATCCGTCGTCTGCCCACTGTTTCCAGCCTTTGCGGATCATGGGGTACTTCACGCGGTAGGGCCCGTACATCCGACGGACATACGTGTAGCCTTTCAGGCAGCCCCGCGGATTCCATGAGGGCGGAATCGTGTTTCCGTAAATGTCGGTTACGGCAGCGGCATCGTAGTTTTGCTCGATGCGCACCACGATGCCGTTGCGAACGAATGCACGGAGGCGGCAGTTGTGGGTATCGTTCGGGGCACAAATATATGTGAAGGTGTAGTCGTATCGATACTGGTCGCGATAGACTTTCTCCCAGTCACGGTCAGGGTAATAGGCGAGCGGGTTGTCCATCTTACGGACGAACTGCAACAGATCGAGATCCACCACTGGGCCGAGCACTGTGGCGCCCAACAATCCTTTGCTCGATCGTGCGAGAAAATCACGGCGGGTGAGTTTGCTCATAAGGTCATCCTTGGTCCGTCAAAGAATGAATCCTATAACCAAACAACAGATAATCAGACCTGATTATCCGATAATAGACAATCGGACGTCGTTTGTCAAGCCCTCGTACAGAATTGTAGATCGAGCACAGCCGGGTTCGGGAGGGAGAACCGCAAAGGACGCAAAGGGAGCACAACGGTCGCGGAGGAGGCGCCTCCCTCTGCGCGCTTTGCGCTCGACTTTGCGTCTTTGCGGTTAGATCATCCCAGAAAAGGGTAACTGCAAAGGGCACAAAGTGAGTGAACCCTATTTCAAGACAACGAGCCTCTTCGATTCAACAAACGCTCCGCTCTGGAGTCTGTACACGTAGCTGCCGCTGGCTGCGCTGCTCGCATCCCACGTGATCGAATGCTCGCCCGGAGTCTTCATCCCGTCCACCAGCGTGGCAACTTCACGCCCCAGGATGTCAAACACCTTCAGCCTGACGTAGCCGGGAAGAGGTAGTTGATAGCGGATAGTGGTGAACGGATTGAACGGGTTGGGATAGTTCTGGGAGAGGACGAACGCAGGGGGCGGGACGTTCCCGTCCAGAACATCTGTAGAGCCTCCTGCACCGATCGCAAGATCATCAACGATGAGCTCTGTTCCGACCTGTCCACTCCCGAGCCCTGACGCGACGATGATCACAAGCGAATCCGGCACCTCGCTCGATTGGTAGGAAATAGGGAATTCAAGATACGTGAATTGGCTATACGACGTATCGATCCTGAAGGTGCAATCACCTGTCGCTGCGATAATACTGTCACCCTTCATCAGGCCTATGATGAGAAAGGCCTCATCGCCGGGCATAATGGTTGATTTCACGTAGGCTGAAAACCGTGCCGGCTGCGCGGTGAAGGGAAAGCCGGTCTCCAGCATGGCGACGCCCGGAAAGGGGAATCCTGCGTTCACCGTTTTCACCTTCATGGCATAACTGCCCTGCCAGCCGGGAGAAGAGCGCTCCACAGTGACCAGAGGATAACTATTCGTCGTCTGCCAGCCGACAGGATTCTGATTGCTATCCGGGTCCGTCTCCCACGACTCAAAGCCGGCATTCGGAATCTGACTGAGTGATGCGGAAGACGCAAACACGACACAAAGCAGAAGCTTCACCGTGCCGCCGGGGATTCTGCGTGCCTTGGTCATTCTACTCTCCTGGTTATGATTGTGAGTGAGTTTGTTCATACGATCATCCCTCGGTATTCAAAGAATGAATCCCAGAACCAGACAGCGGAGTAGCGCAGAACGATCAGAATGGCAGGAGTCGGATGAGGACGATCATCCGACGAGTTTCTGAATCAGATTGAGTTTCGGGTCGAGTTCCTTGCCCAACTCAGCCAACGTCTTCTTCCGCAAGAAGGCCAGTATGATTTCCTTTGCACGCTTCCACTGGTCGTGAACGGGGCACGGAGTCCGATCTGCGCAGGCGGGGAATCCAAGGACACAATTGTCGAGAAACTTGTCGCCATCGACGGCTCGCACGATATCGATAAGCGCGATGTCCGTCGGGGATTGACCGAGGAGAAATCCGCCGTTTGTGCCTTTAAAGGAAACGACGATCCCGTCTCTCGTGAGCGTCTGCAGGACCTTACTGAGAAAGTGGTAGGGGATGTCCAGTCGATCTGCAATGTCCCTCAGAAGTACCGGCTGCTCTCCAGTCTGTCGTGCCAGGTACAGAACGGCTTGCAGTCCGTACTCACACGATTTGCTGAAGATAAGGGACATGATAGTGGAGAATCTGACCGGATTGTCCAATGATAGGCAATTGGACGCCGTTTGTCAAGGCCTGTTGTTTGAATATTGGTGCTTGCGATTGAGAGGTTACGCCGTTGCGTGTCCGTCACTTCGCGGCGTGCCGGAGTGCTGCCTTGATGAGGGACTCGACTGTGGATTCCGCGTCTCGAGATTCTTGGAGAGCGGCGCGAATTGCTTTATCCGCCGCTGCGCGCGCATAGCCGAGGGACGTGAGAGCGAGGAGGGCTTCGGACCGGATCTTTGCCTGGCTTCCGTCCGCACCAGGCGCCACGGCAACCGTCGTCTCGAGTCTGCCGATCTTGTCCCGCAGTTCGACAACCAGTCGTTCCGCAATCTTTCTTCCGATCCCGGGGACTGTCGTCAGCGCCCCGAGATTGCCGGATGCAATGTGGCTCCTGAGATCTGTCACAGAGATCCCTGAAAGGATCCCCTGTGCAAGCCGTGGACCGATGCCGTTGACCGAAATGAGGATTCGGAAGAGCTCGCGTTCCTCTTCCGTTGCAAAGCCGAAGAGTTGCAGGACGTCTTCGCGGACATGGAGGTACGTGAACAAACTCACCGTGGAGTTTATCTCTCCGATCGCCCCGTAAGTCGAAAGTGGGATGCTGAGAGCATAGCCCACCCCTTGAACATCGACGATGACTTCAGTCGGGGCTTTCGCGCCAAGGGTGCCTGTCAGGCGGGCAATCATTCGGCCACCCGTTCGGGATGAGCAGCGATGTACGATTTCCAGTCCCGGTGCCTGGCTGCAGGATTGGCGATACGGTGGAGATGGCAAATTGCGATGGCGAGCGCGTCGGAGGCGTCCAGATGGAGCGTCCCGGTTCTCAGGCCGAGCAGGGAGCGGACCATGTACCGGACCTGCTCCTTGGAGGCGTTGCCGGTGCCGACGACCGCCTTCTTGACCTCACGGGGCGAATACTCCGCGGTCGGGATGTTGCGTTCCACGGCTGCAAGCATTGACACCCCGCGCGCATGGCCAAGCTTCAACGCTGACTGCGCGTTCTTGCCGTAAAAGGCTGACTCGATGGCAAATTCGTCGGGACGGTATTCGTTGATCAGAAGGGAGAGCTGTTCGAAAATGCGGTGGAGGCGTTGCGGCATCGATTCCGACGGATCGTTCCGAATGGTGCCTGATGTGACCAGCGTGAGTCGCCCGCCTGATCGTCTCACGATGCCATAGCCCGTCACAAGGGTTCCGGGGTCGACCCCGAGCACGGTCACGCGGTCTCCGTCACGCGCGGCTGAGTCAGCTGTGGATCGACGCGAGTTCCTTGTCATCGATATCGAAGTTCGCGTAGACGTTCTGGACGTCATCATGCTCCTCCAATGCTTCCATCAGCCTGAGGAGCAGTTCCGCCTCGCGGCCGGTCACTTTCACGGTATTCTGCGGCACCATCTGCAGGGATGCCGACTCGATGACAATCCCTTTGTCCTCCAACGCTTTCTTGACGGGATCG